>NZ_ASXG01000020.1 GCF_000411975.1 Amycolatopsis orientalis DSM 43388
CCGCCTTGACAAGCACCCCAAGACCGTCAGCACAATCAAGCTTCGGGGTGCCCCACGCCACCACTCAAAAGCAATGTCGCCCGCCAGGGCGACGAGCCGCCAACTTCACCTACCAACCCCCGCAACCACCGCAGTCAATGTCACCAACCCCCCAACCCCGGCCACCCCCACCACCAGCCCGGAAACCGCCGCCACCGAAGCCGCCACCCGCACCGCCACCCCC
>NZ_ASXG01000021.1 GCF_000411975.1 Amycolatopsis orientalis DSM 43388
GCCGACACAGCCCCCGCCGACACAGCCCCCGCCGACACAGCCCCCGCCGACACAGCCCCCGCCCTCCTCTGGGGGGCTGCCCTTGTCCAGTCTAATGGCGCGGTCCGACCGACGAGCGGGCTCGAGCCTGGCTGCCCACAGGCCAAGGAAGTTGTGGACAGCCAGGGAGGTCGCAGGTCAACAGGGACGTCGGGGGCGGGTGGCGGGCCATCGGGCAGGCGCTGGACCGGGCACCCGGAAGACGGCCGGGCGAGTCTCCCAAGGCGGCGCGGCATCCTGGCAAGGGGCAAGCAAGGTGATGCAGCCACCCCAGTCGGGGAGGCAAGGCACCGCAGCCACCCCAGCCACGGATAGACAAGGCAGACCTGCCACCCCAGCCACGAGCAGACAAGGCAGAGCTGCCACCCCAGCCACGAGCAGACAAGGCAGAGCTGCCACCCCAGCCACGAATAGACAAGGCAGAGCTGCCACCCCAGGCCATGGATAAGCAAGGCGACGTCCGACGAGGACTACCCCAAATCGACCCGCAACCCTGACTCATGGATAACTGAAGCCCTCCGACTCCAGCCGACGGCGAAGCACCGTCAGGCAGCGTTGCCGGATCCGGCTCACGCTCGACGGCGAGATCCCCAGCTCCGCAGCCAGTTGGTCGTGCCGAAGCTCCGGGCAGTGCGCCAGCAGGACCATCATCCGCCGGTGGCGTTCCGGGAACTTTTCCACCGCGCGCCACAACGCGGCGGCCAGTTCGCTGGCCACGGCCTCTTCCTCAGGTGATTCCGCCAGCTCGTGCGTCTCCAGGTGCGAATCCTCAACCGGCTTCACTCGCGCGCGGGTTTCGGCCGCGCGGAGTGCGTGCCTTCGCGCGACGGTCGTCAGCCAACCGGCCAACCCATTCGAATCGTGCAGCTTCGGCGGGCGGCTGAGCAATTCCAGCCAGGCCGTTTGGCACGCGTCGTCGACGTCGGCGCGAAAGCCTGGGTTCGCGCCGACGACCCGGTTCATTTTCGTCGACAAACGGCGCACTTCGTCCTCGTCCCGCATTCCCGGCTCCCTTCCACGGTCGGGAATGCTGACGAACCGGACGTCCCGGCGGATCCGTTTCAGCAGCTCCAATGCCGAATCGAGTGATCAACTTCGCGCGGATGTATCCACGGCCGGGCAAGCGCCTCGGGCAGGCGGAAACCGGAGCGCAACGGGCGTCGGACGGCCGCGCCGTGAACCGTCCCCGAGGTCGGGCAGATGTCGACAAAACGACGTAAGACGCCGGGGCGTAGCCCGCCGCGGCAACCCCCGGTCAACCCCGGGCAACAGCCTCCGCATAAGCCGCCGCCAAGCGTTCCGTCGCGGTCGGACCATTCCCCTCCGGGCGGGGAATTCCCAGATGCCGTTCCCGCAATTCCGCCATGAATTCCTCCCACAGCGGCGGCCCGCCGGCCTCCAGCAATTCCGCTCGTACCCGCAATTCCGGCGTCGTCGGACGGTGCCGCAAACCCCAGCTCCCCAAGTGCACCAAAACCGGCACCAGCTGAATCGCCGCTTCGGTCAAACTGTACGTCGCGCGCTGTCCCCGACCAGCCGAATCACGCGTCAGCAATCCGGCTTCGGTCAGGGTGCGCAATCGGTCGGCGAGGATGTTCGACGCGATTCCTTCCTCCGACTTCGATTGCAATTGCCGGAAATGCCGCCGATCGCCGAACATCACGTCGCGCAGGACCAGCAGGCTCCAGCGGTCGCCGACGACCTCGATCGCGGCGTTGATCGGGCACCCCGAGCGCGGACCGTCCGGCATCGCATACCTCCTCCGACCACTTGCACTTTACCATCACCTCCGGCATAGTGCTTGCAAAAGACAAGCAGGGGGTTTCGATGCTGGTACGCGTCCAATGCTTCAACGTCTCCGCGGACGGCTACGGTGCTGGTCCGGACCAAACGCTCGAGCAGCCGTTCGGCCATCCCGACCCGGGGCCGCTCTTCGCCTGGGCGGGAGCCACCGCCAGCTGGCCGATGCGCGGCGAACCCGGCGGCACCCGCGGGCTCGACGACTACTTCACGCGCGACATGCACCGCGGCGACGTCGGCGCGGAAATCATGGGGCGCAACAAGTTCGGCCCGCATCGCGGCCCGTGGGAGAACCACGACTGGCAGGGCTGGTGGGGCGACGAACCCCCGTTCCGCACCCCGGTCTTCGTCCTCACTCACCACGAACGACCCTCGATCACCTTGGGCCAGACCACTTTCCACTTCCTCAACACGACGCCCGCGGAGGCGCTCGCGCAGGCCAAGAAAGCCGCTGGCGACAAGGACGTCCGGATCGGCGGCGGCGTCAACACAGTGCGCCAGTTCGTCGAGGCCGGTCTGGTCGACACGCTGCACATCGCCGTCTCACCGGTCGAGCTTGGCGCCGGCGAGCGGCTTTGGGAAAGCCCGGACGAACTGACCGACCGCTACCACCTGGAGAAAATCCCCAGTCCCAGCGGAGTGGTGCACCACTTGTTCTGGCGCAAGTAGCTCAGCGCAAGCCGGGCATCAGCCGCAACGCGTTGCCGGACAGGACACCGTCCAGGACGTCCGCGGGCAAACCCAGATCAGCGACCGCGCGGACATTCACCGCCGTTCCCGGCACCCCCGGCCAGTCAGTGCCGAAAATCCACTTCCGGGCCAACCGCACGAGATCGAAGCGCGCGTAATACTCCGGCAGTTTCTTCGGCGGCAGCCCGGCGAGGTCGAGCCACACGTTCGGCCTCGCCTGCGCCATGAACGCCGCCACGTCGTACCACCAGCCCCGGCCGCCGTGCGCGAACACGAAGTTCACCGCCGGGAAGTCTTCGACCACATCGGACAACAACTCGGGATCCCCGTAGCTGGCACGGGAACCCGGGAAAACCGACAGTCCAGAGTGGAGGATCACCGGTACCCCGCGTTCGGCACACAAGGCATACACCGGGTACAACTCCTTGTCCGCCGGGGAAAACGCGCCGTGCACCGGGTGGATCTTCAACGCCACCGCGCCCAGCGCGAGCTGGCGTTCGACCTCGTCGACCAGCGGGTGGTGCAGATGCGGGTTCACGTTGGCCACGAGGCGGAACCGCTCCGGATTGTACGAGACCAGCGGAAGATTGTCTTCAATCGACTGGATCCCAGTAGCCCGCGGACTGTATTCGCAAAACAACAGCACCCGGTCGACGCCCTCGCTCGCCATGAGGTCGTCCATCGCCGCGGGGATCACCGTGCCGTCCGCGTCGTACACCGTGCGCCATGGGTACTCGCCGGCGAAGTCGCGCGCCCAGTCCAGCCACGCGGGCTTGAGCGTGGGCAGCCGCGGGGTGTGCACGTGGGCGTCCACCACGAAATGCTCGTCGATCATGCCGGCCAGTCGATCACGATTGCGGCTGCGGCACGAGCAGCGACTCGCGCACCATTTCGCGGATCACATTCCGCCGGATCTTCCCGGTCGCGGTCTTCGGCAGCTCGGCCATCTCCACCACGCCGCGCGGCCGCTTGAACGCCGCCAAGCCCTCGCGGCAGAACTCGATCAGCTCGTCAGCGTCCACAGTGGCCGAAGGCGCGGCGACCACGCACGCCACCGGTTTGTCCAATCCGTTCTCGTCCGGGGCGGCGACCACCGCCACCTCGGCGACGGACGGATGCTGCAGCAGTCGTTCCTCCACTTCGGACGGAGACACCCAGATCCCACCCGCCTTCAGCATGTCCCCGAACCGGCCGAGACACGTGTACGTGCCGTCCGAGTTGCGCACGTAACTGTCGCCGGTCCGCAGCCACGGCCCCAGGAAAACCTGTTTCGTGGTCTCATATCGCGCCCAATACCCGGTCGCGATGGACGGACCGGACACGAACAGCTCACCCGGCCGTCCGGCCTCGGTGATGACCGCACCGTGCTCGTCCCGGATCTCGACCGAGTACCCCGGCACCGCCACCCCGGTACTGCCCGGCCGCACCGCACCCGGCTGGTTGGACAGGAAAATATGCAACGCCTCGGTCGATCCGATGCCGTCCAGGATCTCCACCCCGAACCGCTCCCGGAACCGCGTGAACAACGCCGACGGCAACGGTTCCCCCGCCGAAACCGCGTACCGCACCGAGGAAAACGAGTCGTCCGGCACGTCGCTGGCCAGCAGCGCGGCATAGAACGTCGGCACCCCGAAGAACAACGTCGGCCGGTCCGCGCGCGCCCGGGCGGCGATGATCCCCGGGGTCGGACGCGCCGGTTCCAGCAGCGTCGTCCCTCCACAAGAGAGCGGGAAGAACGCCGAATTGCCCAGCCCGTAAGCGAAGAACAATTTGGGCACGGACAGGAATCGGTCCGAAGAGGACACTTGCAGCACCTGGGCGGCATAGGTCGAGCACACCGCGCGAATGCTCCCGTGCCGGTGCATCGCGCCCTTCGGCTTCCCGGTCGTCCCCGAGGTGTACAGCCACAGCGCGGGCGAATCCTCCCACGTCGGCGAGGCCACGACCTCGTCCGCCGGCGTCAGCGGCCACCGATGCGTCCGCACCCCAGCGGGGAATTCCGCCGGGTCGGCCCGGTCGAGCACCACGTCGGTCACCTCGGGTGCCCCGGTCAGTGCGCCCGCCGCCTGCGCGGAGAACTCCCCGGACACGCACAGCACCCGCGCCCGCGAATCGGCGAGTACCTGCCCCAGCTCGAGCCCGGTGACCATAGTGGACACCGGCACCGCGACCGCGCCGATGAGCATCGCGCCGAGGATCCCGCTCAGCAGCTCGACGTCGTCGACCATGCAGAACATCACCCGCTCCTCCGGACGCACGCCCAACGCGCCCAGTCCGGAAGCGACCCGGTGGGTCTCGGCCGCGAGTTCGCCGTAGCTGAGCGTGCGCCGTGGCGAGACGACCGCGAGCGCGTCCGGACGGCCGCGGCCGAGCAGGTACTCCGCGGCGTTGAAGTTCGCGGGAACCGTCATCGGTGCCCCCTCAGGTGAGGTACACGTACTCGTAGTCGAAAGGTTTGCCGTTGATGCCCTGCTTCGGCGGCGCGACCCAGCTGGCGATCTTCCCGCGCTCGTACACCGGGTGCATGAGCGACCGGACGAACGTCAGGTCCTCGGCCGTCGGCAGCCATTTGTGCCGCGCTGCCTCCCACGTCGCCTCGTCGACGATGCTGCCGTCCGGGGTGATGTGGTGGCCGGAGTTTATGCCCACCTCGCGGTTGAAACCAGGGTGCGGCAACGCGAACCGGAAGTCGATGCCGGCTTCGGCGAGGATCTTGTTCCACCGGTTGACCCCGGTCTGGCAATCCGCGGTGTACTCGCCGCGCAGGTCGAGGTTCAGCAGCAGGATGGCCTGCATCTCCTCGGACGTCCAGGTCCCGTCCGCGCACGGACGTTCCAGCACCCGGCTGTCCTCGGTGAGTTTGTGGTCGTCCTTGCGCCGCGTTTCCTGCCAGCGGCCCTTGAGCCCGGCGGTGTAGTAATTCGCCGCGTTGGTCGACGTTTCACTGCCGAACAGGTCGAGCGACACGGTGTAGTGGAAGTTCAGGTACCGCTGGATGATGTCCAGCGGGATCCCGCCGTGCGACGCGATGTCGTACGTGTCGTGCTCGCGGATGAGTTCGGCACTGCGCTGCACCACCCGGTCGACGCCGGTGGTGCCCACCATCATGTGATGCGCCTCCTCCTTGAGCATGAACTCGCAGGTGCGCGACAGCGGGTCGAACGAGCTTTCCTTCAACGTGCCGAGCTGGTATTTCCCATCGCGGTCGGTGAAGTACGTGAACATGTAGAACGCGAGCCAGTCGGCCGTTTCCTCGTTGAACGCGCCGAGGATGCGCGGCGCGTCCGGGCTGCCGGAGTTGCGCAGCAGCAGCCCCTCGGCCTCGTCCCGGCCTTCGCGGCCGAAGTACGCGTGCAGCAGGTACACCATCGCCCACAGATGCCGTCCCTCCTCCACATTCACCTGGAAGAGATTGCGCAAGTCATACAGCGAAGGCGCGGTGAGCCCGAGCAACCGCTGCTGCTCGACCGACGCCGGTTCGGTGTCGCCCTGGATCACGATCAGCCGTTGCAGGTCAGCGCGGTACTCGCCGGGCACCTGCTGCCACACCGGTTCGCCGGCGTGCTCGCCGAACGCGATCCGCCGGTCCGGTTCCCGCTCGGCGAGGAAAATGCCCCAGCGGTAGTCCGGCACGTTGACGTGGTCGAAGTGCGCCCAGCCGTCGCGGCCGACGCTCACCGCGGTGCGCAGGTAGACGCCCTCGGTCTCGAGCGTGGGGCCCATCTCGCCCCACCAGTTCATGAATTTCGGCTGCCAGCCCTCCAGCGCGCGCTGCAGCCTGCGGTCGTCGGCGAGCTGGACGTTGTTCGGGATTTTGGCGTCGTAGTCGATCTTTTCGGGCATCGGTTCAGACCCGCTTCCTGTCGAAGACCGCCTTCTGCCCGGTGCCGTAGCGACGCAGCGCGCCGTCCGGGCCGGAGGCGTTCGGTCGGGTGAAGATCCAGTTCTGCCAGGCGGTCAGCCGGCCGAAGATCTTGGTTTCGATCGTTTCCGGGCCGACGAACCGGTGGTTCGCCTCCATCCCGGTGAGCGCGTCCGGCGACAGCGACGCCCGGCCTTCCAGCGCGATCCGGATCTCGTCCTCCCAGTCGAGGTCGTCCGGCGCGTCGGTGACCAGGCCGAGTTCGACGGCTTCCGCGGCGCTGAGCGGACGGTCGCGTTCGCGGGCCAGCCACGTCAGGTGGTCGTCGTCGCCGTAGAACCGCGACTGGAGCCGGGACAGCCCGTTGCCCATCGGAAAGACGCCGAAATTGGCTTCGGACAACGTGATCGACGCGCGTTCCGGCGAATCCTCGTCGTCGATCGGCGGCCCGTCCAGCAGGTACTGCCGATCCGCCGCGAAGGCCAGCTCCAGCAGGGTGCCCGCGAAGCAGCTGCCCGGCTCGATCAACGCGATCAAGGTGCGGCTGGTGACGTCCAGCCGCTTCAGCGTGCGCTTGTAGTAATGCAGGATTTCGTTGCTCAGCCAGTCTTTTCCGCTGAGCACGACCTCTTCGTGCGCGAGCACCTGCTCCGGATCGCCCTCGGTCCGCAGTACCCAGGTGCCGAGTTCCGGTTCGTTCGTGCGCAGCCGCAGGATCGCGTCGTCCAGCTCGCGGGTCAGCCGCAGCAGCCAGCCGTCGAGCCGCGGTTCGCCCTCCGGACCGAGCACGGTGAGCGTGACCAGCGAGTTCGGCCGGTCATATGCGACGCGGACGTGCCGGTATTCGATTCCGTCCTCGGTCACCGACGGCTCCAGCGGGGCCAGTTCGATCCCCTGCTCCGCGGGCAGCCGGTCGGATTCGGCGGCCAGTTCCCGCGCCCGCTCCAGCACCTTTTCACGGAAGCCGACGCGCGGCACCAGCTCGTCCACCAGTCGCCAGTCGACCGCGGTCCGGCCTTTGACGCCGTCCGGTCGCGTGGCGAACACGTCCGCGAGATCGCGGCGGACCCGCCGTTTGTCGACCACCCGGGTCAGCCCGCCGGTGCCGGGCAGCACGCCGAGCAGCGGCACCTCGGGCAACGCGACGGTGGACGAGTTGTCGTCGACCAGCAGGATCTTTTCGCAGGCCAGTGCGATCTCGTAGCCGCCGCCGGCGCAGCTGCCGTTCACCGCGGCGAGATAGGTCTGGCCGGAGAACTCGGTGGCGTCCTCGATGCCGTTGCGCGTCTCGTTGGTGAACTTGCAGAAGTTCACCTTCCACTCGTGCGGCGACGCGGCGAGCATCCGGATATTGGCCCCGGCGCAGAACACCTTGTCCTTCGCGCTCGTCACGATCACCGCGCGCACCTGCGGATGTTCGAACCGCAGCCGCTGCGTGGCGTCGTAGAACTCGATGTCGACGCCAAGGTCGTACGAGTTGAGCTTCAGCTCGTACCCGGGCACGAGGCCGCCTTGTTCGTCGACGTCCATCTCCAGCCAGGCGACCTCGCCGTCGACGGTCAGCCGCCAGTGCCGGTAGGTGTCCGGATGCCGCTCGAACGTGACAGGTGTGGTGGTGGTCACGTCCTCGATTGTCTACATGGTTTCAACGAACGTCAATGTTGTGTAGACATTTGCCCGGCGACGCTCACCCGGTTGAGCCGCATCGCCACCCAGCAGACGAATACCCACAGCGCGACGGCCGCGAGCGAGTCGGTGAAGATCGTCGCGAACCAGAACGCCGGGATACGCGGGACGCCGACCAGGAAATGCCCCGCGCTCGCCAACCCGGACAGCGAACAGACCAGCAGAAACGCCAGCGAACGCCAGTACTGGCCGCGGACGTAGGCGCGATAGCCGAACGCGCCGAACACGGCGAAGGCCACCCAGCTGATCGCCACCACGACCTGCGTGACCGGCACGCTGATGCCCGGGACCTGCGGGTAGTCCGCCGCGCGCACGACGTTGTGGGCGTAGTGCAACACGGTGCTGACCAGGGTGAACACCAGAATCGCCCGCAGCGGGCCAAGCCCCTTCTCGCGCAGAACGTCCATGCCGCTCGCCCCCTTGCGATTTGATAGAACGCTCTAGCGTGAGGGTACTCGCAAGCCGTTCCTCAGACCAGACCGCGCAAGGCACGAAGAGTGCGCAGGGTCGTTTCGAGGTCCTCCGAAGGCAGGCCCGCGGCAACGCCATCCGCCCAGGCGGCTTGCTTGGCGCCCAGAACTCGCAGCGCCGCCCGAGCCTGGTCGCTCAGCTGCAGCAACGGGGCCCGGGCGTCCGCGGGATTGTCGGCCCGGGTGAGCATGCCGTCCCGCAGCAGCCGGTTCACCGTTTCCTGGACGCTCTGCCGGCGCAGCCCCCGCCGCCGGGCCAGCTCCGCGGCAGTCGCCGGTCCGTCTTCGAGGAAGCCGACGACCTGCCATTGGGCGGCGGTCAGCCCCACTTCCGCGGTGAGCGCGTCACCGGCGGCCAGCAGCGCGCCGTTGGCCACGAAGATCTCGTTGACGAGCTGGGTCAGGCGTTCTGCTCGGGACGTCCTCGACGACATGTCTGCTACTGTTCCAGTTCGACAGGTACCTGTCGAGCTCAAGGGGGACCCGATGGAAATGCCCGTTGTCGGCGCCGCGCACGAAGCCCTGGCCGCACTCGTCGGAGACTGGTCGGGCACCGAAGACCTCGCCGCCGCGCCCTGGGCACCCGCCGCGACCGCCACGGCCACGTGCAGTTATCGCCGCGCGCTCGACGGATTCGCGGTGCTGGAGGACTACGTCCAGACCCGCGAGGACGGCACGCGAATGCTGGGACACCACGTCTTCACCGTCGACCCGGCCACCGGCGACACGCTGTGGTTCGGCTTCGACAGCTACGGTTTCCCGCCCAGCGCCCCGGCCCGCGGCGGCTGGCGCGACGGCACACTGCACCTCGAAAAGCACACCGAACGCGGCGTCGCGGCCCACCGGATCACCCCGGAAGGCGACGTCCTCACACACGAAATCGACGTCCGGCTCGGTGCTGACGAAGACTTCCGCCCGTTCCTTCGCGCCCACTACTCGCGGAGTGCGCGAGACTGACGGCATGACCGAGCAGACCATCGAAGCCGACGGCATCACGCTGTGCCACGAGTCGTTCGGCGATCCGTCCGCGCCGCCGCTGCTGCTGGTGATGGGCCTGGCCGCGCCGATGATCTGGTGGGACGACGAGTTCTGCGTCCAGCTCGCCGAGGCCGGCTTCCACGTGCACCGGTTCGACAACCGCGACGTCGGGCGCTCGCAGTGGTGGACCGGCCGGGCCAGCCTGCCGCTCGCGTACTTCCTGCGGTCCGCGCCGTACTCCCTCGGCGACCTGGCCGACGACGCGGGCAAACTGCTCGACGCGCTCGGCATCGAAAGCGCGCACGTCGTCGGCACGTCGATGGGCGGGATGATCGCGCAGGAGTTCGCCATCCGGCATCCGCGGCGAGTGCGGACGCTGACCTCGATCATGTCGACCACCGGCGCGCGGCACGTCGGACTGCCGAGCCCGCGGGCCGCGCTCGCGATGCTGGCCCCGGGACCGCGCACACGCGAGGACTACGTGACGCAACTCGTGCGCACGTCCAAGCTGATCGGCTCGCCCGGTTACGTGTTCGACGAGAACCATTTCCGCGAGCGCGCGGAACGAACCTACGACCGGGGCCTCAACCCGGCGGGCGTGTTCCGGCAGCTCGCCGCGATCCTGTCCTCCCGCGACCGGACCGCCGATCTGCGCCGGCTTTCCGTGCCGTCGCTGGTGATCCACGGTACGGCCGATCCGCTGGTGCACGTGTCCGGCGGCCGCGCGACCGCCCGTGCGCTGGGCGCTGACCTCGACCTCATCCCCGGGATGGGCCACGACCTGCCGCGCGAGGTGTGGCCGCGCGTGATCGCCGGGATCAAACGGCTCGCTACCCGCTGATCGTCACCGACCCCAGGTTCGAGAAGTGCGCGGCGACGCGGGAGCCGGGGCGCAGTTCGACGGCGTCGGTCATCCCGCCGGTCAGCACGAGCCAACCCGGTTCGAGCGCCAAACCGCGGGCAGCCAGGGAATTCGCCGCCAGCGCCAGCGCCTCGGCCGGATGGCCCTGCACCGCGGCACCGGTCGCGGTGTCGACGATCTGACCGTCCACTTCGAGCAGCGCGGCCTCCAGCGACAGGTCCAAAGAGGACGGTGGGCGGCCGACCGAGCCGAGCCCGAACAGCGCCGAGGAACCGTTGTCCGCGACGACGTCCGGCAAGGTGAACCGGTAGTCGCGATAGCGGCTGTCGATGATCTCGATTCCGCCGTACACCTGGGAAACCGCGGCGAGTGCGGTCGCCGCGGTCACGCCCGGACCGGCGAGCCGCTCACCGAGCACGAACACCAATTCCGGCTCCGCGCGCGGGTGGATGAGCTGCGGCGTCGGCGCGCCCGCGGGCAGCACCATCGCGTCGGTCAGCCACGCGAGCAGAGGTTCCTGGACGCCCATCCGCTGCTGTTTCGCACGCGACGTGAGTCCGAGTTTCACCCCGATCAGCGTCTCGCCGCGTTCCTGACGCAGCCGCAGAGCCTCGTCCTGAATCGCGTACGCCGTGGCGAGATCGAGGTCCGGCCAGGTGTCGGTGAGCTGCGCGCTTTCTTCCGTCCGGTTGAGCAAGTCCTGCGCTGCGGCAGCGATGTCGACGGTCACTTGTCCTCCTCCGGCGCGAACACCGCGGTCACACTGCCGAGGCCGGCCATGGTCGCCACGACGGTGTCGCCGGGGCGGACGGTCTGCGCGGCGGTCATCGAACCGGGCAGTACGACATGGCCGGGCTCGAGCGTCACGCCGAGCGGCCCGACCGTGTTGGCCAGCCAGACCAAGGCGTTGATCGGCGAGCCCAGCACCGCTCCACCCGCGCCGGTGGCCGCCAGCTGGCCGTTGACGTGCAGGGTGCAGCCAGCGAGCCGCAGGTCGACGTCGCGCAGATTGGTCGGGCTGCTGCCCAGGATGACCCCGCCGGACGACGCGTTGTCCGCGACGGTGTCGAAGATCGAGATCTTCCAGTCGCGGACGCGCGAATCGACGATCTCCAGCGACGGCAGCACGAAGTCGACCGCGCGGACGGCGTCGGCGACAGTCACGCCCGGACCGCGCAGCGGCGCGCCGAGCACGAACGCGATCTCCGGTTCGATGCGCGGCTGCAGGAACCGCGTCGTCGGGATCGGCTGGTGTTCGAGCAGGAACATCGAACTGGTCAGGTGCCCGAAGTCGGGCTGATTCACGCCCATCTGGCGCTGCATCGCCGCGGAGGCGAGGCCGACCTTGTGGCCGCGCACCACGTCGCCGCCCGCCACCCAGGCGCGGACTTGCTCCTGCTGCACGCGGTAGGCGTCTTCGATGGTCGCGTCGGGGAAGGTCTTCACGAGCGGATCGATCGGCTCGTGGCGCTCGTACGCGCTCGTCAGCAGCGCGACGGCGTCCTGCAGCTCAGCGGGTTCCACGGGCGGAACTCTGCCTGACCCGGTCGCCGGAGCCAACCCGGCCGTTCCATTCAGCGGTACGACCAAGTTCTCTTGCTCGCTAATGTCTTGCGCGCGAGAGTTTTTCGGCGTACTGTTCGCCGTACTGGCTTCCCGAGAGGACGTGACCCGAAATGGCACCCACCGAGACCGAAGTCGCCCAGCTCGCCCAGGCCCGCGACCGGCTGCGGGAGCAGTACCTGCGCCCCGCGGCGGAACGCCCCGCGACGGTCGGGCGCGGCATTCACCACACCGCGCTGCTGTCCAGCGACGTCGAGCGGACGATCACCTTCTACCAGGACATTCTCGGCTTCCCGCTCACCGAGCTGATCGAGAACCGCGACTACCCCGGGTCGAGCCACTTCTTCTTCGACGTCGGCAACGGCAACGCGGTCGCGTTCTTCGACCTGCCCGGCCTCGACCTCGGCCCGTACGCGGAGGTGCTCGGCGGCCTGCATCACCTGGCCCTGTCGCTCACCCCGGAAGCCTGGGCGGAGGCGCGCTCCCGGCTCGACGCCGCCGGCGTGCAGTACCAGGAAGAAAGCGGCACGTCGATTTACTTCGCCGACCCGGACGGCGCCCGGATCGAGCTGATCGCGGACGACCTCGGCGAGATGTACGGGTCGAAGATCGGCTGACCCCCTGGACTCGGTGCGCCGCCGGGTTCAGAGTGTGGCCCCATGGGCGACTGGGCGGCTTCGCGGCAGAAAGCACGGCTCGACCGGCGGGAAGCGATCGACGAGCTGATCGCGCGGGTCCGCTACGAGGTGCGGCTGCACCTAGCGGAGCCCACTGCGATCAGCAGGTACGACGATCTCGCCGAGGTGTTCTCCCTCGGGCACCGCGAATGTGCCGCGCTGCTGGCTCGCCGTCGTTTGCTTCCCTGGTGGGAACGACGGCTGCTCACGCGATTCGCGCGTCGGCTGCACGGCCGCGCGATCGTGGACAGCGTCGCCGACGTGCCGCCGGGCGAGCCGGTCACTGGCGCTTTTCGCCTGGAAATCGCCCGCCTCCTTCCGGACGCGGGCGACACCGGCGCTCGCTATGACCTGCAAGGACGCGGTCTGCTGACGGTCTTCCGCCTAGCGCTCGGCGCCCGCGGCGAAGCGTGGCCGGACCGGCACGAGGTCGCGTCCACGGTCGCGCGCAATGTGTTGACGTGCAGTTCAGCGTTCCTGCGCCGGTCGCCGTGGCACGTGCTGTGGCCGGTGTATCGCGTCCGCGGCCTGCGATTGTGGCGGTTGTGACCGAGCGGAATCGTTCGCGGTAGCGGGATGTTGAGGAGAGTATGAAGCCTGAAGAGATCCTCGCCAGCGCGCGCACGATCGCGGTGGTCGGCCTGAGCCGCGACCCGGGCAAGGCCGCACACGGCGTACCGGCTTCGCTGCAGGCGCACGGTTTCCGGATCATCCCGGTGCATCCGTCGGCGACCGAACTGCTCGGGGAGAAGGTGTACCGGTCGCTGGAAGACATTCCGGAGCCGGTGGACCTGGTCGACGTCTTCCGCCCCGCCGAGGAAGCACCGGACATCGCCCGCTCCGCAGTGGCGATCGGGGCCAAGGCGCTGTGGCTGCAGCAAGGAATCGTGTCCGCGGAGGCCCGGAGGATCGCGGAGGAGGCCGGGCTGGAGTATGTCGAGGACCGGT
This sequence comes from Amycolatopsis orientalis DSM 43388, assembly GCF_000411975.1. Lineage (GTDB taxonomy): Bacteria > Actinomycetota > Actinomycetes > Mycobacteriales > Pseudonocardiaceae > Amycolatopsis > Amycolatopsis orientalis_D. The sequence goes on from NZ_ASXG01000021.1 coordinate 13,576, forward strand.
GCACGGCCGTGGTTCGGGCGGTGGCGGGGATTTCAGTGGCTTAGCCGGGCGAGACGCTAATCCGAATTCCCGGTCCGAAAAGCGTAGGCGACCGAGAGCGTCGATTCTCCACAGAATCGGCCGGGCGCGCCATTAAGAAAAACCGACCCGCCCGCTCATCCGACGAGCCGATACCCCACCCCGCGCACCGTCTCGATTGTCCGCGTTCCGAACGGCGCGTCGATCTTCCGCCGCAAATACCCCACATAAACCTCGACCACGTTCTCGTCCCCCTCGTAATGCGCGTCCCACACGTGGCCGAGAATCTCGTTCTTCGTCAACGCCGCCCCCTGCCGACGCAGCAAAAACTCCAGCAAACCGAACTCGCGCGCGGTCAACTCGATTCGCGTCTCTCCCCGGTGGACGGTGCGCGCAGCCGGGTCGAGCCGCAGGTCCCCGGCAGTCAACACGGCCGGACGAGCCGGTGCGCCCCTCCGAAGCAATGCCCGCAGCCGCGCCAGCAAAACCACGAACGAGAACGGCTTCGACAAATAGTCGTCCGCACCGAGATCGAATGCGTCCGCCTCGTCGTACTCGCCGTCCTTCGCGGTGAGCATCAGCACCGGCGTCCAATTCTCCGCGGCCCGCAAGCGTTTCAGCACCTCATAGCCGGAAAGCTCGGGCAGCATGATGTCGAGCACCACGGCGTCGTAATCGTGCTCCATCGCCGACCAGAGCCCGTCCCGGCCGGTGTGCGCCACGTTCACCGTGAATCCCTCGGCGACCAGGCCGCGGCGAAGGGTTTCGGCGAACTCCAGCTCGTCCTCCACGATCAGCAACCGCACGCTCAGTCCTCCTCGATCCGGGGCAGTTCGATGCTCGGCAGTTCGATCACGAAATGCGCGCCCGGATAGCTCGGGTCGGCCACGTCGACGTACCGCGCGCGGCCGCCGTGCCGGGCCGCGATGCCGGCCACGATCGACAGGCCCAGTCCGGTGCCGCCGCGCCGGCGCGACGCGTCCAGCCGCACAAACCTCTCGAACACTCGCTCCCGGTCGTCCTCGGCGACGCCCGGGCCGTCGTCGCTCACCTCCACCACGACCATGTCATTTTGCACCGAACTCGCAATTCGGATCCGCCCGCGGGCATGCCCGCATGCGTTGTCGACGAGGTTGCGTACGGCGCGACGCAGCTGCGCCTCACTGCCACGCACCTTCGCCGGTTGCGCGCGCACTTCGATCTCGACAGCCGCTTCGCCGCGTACGCGTTCGGCTTCGGCGCGCACGATGTCGTCCAGATCGACTTCAGTGCGCGCGGGCCGGTCGGTGGCGTCGTCGGTGCGCGCGAGCATGAGAAGGTCGTCAACCAGCTCTCGCAGGCGCGCGGTCTCGCGAGTAATCACCGGTACCAATTCGTTGGTTGTCTCGGGGTGCTGGTTCGAGACGTCGAGCGCGGTACTGATGGTCGAGAGCGGCGAGCGCAGCTCATGGCTCGCGTCGGCGACGAAGCGGCGTTGCGCGGCCTGCGCGGACCCAAGCCGTTCGAGCATCTCGTTCAACGTGACAGCGAGTCGGTGCACCTCGTCGCCGCCCGGGGGCAGCGGTACGCGCAACGCGAGGTCGCGCGTCGAGATCTCGGCGACGGTACGCCGCATCCGCTCCACTGGACGCAGCGCGGAGCCGACCGAGCGGTACACCGCGAAGCCAGCGATACCGAGCAGGGGCAGCGAGATCAGCCCGAGCAGCAGCGTAAGCCGCGTCGAGGCTTCGGTGACTGGCTCAAGCGAACGTGCGGAGATGACGGTGAACGGGCCACCCGGCCCGTTGACGCCTTCCGAAACCAACCGGTACTCACTGCCGTCCCCGTCTAAGCCGAGCGGCAGCGTCTCGACGGTTTCCTGGCCCGGGGCCGGGCGCGCGGCCGTGATGGCCGGACGGCCGACGATCGACGGGTCGCTCGCGATAGGCGTGCTTCGCGGTCCGAGCACCTGCGTCACGGCTTCAGTGTCGCCAGTGCTCGCGACATCGCTCGGCGACAGGTCCCGCGCGCCCGCGCGTACGAGTTGGACGGCGACCTGCCGCGCGGTACTGCGCGCGCTTTCGGTGACGCTTCGATCGAGTGACTGCTGCAGCAAGAGCACCACGACCACGCACGCGGTCGCGATGGCCAGCGCGAGCGCCAGCACGGCAACCGCCGTGGTCCGCATTCGTACGCCTGCTGCAGCGACAAGTCTCACGCACGCAGCGTAACGAGCAGCGAGTGACGTCATCGGGCGCGGCGTGCGGCCAGCCTCTCCGAGCGCAGTGTCTCCACCTCGGCCAGGTCCAACGGCTTCAGCGCGTGGCCCATCACCCACGACAACAGGAGGTCAGCCAGCTCGGGATTGCGCGCCAGCGCCGGGCCGTGGAGGTACGTGCCGACGATGTGGTCGGTGACCGCGCCCTCGGTGCCGTCGCCGTTGCCGGTGCCCCGGACGACGCGGCCCAGCGGTGCGCTGCCCGGCCCGAGCACGCTCGCGCCCTGGTGGTTCTCGAAGCCGGTCAACGGCGTCTCGAGCAGGTCCGGTTCGGCGATCAGTTCGGCCACCGCGCGCTGCTGCGCCGGCTCGGTGACCAGGTCGAGCAACCCCAGCCCGGCGTGTTCGACGCCGTCGACGCCGCGGAAGCGCGTGCCCAGGATCTGCAGGCCGGCGCACACGCCGAACACCGGACGCCCGGCATTCGCCGCGCTCCGCAGGCCCGGCGAGTTGCGCAGGAAGTCCGCGGCCAGCACCTGTGCCATGTCCTCGCCGCCGCCGAGCAGGTAGAGGTCCAATGTGGACGGCACCGAGGAGTCCAGCGAAACCGGCACCACCTCGGCGTCGTAACCGCGCCACTGCAAGCGTTTGCAGAGCACTTGTGCGTTGCCGGAATCTCCGTACGTCCCCAGCACCTCGGGCAGCAGGAGGCCGATGCCGACGGTCGAATCAGACATCTGGCAACCGGTCCACCAGGTCACGGAAAGCAGTGTAGTTCGCGACGAGTTCGACCCCGCCCGGCGGCAGGGTGTCGATCGCGGCGACCGGGTCCGGCTCCGACCAGTGCGGCACCTCCGCGTAGCAAAGCCGCACCGCGAGGTCCGCGGATCTCTCGCCGGCGACGACGACCTGACGGCCGCGCAGTCGCTCGAAGTGCACGTCCCAGAGCCAGGACAGGTCGCGGCCGTCCGCCTCGTGCGCGTTGACCGCGACGACGACCGGGGTGTCCTCGTCGAGCACACGCAACGTTTCGGCCCATCCAGCCGGGTTTTTCGCAAGCATCAGTCGCACCGAGTGCCTGGTGCGGCGAATCGTGCGGTACCGCCCGCCGATATCGGTGATCGTGCGCAGCCGGGCCGCGGCGGTGTGCGGCGGCACGCCCACGCAGTGCGCGGCGGCGAGCGCGAGGGCGGCGTTCGCCCGATTGGCCTCGCCGGGCAGCCGCAGGTCGAGGTCCACCTGCCGGCCGCCGGGCGTGTGCACCAGGTCGCCGTCGAGGGTCCAGGTCGGCTCCGGGCGCGCGAACGCGCAGACCGCGCAGCGCCATTCGCGGTCGGTGTGGGTGATCGCGCCGCCGCAACGCGGGCAGGAGACGGAATCGCCCGACCAGCGCCGCCCGGTGCCGACCCACACCGGGCGGGCCGCCGCCGCGGCCGCCGACGTGACCAGGACGTCGTCACAGTTCGCGACCACGACCGTGCGCGACAGCCCGGCGAACGCGGCACGCAGGTCGCGCTCCATCATCCGGACCTCGCCGACGCGGTCGAGCTGGTCGCGGCTGAGGTTGAGCAGCACGAGCGCCGCGGGCTGCACCTGCTCGGCCACCCACGGAACGTACGTTTCGTCCACTTCGAGCACCGCGTAGGGCGCGTCGGGCCGGGCAGCGAGCGCAGCCACCAGGCCGTCGGGCATGTTCGCGCCGTCGCTGTTGTGCGCGACCTCGGCGAGCGCCTCGAGCGCGCGGGTCAGCATCAGCGACGTGGTGGTTTTGCCGTTCGTGCCGGTGACGATCACGACCGTGCGATCGCGGCCGAGCCTGCGCAGCGCCTTGGGATCGAGCCGCAGCGTGACGCGGCCGCCGATCACGCCGCCGCGGCCCAGCCGGGCGGTACGGGAAAACCACGCGGTCAGCCGCCCGGCAGCGACCGACGCCCGGGTGCGCAGACGTGTGGACATCACGCAAACCGTGCGGCACGGGCGCTGTGATTTTCCTGAGAGGGTGACTCCAGTCTCCGCTACCATTTGTAAGCAGTCTTACCGATCGGAGGTTGAACCATTCGGCGCAACCTTGACCTTGCGGTATGACAGGGATCGGTCAAGATCTTCCGTCTATACATCGGAGGTGTTAGCGTCCAACCCCGCTTAATGGCACCAGGCACCGGTGACCGGGAACGCAGAGCGACAGGCGGAGGGCGAACGTGGACGCAGCAGCACGCGGGCTGGACCAAAGCGGCACCCTGGAGCGCGGGCTGGCGGTGCTCGAACACGTCGGCCAGCACCAGGAAATCTCCACGAACGCGCTCGCCCGGCAGCTGGGCTTGTCGCGCAGCGCCGCTTACCGCATCGTCGGCACGCTGAAGCGGCTGGAGTACCTGGAGGCGGACACCGTCACCGGACGCGTGCGGCTCGGCACCCGGCTGGTCGAACTGGGCGCCCGCGCGATGGCGGCGACCGACCTGCACCGCTGCGCGCCGCGGTATCTCACCGCACTGGCCGAGCGCTCCGGAGAGACGACCTATCTCGCGGTGCCGGACAACGACGCGATGGTCTACGTCGCGACCGAACGCAGCGCCAGCGCGGTCACGCTCTCCTGTCGCCTCGGCACCCGGCGCCCGCAGCACGCGACGTCGCTGGGCAAGGCCTGGCTGGCCGCGTTGCCCGAGGCCGACCGGGTAGAGCGCGTGCGCCGGATGAAGCTCGACAGCCTCACCCTCAAGACCATCAACGACCCGGTCCGGCTGCTGGACGAGCTGGCCCGCACGCGACGTCGTGGCTGGGCCGTGGACGACCTGGAAAACGAGCCGGACGTCGGCTGCGTCGCGGCTGCCGTGCGGGACCATTCCGGGCGTCCGATCGCGGCGATCAGCGTCGCTGGACCCGCACCTCGGGTGCTGCGCCGGGCGGACGAATTGGGTGCGACGGTGGCCGGAACAGCGGCCGCGCTGTCCATGCGGCTGGGGTACGTCCGGAACCGCTGAGGCCTTTCCCCGGGTCGAGTCGGCTCGGACGTCGTCGCCTGCGTCGTGGGGTCCCGCTGAAGCATTCACCGGATCGAGTCGAGCGACCCGTTTTCGCCGCCGCTACCAGCGGAAACAGGTTATCCACAGGCGGGTCGACTTGTGGGTAACCCTGGGGATGGCGGGCGGCGGACGCGGGAATTGTCGGACGGGTGGCGGACCGTTGCCGGCATGACGATCACTCGCGCACCGCTACCTCGTTCCCGCTTCCAGCTTGCTGCACGACTCGGCCCGCTCCAGCAGCAGCGCGCGTTCGCGCTCGTTGCCGGTCATCTTCGCCGCGCGCTCGAATTCGGCGCGTGCCTCGTCCCGGCGGCCCAGCTTGTACAGAAAGTCACCGCGCACGCTCGGGAGCAAGTGGTAGTTCTTCAACGCGGGCTCGCGCAGCAATTTGTCCACCAGCGCCAGCCCGGCTTCCGGCCCTTCCGCCATCGAAACCGCGACGGCCCGGTTCAGCTCGATCACCGGAGACGGCGTGAGCTGCGCCAAGCCCGCGTACAGCGCGGCGATCCGTGCCCAGTCGGTCTCCTCGGGAGTGACCGCCACGGCGTGGCAGGCGGCGATCGCTGCCTGCGCGGAATACGGCCCATACGTGCCGTTCGCCAGCCGTTCGGATCGAGCCAGCGCGATGAGGCCGCGCTGAATGAGCAGGCGGTCCCAGCGACTGCGGTCCTGGTCCATCAGCAGCACCGGTTCGCCGTTCGGGCCGGTGCGCGCCGCCGAGCGCGAAGCCTGGATTTCCATCAGCGCGACCAGTCCGTGCACCTCCGGTTCGCCGGGCATCAGACCGGCCAGCACACGGCCGAGCCGCAAGGCGTCCTCGCACAGCGCGGGCCGCATCCAGTCGTCGCCGCGCGTAGCGGAGTAGCCCTCGTTGAAGATCAGGTAGATCACTTCGAGCACGGCGGGCACCCGCGCCACGCGCTCGTCGCCGACCGGCGTCTCGAACGGCACCTTGGCCTCGGCGAGCGTCTTCTTCGCCCGCACGATGCGTTGCGCGACAGTGGATTCCTTCACCAGGAACGCGCGGGCGATCTCGTCGGTGCTGAGCCCGCCCAGCATGCGCAGTGTGAGCGCCACCCGCGCCTGGGTGGACAGCACCGGATGGCAGGCGGTGAAGACCAGCCGCAGCAGGTCGTCCTCGATCTGCTCGTCGTCGAGCACCGCGTCGAAGTCGGGCAGCACGCCCTCGCCGAGCTGCTCGGCCTCCCGGCCGATCTCGTCCAGTTTGCGGCCGAGGGTCTCGTTGCGCCGGAACAGGTCGATGGCCCGTCGCTTCGCGATCGTCATCAGCCAGGCGCCCGGGTTGCGCGGCACCCCGGTCTCCGGCCACTGCTCGAGCGCGGCGACGAGCGCGTCCTGCGCCAGTTCCTCGGCGAGGCCCACGTCGCGGGTCATCCGCGCGAGACCGGCGATCACCCGCGCCGACTCGATCCGCCAAACGGCCTCTACCGCACTTCGCGTGTCCACCGGCCCATCAGACCGGCCCGGCCCGCCCGAGGCAACCCTCGGGCGGGCGCGGCGTCACAACTCGCCGGCCATCGGGCGGATCTCGACGGTGCCCGGCCGCCGGTCCGGATTGGGCGCCCGCTTCATCAGCTCGACGATTTCGGCGAGCGACTCGCCCTCCAGGATCCACACGCCGGCGACAAGTTCCTTGGTCTCGGCGAACGGACCGTCCACCACGCTGGGCTCGGCCTGTCCGTCGAACCACAGCAGCCGGGCGCCCGCCGAGCTGGGCGTCAGCCCGGCGGCCTGCACGAGGTGCCCGGATTCGGCGAGTTCCTCGTTGAACCGGCCCATCTGCTCGATCAATTCGGCGCTCGGCGCGTCTCCCGCTTCGGATTCCTCGCTGGCTTTCACCAGCACCATGAACCGCATCAGTTCTGTGCGGCCTGCTCGCGCAGCTTCTCCTCGGCGTCCCGCAGTTCCGGGGTGAGGTTGTCGCCGAAGTCGTCGGCCTCGAAGATCCGCCGGATCTCGATCTCGTGGTGCGCGCCGTCGGTGTTGGGCACGCGCTTGATCCACTCGACGGCTTCCTCGAGCGAACGGACCTGCAGGATCCAGAACCCGGCGATCAGTTCCTTGGTCTCGGCGAACGGACCGTCGACCACGCTGGGCTCGCCGTCCCCGGAGAACTTCACGCGAGCGCCCTCGGAGCTGGGCGCCAGCCCCTCGCCCGCCAGCATGACGCCTGCCCGCACGAGTTCCTCGTTGAACTTGCCCATCTCGGCGAGCATCTCGGTGCTGGGCAGCTGGCCCGCTTCGCTCTCTTCGCTGGCCTTCATGATCACCATGAATCGCATCTTCGGTTCCCCTTCGGTCTCGGCTTGCCTTCACCACTGCGTCGAACGGGCCGCGGCCGGATCGACAAGGTCCTCGAACTTTTTTCCTGGTCGCGAAACTAGCAGGTCAGGCGCACTTCGGAAGGCGAAACGGGCATGCGAGAATCGCTGGCCGTGGCAGTTCTCCCCGAAGCTCTCCGCGCCGCCCTCGACGAGGAGCTGGCCCGGTTCCCCGAGTCCCGGCTCGCGCAGGCCGTGGACCGGCTCAGCAAGCGTTATCGACAAGGCGACTCGGCGTCGTCGCCGATCCTCTCTTCGGAGCTGGATGTCGCCGCCTACGCCGGATACCGGATGCCAGCGACCTACGCGGCGGTCAGCGCGGTGCTGGACGAGGTGGCTGCCGCCGCGCCCGGATTCGCCCCGAAGACGCACGTCGACGTCGGCGGCGGCACCGGAGCGGCAGTGTGGGCAGCAGCCGATGTCTGGCCGTCGCTGGAGAAGTGCACTGTCGTGGAACAGGTGGCGGCCGCGCTGGCGCTGGGTCGCAAGCTGGCGGCGCACTCCGACGAGCCTGCCGTCCGCACCGCGGTCTGGCAGCGCGGGCTGGTCGATTCCGCGTCCGCGGCGCCAGAGGCCGATCTGGTCACCCTCTCGTACGTCCTCGGCGAGCTGCCCGAACGCGGCCGAGCCGACGTCGTCCGGTGGCTCGCCGCTCAAGCAGGCACGGTCGTGCTCATCGAGCCCGGCACCCCGGCTGGATTCGCGCGGATCCGCGAGGCTCGCGAGGTGCTGCGCGACATGGGTCGGAGCGTGGTGGCACCGTGCCCGCACGACGACGCCTGCCCGATCAAGCCGGGAGAGGACTGGTGTCACTTCTCCGCCCGGCTGCCCCGCAGCGGGGTGCACCGGCGGATCAAGTCCGGCACGCTGGGATTCGAGGACGAGAAGTTCTCGTACGTGGCGGCCACGTCCGCACCGGTCGACCGTCCGTCGGCACGGATCATCCGGCATCCGCGCAAGCACAAGGGGTTCGTGCAACTCGACCTCTGCACGGTCGACGGGCTCGCGCCGAAGACTGTCGTGTCGAAGCGGCACGGCGTGCGATACCGCGCCGCCCGCGACGCGGAATGGGGAGACGCCTGGAGCGTCGAGTAGCCCGGGTTCTCCGCCTCCGGTGTCCGGATGGCCACGTCGGCTCCGACTGTCTGGTGCCAGCGGACCTGAACCGGATAGGACAGCCCATGGACTTCCCCCAGCGTTGTGCCGAGATCGTGCGGCAGACGGAACTGCTCGCCGCGGCCGTCGAAGGCGCGGACCGCACGGTGCGGGTCGCGGCGTGCCCCGAGTGGAATCTCGGACAGTTGCTCGAGCACGTCAGCACCGGGCATCGGTGGGCGGAGGAAACCGTCCGGACGCGGGCCCGCCATTGGCTGCCGGACGACGCGCTCCGGAACCCGGTGGACACCCCGCGACCGGCGTGGTGGCTCGTGGACGGCGCGAAGGAGTTAGTGGCCACGCTGCGCGAGGCGGGTCCGGACGCGGAGGTGTTCACGCCGATCCCGGACGGTCCGCCGCGGGCGGCGTTCTACGCACGCCGGTTCATGAACGAGACGCTGATCCACCGCGCCGACGCGACGCTGGCCGCGGGCGGGGAATTCACCGTCACGCCGGAAGTCGCGCACGACGCGATGGAGGAGTGGCTCGAACTCGGGTCGCTGCCGCAGGTGCTGGAGTATGTCCCGGAACGCCGCGAACTGCTCGGCCCGGACCGCACGATCCACCTCGCGCCCACCGACCACGCGGCGTCCTGGACGGTCGACCTGACCGGCGACCAGCTGGCCTGGCATCCGGGACCGCCGGCGAACGCGGCAGTCACCGCGGCCGCGCCGTTGCGCGAGCTGCTGCTGATGGTTTACCGCAGGCTGCCGTCGGACGTCTCGCACCGCACCGGCGACACGGCGTACCTGGATCGCTGGCTCTCGCTCGTCGGCTTCGGCTGAACCGGTCAGTCCCAGCGGATCGGGAGGCTTTTGATCCCGTTCTGGAAGTTCGACCGCAGCCGGCGGGGTTCGCCGGCGAGACGGACCTCGCCGAGCTGGTCGAACACGGCCGCGAACAACGCCCGCATCTGCATGCGCGCGAGGTGCGAACCGAGGCAGAAATGCGGGCCGTGGCCGAACGTCAGGTGTTCGGTCGGCGCGCGCGTCACGTCGAACACGTCCGGGTCGCGAAACACGGTCTCGTCGCGGTTGGCCGAGGAAAACCACACCACGACCTTGTCCCCGGCCTTGATGTCCACATCGGACAGCCGAGTGTCCTGCGTCGCGGTGCGGCGGAAGTGCATCACCGGCGTGTGCCAGCGCAGCATCTCTTCGACCGCGCCGGGAAGCAGGCTCCGGTCGGCGAGCAGTGCGCGGTACTGCTCGGGGTGCGCGAGCAACGCGGCCATCCCGCCCGGCAGGCCGTTGCGCAGAGTTTCGTTGCCAGCTACGGAAAACAGCCAGAAAAGGTTCTCGAACTCCTCAATCGACACGCGGCCGCCGTCGTCGTCCACGTAGTGCATCAAGTTGCTCATCACGTCGTCGCCGGGGTGCTCGCGTTTGTGCTCGCCCAGCGCATGCGCGTAGGCGTAGAGGTCCGGCATTCCGGCGCGGCTGCGCGGATCCGGCATCTGGCCGTCCGGGCCGGGTTCCGGGCGCACGGCCAGCGCGGCACGGGCGAGGTCGGTGACGTCCTCAGCGTTGACGGTCGCGCTCACCGCGTATTCGGGGTCCTGGAAGCCGATCACGCGGTTGCTCCAGTCGAACATCAGCCGCCGGTCCTGCTCGGGCACGCCGAACACTTCGGCGAGCGTGAGCAATGGCAGGTCGGCGGCGATGTCCTTGGCGAAGTCGCATTCGCCGCGATCGGCCACCGCCGCGACGAGATCCCGTGCCCAGCCTTCGATCCGTTCGGCGATCCGGCCGACCGCCCGCGGGGTGAACGCTTTCGTGAGCAGCCCGCGCAGCCTGCCGTGCTCGGGCGGGTCCATGTTGAGCATCATCCGGCGCACGTAGCGCAGGTCCTCGGCGGTGGCCGGGTCCCGGATCTGCGTGCCGCCGAGCTGCGACGAAAACACCGCAGGGGTGCGGAGCACGTGCCGCACGTCGGAATGGCGCAGCACCGCCCAGAAGTCGCCGATCCGCGTCACCGGCGTCTCCCGGCGCAGGCGGGCAAGCAGGTCGTAAGGCACGCCCGTGACGTAGGTGTCCGGGTCGGCGATGACAGCACTCGACACGTTCCGACCCTAGCCCCGAGACCGCCGCCTGCGGAAAGATCCGTCCGGTGGAAAAGCTGAAGCTGCGCGTCACCGGACAAGGCGAACCGCCCGTCCTGCTCTTGCACGGGCTCGGCGCCACCGGCGCGGTCTGGGACGGCCTCGCCGGACAGCTCGACCGGCGGCTGCTCGTGCCGGACCTGCCCGGCCACGGCGGCTCGCCTCGACTGCCCGAGTACACGTTCGAGGCGCTCGCGGCCGCGGTCGCCGAGTCGCTGGACGAGTCCGGCCCGATCGCCGTCCTCGGCCATTCGCTCGGCGGCGTCGTCGCGCTGGAACTGGCGAGTGGCCGCTACGGGCTCGACGTCAGCAGCGTGCTGGCGGTGGGCGTCAAAGTGGAATGGAGCGAAGACGACCTGGCCCGGGCCGCTGCGATGGCCGCCCGCCCGCCGCGGCTGTTCACCACTCGAGAGGAGGCCGAAACCGCCTATCTGAAGATCGCTGGGCTGACCGGCCTGGCTCCGGCAGACCCGGACGGCGTCGCCGAAGCCGCGGACGGCTGGCAACTGACTCTGGATCCGCCCGCCTTCGGGGTCGGCCGTCCGGACATGCCGAGCCTGCTGGCGTCAGCGCGCTGCCCTGTGGTGCTCGCCACCGGCGAAAACGATCCGATGTGCCGTCCCGAGCAGCTGCATGCCCTTGTTCCCGAGGCAGTGGTCCTGTCCGGGCTCGGGCACAACGCGCACGTCGAGGATCCAGCCGCGGTTGCGGCGCTGCTCACGCCGCGGCGCGACTGAGCAGGCGCTTAGACTGGCCGGGTGACGACGATCGATCCGACCCGGGCCGGGCTAGACCAGCTGCTGAAGCTCGAGCCGCTCGAGCTGAACCTGTTCCGGGGCTGGTGCCACCAGGGTTCGCCGCAGCGGGCGTTCGGCGGCCAGGTCGCGGCGCAGGCGCTTACCGCGGCCGGCGCGACCGTGCCCGCGGCGCGGCACGTGCACTCGCTGCACGGCTATTTCATCCGCGGCGGCCGCACCGACATGCCGATCATCTACGAGGTCGAGCGGACTCGGGACGGCGGTTCGTTCACCACGCGCCGGGTCGTCGCGATCCAGAACGGCGAGAGCATTTTCAGCCTGTCCGCGTCGTTCCAGACCGAGGCGGAGAGCAGCGCGCACCAGGCGCGGATGCCCGAGGTCCCGGCCCCGGACGAGGCGGGCGTCGTCGAGCAGGACCGCTCGCCGATCGTCCTGTCCGCGATCGAAGTCCGTTTCGTCAGCAACCCGGAAACCGGCCTGCCCGACACCGGCCGCGGCCCGCGGCAGCGGATCTGGGTCCGGGCGAAGGACGCGTTGCCGGACGCCCCGCTGGCGCACGTCTGCGCGCTCACCTACATCTCCGACATCCGGCTGGCGGGCACCGCCCTGCTGCCGCACCGGGACGAGCCGGGCGTACCGCAGCTGACGTCGCTGGACCACGCGGTGTGGTTCCACCGCCCGTTCCGCGCGGACGAGTGGCTGCTCTTCGACATGGAAAGCCCCAGCTTCGCGAACACCCGGGGCCTGACCCACGGCGAATTCTTCACCACCGACGGACGGCTCGTCGCCTCGGTGACGCAAGAAGTGCTGCTGCGCAGGCGCTGACTCAGTCCGATGTAGACGATTCAGCCAAGCCGGACCCGCACCGGCCCGGCCGGCTCCGCGACGGTCTCGGCAACCGGCTCGCGCAGCACGTTCGACAACTGCCATGCCTCAAGGCCGGCGAGCACCGTGTTGGCGACCACGAGCACCAAGTACAACCCGGCCTGCACCGAAAGCCGGAACGGATGCTGGTCGGAAGACCCGGCCAGCAACGAAATGTGGCACGCCACAACGACCACCATCGACGCCGCGGACAACCCGCCGAGCACGATCAGCAAGGCCCGCAGCACCCGGGTGCGCCGCCAGTTCAAGTAGCCGGTCTGGACCAGATCCGGGGTGCTGACCATGACCAGCCCGCAGCCGTAACCGGAAAACCCGCCGACCACGCCGCCGCCCGCGACCAGTGCGGTCGTCAGGTGGTACGAAACCGGGACCCGGTAGGCGGCGAGGATCGCGGCCACGCAGACCAGCAGTCCCAACGGCAGGTGCGGCCAGCCGTACCAGGGAAGCCGCCGCTCCATCCGGAGAATCGTCGGCAGATCGATGTCGCGGTACGCCTCGGGGTCGCGCAAAGCCATTCGCACCGTTCCTCTCGTCCCGGAAACCCCCGGTGTGTGCGCGGTGACCGGCGAAGCCTAGGGCAGGCCGCGCGGCCGTGCAAAATCCACCGGAACCCGCCACTGAGCGGGACCAGGTCACCGGTACCTACTTTCGCACCCGGCCGGTGGCCCCTCGCCGCTTGGGCAAGACCGCGTGACCCACGCCACCCGCCAGCCCGCTCGCGTCTCCCCGACCAGCAGGAACTATCCCCGAATCCGTATTCATTTCTTGCTCCCTCTTCGGGGTTGTCCCGGGATGTCCGGTAGAGCGATTTTCTGTCGGTGGGGCCAGTTAGGCTGCGGACATGAACACCGACGAACCAACCGTCGCCGCCGAAGATCTCGCCCAAGGCCAGTGGTTCTGGCACGAACCCGCGCCCGGCCTGCGTTCCTGGCCGCTGCAGGTGGCCACGGCCGAGATTTTGGAAGACGCGGTCCGCATCATCACCACCGACGAGGTCCGCGAACTGGTCTCGTACGCCCGCGACCGCCGGGTTCGCCTGGCCGTCGCTTCCTGAATGGCACAACCACTACTACTGGGGAGATCTGGGGGATCGGGCCGGCCGCGCACGCGAGCGGCCCGTCCACTATGGACACCACGTCCGGGCTTCGGGCTTCGGGCTTCGGGCTTCGGGCTTCGGGCTTCGGGCTTCGGGCTTCGGGCTTCGGGCTTCGGGCTTCGGGCTTCGGGCGAGTCTCGCTGAACTTCCATGACTTTTCCGCAGGGTTAGTCGCTCTGCGCCAGCCACTTCACGCAACAGCGGCGCATCGTGCTGAACTGCCTTGCGCACCACGAGTCGATCATCGGCGGGCGCGCGGGAATGCGTTGCCTGGCAAGCAGACCTCGTCCGTTGAGGAATCTGCCGCGCGACGTGATTGTGCTGCCCACACGGGAAGCAGCCGACCAACCAGCGTGAGCATCGACCACTGGATCAGCGGGAGAGAACTCCTTGCAGCAGGACGTCCAGGAGATGCCGAGCGCGGGCGTCCCACTCGTCCTCGTCGAGGCGGGTCAGGTAGCCCGACAAGATGAACAGGTCGCGGGCGTCGACGTCGGGGCGGATGGTTCCCTGGGCCTTTCCGGCGTCGAGCAGGAGTGTGATGGCGTCGCCGATCGGGCCGTGGCTTTGTTCGGACAGGCCTTTCCACACCGCCGTTTCGAGCGCCGCGAAGACACCACGTTTGACTCGGGCGTATTCGGCGATCCGGTCGAACCAGCGCGACAGTGCCTCGACCGGTTCGCAGGCAGCCAGCAGTTCCGGGGCCAGCGCGACCAGGTCCTCCACTTCCTGCCGGTACACCTCGGCGAGCAGGTCCTCGCGCGTGGGAAAGTGCCGGTAGAGCGTTCCTTGCCCGACGCCGGCCGACTTGGCCACCGCGTTCAGCCGCAACTCTCCCGACGCGGCGATCGCCTCGCGAGCGATCTCGACGATCCGCTCCCGGTTCTCCCGGGCGTCCGCCCGCTGGGCCGCACTCATCGCCGGCGACCGGTACCAGTGGAAACGCGCATACCGCAACGTTATCGCGGACCCGGCGAGTGCTGCATAATCTGCGGCCCGGCACGCGCGGCAGTGGCCAGGCGGTCCTGACCAGGGCAGCCGCCCGCCGCCCATGACCAGACACGCTGAGAGCCGACGGCGTTCACGCCTTGCCGTTACGCCCGGGAACGCCCGACGACCAGGAATCCGATGGAAGCGGCAGTGTCCCTAGAACGGTACCGGGCGACGGCCGCCTCCCCGCCGTCATTAACCAGGACTCGGCGAAGCGGGCACGTCCGCTACCAGCACCCGGAACAGCAGCACCCCAACGGAAGGGCAGCGTTCCTGTCAAATCGACGGCGTCCGGGAACGGCTGCATCGCTGCCCGCCAATGGCCGACGCAAGCGGCGGCGACCTTTCTATCAACAGCACCCGCGGACACCCGCATCGCCGCCCGCCAACGACGACGGCCCAGCGGAAGCGACAGCGAAGCTTTCCATCAACAGCCCCCAAGGACACCGCCCCGCCGCCCGCCAACGACGACAGCCCAGCGGAAGCGACAACGAACCTTGCCACCAACAGCACCCGCGGACCCCGCATCACAGCGCACCAGCGACGAAGCCCCGACGGGAGCGACAGCGAACCTTTCCATCAACTGCGCCCAAGGACACCCGCACCGCCGCCCGCCGACCACGACAGCGGAAGCAACAACGAACCCTTCCACCAACAGCGCCCAAGGACACCCGCACCGCCGCCCGCCGACCACGGCCCAGTAGAACGGGCAGCGTCCCTACCCGGCCGACGCCAGCCGGGAACACCGACATCCCACCCCCTCGATGACGGAGCAACGCCCCACCCGTGTCCCTACCGAACCCAGCGCCCCACAACGCTCGCGGAAGCGACCCACAAGGCCTTGTCCCCCAAGCAACCCGGCCCATTGATAACCACCACCAGCGCGTTGAAACATGCCGCGCATAACTCCCCGATTCGATTGACAACCCTTCCGGCCCGAGCAGAGGGTGGTCACAAGCTGCCGATGCCCGGAGCGGTCCGGTTACCCTGTCAACGAGCCGAAACGAGCCCAAACGAGCCGAAAACCGCGCCGAAAGGCCCAGCCGGCGCGCTGAACGCCGCCCGCCCCGACCGTGAGGAAAACGAGGAAAACGATGTCTCTCGAGCACGCCGCAACGTCCGACCCGGCCGCGGACAGTCCGGACCGGCGGGTGGCCGCGCTGGAGGAGACCGTCGCGGGGCTGGTTCGGCGGGTCCAGGTGCTCGAGGCCGAGGCGGAGATTCGCCGGGTGCAGACGCGCTACATGTTCCTCTGCGACACGCCCTGCCCGGAGTTCGGCGTCGCGAGCGACGACGAGCGGATCGACCTCATCATGGAGCTCTACACCGAGGACGCGGTCTGGGAGGGCGTCGGCGAGTACTACGACGGGCAGTTCGGGCGGGCGGAAGGCGCCGCGGCGATCCGGGCGCATTTTCAGCGGTTCTGGGGCGAGAAAAAAGACCCCGCGCTTCTGCTCAACGCGCATTATCTCACTTCCGAGCAGATTCACGTGGACGGCGACGAGGCCACTGGGCAATGGATCCACATGCAACCGTGGCTGTTCTCCGACGGGAAAGCGCTCCTGCGGTCCAGCCGGTTGAACAATGCGTTCCGGCGCGTCGGCGACACGTGGCGGATCACGCGTACGCGCACCGAAAACGTCTTCATCGCCCCGTTGCCGGAAGGCTGGGCGAGCGATTATCCCTCGGCGTCGGTGCTGATGAAGCCATGAGCGACGACCCGGTCGTGCACGTGGTGGACGACGACGAAGACCTCCGGCAGTCCCTGGTGTTCCTGCTGGAGAGCGTCGGCGTCCAAGCCTTGACGTACCCGGACGCCCAGACGTTCCTCGACGAGTTCGATCCGGCCGAGCCCGCGGTCGTGATCGTCGACGTGCGCATGCCCGCGATCAGCGGTTTCCAGCTGCAGGAAAAGCTCGCGGAAATCGACTGCCCGGCCCCGCTCATTTTCTGTTCCGCGCACGGCGACATTCCGATGTCCGTGCGCGCGCTCACCGCGGGGGCGGTCGATTTCCTGGAGAAGCCTTACCAGGCCCAGCGCATGGTCGAGGTGGTCCAGACCCAGCTCATCGAGGCACGCCGCCGGTTCGCGGAGCACGCGGAGCGGCAGGCCGTCCGGGCTCGGCTCGACACCTTGACCCAGCGCGAGCGCGAGGTGCTGCGGCTGGTGGTCGACGGGATGCCCAGCCAGGCGATCGCGCACCAGCTGGGCACCAGCGTCAAAACCGTCGACGTGCATCGGGCGCGGATCAAGGCGAAGACGTCGGCGGACAGCCTGGGCACGCTGGTCCGCGACATCCTCACCCATCGCGTCACCGTGTGAGCGCGGCCTCCACCCAGCAGCCCGTGCCCAGCAGGGCGGACTCTCCGGAAGCCCTGCCGACCAGCTGCAATCCCAGCGGCAAGCCAGCCTCGTCGCGCGGGCCCGGCACGGCGATCACGGGCAGGCCCAGCGCCTGCCACGGGCGGCTGAGCACGGGGTCGCCGGTCGCGGCCAAGCCAGCGGGGGCCGAACCGAGTGCGGCCGGGGCGAGGACGGCGTCGTAGCCGGTGGCGATCTCGGCGAGTCGCGCACCGCCAGCCGCGACGACGTCCAGCGCGGCCTCGTATTCCGCGCGCGGCATCTCCGCGCCGGTACGCAGCAGTTGCGCCAGCGGGGCGCTGAGCCGGTCCGCCGAGGCCAGCTCAACGGAACGTTCCCGCGCCGCCTCGTAGGCCATCACCACGGGATGCGCGGCGGTCAACGCAGGAACCAAAGCCCGGTCCGGGAATTCGTCGACCACGGCACCGGCCGCGCGCAGCCGAGAAACCGCGGTACCGACCGCCTTCTCCATCGCCGGGCTGACGTCGGCCGAGGACCACACCAGCAAGCGCGGTACCGAAGGAGCCACCTCCGGCTCCCCCGACAGCGCCGACCAGGCCAACGCCAGATCGGAGACCGTCGCGGTGAACATGCCGTGGCTGTCCAGGCTCGGGCTCAGACCGGTGACACCGTCGACCGGGTACCGGCCCCGGCTCATCACCAGCGAGGCGACTCCGCAGAACGCGGCCGGGCGGGTCACCGAGCCAGCGGTCTGCGAACCCAGCGCCAACGGCACGTGTCCGGCGGCAACGGCAGCGGCGGAACCGCTGGAGGAACCACCGGGCGTGTGGCCGGGCGCAGCGGGGTTGTCCGTGGGACCGGGTGCGAAGAAAGCGAACTCCGTGGTCACGGTCTTGCCGATCGGCACCGCTCCCGCTCGACGCCATTCGCGGACGATCGAAGCGTCCACAGTGGCCGGTGGGGCATCCGCGCGCAGGACGGAGCCGCAGCGGGTCGGCAGCCCGGCCAAGTCGATGATGTCCTTGACTCCCAATGGAACTCCGCCCAGCAGGCCCGTCGAGAGAGGCAGGTAAGCCGAGGAAACCCAAGCGTCGAAAGAGCCCGCCGCGATCCGCGAGCGTGCCTCCGCGACGGCGGCTTCGGGTGTCGTCCGGCCCGCAGACAGATCGGCGACCAGTGCGCGCAGCGACCACGGCCCGGTCACGGCTGGGTCCAGGCGGCGTCGGCGGTCCAGTAGTCCATGCCGCTCGCGCTGACCGCGTGCCGCCACTCCGACGTCCGGCGCAGCAGCGGTTCGACGCGCGCGGTCGCTTCGTCGGCGGCCTCCGGACCGTCGGCCGACACCTGCCAGTGCACCCAGTCCAGCTCGCGGCCGTGCTCGTCGTGCACGAAGAGATCGACGTGCCGCCAGCCGTAGCCGTGCGTGTCGTTGTAGCAGGTCAGGGTCATCCGTTCCACGGGTTCTCCTCGATCAGGCGCTGAGTGCGGCAAGCCGGTGGAAGCGGCGCTGGAAGTACACCAAGGCACCGCGGTCCGGCGCGGTCAGCACCTTCTCGATCTCGACGAACAGCACCGAATGCGAGCCATGCTCCTGTTCGGCGACGATCCGGCCGACCAGCGAGGCGGCCGCGCCGCGCAGCACCGGCGCGTCCTCGCTGTCGAGGTCCCAGCAGTCCTGGTCGAAGCGTTCGGCGGTCGGCACCTTCGTCGCGCCGGCGAAGTGCATGGCCAGGTCCTCCTGGCCGGGGCCGAGGACGTTGACGCAGACCCGTCCGTTGCCGACCAGGATCGCGTGCGACCGGCTCGACCGGTTGACGCACACGAGCACGGTCGGCGGGCTGTCGGTGACCGAGCAGGCGGCGCTCACCGTCATCCCGGCGAGGCCGTGCGGACCCGCGGTGGTCACGACGTTGACGGCCGCGGAGAGGTTGGCCATCGCGGTGCGGAATTCGCGCTGGGTCCGGGTCAGCTCGGACACGGTGCCTCCTAGTACTGGGGCCGGGGCTGCCTCGACCGTACAAAGCCGCACCGGGCGCGGGATATCGAGAACTTCCCCGGCGTAGCTGAAGAATTCCTAACCCGGGCCGGTCGCGGGCAGTGCGAACCCGAAGCGCGAACCTCCGCCGGCGCGGTGTTCGGCCCAGATCGTCCCGTGCTGACGCGTGATGATGCGGTGGCTCAGCGCCAGTCCAATGCCGCTGCCGCGCTCCTTCGCGGTGAACGACTCGTCGAACGGGTTGCGCGGGAAACCGCGGCCGCGATCGTCCACGGTGACCACGCCGGTGTCGCCGTCGCGGCGCGTAGTGAGCACCAGGCTGCGCCGCTGCGGCGGACACTGCGCCATTTCCTCGATCGCGTTGAAGCACAGGTTCAGCACGACCTGGCCGGTCAGCACGCGTTCGCAGTGCACCGGGACCGGCTCGCCCGCTCGCTCGAAGGTCACCTCGATCGCCGCCGGTTCAGCCCGCAACCGCACGAAATACAGGCATTCCTCGACGATCTCGTTCAGGTCGGCCACCTGCTCCACGTGCTCCAGATGCCCGACGAACGCCCGCACGGACGACACGATCTGGCTCGCCCGCTCGATCTGCCGGACGGCGCTGTCGATGCCGTAGACGACCGGCGCGGCATCGAGCGTCCGGGACCGGACCCCGGCCAGGAAGTTGCCCGCGGCGGCGAGCGGCTGGCTCAGCTCGTGCGCGATCGCCATCGCCATGTCGCCCATCGCGGTGTAGCGCGCCAGGTAGTTCTCCCGGTGCAGCTCCTGCTCGCGCCGGACCTCGCCGCGGACTCGCTCGGACACGTCGTGGAGCAGCAGCAGAAACGCGTCCCCAGCAGGCTCTCGAAGCCGTTCGACACTGCCCTCCAGCCACACGCGACCCTGGATTTCCAGCCGCACCTGCGTGGCCGGCGCGGCGCGTTCGCGGACTTCGTCCCAGGTGGCCGGACGGTCGTCGAGGCGGAGGCCGGCGTAGTCGGTCAGGCGGCCGAGCGGTTCGTCCGGCGTCGCGCCGAACAGCTCGACCGCGGAGTCCGTGGCGAACCGCAGCTCGCCCGAGCCGTCGAGCATCAACGCGACCGCTGAGGTCTGCCGGGCCAGCGCGTCGACCCACGACGTGGTCAACCGCAGCTCACGCTCGATTTCCTGCTCGCGTTCGATGTCGCGGAACTGCACCATCACCGCCGGGCCCTGGGCCAGCTCGACCCGCGTGGCCACGGCGTCGGTCGGGATCACCCGGCCGGATTTCGTGCGGTAGTGCCATTCGATCCGGCTGACGCCCTTGTCGACCGCCTCCTGCAGCCAGGCCCGGCCGATCACCCGGTCGTACTGCTGCGCGGAGCTGCTCATGTGGTTCGCCTTGAGCGGCCGCAGCTCGGTGACGCTCCATTCGAGCATCTCGCAGGCCGCCGGATTGGCCCACAGGATGTTCTTCGTCGCGCCGTCGTGCACGAGCACGCACGTGCGGCTGGCGTTGAGCATCGCGACGAAATCGTGCGTCGTCAGCTCGGGCGCGCGCGGGTCTGCCTCCATCGGCTCAGGGTAAAGCCCCTGGCTGGCGGCTCGCACTGAAGAAATCCCCTACGCCCGCTCAGGCACTACCAATTCCCGCACGGCGCCGAGGTTCGTACCGTCGGACCGACCGCACCGGCATTCTCGAGGAGCAGCGATGAGCGAAGTCACCATGGAGGAGGTGCTCGCCGAGCTCGCCCAGCGCAAGGACGAGTTCCAGCAGCGGCGCTACGTTCCGCGCGACTTCATCGACCGGCTCAAGCAGCTCGGCATCTACCGGGCCAGCACGCCGGCGAAGTTCGGCGGCAACCCGCTCCCGCCCGCCGAGTTCCTCCGCCTGATCGAGCGGATTTCCACTGTGGACGGTTCGACCGGCTGGGTCGCCAGCTTCGGCTCGTCGCTGATCTACCTCGCCGCGCTTCCGCTGGACACGCAGGCCGAGCTGTACCAGGACGGTCCGGACGTCGCGTTCGCCGGCGGGCTCTTCCCGGTCCAGCCCGCCCCGGCGACCGAAACCGGCTTCCGCGTGGACGGCCGGTGGAAGTTCGCCAGCGGCTGCATGGGCGCGGACATCCTCGGCGTCGGCATCCCCGGCGACGAATCGACCGGCGGGAAACCGCGCACCGCGCTGCTGCGGCCCGAGCAGGTCGAAATCGTGCAGGACTGGGACGTCGTCGGCATGCGCGGCACCGGTTCGTTCGACCTGGTGGTGCGCGACGTCGAGGTTCCGCGCGAGTGGACCTTCATCCGCGGTGGCGCGCCCACGGTGGACGAACCGCTCTACCACTACCCGACAATCGCTTACGCCGCACAGGTTCTCGCCGTGGTCGGCGCGGGCGTCGCACGCGCTGCGCTCGACCACGCCCGGGAGGTCGGAGCGGGCTACACCGGCGTCACCGGGGCGCCGAGGCTCGCCGACCGCGGCTACTACCGCACCGGGTACGCGGAAGCCGAGGCCGCGCTGCGGTCCGCCCGCGCCTGGTTCTACGAGGTCAGCCACGAGGTCTGGGACACCGTCGTTTCCGGCGCCGAGGCCAGCGACGAGCAGAACGCCCAGCTGCGGCTTTCGTCCGCGCACTTGGCGAAGACGGCGTCCGAGGTCGTCTCGAAGCTCGTCGAGATTTCCGGCACCGCGCCGATCTACTCGACCCACCCGCTGCGTGGACTTCAGGGCGACGCACTGGTACCCAAGCAGCATGCGTTCCTGGGACCGGCCATCCACGACGCCGCCGGCGCGGTGCTGATGGGACAGCCGCCGACCAGCCCCGGATTCCGCTGACCAGCCACCACCACGACGAGGAGTCTCCGACCGTGAGCACGCAGCCCCTGCGGGTGCTTTTCTGCATCGGCATCAACCAGAACTTCTTCGACCTGCCCGCCGACGGCATCGCCATCGGCGACGTCTGGCAGGCGTTCGTGTCCATGATGGACCAGCTGAAAGCGTTGCCGGGCATCACTTTCATCGGCGACATCGACGACGACTCGCACATGGTCGGGCCGTCCGACGGCTGGCCGTGGACCTGCTACATCCTCGCCGACGCCGACAGCCAGGAAACCGTCAAGGCCGGGTGCAACCTGCTGCGCACCACGGAGGTCGGCAGCAATGGCGTCAAGCTGTGGCGCTTCGCCAAGATCGAAGCCCGGATCGGCCGTCCGCTGACCGTCCGCGAAGACGTCGAACTGCCCGACTGAACCGGAGACCTCATGACTGAGACAGTGCCCGCCGATTTCGCCGAAAGCGACCGCGTCGCCGCCCGGCTCTACACCGACCCGGACATCTTCGAACGCGAGATGACGCAGATCTTCGAACGTTCGTGGGTGTGGGTCGCGCACGAAAGCGAATTGGCCCAGCCGGGGAACTTCAAGTCCACTTACGTCGGCCGCCAGCCGGTCATCGTGACGCGGGACCGCAAAGGCACGCTGCACACGATGCTCAACCGCTGCCGCCACCGCGGCGCGAGCCTGTGCGAGAAGCCGAGCGGCAAGGTCAATGGCTTCACCTGCCCGTACCACGCTTGGAGCTACGGCCTCGACGGCAAGCTGCGCGGCATCCCTTACCCGGACGGCTATGAAGGCGTGCTGGAAAAGGGCGAACTGTCGCTGAAGAAGCTGCGCACCGAGTCGTACGGCGGCATGGTTTTCGCGACCTTCGTCGAGGACGGCGAATCGCTGGAGGACTTCCTCGGCGACGCGAAACTGTGGATCGACCGGTTCATGAAGCAGGGCGGCGGCTACCCGATCAAGGTGCTGGGCAAGCACCAGTTCAAGTTCCGCGGCAACTGGAAAATCCAGCTGGAAAACACCACCGACGGCTACCACTTCCCGATCGTGCACCGGTCGTGGATGGCGTCGGTGGACGCGGAAACGGCCGACATGATGTCGTTCATGACCGATCCGTCGGCGATCACGCACGCGCTCGGCAACGGCCACAGTGTCATGCAGATGGTGCCGGAACACTCCGATTTGGACGTCGACGACGGCACCGAACCGCTGCAGGCCCGGTTCGACCACGTCGTGGCCGAGTTGTCGAAGACGCTCGACGAAGCCCAGGTGCGCAAGGTGGTCCGGGCCATGCACGGCACCGGGTTCAACCTGAACCTGTTCCCGAACGTCTCGATGTCCGCGGCGTTTTTCCGGGTGCTGCGGCCGATTTCGGTCAACGAAACCTTGATCGAACACGTCGCGATCGGCCCGGACGGACCGCCGGAACTGGACGTGGTCAACCGCGAACGGCTGCGCATCCACGAACATTTCCAGGGCCCGTTCGGCTTCGGCACGCCGGACGACGCCGAGGGCTGGGACCGGGTGCAGCGCGGGGCGCACGGCGGTCCAGACCTGCCGATCCTGGTCAACCGCGGGCTGGCGCGGGAAAAGGCGAGCCCGGAAGGCTGGCCGACCTCGCACGTCACCGACGAAACCGGCATGCGCGCCGCGTACGCCCAGTGGAAGGAGATGATGGGCGATGACTGAAACCATCCCCACCACTGACCCCCGGGTCGCGCGTGCGGTCGACCTCGTCAACCGCGAAGCGGAATTGCTGGACCGCACCGAATACCACGAGTGGGAAAAGCTGTTCGCCGAGGATGGGATCTACGTCATCCCGATCGACCGGGAAACCGACGATTTCGCCGGCTCGCTGAACATGGTCTACGACGACGCGCGGATGCGGCAGATGCGCGTCGCGCGGATGACCGAGGGCTACGCGCTCGCCGCCGTCGATTCCGCTCGCACGGTCCGCACCGTGTCCCGATTCGTGCCGGAAACCGTTACCGACGAAGAAGTCGTGCTGCGCTCGGCACAGATCCTGGTCGCGTACAAGCGCGGGAACCACGACCTGTGGGCGGCAGATCTGGTGCACCGCATCCGGTTCTCCCCCGACGGTCCGGAAGGCGACCGGATCGCGCTGAAGGTCGTCCGGCTGGTCAACAGCGACGACGCCGTTCCGGCCGCGGGATTCCTGCTGTGAGCGCGCCCGCGGAACCGCACGTCGCGGTAGTCACCGGCGGCGCGAACGGGCTTGGCGAAGCGATCGTGCGTCAGCTGCACGACGAGGGGTACCGCGTCGCGATCGTGGACGTCGACGGCGAAGCGGCCGAGAGGCTTGCCGCGGAACTGCGCAACTGCCGCGGTTACGCGGTCGACGTGCGGGACCGAGCGGCGCTGGCGCGGCTGAAGGACGACGTCGTCCGCGATTTCGGCAGCGTCCAGGTGCTGGTCAACAACGCGGCCCGCACGCAAGCGCGGCCGCTGATGGAGATCACGCCGGAAGACCTCGACGAGGTCCTCGCGGTCAACTTCACCGGCACGTTCACCGCCTGCCAGATTTTTGGCGCGTACTTCGCCGAACAGGGCTACGGGCGGATCGTGAACATGGCGTCGCTGGCCGGCCAGAACGGCGGCACCGCGACCGGCGGGCACTACGCGTCGTCCAAGGGCGCGATCATGTCCGCGACGAAGGTGTTCGCGCGGGAACTCGCGCCGCGCGGCGTCACCGTGAACGCCGTGTCGCCCGGGCCGCAGGACAGCCCGATGGTGCGGTCGATCGTCGGCGAGGACAACCTCGAGGCCTTCACGAAGAACATCCCCGTCGGACGGCTCGGCGACCCGGCGTTCATCGCGCGGATGGTGTCGCTGCTCGCCTCGCCAGGCGCGGCCTCGGTCACCGGGGCCTGCTGGGACGCCAACGGCGGCCTTTACCTGCGCTGAACCGCTTGAAACGGAGAGCCGATGCCGAACACCGTGGTCCGCGTGGCCGAGGTCGTCGAGGAAGCGCCCGGGATCCGGGCGCTTCGCCTCGTGCGCGCCGACGGCCTGCCGTTCGATCCGCATCCCGCCGGCGCGCACGTCGACGTCACCGGCCCGACCGGGATCCTGCGTCAGTATTCGCTGTGCGGGCGGCCGGACGACACGTCGTCGCTGCTCATCGCGGTGAAACGGGAGCCGGGCTCGCGCGGCGGCTCCGAGGCGCTGCACACCGTCGCGGAGAACGACAAGCTCGAGATCGGCGAGTTCCGGAACCTGCTTTCGCTCGCTCCGGACGCTGATCGGCACGTGCTGATCGCGGGCGGCATCGGCATCACTCCGCTGCTGAGCCTGGCTTATCAGCTGCACGCGGACGGCGCGCAATTCGAACTGCACTACTTCGCGCGCAACCGGGACTCGGCGGCTTTTGTTTCACTGCTGGAAGAACACGCGGAATTCCGGGATCGGGTACTGCTGTATTTCGGCGTGCCGCGCGGTGCACAGCCCGCGGTGCTCACCGAGGTGGCGGCGGGGCTCGGTTCCTCCGCACACGTGTACACGTGCGGTCCGGAAGGGTTCATGGAGCAGGTCACCGGCGTGTTCGCGCCGGTGGTCGGCGAATCGCAGGTGCACGTCGAACATTTCACCGCGGCCGAGGTCGACCCGAGTGGCGACCGGGCGTTCACCGTCGAACTCGACACCGGCGAAGTGTTCGAGATCCCGGCCGACCGGTCGATCCTGTCGGTGCTGACCGAAAACGGGATCGAGGTGTTCAAATCGTGCGAGGAAGGCATCTGCGGTTCGTGCGTTTCCGGAGTGCTGGAGGGCACGCCGGAGCACCGCGACCAGTGCCTTTCGGCCAGTGACAAGGCTTCCGGCGACCAGATGGCGCTGTGCGTGTCGCGGGCCCGTTCGGAAAAACTGGTGATCGAACTGTACTGAGTCTTCCGCGGCCGGAATCCTCACGATTCCGGCCGCGGCGTCGATTAATTGATAGATTTTGTTTATCAATCCGCCGTAAATCAGGCTTTGCCTCCTTCGTCACGTTTTCCCTAAACTGTGTCCACCATTTATCCCCACCGGACACTCCGCGCAGTTGGCGCGAGAAGACGAAAGGCCGGCTATGGCCAAGCGCGACGAAGCGCATTCTCCCGGCGTGCTGCGGCTCGGATTCGCCGCCGGCGTCGGCACTTCCCTGGAAATGTACGACTTCTCGATCTACGGCACCGCGGCGGCGCTGGTATTCGGATCGGTGTTCTTCAAAACCGGCAATGCCTGGTTCGGCACCTTCATGAGCCTCGCGACCTTCGCCATCGGTTTCGTGATGGCCCCGCTCGGCGCGGCGCTTTTCGGCTGGCTCGGCGACCGGCGCGGCCGCCGGACCGCCCTGTACGCCGCGTTCCTGCTGATGGGCTTCGCGACGCTGGGCATGGGCGTGCTCCCGCCGTACGCGGTGCTCGGCATCGCCGCGCCGCTGCTGCTCGTCGGGCTGCGCCTGTTGCACGGCGCTGCCCGCGGCGGGGAAAGCGCCGGCGCGGCCGTATTCGCCGTCGAACACGCGCCGGAAAAACGACGCGGCCTCTACGGTTCCTTCGTCGCACTCGGCTCGCCGATCGGCGTCGTGCTGGCGAACCTGGCTTTCGCGTTGGTCCTCCTGCTGCCCAACGACGACGTCCTGAACTGGGGCTGGCGTCTCCCGTTCCTGGCCGGCGGCGTCGTGCTCGCGATCGGCATCTGGGTCCGCCGGGGCGTTTCGGAAAGCCCGGAATTCGAGAAAATGGCCGCCGCGGAAACTCGGGCGAAAAAGCCGCTCGCCGACGTCCTCCGTTCGAATTGGCGACGCCTGCTGCTGATCGCCGGCGCGAACCTCGGCCTCACCGCCAGCACTTTCGCGCTCGTCACGTTCATGCTGTCCTACGCGACCGCGGCCGCTCCCGAAGGGCTCGGCCTCCCCCGCGCCCCGATCGTCACCATTTCGACGATCACCCTGCTCTGCCACGCCGCCGCGAACGTCGGATCCGCCTGGCTGTCCGACCGAATCGGCCGCAAACCGGTGATGCTGACCGGCTCGGCCCTGTCGATCGTCGCCGCGCTCGTGATGTTCCCGATCGCGTCGGCAGGCGCCATCAGCTCGGTTTTCCTCGCGCTGCTCTTGGGTTTCACCGCCACCGGGATCCTCTTCGGACCGATGTACACCTGGTTCGCCGAACTGTTCCCCCGGGAGCAGCGCCAGTCCGGCCTCGGCGTGGGCTACCACGTCGGCGCGGTGCTGGGCGGCGGCCTGTCGCCGATGATCGCCAACCGGATCGTGGCCGCGACCGGAGACGCGATCGCGGTCGGCTACTACCTGGCCGCGCTGCTCGTGCTGAGCCTGGTCTGCCTGCTCCTTCTCCCGGAAACCGCCCCCGCGCGCCGTGCCGCGAAACCGGCTGCCGAACTGGTCAGCTGACGCGGACGCGCCCCAGTCCCGCCGCTTCGGCGAGACTGGGGCGCATGCGGGATATCGACGAAGTCCTGGACGCGGTCGGCCCCCGGCTGCGAGCCCTGCGCAACCGGCGCGGCATCACTTTGGCCGATCTGTCGGCGGAGACCGGCATCTCGGAAAGCACTCTGTCCCGGCTGGAAAACGGTCAGCGCCGAGCGAACCTGGAACTGCTGCTCCCGCTCTCCCGCGCCTACGACGTGCCGATCGACGACCTGGTGGGCGCGCCCCGGGCCGGCGACCCGCGGGTGCACCTGCGCCCGATCCACCAGCACGGGATGACCTACGTGCCGCTCACCCGCCGGCCGGGCGGGGTGCACGCGTACAAGATGCTGATCCCCGGCTGCCTCGCCGAACCCGCGCTGAAAACGCATAACGGTTACGAATGGTTGTACGTCCTCAATGGCCGTCTCCGGCTGATCGTGGGCGCGAAGGACCTGACCGTCCCGCCCGGCGAAGCCGCGGAGTTCGACACGACCGAACCGCATTGGCTCGGCTCGGCCGACGGTGGCGCGGTCGAGCTGCTGATCCTCTTCGGACTGCAGGGCGAGCGGGTGCACGTGGCGCCGCGCGCACAGTGATTTCGGACATCGCGTAACACCGGCGGCGATTTGCGCGACCTGCTTGTGCACGTTCGATCACGAAAGGCTCGCATGTCCGCCCCTGACTATCCTCCGCCGCCCGCGCCGTATCCGGCCCCGCCCGCCCCGCCGAAGAACGGTCTCGGCACCGCCGGGTTCGTGCTCGGACTGATCGGCCTGATTTTCTCGTTCATCCCGGTCGTCGGGCTGGTCGCGTGGCCGCTGGTGATCCTCGGGATCATCTTCTCCGCACTCGGCTTCGTCCGGACCCGTTCCGGAAAGGCCACGAACAAGGGCCTCTCGATCGCCGGTCTCGTGCTGTCGGTGATCGGCCTGGTGATCTGCATCGTGTGGCTCGCGACGGCCGCCAAGGTGGTCAACGACGTCAACAACGAGGCCAACCGCTCCGTGACGGTCCACTACGAGGTCACCGGCACCGCGAAGGACGCCTCGATCACCTACACCACCTTCGGCGACGGCAGCACGTCCACCAACCAGGAGCACCCGCAGGCCCTCCCGTGGTCGAAAGACATCTCCACGAAGGGCCTGTTCAAGGGCGGCAGCCTCATGGTGACCACCGGCACCGAGGGCGGAGAGGTGACCTGCAAGGTCATCGTGGACGGCAAGGAAGCCAAGACAGCGAAGGCGTCGGGCAACTTCGCGACCGCCTCGTGTGACGGTTTCTGATCCCGAGACCGCCCGCTCGCGGCGGCGCACCCCGGACTGAGGGAACGTCCGGCGCCGCCGCGAGCACCGCTGCTGGTACCACGAAATTGGCCGGAAACTGGATCTGGCTGGCACCAGATTGATCTCGGACAGTGAAGGGAAGCACTGAGCGAACCCACCAGCGAGGCAGTCATGTCGGCCCAGATCCTCCCGCTGAACCACCGCGAGCGAGCCACTCTCACCGCCGTCGGCCTCGGCCGCGCCGAAATGACCTGCAGCTGCGAACCCGACCTCTACATCGACGGCGTCCCGTGCTGTGACCAGTTCACCGCCCACCGCCTCGCCCGATTCGCCCTGGTGGTCCCGCAGCGCGCGGGCCGACGCGGTGAACGCGTCCCGGCGCTCCTGACCGACGCCGGTCGAGCCGCGATCGATTTGCCCGCCGCCGACGTCCCGCGGTCCGCGGCCTAACCACCGTGCTCGGCGACAACGGACGATTCAGATCTGCGTCTCCGGCAAGTCCACCTCAATCTCCTCAAGCGCCCCGCCTAACGTGAGCTGGCACCCCAGCCGGCTCCGTTCCCCGTCTCTCTCCGCCGCGGTGCACTCCAGCATCTCGTCTTCCTCCTCCGACAGCGGCGGCAACACAGACAGATACGGCGCGCGGACGTACACGTGGCAAGTCGCGCACATCGCTTGCCCACCGCATTCGCCGACGATCCCGTCGACCCCGTTCTCCACGGCAGCGCGCATCACGTTGCTGCCGTCCTTCGCGACGACCGTGCTGGCGGCGCCGTCGTAGTGGAAAGTGACCTTGGGCATCCGAAGCTCCTCGTCAGTTCCAGTGCACGGGCAGGCTCAACACCCCGCGGAAGACCCAGCCGCCGACCGTCGCGGGATGGACCGGATCCGGGCGCAGTTCTGGGAACTCGGCGAACAGGCGCGGCAACGCCACCCGGACCACCGACGTCCTCGCGACCCAGGCGCCGGCGCAGAAGTGGTTGCCGCCGCCGAAGGCGAGATGCGGTTTGCGGGGCCGGTCGATGTCGTAGGACTCCGGGTCGGCGAACACCGCCGGATCACGGTTCGCCGCGCCGACCACGACGCCGAGCCGGGTGCCGCGCGGAATCGCCACTCCGGCCACCTCGGTGTCCCGCGTCGTCTGCCGCGGGTACATGCCGATCGGCGCGATCCAGCGGATCGATTCCTCGAAGGCGTCCTGCCAACGGTCCTGTTCCCGCACCGCGGCCAGTTGATCGGGGTGGGTCAGCAATGCCCACGCGGTGGTCGCGAGTGCGTCCCGTGGCTCGTTGAGGCCGCCGCCGATGGTCATCTTCACGTTGGCCCGCAAGGCTTCCAGCGGCATCCCGGAAGCTCCGAGGGCGGACAACAGGGAGCCGTCGGGCTGGTCGCGCAACACCGGCAGCATTTCGTCCACTGCCTCGTCGACCTCGCGGGACGAACGCTCCGCAGCGGCCCACACTTGCGGATCATCGGCGTAGTTTCCGGTGCCGTCGATGAGGGTTTGCGACCAGCGCTGCAAATCCTCCGGGGCGGCGTTGGCGAAACCGAGAACATCCCGAAGGTTTTCCGCGGCGTACGGCGCGGCGAACTCGGCCACCAGGTCCGCGCCGGGGCCCGCCGCACGCAACCGTTCCGCGCAGGTGCGGTAGTTGCGTTCGAAGACCGCTTCCCACTGTTGCTTGATCGCTTTCGGCCGGAGTACGCCGCCGTAAGCCTTCCGGTCCGTCGCGTGTTCGGGATCGTCCTTGCGCAGCATGCTGTGCCCCATGGACCGCTTCATCAGCGACTGGTCCTCGTCGGCGGAAAAGCGTTCCTGGTCCACCTCGATCTCGTGGCAGGCTTCGTAGCCCACGACCAGGCAACGGCCGACCGCCGGAATCCAGTGGACGGGCGAGAGTTCGCGCAATCGCCGGTAGATCGGGTACGGATCGGCGTAGAGGGCGGGGATCTCCACCCACTCCGCGGTCGGGATCTCCTGGGCCGTCGTGCTGTCGGTTGTCATCTCGACCTCCTCGCCGATCAGCGTGATCCAGCCCACCACCGCAGGTAAAGTTCAAATAACCTGCCAATAACCACAGCAGAGGTTGGTTATGCCTCGCTACACCCTGCGCCAGCTCGAGTACTTCGCCGCCGTCGCGGAGGCGAAATCGATCTCGTCGGCAGCCGCCGCCCTGCACGTCACGCCGACCGCGGTGGCCTCCGCGCTCACCGAACTGGAACGCGTGCTGCGCAGCCAGCTCGTGGTCCGCCGCAAGGCCCACGGCATCACGCTCACGCCGACCGGCCAGCACCTGCGGAGACGGATCGCCGCGCTGCTGCGCGAGGCCGACGAGCTCGAACGGTCGGCCGCGGGCGGCGACGGCGAACTCGCCGGGCCGCTGGTGCTGGGCTGCTATTCGACGGTGGCCCCGACAGTGGTCCCGATCCTGATGAAATGGGTCCGCGACCACCACCCGCGCGTGGACCTGTCCGTCGTCACCGGCAATCAGGCCGAACTGCCGCACCGGCTTCTCGCCGGCGGACTGGACCTGGCGATCGGCTACGACATCGCCTTGCCCGACGGCCTGCATTCCGTGCGGCTCTACAGCGCGCCGCCGTATGCGCTGCTGCCCGCCGGACACCGGCTGGCGGACCGCGAGACCGTGTCCGTCGCCGAACTGGCCGACGAACCCATGATCATGCTCGATCTGCCGCCCGCCGCGAAGCACACCCGGATGCTGTTCGAGCGAGCCGGCACCGAGCCCCGGGTGGAGCAGCGGACCACCGATTTCGAGCTGACCCGCTCGCTCGTCGCGCGCGGCTTCGGCTATTCGGTGCTGATCCAGCGCCCCACGGTGAACCGGTCCTACGAGGACCTGCCGCTCGCGTTGTGCGAGATCACGCCGGCGGACCCGGTCGCGAACGTGCTGATGATGTGGCCCCGCGAGGTCCGGCTCAACGATCGCGCCGCGGCGCTGGCCGCCTTCGCCACCCGCAACGCCGAGCTGCTGGACCCGCGCCGCCGCGGCTGAATCCTGCGGGCGGAGTGCAGTGCTGTGCGCGCCCGGACAAGCGAGGCACCCGCTTCGCTGGCGAGAATCAGCACGCGGCGTCCGTGCGCGGCTTCCGCCCGCCGTTTACCTTCTTAAGCAGGCCATTCGACACTGAAGTCGGAGGAGGATCCATGGCAACCCCGGCGACCAGGAAACGGAGCGCCACCCTCCTGCCGCCGGTCGCGTTCGCGACCGAATCCGCGCTTGCCTGGCAGCGCGTGGTGTCGTCCTCGTTCGTGCCGCTGATGGTCGACGACCTCAGCGACGGCCAGTTCGCGGGCACCATCCGCGGCCGCGTCCTCGACGACGTGTTCTTCTCGCGGCTGCGCGTCACCCCGCACGAGGTGCACCGGACCCAGGCGCTCATCGACGTGTCCCGCCGGCTGTTCTACAAGATCACCTTGATGATCGAAGGCACCGGCGAGCTGGTGCAGGACAATCGCACCGCGCTGATGCTGCCCGGCAGCATCAGCGTGTACGACACCGCGCGCCCCTACGACCTGCGCTTCGCCAGTCCCGTCGACACCGTCGTGATCATGTTCCCGCGCGACCTGGTCAGCCCGAGCCCGGACCAGATCAAGACGATCACCGCGATCTCGCTGGGCCCGGAGGAATCGCTGACCCGGCTCGTCACGCCGTTGCTCACCGAGATCTCGCACGATTTCGCGTCCCTGGAAGGCCCCGCGGCCGCACGCGTGGTGCACACCGCGGTGGACTTGATTTCCGCGCTGCTGAGCACCGCCGCGCTGGCGCGCACCACCGAAGGCGACCGCGAACATTTGTCCTTGATGCTGTGCATCCGGGAGTACATTCTGGACCACCTCGGCGACAGCGACCTGAATCCGGACCGCATCGCCCGCGCGGTGTTCATTTCCACCCGGCATTTGCACGGATTGTTCCAGCACCAGGGGACCACCGTGTCGGCCTGGATCCGGGAGCGGCGCATCGAGGCGATCCGCCGGGAACTGAGCGATCCGCTGCACGCGCACCGGGCCATCGCGGAAATCGCCGCGGCCTGGGGATACCCGGAGGCCTCGCATTTCTCCCGCACGTTCCGGCAGCAAGTCGGCATGGCGCCGAGCGCGTTTCGCCGCGCCTCGCTGGAAAACGCGCGGCGCGGCGAAAGGCGGCGGGGTCAGGCCTCGGCGACCGGGTAGTCGAGCACGAGCGCGCCGCCGGTGGCGTAGTTCGGCACGTCCTCGCGGACCGCGACGCCCTGCGGGGAAGCCATCGCCGCGGCATAGGCGTCCGCGTCGGCGAATTCCGCTTCGAACACCGCGAAATACGGGCTTTCCGGTTCAGCGTGCACCCGCAGGCTGTATCGCCAGCCGAGCAGCCCCGGCAATTGCCGGACCAAGGGCAGATGCTGATTTTCGTAATGGGCGGAAAAGGCCGCGGGGTCCACCGGAGGCGGGTAGAGGACGAGGAGTTTGTGCATCATTCTCCCTTGAGCTCGGTGGGATCGGCTCCGATCGCGGCGTGCCGGGCGATCGCCGCGGCGACCCGTTCCGGAGTGGCGAGCATATCTCCGTTGCGGTGCGGATAGCTGAAATTCTCCGTGAACTCGTCGCACAGCGTCCGCATTCCGGACATCGCGCCGAGGAGTTCCTGGACGTGCGGCGGAGTCGGCGTGGCGATCATCGTGTTGACCCACGTGCTCAGCCCGTCGACCCGTTCACGGCGGCGCAGCGCGACTTTCTGCGCGAAGCGCTCGTCGACCACGCCGTCCTCGATCACCGCGTCCGCGGTCACCTGTGCTTCGAAGGACGCGGAGTTGGCACCCTGTCCGGTGATCGGGTCGACCGTGGAATGCGCGTCGCCGAGTGCCAGCACCACGGTTCCGTCGTCGAGCAGCCGGTAGTCCTCCCGCACCACCGGCCGGACCGCGCCCTGCAGGATGTCTCCGGGACGCATCAGCCGGAACCGGGACTGGTCGATGCGTTCGTAGACGGTCGGATGGTGTTGTTTGAGTTTCTCCAGCATCAGCAGGCGATAGGCCTCGGGATCGTCGGATTCCCGTTGCGTCATCAGCACTTCCAGGTCGCCGCCGGGCACGTTCTCGCACAGCAGCGCGCTCGCCCAGCCGTCGAACGTCGTGATCGGCAGGTCGAGCAGTTCGCCGTGGCCGGGCGAGATGCTCATGGTCACCGCGCGCGGATCGGTCTGCGCGACGCCGTCCCAGAACCCGACCGCCAGATGCCGTTGCGGCTTCGCGTACGGGGAAATCTCCGGTCGTTCCCCGAAATACTCGGCGAACGACCGCTTCCCGGCCGCCACCACGATCAGGTCGTGCCGGCGCGCGAGCTGCTCGAAATCGCCCGGCTCGACCGCGCGCTGCTCGATCGTCCCGCCCCGGTCCTCGTACTCGGCCATCAGCCGCGGCAGGTAGATCCGGTAGTCCAGCACGCGCGAGGGACGCAGGAAATCGCCGCGGAAGACCGGCGGCCCGTCCGGCACGTTGAGGTGGTGGAAGTGCACCTGGTAGCCGTATTCCTCGGCGGGCCAGAAGTTGACCCCCATCGCGCTCTCCCGCGCGATCGTCGGCGCGTGGTGCGAGACGCTGTTCTGCGGGCGCCCCGCCGCCACCTGCTCGGCGGTCTGGTTCGAGTAGATCCGGGTGGGGATCCCGGCCTGCTGGAGCAGGAGCGCGAGGTGCAGGCCCGCGGTGCCGGCTCCGATGATCCCGATGTCTGGCATCTGCGTCTCCTCGTTGAGGCGTGCGACGTGCCGACAGCGCGGTCGGCCCGGTCATGGTGACCCGGCGCGCGGACCGGCGGTAGCGCGCGGCGCCGCTGTTCGCTGTGGTTCCAGAACCGTTGCGCTGGGTGTCAACTCGGCGGAGACCGCGAATGGCCAAGGCGCGCAGGAGTCTGTGCAATCCCCGCACAGCGCATGGTTTGCCTGGTCAGGCCGTTGCCGCGGGTTTCTGGCAGTTCCTACCGTCGTCCGCACTCGCCTGGCCCGCACGGCGGCCGGCCCCGACGACGTGACACAGGAGCGTTCGGAGATGACCGTGACCAACGACTTCCCCCGGCTTCCCGCGCAGTTCCGCGGCTGTCTCGGCCGGTTCGCGACCGGTGTCGCCGTGGTGACCTTCGATGGCGTCGACGACACCGGCGCGGCGAAGCGGCACGGGCTCACGGTGAACTCCTTCACCTCGGTTTCCCTGGATCCGCCGCTCGTGCTGGTCGCGATCCAGCGTTCGGTCCGGGCGCACGCCCTGCTCGCCGGAAGGCCGTTCACCGTGAACGTGCTCGGCGCCGAACAACGCGCGGTGGCGTTGCACTTCGCGGGCAAGCCGGCGGTGGAGCCGGAATGGGTGGAAGGCGAATACGCCCCTCGGCTGGCGAATACCGCGGCGTGGTTCGAATGCACCCCGTGGAAGGAATACGACGGCGGCGACCACACGCTGTTCGTCGGCGCGGTGGAACGCTTCAGCCAGCGGGACGGCGCCTGCCTCGGCTTCGTGGACGGTTCGTTCGTGACCATCGACAGCGCTCGATAGCCCCGGCCCGGCCCGTGCCCGAAAGCCCGGACGCCCCGCCGCCCGGATACACTTCCCGGTGCCTGGTACAGGCGACGCCGGCATAGCTCAGTTGGTAGAGCAACCGCCTTGTAAGCGGTAGGTCAGGGGTTCAAGTCCCCTTGCCGGCTCCACGCGGTTACCCCCTCCCTTATCCGCACCGCCCACGGCGTGCGATCCGTTCCCAAAACCCCAGGTCGAAGCCGGATTTTGGCAAGATCGACGAGAGTGCGGCACGATCGTGCCCAGGTGTGTCGGACACCACTGCAACAGCTGGGGCGGCGCGGCCGATGGTCCCCGGGAACGAGCGAGGAGGTGGGGATCGATCATGAAGATCAACGAGCGTGCCGGCCAGGGGGCAGCGCGCAGACGGTGGCCGATTCTCGAGCCCCCGCAGCCGCGGTCGAACCAGCGGCACCGGCCCAATCTCTTGCGCCGCCGCGCTTGGCACATTCTCGAGGCGCCGACGGCCGAACAGCCCGCCGTCGAGTCCGAGGAGGCGATCGGGCCCAAGCCGCCGGACGACGCGACCGTCAACTTCGTTCTGGACCTCACCCTGCGGATCGGCGAAGTGCAGATGGCCAGCGGCGCCGGGGCCTCCGACGTCACCGCTACCATCCTCGCGCTCACGTCCGCGCTCGGGCTGCCGCACTGCGAGGTCGACGTCATCTTCACGTCGATCACCGTCACCTGTCACCGCGGCACCGACCTCGCGCCGGTGACCGCGTTGCGAGTGGTCCGTTCGCGCAGCCTCGACTACACCCGGCTGACCGAGACCGAGGCGCTCGTGCGCCAGATCGTCCGCGGCCGCACCGGAGCCGAGGAAGCCGTCACCGAACTGGACCGGATCACGTCCGCGCCGCACCCGTACGCGCGCTGGACCGCGACCGCGGCCTGGGGCGGGCTGGCCGGGTTCATCACGCTGCTGCTCGGCGGCGGCCTGGACATCGCGCTCGTCGCGCTGGTCATCTCCGCCGCGGTCGACCGGATCGGCAGGCTGCTCAACAAGGTCAACCTGCCGTTCTTCTTCCAGCAGGTGGTCGGCGGGCTGTTCGCGACGCTGTCGGCGATGATCATCGTCAGCAGCAACATCCTCACCACCGACCGGCCGACGCTGGTGGTCGCCGCGGCGGTCACCGTGCTGCTGTCCGGGCTCTCCACGGTTTCCGCGGTGCAGGACGGGATCACCGGGTATTACGTCACCGCGTCCGGCCGCACGATGGAAACCGCGTTGATGAGTGCCGGGCTGATCGCGGGCGTCGTGCTCGCGCTGCGGATCGCGGTGATGCTCGAACTGCCGCGCACCCCGTTGCCCGACGTTCCGGCCTCGACCGCGCAGCACCTGCCGATCATCGTCGTCGGCGGGGCCGGCGCGGCCGCCTGCTTCGCGCTCGCGTCGTACTCGAAACTGCGCGCGATGCTCGTCGCCGCGGCGGCCGGGGCGATCGGGGCGCTCGTGTACGGCGCGCTGATCATCGCGCAGCTGGACGCGGTAAGTGCTTCGGCGATCGCGGCGACGCTGGTCGGGTTCTGCGGCGGTGTGATGGCCCGGCGGCTGAAGGTTACCCCGCTCGTGGTCGCCGTGTCCGGGATCACTCCGCTGCTCCCCGGCCTCTCCACCTATCGTGGTCTATACCAATTAGCGGTTTCGCCAGGCGGGAACATCTCGACCCTGATGACCGCGGTCGCCATCGGGCTCGCCCTCGCGGCGGGCGTTGTACTGGGCGAATACCTCGCCCAGCCGGTCCGCACCGGGCTCGGCAGGCTCGAGCGCAGGCTGTCCGGGCCCCGGCTCGCCGGGCCGATGGAACCGACCGAACGGCGTTTGGAGTAACTGGCTGAACACCTGCCGGTCACTCCGCGCGCGCTAGGGTTTCTCTTGGGGCCGCGACCCGCCGATGACGAGGGAGCAGCTGGAGTGACTGACGCGATCGCCGACCGGAACAGCGCACCGTCCGCGGATTTCGTCGTGGTGGCCAACCGGCTGCCCGTCGACCTCGAACGGACCGCGGACGGGGGACAACGCTGGACCGCGAGTCCCGGCGGACTGGTCTCGGCGCTCGAGCCGTTCCTGCGGTCCCGCAAGGGCGCGTGGGTCGGCTGGCCGGGCGTGCCGGACGTCGAGGTGGACGAGTTCGACGACGACGGGCTCGTCCTGCACCCGGTGTCGCTCACCTCGGCCGAGGTCCGCGACTACTACGAGGGCTTCTCCAACGCCACGCTCTGGCCGCTGTACCACGACGTCGTCGCCCGGCCGGTCTTCGACCGGTCGTGGTGGGACAGCTACGTGAAGGTCAACCGCCGGTTCGCCGAGGCCAGCGCCGCCGTCGCGGCGCACGGGGCGACCGTGTGGATCCAGGACTACCAGCTGCAGCTGGTGCCCCGGATGCTCCGCGAACTGCGTCCTGACCTGCGGATCGGGTTCTTCCTGCACATCCCGTTCCCGCCGGTCGAGCTGTTCATGCAGCTCCCGTGGCGCGCGGAGATCGTGCGCGGCCTGATCGGCGCGGACCTGATCGGCTTCCACCGGCCCGGCGGCGCGCAGAACTTCCTGTGGCTGGCCCGGCAGCTGGTCGGCCTCGAACCGACCCGCGGCGCGGTCGGCGTCCGGTCCCGGCCGGGCATGGTGCAGGTCGGCGACCGCACCGTGCGCGTCGGCGCGTTCCCGATCTCGATCGACGCGACCGGGCTCGACTCGCTCGCCCGCAGCAAGGGCGTCGCGGAACGCGCCAAGCAGATCCGCCGCGACCTCGGCAACCCGAAAGCGGTCCTGCTCGGCGTCGACCGGCTCGACTACACCAAGGGCATCGACCTGCGGCTGCAGGCCCTGCACGAGCTGCTGCACGAGGGCCGCCTCGAACCGGACGACGTCACGTTCGTGCAGCTGGCCACCCCGAGCCGCGAGCGCGTCGAGCACTACCAGCGGATGCGCGGCGAGATCGAGCAGATGGTCGGCCGGATCAACGGCGAGTTCTCCCGAGTCGGCCACCCGGTCGTGCACTATTTGCACCAATCCGTGAACCGCACCGAGCTGGCCGCCTTCTTCTCCGCGGCCGACGTCATGGTGGTGACTCCGCTGCGCGACGGGATGAATCTCGTCTGCAAGGAGTACGTCGCGTGCCGGCCGGATCTCGGCGGCGCGCTGGTGCTCAGCGAGTTCGCCGGCGCGGCGGCCGAACTGACCAGCGCTTTCCTGGTCAACCCGCACGACCTGGACGGGGTGAAGAACGCGTTGGAGGCTGCCATTACGCTCGACCCCGCCGAGGGCCGACGCAGGATGCGCGCCATGCGTCGCCAGGTCCTCACCCACGACGTCGACCGGTGGGCGCGTTCGTTCCTCCAGGCGCTGGGTGCCGAACCGGCCGACTGACCCCCTCCCCCGTACCGCGCTGGACCTCCTGAGGAGGAGTGTTGACCGCCGAGGCGTTGCCCGCGGAGCTACGGCGCGCGATCGTGCAGATCGCCCGTACCCCGCGCCTGCTGGTCGCCTGCGACTACGACGGCACGTTGGCCCCCATCACGGCGAACCCGGACGAGGCGCGGCCGCTGCCCGAGTCCGTGGGTGCGTTGAGATCTCTCGCCGGCCTGCACGAAACGACCACCGCCGTGATCTCCGGCCGGGCCCTGCGCGACCTCGCGACCCTGTCGCGGCTGCCGTCCGAGGTGAACCTGGTCGGCAGCCACGGGTCCGAGTTCGACATCGGCTTCATCCACGCCCTCGACGAGAACGCGAAGGCACTGCACCGGCGGCTCGAGCACGAGCTGGAACAGCTGGTGCTCGACGTGCCCGGAGTGTCGCTCGAGGTCAAGCCGGCGAGCATCGCGGTGCACGTGCGCCGCGCCGAGCACAACGCCGGCCGGCGCGTTCTCGCCGCCGTGCACGAGGGCCCGGCGACCTGGGAAGGCGTCACGACCACCGACGGCAAG
Source organism: Amycolatopsis orientalis DSM 43388 (assembly GCF_000411975.1). GTDB lineage: Bacteria > Actinomycetota > Actinomycetes > Mycobacteriales > Pseudonocardiaceae > Amycolatopsis > Amycolatopsis orientalis_D. Next base: position 52,449 of record NZ_ASXG01000021.1, read on the forward strand.
GAGGTCGTCGAGCTGGCGGTCGTCAAGACCGACAAGGGCAACGCGCTGGACACGCTGCGCCACCAGGTCGGGGCCACCGCGGCGGTGTTCCTCGGCGACGACGTCACCGACGAGAAGGCGTTCGCCCGGCTCGCCGGCCCGGACCTCGGCATCAAGGTCGGCGACGGCGAATCGCTGGCCGAATACCGCGTGCCCGACACCGTCGACGTCGCGATGGTGCTCGCGTTCCTCCTGGAAGAGCGGCGCAACTGGCTTTACGGCGAGTCCGCGCCGCCGATCGAGCGGCTGTCGCTGCTGGCCAACGAGCGCTCGGTCGCGCTGGTGACGCCGGACGCGAAGCTGACCTGGCTGTGCCACCCCGGCCCGGACGCCCCCGCGGTGTTCGCCGACCTGCTCGGCGGCCCGGGAGCCGGGCACTTCTCGATCAAACCGCACCGCAACGGGCTCCCGCTCGGGCAGCGGTACCTGCCGAACACGATGACGGTCGAGACGCGCTGGTCGCGGCTGCTCGTCACGGACTACCTCGAACCGGAAAGCCCCGGGCACCGCACCGACCTCGTGCGCGTGATCTCCGGCGAGGCGGTGGCGCAGGTCGTGTTCGCGCCGCGGCCGGAATTCGGCGGCGTGCCGGTGAAACTGGTCGCCGAGGACGAGGGCCTGCGCGTGCTGGGCACGTCGGAGCCGTTCGTGCTGCGCTCGCCGGGCGTCGAATGGTCGATCGCCTCCGACGGCCTGCAGGACACCGCGACCGCACTCGTCCAGCCGACGCCGGAGGAGCCGGTCGTGCTCGAATTGCGGTGCGGCACCACGGATCTCTCCGCGCACGAACTGTCCGAAGTGGACCGTCGCGACCGGGCGGGCCGGTACTGGAGCGACTGGGCGGCGAAGCTCAAGCTTCCGACCGTGCAGACCGAACTGGTGCGCCGTTCCGCGCTCACCCTGCGCGGACTGGTCAACACCGACACCGGCGGCGTGCTGGCCGCGGCGACGTCGTCGCTGCCGGAGGAGATCGGCGGCGTCCGCAACTGGGACTACCGCTACTGCTGGATCCGCGACGCCGCGATGACCGTGCGCGAACTGGTGCACCTCGGTTCGCACGAGGAGGCCGAGGGCTACCTGAAGTGGCTGCACGGCGTGCTCGCCACGCTGGCCGGCCCGGAGCGGCTGCACCCGCTGTACACGCTGGCCGGAAGCGTCATCGGCGCGGAGGCGGTCATCGAATCGCTGCCCGGGTACGCCGGTTCGCGGCCGGTGCGCGTCGGCAACCTGGCCAACCACCAGGTGCAGCTCGACGTGTTCGGTCCGGTCGTGGAACTGGTCGCCACGCTGGCGCAGGTGCGCGGCGAACTGCGCGACGAGGACTGGCAGCTGGTGCGCGCGATGGCCGAGGCCGTCACGCGGCGCTGGAACGAGCCGGACCACGGCATCTGGGAAGAGCGGCACGTGCCGCGCCACCGGGTCTACTCGCGGGTGATGTGCTGGGTCACCATCGACCGCGCGGTCCGGCTCGGCGACGAGTACGGCCGCGACGTCCCGGGAGCCTGGCCGAAGCTGCGCGACGAGATCAAGGCCGACGTGCTGGAGCACGGCTGGAACGAAGAGGTGCAGGCGTTCACCACCGCCTACGACGGCACCGACCTCGACGCGGCGTCCCTGTTCGTGGGCCTGACCGGCCTCATCGACCCGGCGGACGAACGGTTCCAGAAGACGGTGACGGCGATCGAGGCCGAACTGCGCAGCGGGTCGACGGTGTACCGCTACCGGCGCGACGACGGGCTGCCCGGCGGCGAGGGCGGCTTCCACATCTGCGCGGCCTGGCTGATCGAGGCGTACCTGTGCACCGGGCGGCGCAACGAGGCCGAGGAGCTGTTCGCGCAGATCGTCAACGCGGCGGGCCCGACCGGGCTGCTGCCCGAGCAGTTCGACCCGGTCGCGGAGCGCTCGCTCGGCAACCACCCGCAGGCGTACTCGCACATCGGCCTGATCCGGTGCGCGAATCTCCTGGCCGAGAAGGCTTGATCAGGCAAGCCCATTAGCACGCCTCGGTGACAAGTGCCGTGAAGGCCGCCTTGCCGGAATCGCATTCCGTTAAGGTGGTCTTCACGAGCATTTGCACGTTCGTTCGGGTTTGCCGGCGCGGAGGTGGTGCGGTGAAGCAGTACTACGGGCAGCAGGCCACGGAATACGCCCCGTTACCAAGGCTGTTCGCCGCCCGGGTACGCACCGCCTCCGTAGTCGTCGGGATTTCGCTGGCGATCGGCACGCTGCTCATTTTCGGGATCACCGCGCTCGTGAACCGTCCGCTGCACGGGCACAGCCTGCCGCGCGGCCTGCTCGGGCTCGCCGCCTTGCTGCTGCCGATGCTGTCCGTGCTCGCCACCGCCGTGGTGGTGCTGTCCGCGCGCCGCTGCCTGCAGGGCGACTACCTGGTGATCGCCCGGGCCCGCAGCACGCGGGCGGCGCTGACCGCCTGTTTCACCCTGCTCTCGGTCAGCTGCCTGATCGCGCTGGGAGTGTCCGCGCTGGTGGACCTCTGGGGCAACCACGGCAAGCTCGGCTTCCTCGAACTGCTCGCGACGTTCGCGAATTTCGCCATCGGCCTGATCGGCTACAGCGCCGGGCTCTGGTTCGTGCGGCCGTCGGTGAGCACACTGGAGAAGTTCAGCGACCATCCCATCTGGTGAGGCCGCGCGGCGGCCCGACGCCAAACCCGTTGCCCCGCAACGAAAACCGTTCAGCTGCGTGGTGCCGGCTCGCCACGGCCGTCGCACTCGCCATCGGCCGCGCGGCGCACAGCTACCACGGGATCGCCCAGTACCACCGGCCAGGCGGGGAACTGATCATTTCGCGTGGCTCGCCGCGTTGAGCGCGCTCGCCACATCGGGCACTTCCAGCACCCGGATGCCGTCCGGGAGCTTGCCGGAATCCGGCGGCACCAACGCGTGCGTGAAGCCGAGCCGGGCCGCCTCGGCGAGCCGTCGCCCCACGTTCGGCACCCGCCGGATCTCGCCCGCCAGCCCGACTTCGCCGACGGCCACCAAGCGCGGGGACAGGGCGACGTCATGCAGGGACGAGGTGAGCGCGAGCACCAAGGCCAGGTCGATAGCGGGCTCGGTGATCTTCATGCCGCCGACCGTGGCGACGTAGACGTCCTTGTCGCCCAGTTTCATCCGGCCGCGTTTCTCCATCACGGCGAGCACCATCGCGACCCGCGCCGAATCGAGTCCGCTCACCGCGCGCCTCGGCTGCGGCATGCCGCTGCTCGACACCAGTGCCTGCACCTCGCCCAGCAGCGGCCGTTTCCCCTCGACCGCGACCGTAACCGCGGTGCCCGGCACCGGCTCCGCCGTCCGGCTCAGGAACAGCCCGGACGGGTCGGGCACGCCGACGATGCCTTCCTCGGTGAGCTCGAAACAGCCGATCTCGTCGGCCGCGCCGAACCGGTTCTTGATGCCGCGCACCATCCGCAGCGTGGAATGCTTGTCGCCCTCGAACTGCAGCACCACGTCCACCAGGTGCTCCAGCACGCGCGGACCGGCGACCGAACCGTCTTTCGTGACATGTCCCACGAGCACGACCGGCAGACCGCGCTCCTTCGCGAGCGCGACGAGCCCGGCGGTGACCGCGCGGACCTGCGTGACCCCGCCCGGCGAGCCCTCGACCTGCGGCGATGCCATGGTCTGGACCGAATCGACGATCAGCACGCCCGGCTTCACCGCGTCGACGTGCCCCAGGATCGCGGACAGATCGCTCTCGGCCGCGAGAAACATCTCACCGTGCACGTTGCCGGTGCGCTCGGCGCGCAGCCGGACCTGGCCCGCGGACTCCTCGCCGGTGACGTACAGCGAACGCCCGGCGGTGACCGCCCATTGATAGGCGACCTCGAGCAGCAGCGTGGACTTGCCGACCCCGGGTTCCCCGGCCAGCAGCGCGACCGCGCCGGGCACGAGGCCGCCGCCGAGCACCCGGTCCAGCTCCGGCACGCCGGTGGCCTTCGCGCGGGCCGCCTCGACGTCGACCTCGGCGATCGGCCGCGCGGGCGCGCTCGGCGCTCCGGCGGCCACCCGCGCGATCGCCGGTTTCGCGGAGCCGCGCTCCTCGAGCGTGCCCCACGCCTGGCATTCCGGGCAGCGACCGACCCACTTCGCCGTTTCGTACCCGCATTCCGCGCACCGGTGGACGGTGCTGGTCTTCTTCACCACGCCGCGAGGCTATCGGCGGGCACCGACAGAAATCGCGGCGACGCGGTCAGGACGCGGTGTGCGCCGGCGCGGCGACCGGCAGCTCGACCACGATCGGGCCGGCGTTCTGGAAGGTGAAGGTGACCTTGATCGTCGCGCCCGGCCACAGCGGCTGCTTGAGGCCCGGCAGCACGACCTTGCCGGTGCCGACCTGGCTCGCCGCACCGCCGTTCTCGCCCGCCTGCGGCACGCTCGAAGCCGTGCCGGGGGCGGAGCTCGACGAGCTGCCCGGGGCGGAGCTCGGCGCGCCGCTGGCCGCCGGGTTCGACTCGGACGCCGGGGTGCTGTTCGCCGACTCCGGCTGCGCCGGGGCGCCCTGCTCGACCGGGGCCGCCGGGCCGATCACGAGGGAGTGCCCGGCGACGATCGCCGAGTCCCCGGAGATCTGCGCGGGGCCGGAGGTCGCGTCCGACGTCACCGACACCAGCTTGTCGTCCTTCTGCCCCTGGTTGACGATGGTGAGCGTGAGCGGGGCGGGCGAACCGGCCGCGTAGCCGGGGCCCTGGGCCGGGTACTGCACCGCGGCGTTGCGCAGCACGATCGTCTTCACCTGGGCGTAAGTGCCGTTGACGGCGGGCTGCTGGGTGTCGGTCTGGGTGATCTGACCGGCTCCGCAACCGGCGAGCACGAGTGCGGCGCCGAGCGCCGACACGCCTGCGCCGAGCACGCGGCGATTCTGCAGCCTCACGTCAGAGTCCTTCCCTTTCACGGCCTCGTCCTTCCCGAAGACTAGCCGGGCGGTTTCCCGCGCGCGGAACCGGTCTGCGTTCCCGGTCGATCGACCGTCCACAAAGGATCCCGCAGCGCCGGTCGGGGCGTCGTCGGCTCACCTGCATGAGCACGGCGAAAACCGGTTTGTCAAGCCCCGCCCAAGCCGCTGACCTGCGACGACGATCCCGGGCCGCTAGGTGGCCGCCGAACAGCCGTGATAGGATGGAGTCAGCGAAAGGGGCAGAGGACACATGGTTTTCAAGGTCGGAGAGACCGTCGTCTACCCGCACCACGGTGCCGCACTCATCGAAGCCATCGAGACCCGCGTGATCAAGGGCGAGGAAAAGAAGTACCTCGTCCTCAAAGTCGCGCAAGGGGATCTTACGGTTCGCGTGCCCGCGGACAACGCCGAGATCGTCGGCGTGCGCGATGTCGTCGGGCAAGAGGGACTGGACAAGGTCTTCGATGTTCTGCGTGCTCCGCACACCGAAGAGCCCACGAACTGGTCTCGGCGGTACAAGGCCAACCTGGAGAAACTCGCCTCCGGCGATGTGAACAAGGTGGCCGAAGTGGTGCGCGACCTCTGGCGGCGAGAAAAGGACCGCGGACTTTCAGCCGGCGAGAAACGCATGCTGGCGAAGGCACGGCAAATCCTGGTCAGCGAGCTCGCGCTCGCGGAGGGCACCGACGAGGGCAAGGCGGAAACGCTCCTCGACGAGGTCCTGGAGACCGCGACGGTCTGACCCCGGGTCCTCCGGTTCGCCCCCGCGGCAACCGGTTCCCTACGATCACGACCTGATGAACCCACAGGTGCACAGCGTCGCGTTCGTGACTGTCGCGCACCGTCCGGCCGATCCGGAGCTCGCGCTCACGGCGGTCGGTGGTGCAGCACTACTCACGCACACCGTGCGGGGGCTGCTCGGCCCACCGGAGATCGATCTGGTGGTCGCCGCAGCCCCCGAGCGGTGTGCGAAGTCTTTTTCCGAGGCCCTGCGCGGCCTCGATTGCCGGGTCGTTCCCGGGCCTTCGCTCCGGCAGGTGTTCGCCGCCGTCGAGCCGCTGCTTTCCCCGGACGCCGTCGTGCTGGTGCACGACGCGCTGCGGGCGTTCACTCCACAACGGACGGTCCGGCAGGTGCTGGCCGCGGTCCGGGACGGAGCGCCCGTAGCGGTCCCGGTGCTGCCGATGTCCGACACGGTGAAAACCACCGACGAATCCGGAATCGTCACCGCCACGGTCGATCGCGACGGTCTCCGCAGCGCGCAGACCCCGGTTGGTTTTTCCCTTTCCGCTTTCCGTTCCGCACTCGCCGATTCTGCGGACCCCGGTCTCGCCGACACCGCGGGCGCGGCCGTCGTCCCCGGCGATCCGGACGCGATGCGCGTCGCGAGCGCCTTCGAACTGACCCTCGCCGAGGCGCTCGTCGCCGGCGGGGACCGAGAGGATCCCCTGTGACCGATCTGCGGGTAGGCAACGGCGTCGACGTCCATCCGATCGAGCCGGGACGCGAATGCTGGATGGCCGGCCTGCAGTGGCCGGGAGTCGACGGCTGCGCGGGCCATTCGGACGGCGATGTCGCGGCACACGCGCTGTGCGACGCCCTGCTGTCCGCCGCCGGGCTCGGCGATCTCGGCGCGGTATTCGGCACCGGCGATCCGCGCATGGACGGCGCGCACGGTGCCGACATGCTCGTCGAGGTGCGTGCGTTGCTGCGGGCCGAAGGGTGGCAGGTAGCGAACGCGACCGTGCAGGTCATCGGCAATCACCCGCGGATCGGGAAGCGGCGCGACGAGGCGCAGCGGGTGCTCAGCGACGCCGTCGGCGGACCGGTGAGTGTTTCCGGCACGACATCGGACGGGCTCGGGCTCACCGGACGCGGCGAGGGCATCGCGGCGGTCGCGACGGCGCTTCTGATTCGCGACTGATCGGAACTCGCGCATTCCGGAGAATCGGTGCCGCGCTTTTCCGGACAGCCGAACATCGGAATCCGGATAACAATTTCTCCTTGCCGGGCGAAGATCCGTACTGGCTTCCGCGACGCGGTTTGGCTTTTCCGCGGCGGGCAGCTGTTCGTCCCGGCCGGCTGAGCGGGACGCCACAAACGGGCGGCGGCGCACCCCGTGCTCCCGATAAGGTTGGTGCGTGGCCATCAACGCGGTGTTGTTCGACTTCTCCGGCACTCTTTTCCGGCTCGAGCAGCAGGACGGCTGGCTCGACGACGTTCGCGACGACGACGGCGAGGCGCTCGACGTCGAAGCGCAGACCGAGCTGATGCGGCGGATGACCGCGCCGGTCGAGCAGTCCGTCGAACTGGACGAGGAGCACCTGTACGCCTGGCACAACCGCGACCGCGACCCGGCGCTGCACCGCAAGGTGTACCTGGAGGTGCTGCGGCTGTCCGGCGTTCCCCGGCGCGAGCAGGCCGAGGCGCTGTACACGCAGCTCATCACGCCGGACCAGTGGACGCCGTACCCGGACACCGAGGCCGCGCTCAAGGCGGTCGCGAGCAGCGGGCGCAAGGCGGGCGTGCTGAGCAACATCGCGTTCGACATCCGGCCCGCGTTCGGCCAGCGCGGCTGGGACGCGCACGTCGCCGAGTTCACCCTGTCCTTCGAGGTCGGAGCGGTGAAGCCGGAGCCGGAGATCTTCCAGGCGGCGATCAATGGGCTCGGCGTGCGCGCCGAGGAGACGCTGATGGTCGGCGACAGCGAGGAGGCCGACGGCGGCGCCCGGGCGCTGGGCTGCCAGTTCGCCCTGGTCGACCCGCTGCCCACCGCGCAGCGGCCGGACGCGCTGCTGGGCGTGCTGCGGGAGCACGGCGTGCTCTGACGTCCTGCGACGTCCCCCACAGTTGCCCGGGCCGGCCCCGGTACCCTTTACCTCGTGGCTTTGCACCTGTACGACACCGCGACCCGTGCCCCTCGGGAGTTCACTCCCGTCCGCAGCGGAACGGCGTCGATCTACGTGTGTGGGGCCACTGTGCAGGGAGTACCGCATATCGGGCACGTCCGAGGCATGCTGAATTACGACGTGCTGCGCCGCTGGCTGCTCCACAGTGGACTCGACGTGCTGCTGGTCCGCAACGTCACCGACATCGACGACAAGATCCTCGCCAAGGCCGCCGAGGCAGGCCGGCCGTGGTGGGAGTGGGCGGCGACGCACGAGCGGGCGTTCGAGAAGGCGTACGACGACCTCGGCTGCCTTCCGCCGTCGGTCACGCCGCGCGCGACCGGGCACGTCACGCAGATGGTCCAGCTGATGGAGCGGCTGATCGAGGCCGGGCACGCGTACGCCGTCGACGGCGACGTGTACTTCTCGGTCAAGTCGTTCCCGGAGTACGGCACGCTGTCGGGCCAGCAGCTCGACGAGGTCCAGCAGGGCGAGACGCCGACCCGCGGCAAGCGTGATTCGCGCGACTTCACCCTGTGGAAGAGCGCGAAGCCGGGCGAGCCCTCGTGGCCCACGCCGTGGGGCGACGGGCGGCCTGGTTGGCACCTCGAATGCTCGGCGATGGCGACCAACTACCTCGGCGCCGAGTTCGACATCCACGGCGGCGGCGTCGACCTGGTGTTCCCGCACCACGAGAACGAACGCGCGCAGTCGAACGCGGCGGGCGACGGGTTCGCCCGCTACTGGCTGCACAACGCGTGGGTGACCATGTCCGGCGAGAAGATGTCGAAGTCGCTGGGCAACACGGTTTCGATCCCGGCGATGCTGGAGCGCTACCGCGCGCCCGAACTGCGCTACTACCTCGTGCAGCCGCACTACCGGTCCACGGTCGAGTACTCCGACGGCGCGGTTTCCGAAGCCGCCCAGGGGTACCGGCGGATCGAGGCGTTCCTGCGCCGGGCGGAGTCGGCCGGTCCGGTTCCGGTCGGCGAGGTGCCGGCGGAGTTCGCCGCGGCGATGGACGACGACCTGGCCACCCCGGCCGCGTTCGCCGTGGTGCACAACACGGTCCGCGACGGTAACGCCGCCCTCGACGGCGGCGACACCACGAAGGCGCTCGAATTGGCCGGCACGGTCCGCGGGATGACCGGCGTGCTCGGCCTCGACCCGCTGTCGCCGGACTGGGCGGACGGCGGCTCGGACACTCCCGTCCGCGACGCGCTGGGCACGCTCGTGGAAGCCCTGCTGGCCGAACGCCAGGAGGCCCGTGCGGCGAAGGACTTCGCCCGCGCGGACGCCGCCCGCGACCGTCTCGTGGCGGCGGGGATCGCGGTGGAAGACACCCCGAACGGTCCGCAGTGGACGGTCAGGAACTCCTGACCTCCTCGCGGCAGCAGAGATTGAGGACTCATGGCAGGCAACTCACAGCGCAAAGGTGCCATCCGGAAGGCCGGCACCAAGAAGGGTGCCGTCGTCGGTTCGGGCGGGCAGCGACGCAAGGCGCTCGAGGGCAAGGGCCCGACGCCGCGGGCTGAGGACCGCCCCGGCCACAAGGCGTACCGCGCTGCCAACGCCGCCAGCAAGCGCGACCAGGCCCGGCAGAAGAAGGCCGACCGGCCGGAGCTGATCGCCGGCCGCAACCCGGTCGTCGAGGCACTGCGCGCGGACGTGCCGGGCACGGCGCTGTACGTCGCGCTCAACATCGACATCGACGACCGGGTCAACGAGGCCGTCCGGCTGGCCGGCGACAAGGGCATCTCGATCCTGGAGATCCCGCGCGAGGAACTGGACCGCAAGACCAACCGGGCGATGCACCAGGGGCTCGGCCTGCAGGTGCCGCCGTTCGAGTACGCGCACCCGGACGACCTGATGCAGGCCGCGCGCGACTCGGGCAACACCCCGCTGTTCGTCGCGCTCGACGGCGTCACCGACCCGCGCAACCTGGGCGCGGTGATCCGCTCCGCGGCGGCGTTCGGTGCGCAGGGCGTGCTGCTGCCGGAACGCCGCAGCGCCGGGATGACCGCGGTCGCGTGGCGCACGAGCGCCGGGACCGCGGCGAAACTGCCGATCGCGGTCGCCACGAACCTCACGCGCCAGCTGCGTGCGTGGGCTTCGGAGGGCCTGATGATCGTCGGCCTCGACGCCGACGGGACGGTCGACATCGACTCGCTCGACCTGGCCGCGGACCCGCTGGTCGTCGTGCTCGGCTCGGAAGGCCGCGGCCTCTCCCGGCTCGTCCGCGAGACATGCGACGCGACGGTGTCGATCCCGATGGCAGCCGGAGTGGAATCGCTGAACGCCTCGGTCGCCGCCGGAGTGCTGCTGGCCGAGGTCGCCCGCCGCCGCCGGATCGCCGGACGCATCTGACGGTTTACCGGTGGAAGCACCGGCCTGTTATCGTCGATAACATGCCCGACGACACCCGCGCCCGCATCATCCGGGCCGCCCTGGACCTGCTGGCCACCGGCGGCCCGGACGCGGTGTCGACCCGCGCGGTGAGCTCGGCGGCAGGCGCCCAGCCGCCGACGATTTATCGGCTTTTCGGCGACAAGGACGGCTTGCTCGACGCCATCACCGTCCAGGGCTACGCCGATTACCTGGAGGCGAAAACCGCCCAGCCGCCCGCGGACGACCCACTGGAGGACTTGCGGCGAGGCTGGGACCAGCATCTGGAGTTCGGCCTGGCCAACCCCGCGCTGTACCGGCTGATGCTCACCCGGCCCGGCCCTTCCCCCGCGCTGGACAAGGCCCTGGAGATCTTGGCCGCGCGAGTCCGCCGAGTCGCGGCAGCCGGACGGCTCCGAGTGCCGGAGCCCCTCGCGTCGGCGTTGATCCACGCCGCCGGCTCGGGGGCGACGCTCAGCCTGATCTCGACCCCGCCGGAGTCCCGAGACCTGACGGTGTCGACCACGGCCCGGGAAGCGGTGCTCGCCGCGATCAGCACGGACCGGCCGGTCTCCCGAACACCAGGACCAGCCGCCGCGGCCACGGCGTTGCGCGCGGTATTGCCCCAGGTCACGGGGCTGAGTGCGGCGGAGAAGGCGTTGATGGGCGAGTGGCTGGACCGGATCACCGACTGAGCCGGGGCGGCTTGACCGGTAACTCAGCTTGGGCGAGTGCGGTGGCCCTGTCGCCGGGCCGCGGGTAACACCGCGCTGACATCGCCGGTCCTCCGCACCGATCACTACGCCAGGTTTCGCATTTCGGCTGCCCGGCCTCCCGCCTAGCCGCAAGACCCCGTCGCTGGGTCTTTGACGCCGTCGTTTCCCGTCCGAGCCCTCGATTCCTCGGCTTTCCGCACAGATCAGCTCGCCGCGCAGCCCCACTCGCCTGTTCTGTTTCCCAGCGCCGCCCGCCGCCGCACCTCAACACCCGCCCTCCGCGCCGTCGCGAGGGGACGAAATCCCCCAAATCCGTCACCCTCGGTGATTCGTGCTGTGATCCGTCGGGCATCGCCCCGCGAAGCCACCCGCTCGGGCTAAGGTCTCCTCCGGAACCGAGGGGGTCCGTCACCGATGTCGTTCGTTTCACCGCTGTTCTTGTGGTACTTCATGCCCGCGGTGCTGATCGCGGTCCTGGTGTGCCCGCGCAGCTGGCGCAACGGCATCGTCGCGGTCGCGAGCCTGCTGTTCTACACAATCGGGGCCGGCCCGTACCTGTTCCTGCTGCTGCTCTGCATGACGGTGAACTTCCTGGCCGGACCGGCGCTGGAACCGAGTCCGTGGGACGTCCGCGGCACGCGCCGGAAACGGATCCTGATCGGCGTCATCACGCTCGACGTCCTCGTCCTCGTCATCTGGAAGTACGCCGGTTTCGCGACGCAGCAGATCGCGGCCGTCGCGCATTGGTTCGGCGGAGACCTGGGCGTCGCGAACATCGTGGTGCCGATCGGCATTTCCTTCTACACCTTCCACCACATCTCGTACGTGGTGGACATCTACCGCGGCGAGCGGCACGCGCTGCGCAACCCGGTGTCCTTCGCCGCGTACATCGCGATGTTCCCGCAGCTGGTGGCGGGTCCCATCGTGCGGTACCGGGAGATCGCCGACCAGCTGCCGCAGCGCCGTTCGCACCGGTTGGACGACATCGCCGCGGGTTTCCCGAGGTTCGCGCTGGGCCTGTGCAAGAAGTCGATCATCGCCGACTCGCTCAGCCCGATGGTCGAGGCCTGCTTCTCGACCCCGCCGAACCAGATGACGTTCACGACGGCCTGGCTCGGCGCGATCGGCTACACCCTGCAGTTGTTCTTCGACTTCTCCGGCTACTCGGACATGGCGATCGGCCTCGGCCGCATGCTCGGCTTCCGGCTGCCGGAAAACTTCGCCCGACCGTACTCGTCGGTGACGATCACGGAGTTCTGGCGGCGCTGGCACATGTCGCTGTCCCGCTGGTTCCGCGACTACGTCTACATCCCGCTGGGCGGCAACCGTTCAGGCGCCGGAAGGACGTACCGGAACCTGTCGATCGTCTTCGTGCTGACCGGTTTCTGGCACGGCGCGCAATGGACGTTCCTGATCTGGGGCTGCTACCACGGCGCACTGCTGGTCATCGAACGCCGCTTCCACCTCGGCGACGCCCCGGCCAGCCCAGTCGCCCGCGTCGCCCGCCGCTTGCTGACGCTGGTCCTGGTCGTGTTCGGCTGGGTCTTCTTCCGTTCGGCCGACCTCGGCCACGCGTTGTCGATGATCGGCCACATGCTGATCCCGGACTTCGGCGGTCTGGGCGACGTCGTGGGGAGCGCGCTGACGAACCAGCGGATGGTGATCCTGCTGCTGGCGCTGATCGTGTTCATCCTCCCGGCGCACCCGGTGACCGGCCCGCTGCTGGAATCGTCCCGAACCCGCGGAGCGACCGCGCTGCGCATCGGGGTCATGACGGTGGGCCTGGTTTACGCGGCGATCTTGGTGGCTACGGGGACTTTCAGCCCATTCCTGTATTACCAGTTCTGATCTTGCGGAGCGGCCGGTCTGCTTCGGCAGAATGTACGTAACCCAGGGACATGCCGCCCGCTTAGGGCCGGGCACGTTGGGCCAGCGCTGCAGCGTTAACCGGACTTCCTTCGCCAGCCTGGCCGTTGGGGATTACCCCTGTCGCGATCCGATTGACGCTCGCGACCAGCTAGAGCACGCGCTCCGTTCCTTGCCGGAGAACGTTCCCGGATCCCCATGCCGGTCCCGGGCCGTGGTGGGATCGGCGTTTGTGAAGCGCTCCGGCGGGGAGCCTGCCGAGGGTAGGCTTCGTCCTGTTGCCTAACGGAAGGCCCGGAGACAATGACCGACCCGACCGAGCCGCCAGATCTGGCTTCCACCCCGAACGTGATCCCGTACGTCGACTCGCACGACGGACCGCGGCGGTTGCTCACGATCGACATTTCCACCCATGTTTTCCACGCGGGCGCGTTCATCCCGTTCGCGGGGATCGACGGGCGGCAGTACGTCGTTTCCTGGGGCGCGGTGTCGTTCGAGATTCCCGCGGACCGCAACGTGCATGTCAGCGTGCACTTACAGAGCAACGGCGGAGCCGGGTACACGCCGTCGCCGTTCGCGTCGATCATTCTGTACCCGAACCCATTGCCGCAACGGCTGGCGACGCAGTTCGCGCGGGCGGGCATGGGGGCGCTCATACCGCTGCCGTGAACCTCTCCCCGCGCCGTTGCTCGCGGGAGTGCTCGGGATCCGTTTGCCGCGGAACACTTACCCGCCGCAGGCCGCCCCGCCGCAGCCCGGACGTGCGCCAGGGCAGGGAGGGCCAGGCGGGCAGACCGTCGCCCTGATCAGGTCAGCGCTGACCGTATCCCTTCAGCTTTTCCACCACGTGCTCGATTTCCGCAGCAGGCAACAGCTTCGGAGTACCGGCGGACCGCGCCGTCAGCCACACCTGGCAGACCCACTCCAGCTGCTGAGCCCGGCTGTACGCACTCGGCAACGAGTCGCCATAGGTGATCGTGCCGTGGTTGGCCAGGAGACAGCCTCGGCGGGCATCCAGGGCTTGCAGCATCGCGTCGGCGAGTTCGGTGGTGCCATACGTCGCGTACGGTGCCACTCGGGCCGTCGGGCCGATCGCTGCGAGCATGTAGTGGATCGGCGGTACTTCAGTGACCAAAGTGGACACTGCGGTGGCGTGTACCGAATGCGTGTGCACGACCGCGTTCACCGGGGCGGACTCCGGATCCTTCGCCCGGGTGTACACGGCCAGGTGCATCGGCAGTTCGCTCGTCGGTTTCAACGCACCGTCCGCGAGCTTGCCTTCGAGGTCCACGACTGGGATGTCGGCGGGCGTGAGGTCGGCGTAGTCGACACCGGTCGGGGTTACCGCGACCAGCTCGCCGGACCGCGCGGACACATTGCCGGACGTGCCGACGACCAAACCGTCCGCGGTCAGGCGGCGGGCGTACTCGCATACCGCGGCACGCTCGTTCTCCAGGATCATTCACAGCCTCCACAGTCCGCGCGCGGCAGACAGGGAAGCCTGGTAGTCGGCGTAACCGCGCTCGTAATCGGCCACATTCTCGGGCCGGGCCTCGACCGCTCGCGAGTTCGCGGCCCAGCGATCGCGATCGTACGGCGTTCCCAGCGCGTCCGCGGCGGTCAGCACGGCACCGCGGGCACCGACGCCGGGATCGCTCGGGATCACGACCGGACGGCCGAGAACGTCGGCGAAAATCTGCAGCCATTCGGGCGAACGGACTCCTCCGCCGCAGGCGTAGAGCTGTCCGGACAGACCGGCTGCCTCGAAGCAATGCCGGGCGGCGTACGCGATCGACTCGCACAGCGCGCGGACCAGGTCGGCGCGGCCGGTTTCCAGGCTCAGCCCGGAGAACTGTGCACGCGCACCGGCGTCGACGAACGGGGCGCGTTCACCCGAGACGGAGAGGAACGGCAGTGCGCGGACCCCGCGAGCACCTGGTGCGCTGCTCGCCAGCAGCGGGTCGATTTGCTCGACGCTGATGCCCAGCAACTCGCAGGCCCAATCGATCCCCGCAGTACCGACCATCGCGGGCATCGCGTGCAAGTACTCGTTCTCGTCGGGCGTGCACAGGAACATGCCCGCGGGTTCGGCCTCGGGGTCGAACGTGGGGTCGGAGGTGAGCACCTGGCAGGCGAGCGTGGTCCCGGCGGTGAGGATGCCGTCGCCTGGTTTCCGTACGCCAGCACCGATCGCGCTGGCCGGCAGGTCGAAGGGGCCAGCGGTGACCGGCAATCCCACCGGCAGCCCGAGCAATTCGGCACCGCGCCGGTCGAGCCGGAACACCGACTTCGGCGGAGCGGGGTTCGCGAGCAACGACCGGCGATGGCTCAGCCCGCAGGCCGCGATCGCGCCGTCGTCGTAGCTGCGGGTGGCCGGGTTCAGGAACGGCAGCGACGCGTCCGAAACGTCGACCGTGATCTCGCCGGTGAGCCGCTGCAACACCGCGTCCACGCAGTATCCGGCCACCGCGGCCCGGTCGAGCACCTCGGGCTCATGGGTGTCCAAATAGGACATGATGGCCGCGGTACAGCCGGGGAACATGCCGGAACCGGTGCGGCGGAAGACTTCCGCGGTCACGCCGTCGGCCTGCCATTTCGCGAGCACCGTGTTCGCCCGGCCGTCGAGCCACGAGATGGCCGGATGCACCGCGGTTCCTGCCTCGTCGCGGAGCCAGAGCCCGTCGCCCTGTCCGGTCAACGCCAACGCGGACACCGGCTCAGGAAGTGCGGCCGCGACCTCGCGCACTACCGTCGCGACCGTGCCGACGACCTGGTCGAGATCCTGCTCGACCCGGCCGCCCGGAAGGTGGTGTACCTCGGACGGGGTGCACGCGCTCGCGATCGAGCTGCCGTCGTCGTCGAACACCACGGCCTTGGTGAGCGACGTCCCGATGTCGACCCCGACAATCACGGCCGTCGCTCCAGCACCTCGGGATTCGCGAGGTTGGCCAGCTGCTCGCCACGCGCGTAGCGGCCGACTTCCGCGGCGACGATCGTGGCGGCCCGCTCCGCTGTCTGCTTGCTCGCGCCGGCGAGATGCGGGGTCGCGATGACGTTGGGCGCATCGCGCAACGCCCAGTCCGCTGGCGGCGGCTCGATGTCGTAAACGTCGAGGGCGAGCGCGCCGAGGCGGCCGGAACGCAGGGCTTCGGGCAGCGGCGCGTAATCGAGCAGACCACCGCGAGCGGTGTTCACGAGCACCGCGCCTTCCGGCAGCAGGGCAAGCTTGCTCGCGTCGATGAGGTGCCGGGTTTCTTCGGTGAGCCGCGCGTGCAAGCTCACGACGCGGCTCTGCCGCAGCAGCTCGTCCAGCTCCACAAGCTGCGCACCGTCGGCTTCCACCGCGGCACGGTCGGCATACGGGTCAGCCACTAGGACATTCGCCCCGAACGCGACGAGCACCTTCGTGACCCGGGAACCGATCGCGCCGTACCCGACGAGCCCGACCGTGCTGCCGCCCAGCTCCAGTCCGGCCTGGTCGTAGGCGTAGTAGTCGCCGCGCCAGGTACCGGCGAGCAGTTCGGCCGAGGACGTGGAGATCCGCCGCATCGCGGCGAGGATCATGCCGACCGCAAACTCGGCCGCCGCGCCCGCGTTGCGTCCCGGCGCGTAGGTGACGGCGACTCCCGCCTCGGTGGCGGCGGCGAGGTCGACGTTCACCGGTCCGCCGCGGCACACCGACACGAGCTTGAGCTCCGGCGCGGCGGCGAAGACCTTCTTGGTGAACGGAGCCATCTGCGTGACGACGGCCTCGGCACCGGCGAGTGCCTCGATCACCTGGTCTTCGGTACCGCTGGCCTCCAGCACGTTGCCGACCGGCCCGAACGGCTCGACCGGCCACGGCAGCGTCAGCTCGGCGACCTCGTGGCCGCCGCCGAGTTCCGCGCGGACGGCTCCGGCCAGCAGGCCGGGGCTGACGAAGTGGTCTCCCGCAGCGAGAATGTGCAACTCTGCTCCCTCACTCGCTCTGTGCCGATTGTGCGCCACGACGGGCGCCTAGGTCAGTGGGCGTTCTCGTATTCGGTGATGTGCGCGACCTTGGTGGCGCTGGCCGACTCGGGATCGAAGCGGTAGCCGACCCACTCGGCCACGATCTTCTTCGCCACCTCCGGGCCGATCGCCCGCGCTCCGAAGGTGATCACCTGGCAATCGTTCGATTTGATCGACCGCTCGGCGGAGTACGAATCGTGCGCGACCGTCGCCCGCACGCCAGGCACCTTGTTCGCCGAGATCGCCATGCCGATTCCGGTGCCGCAGACCAGGACGCCGCGGTCCGCTTCGCCGCGGGCGATCGCTTCCGCCGCGGCCAGCCCCAGTAACGGGTACGCCCGGTCGTCCGCCGCGTCGGGTACGCCGAGGTCGGTGACCTCGGTGACTCGTTCGTCGACCCGCAGCAGGTCGCGCAGCTGATTCTTGAGTTCGACCCCGGCGTTGTCCGCCGCCACCACGATGCGCATCAGTCCGCGCTCCTTTCCAGCTCCTCGCCGACTGCCGCGACCAGCAGCGAGAACGACACCGCACCCGGGTCCGGATGCCCCTCGCTCCGTTGCGCGAGCCGCGCCGCGCGTCCCTTCGCCGGACGCAACCGCGCGGTCTCCTGCGCGGCTACGACCGCGGCTCCAGCGGCCTTCCGCCATGCCTGCATTACTTCCGAACCCGCCTGCTCCCGCAGCGTGGCCCGGAACGGCTCGATCGCGTCGAGCATCGTCTTGTCGCCGAGTTCAGCCTTGCCCAGCTCGCAGAACGCGCGCACCGCGCCGTCGACCGCGTCGGCGAGCATCGCCGTGCTGATGTCCTTGGCCGCGGCACCGCTCAGGCCGGCACCGGTTTCCGCCAGCAGCACGCCGTACAGCGCGCCTGAGGCACCACCGGCCGCGTCGGCGAACGCGGTGCCAGCAGCCAGCAGCGCACCGGAAACCGTGTCCGGCTCGCGCCGCGCGGCCGCGACGGCGGCGCGCATCCCGCGGGTCATGCCGAGCCCGTGGTCCCCGTCCGCGGCCACCGCGTCGAGCCTGCCCAGCTCGGCCTCGTTTTCCTCGATGCTGCGCAACGCGGCGGTGAGCACCCGGTCGACCACACTGGTCCCGGCGGCCTCCTCGGCCAGCAGCTCGTCCACTGTGGACTCGAGCTCGACCGTGGCCAGCTCGGCCCCGCTGCTGCGGTAGCCCGGGGTGTCGCAGGGCGCGGCGTACAGCTCGGCCAATTCGTCGTCCAGCACCAGGATCGACAGCGAAACCCCGGCCATGTCGAGCGACGTGACGAACTCCCCGACCTCGGAATGCACTGGGCTCAGCCCGGCTTGGGCGAGCCGCTCGTGCACGCGGGGGTAGGTGACGAACATTTCCTCGTATTTGGTGCGGCCGAGCCCGTTCACCAGCACGACCACCCGGCCGTCCCCGTCCGGCAGCTCCGGCAGGAGACCGTCGACCAGTTCGTCGGCCAGCTCCGTCGCGGACAACCGGCCCACCGTGCGCACGCCCGGTTCACCGTGAATTCCGAGGCCCAGCTCCATTTCCTGCTCCGCGACCGTGAACAGGGGCGCGTCCGCGCCAGGCAGCGTGCAGCCGCCGAACGCGACCCCGAACGTGCGCGTGCGCGCGTTCGCCTTCTCCGCGACCTCGTACACCGCGTCGAGATCGTAGCCGCGTTCCGCCGCCGCGCCCGCGATCTTGAAGACCAGGAAATCGCCCGCCACGCCACGGCGTCGCTCCGGTGCGGTCGCCGGGCCGCTCGCGATGTCGTCGGTGACCAGAATGGTGCGGCTCGGAATGCCCTCAGCCGCCAGCCTGCGCGCGGCGAGTCCGAAATGGAGCACGTCACCCTGGTAATTGCCGAACCCGAACAGCACGCCGGCACCGTTGTCCGCCGCCCGCGCCGTGCGGTAGACCTGTTCGGCGCTCGGGCTCGTGAACACGTCGCCGACGACCGCGCCGTCCGCCAGGCCAGGGCCGACGAGGCCGGCGAACGCCGGATAGTGCCCGCATCCGCCGCCGATCACGACCGCGACCTTCGGGCTCTCCGGAGCCTCGCGGCGCACGACGCCGTAAGCGTCCGGCACCTTCTGAACGGTGCGGCCGTACGCGGTGACGAACCCGTCCAGCCACTGCCGCTTGAACGTGTCCGGGGAACCCAAGGTGGTCATGGTTCAGTCCTTCGCAGCCACCGGCTCGCCGGCCAGATAGGCCAGGAGCTTCAGTCGGACGTCGTCATTGCTCTCGGCCACCGCGCTGGCCAGCTCCAGCGCGTCCGGCTTCGGCGGGTACGTGGGGTTGGGCAGCGCGATCACGGTGAGCCCGGCCGCGGCCGCCGCCCGGATGCCGTTGCTGGAGTCCTCGACCCCGAGGCATTCGCTTCCCGATTTCCCGAGCCGGGCCGCCGCCTCCAGGTACACGTCCGGATTCGGCTTGCCCCGCGCGACCTCGGCGCTGGACACCGTCGCGGTGAACTCGGCGGTGAGCTGGTGCTTTTCGAGCACCGCGTCGATCACCCGGCGGGCGGCCGACGACGCGAGCGCGACCGGTACCCGTTCGCTGACCTCGCGCACCATCGCGCCCGCGCCGGGAAGCAACGGCGCCTCGCCCGCGTCGATCGAGGCGATCATGCCGTCGACCACCGCGCGCTCCACCTCCGCCGCCTGGTCCGGCACGCCGCACCGGCGCGCGAGATAGCCGGCCCATTCGGGCGCGCTCATGCCTTGCACCGAGGCCGTGTCTTCCGCCGTCCACTCGACCTGGTGGCGAGCGGCGAAAGCGACCCAGTTCTCCTCCCAGAGGTGTTCACTGTCCACCAGGACACCGTCGAGGTCGAACACCACCGCGTCGAGCGTCATCCACCAGATCCCTTCAGAGAGCGAGCCCGTTTCACACGAGCAATGTTAAGTTAACAGCGATGATGAGAAGTTCGCAAGAGTGTTCACACCAGGAGGGCACGAGTGGGCGCACGGCTGCTGCTGGCCAGGCACGGGCAGACCGAATGGCACGCGGAGAACCGCTACGCGGGCACTAGCGAGGTAGACCTGACCGACGAGGGGATCCGCCAGGCGGACGCGCTGGCCGCGTACGCCCGCCGGGTGAAACCGGACGCGTTGTTCTGTTCGCCGCAACGACGTGCCCGGCGCACGATCGAACCGGCCGCACAGGCACTCGACCTGGTCCCGGAAATCGTGCCCGACCTGCGGGAAACTCATTTCGGGATCGCCGAGGGCCGCACCCGCGACGAGGTGCGCCAGTCCGATCCCGACGCGGTCGAACGCTTCCTCGCCGACCCGATCGCCGGCGCGTTCCCGGGTGCCGACGACCCGGCCGAGGCGGCCGAACGCGGGGCTCGCGCGATCCGGTCGATCGCCGCCGCGACCAGCGGAACCGCCCTGGTCGTCGCGCACAACACGCTGCTGCGGCTCACGCTCTGCCAACTGCTCGGCATCCCGCTGCCCCGCTACCGCAGCGTGTTTCCCCGGCTGGACAACGCGGCCGTCACCGAACTGGAGGTGAGCGGTGACCGAACGGCCCTGGTGCGCTTCAACCTCCCAGTGGAACCGCGATAATCACGGCATGCCGAGCGAAAAACCTGCCACCCACCCCCGCGAGAACCGTCAGCAGAAGCTGACCGACCACGTGTTCCGGCAGGGTTCGGCGACCATCGGCGAGCTCGTCGACCTGCTCGGCGTCAGCATGATGACGGTGCACCGGGACATCGACGAACTGTCCCGGCGCGGCCTGCTCCGGAAGTACCGGGGCGGCGTCTCGGCCATGCCGTCGACGGTGTTCGAGAGCAACGCCGAATACCGGATGAACGCGCACGTGGACGCCAAACGGGTGATCGCGATGCACGCGGTGGAGCAGGTCGAACCGGGCATGTCGGTGCTGCTCGACGATTCCACGACCGCTCTCGCGCTGGCCCGGCACCTGGTCGAGGTGACGCCGCTGACCGTGGCCACGAACTACCTCGCCGCGATCGACGTGCTCAAGAACGTGCACGAACTGCGGCTGATCTGCATCGGCGGCGACTACTCGTCCACCCACGACTCGTTTCTCGGCATGCAGAGCATCGAGTCGATCGAGCGGCTCTCGGTGGACATCGCGTTCGTGTCGACCTCGGCGATGAGCACCTCGATGACCTTCCACCAGGAGCCCGAGATCGTGATGATCAAGCGGGCGATGCTGGCCAGCGCGCGGCACAAGGTGCTGCTGATGGACCACAGCAAGATGAAGCGCACGGCACTGCACCGGCTCGCGCCGCTGGACGACTACGACCTGCTGATCCTGGACGAGGGCGTCGATCCGCACTACGTCGACGAGCTGCGCAGCCGGGTCGAAGTGCAGATCGCCGAAGATCCCGAGAACTGATCGACTTAATAACACTCTTGCGTGCGAAGTTCACACGGTCCATGATACGTTCGATCTCGACGTCATGGAGGCGTGTATGAACGAGTCGGCAACAGCGGAGTTGCCCAAGACGGGCTTCGGGCGCTTGCTCACGAAATGGGGGCTGCCCGCGCCCCTGTTCCTCGGGTATGTCGGACTGCTCCTGTTCATGATCGGCGACGGAGTGGAGTCCGGTTTCATCGCGCCGTACATGGCGGACAACGGCGCGGGCACGGAAATCAAAGCGTCGTACGTGATCACCGTGTACGGCGTCGCGGTGATGCTGGCGTCCTGGCTGTCGGGCGCGCTGTCCGAACTGTGGGGGCCGCGCCGGGTGATGGTCGTCGGCCTGGCCATCTGGCTGGTGTTCGACGCGCTGTTCCTGACGCTCGGACTGGCCGGCGGGAACTACGCGGCGATGCTGATCTGCTACGGCATCCGCGGATTCGGTTATCCGATGTTCGCGTTCGGGTTCCTGGTGTGGATCACCGCGGTGGCCCCGGTCGCCCGGCTCGGCGCGGCGGTCGGCTGGTTCTACTTCGCGTTCACCGGCGGGCTGCCCACGCTCGGCGCGCTCGTCGCGAGCTTCACCAATCCGCTCTTCGGTCACTACGGCACGCTGTGGGTGGCGGTCGCGCTGCTCGGCGTCGGCGGGCTCGTCGCGGTGCTCGGCGTCCGGCAGCGCACGGGTTACCGCAGGCTCGCGCCGCCGGACGTGAAACCGGTGCAGAGCCTGATTTCCAGTGTCTCGATCGCGTGGAAGAAGCCGCGGGTCGGCGTCGGCATGATCGTGCGGATCATCAACACCGCGCCCGAATTCGGGATGCTCGTGTTCTTCCCGACGATCTTCATCTCGCAGATCGGGTTCGGGGAGAGCCGGTGGCTGCTGCTCGTGTCGGTGATCTACGGGACGAACATCTTCTTCAACCTGATCTTCGGCGTGCTCAGCGACCGGATCGGCTGGCGCACCACGATTTTCTGGTTCGGCGCGATCGGCTGCGCGATCTCGATCCTGCTGCTCTACTTCGTGCCGGTCGCGATGGGCTCGCAGTACTACTGGCTCGCGCTGATCGTCGGCGCACTCTACGGAGCGACGCTCGCCGGGTTCGTGCCGATCTCCGCGCTCCTGCCGTCGCTGGCCCCGGAACACAAGGGCGGCGCGATGGCTCTGCTGAACCTCGGCGCGGGCGCGGCGGCGTTTGTCGGACCGGCGATCGTATCGCTGTTCCTCGGCCCGGCCGGAGCCGCGGGCGTCGTCATCATCTTCGCCGCGTTGTACCTGGTGGCCGCGGTGCTGGTGCGGTTCCTGAAGCTGCCGGCGGAAACCGAGAAAGCACTTGCGAGCGACGGCAGCTTGCAGGATGTCGAAGAGAGGGTCAGCACGGCGTGAACGAGCGGGTCTCGGTCGGCATCGACGTCGCCACCGCGGGGGTTCGCGCCTTCGCGGTGCGCGGCGGCTCGGTCCTCGCCACCGCAGCGGCGTCGCTGCCGGCGCCGGTGCGCGCGGGCGGTGGTCGCAGCGAACAGGACCCGTCGGCGTGGTGGCCCGCGGTCGGTTCGGTGCTGAGCGAGGTCACTGCCGCGCTGCCGAAGCGGGGCGCGGAAGTCGCGGCGGTGGCGATCGCGGCGACGTCCGGAACGATCGTCGGAGTCGATGCCGCGGGCGAACCGGTGACGCCCGCGTTGATGTACGACGACCGCCGCGGCGCGGACTACAACGCGAAAGCCGCGGAACTCGGTGCCGGACGGTGGCGACAACTGGGTTCCGGCGTTTCGCCGACCGCGGCGCTCGGCCGGATCGCCTGGCTGGCCGAGCACACCGAGGCGGTCGCCGTGCGGCACACGCCGGAGATGATCGCGGCGAAACTGACCGGGCATCCGGTCGCCGCGGACTGGTCGCACGCGCTCAAAAGCGGTTACGACCCACTGGCCGAGGAATGGCCGTCCGAGGTCTTCGCCGGTTTGGGAGTGCCGGAGGGGATGCTGCCTCCGGTGGTCGCGCCGACGAGCGTGCTCGGCGAGATTTCGGTGCCGATCGCCGGGTTGCCCACCGGATGTCTCGTGGTTGCGGGCATGACGGACGGCTGCGCGGGGCAGCTGGCCGCGGGCGCGGTAGAACCGGGGCGGTTCGTGGGGATTCTCGGCACCACGTACGTCCTGAAGGGCGTCACGGAATCGCTGGTGCCGGATCCCACCGGAGTCATGTACAGCCATCGGCATCCCGACGGCTGGTGGTTGCCCGGCGGTGCTTCGAACACGGGCGGGGAGTCCGTTTCGGACAGTCCGCGGCTGGCTGAGCTGGACGCCGCCGCCGCTGCCCGCGGCCCAGCCGAAGTGGTGACCTTCCCCTTGCGGCGCAAGGGAGAGCGGTTTCCCTTCGCGCACGGCGACGCGGAAGGTTTCGTTCTCGGCACCCCGGCCGACGAGGTCGAGTTGCATCGGGCTCGGCTGGAGGGGGTCGCGTTCCTGGAGCGGCTTGCGCTCGACCATTTGCGGCGGTTGGACGTTCCGGTCCGCGAACCGCTCCTCGCGGCGGGCGGCGGCAGCAAGAGTCCTTTGTGGACTCGAATTCGGGCCACGGTGAGCGGCCTGGGGCTGCAGGTGGCCCCGCAAGCGGAAACGGGATACGGCGCGGCACTGCTCGCGGCGGCGGGATGCACGCCGGGCGGGCTGAGCGCGGTGTGCCGGGAGATGCCGGTGGGGTCGCTCGTCGAGCCGGAACTCGGGGAGGAAGCGGCGATGTTGGCTTCGTACCAACGGTTCTGCCGCGAGTTGCGGGATCGCGGCTGGATTGACGACGAACTGTTCACCGTGGCGGCGGGGTGATGCGGCTGGCAATCTTGACCGTTACGTGCGGACCCGGGCCCTGACGGGGAGCCGCGGAAGCTGGGATAGCTGTGCGGGCGTTGAACCGACTCCGCGGGCAGGAACCTCGCCGGTGGCCGATGGCTCGGCCTAGCGATCGCCGACGTCCGGCGAACCAGGATCCTGGCTAGCCGACGGCGGGATTCGCCAGGATGGGCGGGAACCGAGGGAGCGGGCCGGAACCATCGGGCACGGCGGGAACCGGCCAGAACCACCGCGAACCTGCCCAGCACCACTGGGAATCGGCCAGAACCAGCGAGAACCGGTCACCATCGGGGACGGACCTGGTCAGAACAAGCCGAACCAGTCGCAACCAGCGGACGACCGGATCCGGCCCACACCAGCGCGAACCAGCAGAGCCAGCGGGGCGGACGGCCCCGGCGAGAACTGACCAGAACCGCCGCGAACCAGCCACAACCAACGGGGACGAACGGGCCCGGCCGGAACCAGCCAGAACAAGCGCGAATCAACCAGAGTCATCGGGGACGGACCGACCCGGCCAGAACCAGCCACAACCACCGCGAACCAGCCACAACCAACGGGGACGGACCGACCCGGCGAGAACCGGCCGGAACCCGCGGGAACCGGCGTGGCCAAGGCCCCGATGGAACGCCCGTGCGGATGCTGCTGGAAGAAATCCCGCGGTGGCTGCGTGCCCGCGGGATCGCGAGTACGTGCCTGGCCGCGGGGACAGCGCGCCCGCGGGATCGGGAGTACGTGCCTGGCCGCGGGGACTGCGCACAAGCGGGATCGGGGGTACTTGCCTGGCCACGGTGCTCGCCGGCCGAGGGGCACGGTGAACGCCGTGGTCCGGGAAACTGCACGAAGGTCCGAGAACCGGCGGGAGTCGAGGCTGAGTGGGACGTCCTGTGCCCTGCCGGAACCCGAGTTTGTCCCACGCCTCGGCGCGGGCTCCCGACCGGGTGCACCGGCCGATCCTCCGGTCCGACTAAGGCGGTCCGGGCGGTGGCGGCGGCTAGGAGCGACCTGCGCGGGGACGACCGGGGCGGCGGCCGTTGCCATTGCTACCGTGTGGCGGCTTCGCGGGGTGCTGGGAGTCCGCGGGTGCCTGCGAGTCCGAAGTGGACGCGGCGGGGCGTGGGGTCGGCTGGGGCAAGGCGGGGGCGGACGAGGCCGTGGGCGAAGGGGCGTCGGTCGGCGAGGCAGGTGAAGGTTGCGAAGGTGCTTCCGCCGGAGCAGGAGCAACTCCGGAAGGAGCAGCGGCTTCCTCCTCCTGGGAACCGAGGAAGCGCAATGCCTCCTGGACGGCCTCGTTGGTCGCTGCGATCCGGTCGGCGACCTTGGTGCGCAGGTCCAGGGCCAGGGTGCGCGATTCGGTGGCTTCGGTTTGCTTTTGGAGAGCGTCGGCGAGAGCGGTTTCCGCTTGTGCCTTCTTGACGGCGATCTCTTCCAAGGCTCGACGGTCGGCCTCGGCGCGGGCCTCGGCGGCGGCTGCTTCCGCGGCGGCGTCGGTTTCGGCTCGGACTCGGGCGGCTTCCTCGTCGGCGGCTTGGCGGGCGCCCTCGGCTGCGGCGTCCGCTTCCGCGCGGGCCCGGGCGGCGGCTTCGTCGGCTTCGGTGCGGGCGCGAAGGGCTTCGGCGTCCTTCTCGTCGCGGATGCGACGGGCTTCGGCGTCGGCGGCTAGGCGAGCGTGCTGGGACTCGGCGTCTGCCTTGGCTCGGGCTTCGGCAGCGGCTTCGTCAGCCTGGGTACGGGCGAGCAGGGCGGCCTGATCCGCCTCGGCGCGGGCAGCCGCGGCAGCCTGGTCCGCCTCGGCGCGGGCGCGGTCGGCGGCTTCGGTGCGGGACGCGATCTCGGCGTCAGCGGCCGCGGTACGCGTGGCGATGTCCTCGTTCGCCGCCGTGGTGCGCGTGGCGATGTCCTCTTCAGCCGCGGCCAGGCGAGCGGCGATCTCCGCATCCGCCGCAGCCGTCCGCGTGGCGATGTCTTCATTAGCCGCCGCGGTACGGGTGGCGATGTCTTCATCAGCCGCCGCCGTACGAGCGGCGATGTCCGCGTCAGCGGCCGCCGTACGGGTGGCGATGTCCTCGTTGCCCGCCTTGATCCGGGCTTCCAAGTCCGCCAGGCGGGTCGCGATCTCCTCGTCCGCCGCGGCGGTACGAGTCGCGATGTCCGCTTCGGCGGCGGCGATCCGCGACTCCAGGTCCGCCTGTCGAGCGGTCAAATCCTTCTCCGCGGCCGCGATCCGGGCTTCCAGGGCCTCCGAGCGGGCGGCCAAGTCCGCATGGGTCTCGGCGAGCAGTCGCTGGCGTTCCGCTTCCGCTTCCTTGGCTGCTTTGTCCGCTGCCCGTTGGGTTTCGTGGGCGTAGCGGTCCGCTTCGGAGCGGGTTGAGCTCGCGTCCGCTTCCGCGGAGCGGCGCAGGTCGGCGATTTCCTCCTCCGCCAGCTGCACCATCATCCGCACGCGCTCGGAGATCGCGCCGGCCCCGGCGGGGCTCGACGTGACGCGGACCAGCGCGGCCTTCGCCTCCGACAGTTCCGCCTGGGCGGTCGTGAGGGCTTTCGTGAGCTCGCCAGCGGTGGCCACCGCCTCGTCACGGCCGTGCGCGGTCGTCTTGAGTTCGCTGGTCAGCTGGGCGATGCGGGCGTCGACCTGGTGCGGGTCGTATCCCTTCCGGGTAACAGCAAAGGCGGGGTGCTGCGGCTTCTCGGGCGCGACCATCGGGCCACCTTAGTGAGCGAGGCACCTGCGGCACGTACCGCCAAACGGCTGTATTACGAAGCGCGAAACCCGACGTCACGCATGGCATCCTGTCCCCTCGACGTACCGGGCCGGCGAACGGGGCAGAGCATGGACCTTTCCGCCATCGCCGCCGACCTGGCCGCGCACTGGCACGTGTACGCGACCATGCCGTTCATCGCCGCGCTCATCGGCTACCTGACCAAACGCGTCGCGATCGAGATGATGTTCCGGCCGCTCGAGTTCCGCGGCATCCGGCCGTTCCTCGGCTGGCAGGGCGTCATCCCGGCCAACGCCCGGCGGATGGCCACCACCGCGGTCGACCTGCTCACCAAAAACCT
Organism: Amycolatopsis orientalis DSM 43388; assembly: GCF_000411975.1. Classification (GTDB taxonomy): domain Bacteria; phylum Actinomycetota; class Actinomycetes; order Mycobacteriales; family Pseudonocardiaceae; genus Amycolatopsis; species Amycolatopsis orientalis_D. The sequence continues at coordinate 79,527 of NZ_ASXG01000021.1, forward strand.
GCTCGACCCGCGCGAGGTATTCGCCCGGCTCGATCCGGAGGAAATGGTCGCGCAGCTGGAAGAACCGCTGCTGAAGGCGGTCGACGAGGTCACCCGCGAGGTATTCGAGACGTACCAGCCGCGGTTGTGGGAAATGCTGCCCGCCCGCGCTCAGCAGCTGCTGGTGGACCGCGTCCGCGCGCAGGCGCCCGTGGTCGTGAAGCGGCTGATGCGGGAAGTGGCGTCGAATGTGGACGAAGTGCTCGACGTCAACGACATGCTGATCAACGCCATGGTCCGGGACAAATCGCTCACCTGCCGGCTGATCCGCGAGGTCGCCGCGCCGGAGTTCCGGTTCATCGCGCGCAGCGGGATCGGCTTCGGGTTCGTGATCGGACTCGTCCAGCTCATCGCGTGGGCGCTGACGAAACAACCGGTGATCATGCCGGTCTTCGGTTTCGTCACGGGCTTCGTCACGGACTGGCTCGCGCTCAAAATGATCTTCTACCCGCGGCAGCCGCGCCGGTTCCTGTTCTTCACCTGGCAGGGCATGTTCCAGAAACGCCGGGCTCAGGTCGCCGCGGATTACGGCGCGTTGATCGCGGAGGAGGTCCTCACCGCGGGGAACGTGCTGGAAGCCATCCTCACCGGACCGCGGGCGGACAAGCTGTTCGCGCTCGTCACGCGGGAAGTCCAGCGGACCGTCGACGCGCAGGCCGGGCTGGCGAAACCGCTGGTCGCGCTGACCGTCGGCGGGCGTGAGTACCAGCGGATGAAGCAGGCCGCCGCGGAGAAGGCCATCGCGTATCTGCCGGAGACCGTCAAGTACGTCGAGAGTTACGCGACCGACGCGCTCGACGTCCGCAACACCGTCGTCGACAAGATGCAGCAGCTGACCCCGCTGGAATTCGAGGGCATTCTCCGGCCGGCGTTCAAACAGGACGAGTGGAAGCTGATCGCGGTCGGCGCGGTGATCGGCGGGCTCGTCGGCGAACTGCAGGTGCTGCTCCTCCTCCACTGACGCGCGCGGGTTACCGTTCCGGTGAGCGACACGGAGGGGACACGCGTGCACACTTTCGCCGAGCACTGGCCGGTGTACGTCTCCATGCCGTTCATCGCGGCGCTCATCGGCTACGTCACCAAGCGCGTCGCCATCGAGATGATGTTCCGGCCGCTCGAATTCGTCGGCATCCGCCCGTTCCTCGGCTGGCAGGGCGTGCTGCCCGCGAACGCCGAGCGGATGGCGACGACCGCGACCGAAATGCTCACCACCAACCTCGTCGATCCGCAGGAGATCTTCGCCCGGCTCGACCCGGCACAGGTCGCGAAGGAGATCGAACAGCCGCTGCTGCGCGTGGTCGAGGACGTCACCCGCGAGGTGATGGAGACCTACCAGCCGCGGCTGTGGGAAATGCTGCCGTCCGGCGCGCAGCAACTGCTGCTGAAGCGCGTGCAGGCCGAGGCGCCGCGGGCGATCACGAAGATCATGCGCGAGATCTCCCAGAACATCGAGGACGTGCTCGACCTCAAGCACATGGTCGTCACGAACCTGGTGCGCGACAAGGCTTTGCTGAACCGGCTGATCCGCGACATCTCGCGGCCGGAAATGCGGTTCATCGCCCGCTCGGGCATCTGGTTCGGGTTCATTCTCGGCTGCGTGCAGCTGCTGGTCTGGTCGCTGACGAGATCGCCGATCGTGCTGCCGCTGTTCGGCCTCGGGATCGGCTGGCTGACCGACTGGCTCGCGCTCAAGATGATCTTCCTGCCGCGCGAGCCGAAACAGTTCTTCGGCTTCTACAACTGGCAGGGCGTGTTCCAGAAGCGCCGCGACGAGGTGGCCGCCGACTACGGCGACATGATCGCGCGCGAGATCATCACCGTGCCGAATCTGCTGGAAGCCGTGCTGCGCGGGCCGAAATCGGACCGGTTGTTCTCGCTGATCAGCCGCGAGGTGCAGAAGACGATCGACGCGCAGGCCAGCGTCGTGAAGCCGTTCGTGGCGATCGCGGTGGGCACGAAACGGTTCCAGGAGATGAAGCAGGTCGCCGCCGCGAAAGCCGCCGAGCGGGTGCCGGACACCATCCGGCACGCGGAGACGTACGCGGTCAACGCGCTCGACGTCCGCAACACGATCGTGGACCGGATGCGCCGGCTCAGCCCGCTCGAGTTCGAGCAGTTGCTGCGGCCCGCGTTCCGGCAGGACGAATGGAAGCTGATCGCGGTCGGCGCGGTGATCGGCGGGCTGGTCGGCGAACTGCAGGCGTTGCTTCTGCTCGGCTAGCGGGGCGCGCGATACGGTTTCCTTCCGGAACGGGGAGGGAGGCCCGGTGAACGCGGTGCTGGACGATCTCGCGCGGCACTGGCCGGTGTACGTCTCGATGCCGTTCGTCGCCGCGCTGATCGGCTACGTCACCAAGCGCGTCGCCATCGAGATGATGTTCCGGCCGCTCGAATTCGTCGGCATCCGTCCGTTCCTCGGCTGGCAGGGCGTGGTGCCGAAGCACGGCGGCCGGATGGCCGCGATCGCGACCGACCTGCTCACCGCGAACCTGCTCGACATCAAAGAGGTCTTCGCCCGCGTCGACCCCGTGCTCATCACCCGGGAACTCGAACAGCCGCTGCTGCGCGCGGTCGACGGGATCGCCCGCGACGTGCTCGAACAGCATCATCCGCGGTTGTGGGAGGTCATGCCCACGCTCGCCCAGGAACTGCTGATCAAACAGGTGCAGGCCAGCGCGCCGCAGCTGGTGCGGGAGTTCCTGGACGAGGTCCGCGACAACCTGGACGAGGTCCTCGACGTCCGGCACATGACCGTCGAACGGCTCACTCGCGACCGGGCGCTGCTGGTGCGGCTGATCCGCGAAACGTCCCGGCCGGAGATGACGTTCATCGCGCGCGCCGGGATCGTCTTCGGCTTCGTGCTCGGTCTCATCCAGACGCTCGTGTGGGCGCTGACCCACCAGCCGCTGGTGCTGCCGATTTTCGGCGGGGCGATCGGGTTGTTCACCGACTGGCTCGCGATCAAGATGATCTTCCTGCCGCGCGAGCCGGTGCGGCTGGGCCGGGTCGTTCTGCAGGGCAAGTTCCAGCGGCGGCGCGCCGAGGTGGCCCGGCAGTACGGGGAACTAGTCGCCAATGAGGTGTTGACCGTCCCCAATCTGCTTGACGCCCTGCTGCGCGGCCCGAAGTCGGACCGGCTCGTCGCGATGGTCGAACGGGCCGTCGGGCACGCGGTGGACGCGCAGGTCAGCGCCGCGAAACCGGTGGTCGCGCTCGCTGTCGGGACGCAGCGGCTGCAGGAGATGAAGCACGCCGCGGCGCAGCGCGCGCTGGCTGAGATGCCGCTGACCGCCCGCTACGCGGAGGGGTACCTGACCGAGGCGATGGACGTGGCGAAGATGGTGGAGCAGCGGATGCTCGCGCTGACGCCGCTGGAGTTCGAGGGCCTGCTGCGGCCGGCCTTCCGGCAGGACGAATGGAAGCTGATCGCGGTCGGCGGCGTGATCGGGTTCCTCGTCGGCGAGCTGCAAGTCCTCCTCATGCTCGGCTGACTTTTCGGCGGTAGTTCGCGCCGGGCTCACTCGAACTGGCTAATCTCTGGAACGTGTCCGAGCCACCGCAGCTGCCCGCAGTCCACGAGGCCTACCTGCCCCGCGAGCACGCGCTGCATCGCCCGCGGCACGGCAAGAGGCAGCTGACCGCGCTGGTCAGCGCCCTGTTGTTCTTCGCGACGCCGACCCTGCTGTGGGTCGTCGGGGTCCGGCCGAGCGAGATCGAAAACCACAAGCTCGCCGGATTCCCCAGCCTCGGCGAGGGGTTCGGGTTCTTCACCAACCTGCCCAAATGGGCGACCGATCAGCTGTCGTTCCGGGCCGGCGCGATCAACGCGGCGAACGGGATCAGCGAGGGCGTCTTCGGCGAGGCCGCGCCGCTCGACCAGGGTTCCGCGTCGAACACCGGCCCGATCCCGGCCCCGCCGCTGCAGCAGCCGGGCGCGCCGAACGCCGGTCCGTCGGCGCCGAGCGGACCGGGTTCCAGCCAGGCCGGATACCGCAAGGTCGTCCAGGGCACCGACGGCTGGCTGTACTACGGCTACGACTCCGAAGCGAAGTGCACGCCGACCCAGGACATCGACACCACGATGAAGCGGATCGACGAACTGCGCGCGGCGGTCGAGGCGTCCGGGCGGAAGTTCGTGTTCGTGGTGACGCCGGACAAGACGACGATGGTCCCGCAGTTCCTGCCCGCGAGCTACCCGGGCAAGGAATGTTCGCAGGCCGCCGCGCCGAACGACTGGTACAAGATCACCACCGAAGGCCACTCGCTCGACCTGCGCCCGCAGCTCGCCGCCGAGGCCGCCCGGGTCGGCCACCCGATCTACGCCCCCAACGACACGCACTGGCGCGACGAAGGCGGTCTCGTCCTGACCCGCGCACTCGCCGACACGATCAAACCGGGCACGACGAGCACCTGGCTGAGCGCCCCGGACGGCCAGTACGACGCGGTCGCGGACCTGCCGCTGCTGCTCGGGCAGACCGGCGTCAAGACGAACACCCGCTACGACCTGCGCCCGGACGGCGTCACCGACCGCGCGGGCGACTTCCTCGGCAACATCGACCAGCCGGTGCACCGCTCGGCCCCGCCGATCGTCGGCACGATCGACCAGCCGACCCTGGTCTACGGCGACTCGTTCAGCCTCGCCTCGTCGCGGTATCTGGAGGCGGCGTTCACGAATCTCACGTATCTGGCGTACTCGACGGACAAGACGCCGCAGTCGCAGGCGGTGGACCAGTTCGTGAACTCGCACGTGGTGGTGCTGCAGGCGGTGGAGCGGAATGTCGCCGGCGGGCTGGTGCCGTTCACCGACGAAGGGTTTATCGCTGCGGTGAAGTCGGCGTTGGCGCAGCACCCGATTCGGTAGCCGGGTGGGCTTGGCGGTGTGCCAGGAGTTCGGCCAGGCGCTGATCGCTCCACTCGCGCATCGCGTCGATCACCGGCAGGAGGCTGCGGCCGAGGTCGGTCAGCTCGTATGTGACGTGCGGCGGATTGGCCTGATGGTCGGTGCGGGTGACGAGGCCGTCGCACATCATGTCGCGCAGCGTTTCGGTCAGGACTTTGGCGCTGCGGATGCCGAGGGTTTGCCGGAGCTCGCCGAAGCGCCGTGGCCCGTCCAGCAACGCGACGACGACCATTCCGGTCCACTTCCCGCCGACGTGGAAAGGGAAAGCGGCCATCGGGCACGCCGGATCCATCCGGGCTTCGGCAGTCATCCCCGCCAGCCTCCGGTTTCGTTGAAGTAACCAGTTTCCCGTCGATACCGTCCAGCTCATGATGCCCGAACAGCGCACCGGTCCGATCGTGGTTTTCGGTGCGGGCGGCCGAGCCGGGCTTGCCGTCGCAGCCGAGGCGCTGCGTCGCCGACGCCCGGTGATCGGAGTGGTTCGCGACCCCGCCAGGCACGAAAAGCTGGCTTCGCTTGGGGAGGAGGTCACCGTCGTCGCGGGAGATCTGACCAACCCGGACAGCCTCATGAGCCTGCCGGGCGAGGTCGCGGCGTTGGTGAACGCGGTGACACCGTTTACCGCGCCGCCCGAATCCTTCGACGACTTCGACCCCGACTACTACGTGCGCTTGGCGGAGAACCTCGTGCGGGCCGCCCGGGGATCCAGAGTGCTCGAAATCGGGCTCGCCGCGACGCTCCGCACCGGCAGCGGCCGAGTGTTCGAAGACCCGGCAGCCTTCCCCGCTTTCTTGCGCCCCTTCGCCGAGGCGCGGATGAAGGGCCTAGCCGCCTGGCACGCGCAGCCCGCGGAGGTGGACTGGCTGGTCCTAACCCCGCCGCCAGGGTTGTCACTCGAAGCGCCGGCGACCGGCGAGTATCGGCTCGGGGCAGACGTGCTCGATGCTCGCTCGGCGAACACCCCACTGTCCTATGCGGACCTCGCGACAGCCGTCCTCGACCAGATCGAGAAGCCCACCGTGTCTCGCCGGCAGGCGAGCGTGTACCGCTAGCCGACCGGAACCGGGGCGGCTTCCACCGGACTGGTCCGCACCCCGCGCCGACGGTCGCGGACCCACGCGATCACCCGGCACACCAGGTAGATCAAGAACGAAATCGAAGTCACGAACGCGCTCACCGGCAGTCCCGGGGCCAGCGACAACACGATTCCGCCCAGCGCGGCGACCTCCGCGAACACGATCGACAACACCGTGGCGCGCACCGGGCTTGCCGTCACCCGGGCAGCCGCCGCGGCGGGGGTCACCATCAACGCAACCACCAGCAGCGACCCGACCACCTGCACGCTCAACGCCGTCGCGACGCCGACCAACAGGGAAAACAGCACCGTCAGCGTCTTGACCGGGACGCCGCGCGCCTCGGCTACCGCGCGGTCGACGCTGGCGAACAGCAGCGGCCGGTAGATCAGCGCCAGCACGGCCAGCACCGCCGCCGCCGCGATCGCCAGCGCGGTCAGGTTCGTGCTGTCCACCGTGATGATCTGGCCGGTGAGGATGCCGAACTTGTTCGCTGACCGTCCTTTGTAGAACGACAGCAGCAGCACACCCATGCCCAGCCCGAAGGACAGGATCACGCCGATCACCGAATCGCGGTCGGCGTCGCGGATCCCCAGGATTCCCAGCAGCAGCGCGGCGGCGACCGCGCCGGCCAGTGCGCCGTATTCCACGCCGACGCCCAGCAGCAGCGCGCCGGCCGCACCGGTGAAGGCCAGTTCGGACGTGCCGTGCACCGCGAACGACATGCGGCGCATCACGATCAGCGGACCGAGCACGCCGGCCAGCAAGCCGAGCACCGCGGCCGCGATCAAGGCGATGCGGACGCTGTCGAGTTCCGTGATCAGCTCCCACGTCTTGGCGAAGTCGAACATGCCGTCCAAGGCTCAGCCCACTGCTTCCTGCTCGTGGTGGTGCGGTTGGTCCTCGCACAGCGCGCTCTGCGCACCGGCGATGTGGATCTGCCCGCCGACGCGCAGCACCTCGATCTTCGTCCCGTACAGATCCGACAGCGTCTCCGAGGTCATCACCTCGTCCGGCTTGCCGATCCGGAACTGGCCGTTCACCAGGTACAGCACGCGGTCGACGAACTGCAGGACCGGGTTGATCTCGTGGGTCACGAACAGCACGGCGGTCCCGGCATCGCGCCGGCGCGCGTCGATCAGTTCGCTCACCGCGCGTTGATGCGCCAGGTCGAGCGACAGCAGCGGCTCGTCGCACAGCAGCACCGCCGGATCGCCGACCAAGGCCTGCGCCACCCGCAGTCGTTGCTGTTCGCCACCGGAAAGCCGGCCGACCGGCTGCTTCGCGTAACGCGTGCCGCCGACCGATTCGATCACCGACGCCACCCTGCGTTTCCGCGCGCGCATTCCGGCCAGCCCGGGGCCCCAGCGGTGCCCGTCCAGCCCGAGTCCGACCAGGTCGACCCCGCGCAGCGTGAGCGAATCGTCGATCGCGCGCTGCTGCGGGATGTAGCCGACCTTGCGGTTCGCCCCTCCCGGACGCCCGCCCGCGATGTCCACCGTGCCCGCCGACAGCGACTGCATGCCCAGCAACGCCTTGAGGAAGCTGCTCTTGCCGGAGCCGTTCGGGCCGAGGACGGCCAGGAATTCGCCCGGCTCGACGTCCAAGTCCAAACCGGACCAGAGGGTGCGGTCGCCGAAGGCGAGCCCGGCCCCGCGCACGCGGACCGCGGGGCCGGCTTCCGGAAGGTGGACGGACATCAGCTGCTCAGCGCCCCCGACAGCGAGTCCACATCCTTGGTCATCCAGTCAATGTAGCCCGTGACGTTCGCCGGGAGCGTCTCGGATACGTCGACCACCGCGACACCGGACGCCTTCGCGTCCGCGACCGCCTGCTTGGTCAGCGGGGTGACCGTCTGCACGTTGTTGACCAGCGCCTTCACCTGCTTCTCCTTGATCAGCTTGGTGAACTCGGAGGCCGCCGCGGCGGGCACGTCGGTCTCGTTCTCGATCGCGTCGGAGAACGCCTTCGGGGTGGCATCGGCGATGTTCGCGGTCTTGAGCAGGTAGTGCGCGACCGGTTCGGTGACCACGACCTTCGTGTCCGGGTGCGCGGCACCCAGCGCGGACGCCTTCTTGATCAGGCCGTCGAGCTGGCTCTTGAAGGCCTTGGCGTTGTCGTCGAACTTCTGCTTCGACGCGGGCTGGATCTCGCCGAGCGCGGCCGCGACCTGGTCGGCGACCTTCTCGACTCCCGGCAGGTCGTACCAGACGTGCTCGTTCTCCTCGCCCGGCTTGGCGATGTCGTAGGCGACCAGCTTCTTCGCCGAAGCCGCCTCGCCGGACAGCTTGGTGAAGAACTCGTCGTACCCGCCGCCGTTGCCCAGGGTCAGCTGAGCTTTCTTGGCGGCGAGCGCGTCGTCGGCGGTCGACTCGTAGGAGTGCGGGTCGGCCGAGGGATCGTGAATGATCGACGTGACCTGCACTTTGTCGCCGCCGACGGCGGACACGACGCTGCCCCAGACATCGGTGGAGGCGACGACCTTCACCTGATCGCTTCCCCCTCCCGCCCCGGAACCGGACGAGGACGACGTGCTGGAGCACGCGCCGAGCGCGAACACAGCCAAAGCCGACGCGGCGGCGAGGACGCTCGTGGTGCGGCGGGAAGTCATCGGGCTCTCCTGAGTCGAACTGCTAATGGAAACCGTTGTCAGATTCACTTTACCCCATCCGAACGGCGAGCCTCACTCCACCGGGTGGCCGCACCCGTTGTTGATCACCGAACGGATCGAGACGCTCACCACAGGGGTGTCGCTTCTGGAAAACGATCTGAACCGTTACGGTTTGCGGATGGGCCGTCCTATTCGCACCCGGAGGCAGGCGACATTGGCGTCGCTCGCGGCGGAGCTCGGGGTGTCCAGGACCACTGTGTCCAACGCCTACAACCGCCCGGACCAGCTCTCCCCCGAACTGCGCCGAAGGGTGCTCGAGACCGCGCGGCGGCTCGGCTACCCCGGGCCAGACCCGGTCGCGCGCTCGCTGCGCACCCGCAAGGCGGGTGCCGTCGGGCTGCTGCTGACCGAGAACCTCTCCTACGCCTTCCGCGACCCGGCCGCCGTCGGCGTGCTCGAAGGGCTCGCGCTGGCCTGCGAGGACGCGGGCGTCGGCCTGCATCTCGTGCCGGCCAGCCCCGGTCGCGAAGACCTCGCCGCGGTGCACCGCGCGGGCGTCGACGGGTTCGTCGTGTACTCCGTGCCGGACGACGATCCGCATCTCGCGGCCGTCCTGGAGCGGCCGGTGCCGACGGTGATCATCGACCAGCCCCGGATCGAGGGCGTGGACCGCGTCGGCCCGGACGACGCGGCCGCGGTCACGCAGCTCGCTGACCATCTGGTGGCGCTCGGCCACCGGCAGATCGGCGTCCTCTGCATGCGGCTCGGCCGCGAGCGCAACGACGACTTCGTGACCGCCGAACGGCAGAGCGGCGCGCACTTCCACGTGCAGCGCACCCGGCTGGAGGCGCTGGCGACGGCGTTTTCCTCGGCGGGAGTCGACTGGGCGACCGTGCCGGTGGTCGAGCGCTTCGACCACACGGTGGACGACGGGGCCTCGGCCGCGCGGCAGCTGCTGGACGCGTATCCGCAGGTCACCGCCCTGGTCTGCACCTCAGACATTCTTGCTCTCGGGGCGCTGGCCGAGGCGGCCCGACGCGGGCTGCGGGTGCCGCTCGACCTCACGGTGACTGGTTTCGACGGCATCGCCGAGGCAGAGCGCTCCGGGCTCACCACGGTGCATCAGCCGGTGCTGGAGAAGGGCAAGGTGGCCGGACGGCTGCTGCTCAGCTCGGCCGAGCGGGTCGGGCCGAAGGTGATCACGCTCCCGACCGAATTGCGGGTCGGGAGGACGTCGGCGCCGCCGCGGACGGTCGAGGAGCCCTGGTTCGGCGGCTGAGGCCGCCCCAGCCTTTGCCGTGATTTCCCGCCCACCGCGTTGTGTGCGGGGCCGCGCCCCGGTTCCATTGAACGAACCGCCCGTGTCCCGCGGGGAAGCGCAGGCCGAAAGGTGCCCCCATGACCTCCATCGATGTGCTGCTCAAGCGTAATCAGGAGATCGGGAACATCGTCCCCGGCGACCGGTCCTCCCCCAAGCCGTCGCTGCAGGTGTCGATCCTGACCTGCATGGACGCCCGGATCCGGGTGTTCGAGATCTTCGGGCTGCTGCAGGGCGAGGCGCACGTGCTGCGCAACGCGGGCGGGGTGGTCACCGACGACATGATCCGTTCGCTCGCGCTCAGCCAGCGCAAACTGGGCACCCGCGAGGTGCTGATCGTCCAGCACACCGACTGCGGTCTCTCCACGGTCACCGACGAAGAGTTCAAGGACGAACTGGAGTCCGCCACCGGACTGCGGCCGACCTGGGCCGTCGAGGCGTTCCGCAAGGTCGAGGACAGCGTGCGCACGTCGATGGAGCGCGCCCGGCGCAGCGCCTTCCTCCTGCACACCGACAACGTGCGCGGATTCGTCTACGACGTGAAGGCCGGGAGCCTGACCGAGGTCAAGTAAGCGGCCTCGTATTCAATGGTGGGGTGGGCCTAGACACCGATGTGCTGATCGATTGGTTCGCCGACGTCGGCCGGGACCTGCCGTGGCGGGAGCCCGGTTGCTCGGCGTGGGGCGTGCTGGTCAGCGAAATCATGCTGCAGCAGACCCCGGTCTCGCGGGTCCAGCCGATCTGGCTGGAGTGGATGGCTCGCTGGCCGGTGCCGTCCGCGCTGGCCGCGGAGACCACCGGCGAGGTCGTGCGCGCGTGGGGCAAGCTCGGCTACCCGCGTCGTGCGCTTCGGCTGCACGCCGCCGCCACCGTCATCGCTCAGGAGCACGGCGACGTCGTGCCGTCCGATGTGGACACGCTGCTCGCGTTGCCCGGCATCGGCGCGTACACGGCACGCGCGGTGGCGGCGTTCGCGTACGGCAAGCGCGCGCCGGTGGTGGACACGAACGTCCGACGCGTCGTCGCGCGCGCCGTTCATGGTGCGGGGGACGCTGGCCCGGCGTCGAATACTCGCGACATGGCGGATGTCGAAGCGTTGTTGCCGGCGGAGGACGCGCCCGCGGCGAAGCTGTCCGCGGCGTTGATGGAGCTGGGCGCGCTGATCTGCACCGCCAGGTCGCCGAAGTGCGCGGACTGTCCGATTTACGCCGACTGCGCGTGGCAGCGCAACGGCCGTCCCGAGTACGCCGGTCCGGCCAAGCCGGTGCAGAAGTTCGCCGGCACCGACCGGCAGGTGCGCGGGCTGCTGCTGGACGTCTTGCGCGGCGCCGAGGGGCCGGTCGAGAAGGCGCGGCTGGACGTCGTGTGGCACGAGGCGGGCCAGCGCGACCGGTGCCTGGATTCGCTGCTCGTGGACGGTCTGCTGGAGCAAACCCGCGACGGGCTCTTCGCGCTTCCCGGGGAACACTGACGCACTACGACGAAAGTCGGCAAAAAGTTGTTACCTCCGGGACGCCGGGTTAGCTTTCCCCCGTCGCACTCGCCGGCTGAGGAGCTCCGCATGGGGGAAGCAACGCGTCGTGCCGTCTTGAAGGGCGGTCTCACCGTCACCGCCGTGGGCGCTTTGGGCTTCGCAGGCGCCAGATCCGCGGCCGCGGTCACCACCCCGGTCATCCATTCGACGGCCGAGTGGAACGCCCGTCCGCCGTCGGGCGCGATCGTGGTGGAGAACCACAAGCCGACCTACATCGTGGTGCACCACACCGTCGACCCGGGCAACAACACCGACTACTCGCTGGCGCACGCGCTGCAGATCTCGCGGGACATCCAGAACTTCCACATGGACACCCGCGGCTGGATCGACACCGGCCAGCAGTTCACGAACAGCCGCGGCGGCTTCGTCACCGAGGGGCGGCACCGCAGCCTCGAAATCCTGCGCGGCGGGAAGCAGCACGTGCAGGGCGCGAACGTGGCCAACCACAACAGCGAATGTCTCGGCATCGAGAACGAGGGCCTCTACAGCACGGTCGACGTGCCGGTCGCGTTGTGGAACTCGCTCGTGCAGCTGATCGCCTACATCGCGCACCAATACGGCATCACCCCCGAGTTCATCAAGGGCCACCGCGATTTCAACTCGACCGAGTGCTGTGGCCAGGTGCTGTACAACCGGCTCCCGGAACTGCGCCAGGCGGTCGGCCAGCAGCTCGGCCTGTCCGTCGCGCGGCTCGACGCACCCGAATGGCCGCTGCTCAAGCCGGGAGACACCGGCCCGAAGGTGCGGACCGCGCAACGCTTCCTGCGCGCTGCCGGGTTCGACGTGCCGACCGACGGCGTGTTCGGCAAGGCGACCGCGGACGCCGTGTCCTCGCTGGCCGCCGAGCACGGGCTTTCCCGCGACAGCTGCACCGCGGCCCGGGCCAGCGACGAGTCCGCCTACCTCGGCTCGGACATCTGGCCGTTGATCGTGCCGGCGGACCGCTCGGCCGCCGCGTGGCGCACCGAGCTGGCCCGCTGACCGGGGACGCCTCACGCGTGCCAGCGAGGGCGGCACACGTGAGGCGTCACAGGCCGGACAGGAAAGCCTCCACCGCGCCGCGATAGGTCTCCGGCGCCTCGGCATGCGGCAAATGCGCCGAACCAGGCACGATCAGGTGCTTCGCGCCGGGCACCCGCGCCGCGACCTCGGCTTGCTGACCGGCGGGCATCGCGGTGTGTTCGCCCTCGATCAGCAACAGCGGACAGCGGATTTCGTCCACAATGGACCAATAGGCGCGGCGGCCCCATTCGGCGGCGATCTCGTACAGATTCTCCAGGTCGGCGATCAGGTGGTAGCCGTCCTCGCGTTCCTCGACGCATTCGGTGAAGTAGTCGCCCGCGGCGCCGAAGAACTCGCGGACGTGGGCCAGCGATTCGAACGGCACCGGCCAGCTCTCGAAGTAGCCGCGCCAGGTCTCGACGGTGCGTCCGCGCTGGTCCGGGGCGAAATCCTCGCTGACCACCGCGCGCACCAGCTCCGGGTATTTCGCCGCGGCGGCCCACGCGTGCAGTCCGCCCATCGAATGCCCGATCAGCACGGACGGACCGAGCTCGGCCAGCACGTCCGCGACGTCCTCGGCGAACTGCTCGGTGGTCCACGGCCCGGTGTGCGGCGCACGGCCGTGGCCGCGTGCGTCGAGGGCGCGCACCCGGCCGTACCGCTTGAGCCATTGCGCGACCGGCCACCACGTGCGGGCCCGGCCCATCAACCCGTGGAGCAACAGGATCGACACGCCGGGGCGTTCGTCGCCGCCGAAGTCGATCAGGCCTGGTCGCATTAGTCCTCCCGGGTTTTCACCGCCACTTCATCACAAACCTGCCCTTAGGGTGAAGGAATGCGCTGCCGTCAGACCGCCGTCCTCGCCCTCGCCGGCGTGCTTGCGCTGTCCGCGTGCAGCCCCGCCGAACCCGCTGCTCCACCGCCTCCGCCGATGCATCCGGCACCGGGCGCGAACAGCGCGGGCGACCCGTACTTCCCGGAAGACGGCAACGGCGGATACGACGCCCTCGACTACCACGTCGACGTCAGCTACGACCCGCCGAGCGGCCGGCTCGTCGGCGACACCACGGTCACCGCGAAAGCCACGCAAGACCTCAGCCGCTTCGACCTCGACCTGCGCGGGCTCGACGTATCCGGGGTGCAGATCGACGGGAAGCCGGCGAAGTACGGCCGGGAGAAGAACAAGCTGGTCGTGACGCCGGCCGAGCCGCTGCGGGCAGGCTCGACGTTCCGGACGCGCGTGCGCTATTCGGGTGTTCCGGCGAAAACCCCGCACGACGGCGGGTCGGAGAACGGCTGGGCCCGCTCCGAGGACGGCGGCGCGTACCTGGTCGGCGAGCCGCACGCGGCGTCGTTCTGGTACCCGGTCAACGAAACCCCGCGCGACAAGGCGACCTTCACGCTGACCGCGCACGTGCCCACCGGCTGGACGGTCCTGTCCAACGGCCGGGAACAGGGCACCGGGGCCAAGGGCGGCACCACCACCACGACGTGGACCGACCCGAATCCGGTGGCCAGCTACCTGACCACGATCGCGATCGACAAGTTCACCGTGCAGCGCTCCCAACTCCCGGACGGCACGCCGATCGTTTCCGGTTACGCGCCCGGCGCCGAAGCCCGGGAAGCCACCGGCGACCGGCTGCCCGAGGTGATCTCGTTCCTGGAAAGCAAGTTCGGCAAATACCCGCAGAGCGCGGCGGGCGGGATCTATCTCGACGAGAACATCCATTTCTCCCTGGAAACGCAAACCCGTCCCACTTATGCGAAATGGGCGGAAATCCTCACCTTGGTGCACGAGAACGCGCACCAGTGGTTCGGCGATTCGGTGTCGCTCGACTCGTGGGCGGATATCTGCCTGAACGAGTGCTTCGCGTCGTACGCGCAGTGGATGTGGGGCGAACGCGAGGGGCAGAACCTGGACGACCGTTACCGCGCGGCCGTCGAAATCACCAGGGGCAGCACGGATTTCTGGGGCCAGAAGCTGGTCGACATGGGGCCGCAGCACCTCTTCGAGGGCGCGTACGACAAGGGCATCCTGGCCGTGCACGCGCTGCGCCGGGCACTGGGCGAACCGGGGTTCGAGAAGGTGCTCCACGAATGGGTGAGCGAGCATCGCAACAGCAACGCGACGTGGGCGGACTTCGAGAAACTCGTGTCGAAGGTCGCCGGACGCGATTTGAGCGGCTTCCTCAACGACTGGTTCCATGGCACGAAGCTGCCCTCGGACGCCGACCTCTACCCGGGTGCGCTGCGGCCGTGACTGCCGAGCAACGACCTGCGTCGGGCCGAAGCGCCAACGCACGCCGCGCCGCCCGGCGGAGCAATTCCTTCCTGAACGACGCCGTGACACCGTCGGTCGCCTCGACCACCGGAGCAAGATCGGCGCTTGCGAGACGAACCGCATCGCGGCGTCAGTCAGGATCACGACCGTGCAGTCCGGGAGCTGGCTCAGGTATCGCACAGTGTGCGTTTTCCCGGCACCGGCGGACCGCGCAGCAGGAGACCACCCTTCAGCCGCCGCTCGCCGGGGCTACTCGACGTAACCCAAACGCGGGATCGCGTCGGCGTAGTCGGCGCAATCAACGCGGCCAGCGATAAGTACTCTGGGGGCATGGCTGTGGTCAAGATCAACGCAATCGAGGTCCCCGAAGGCGCCGGCCCGGAGTTGGAGAAGCGGTTCGCCGCGCGGCTGCACTCCGTCGACAACCAGGAGGGCTTCCTCGGCTTCGAGCTGCTCCGTCCGGTCGCGGGCGAGACTCGCTACTTCGTGTACACGAAGTGGGAAACCGAGGAGCACTACCAGGCCTGGGCGAAGGGCCCGTCGCGTGAGGCGCACGCGGGCGAGCGCCAGAAGCCGGTGTCGACCGGCGCGAATCTGCTGGAGTTCGAGGTCGTCCAGGCATCGAAGCCGGGTGAGTGACGAACTCGCCCGCGCCGCCGAGCTGATCTCCGGCGCCGGCGCGCTGCTCGTGTGCGCCGGCGCCGGGATGGGCGTCGACTCCGGCCTGCCCGATTTTCGCGGCGGGGAGGGGTTTTGGCGAGCGTATCCGCCGTACGCCGGGCTCGGGCTGCGGTTCGAGGAGCTGGCCGACCCGCGGCATTTCGCCTCGGACCCGGAGCTGGCCTGGGGTTTCTACGGGCACCGGCTCGACCTCTACCGGAAAACGGTGCCGCACAAAGGATTCAGCCTGCTGCTCGAATGGGGGCTGGCGAAACCCGGCGGCGTGCGCGTATTCACGTCCAATGTAGACGGACAGTTCCAGGCGGCGGGATTTCCGCACGTCGCCGAGGCACACGGATCGATCCATCATCTGCAGTGCCTGGCGGGATGCTCGCGGGAAATCTGGTCGGCGGAGGGCGTCACGGTCGAGCTGGACGAAGCGACCATGCGCGCCCGGCCGCCCTTGCCCTCCTGCCCGCGCTGCGGCAGCCTGGCCCGGCCCAACATCCTGATGTTCGGGGATTTCGACTGGGTGCCGGATCGGAGTCAGGCGCAACTGGACGAACTGGCGGCTTGGCGGCGCGCGCATCGCGACGCGGTGGTGATCGAAATCGGTGCCGGGCAAGCGGTTCCCACAGTCCGGCGGTATGCCGAACTCGCCAGCGCGGCGACGGGTGCGTTGATCCGGATCAATCCCCGCGAACCGCGGATCCGGCACGGGCGCGGGATTTCGCTCGCCGCCGGAGCGCTGGAGACGCTGGTCAAGCTCGCTTGAGCTCCAGCAGCGGGAACGGGCGGCCGTCCGAATCGGTCTCGCGCCTGCCCGCGACCTCGAACCCGTGGTGCAGATAGAAACCGACCGCCTGCGGGTTCTGCTCGTTCACGTCCAGGGTGAGGTCCGGAAAGCGCTCCACGGCCGCACGCAGCAACGCCGTACCGACCCCGCGGCCGCGGAACTTGTCGTGCACGAACAGCATTTCCAGCTTTCCCTCGGCGGTCCCGGAGAAACCCGCCGCGATTCCGCCGACCTCCGCCACGGTCAGGTCCACTTCCGGGAAGTAGCGCGGGACGCGCGTGGCGTAGTACTCGACGTCCGCCGGGGCCAGAAAGTGGTGCGTCGCTTCGACGGCACTGCGCCAGATCTCCAGCAGCCGCGGGTATTCGGCTTCCCCGTCGCTGGGCCGCAAAGTCGTCACGGCAGTCGCACCTCCGCGTAAACCGCCCGGTGATCGCTGCCGGGCACCTCGAACGCGTGGTAATCCCGGACCGCGACCCGGCGGTCCACGAGCACGTGGTCCAGCGGTACGAGCGGGACCGTCGACGTCGACCAGGTCGGGACCAGTCCGTCGCCGCGCGCCTCCGCCGCGTCGACATATCCGCGGGACAGCACCGTGCGGAGCGCGGCGTGGTCGAGGGTCGCGTTGAAATCGCCCGCCACCACGCGCAGGCCGTGCTCGCCGATCGCCCGGGACAGGTCCCGCATCTCCTGCTCCCACAGGTAGTACCCGGTGTCCGGCGAACGCGGATGCGCCGCCACGATCTCCAACGTCGTCCCGCCGCCGAGATCCGCGGCCGCACCGGGCTGTTTCTGGGCCGAATCACCGGTGTAGTCCTCTTCGGTGAGCGGATACCGCGACACGATGCCGGAGCCGTCCGCCCCGGCCGCCGGATGCAGGACCCGGTACGGCAGCGTCTGGAACAACCCGGCTTTCTCCAGCCCGGACACCGCGGCCGGGGTCATCTCCAGCAGGTTCAGCACGTCGATCCGCTGCTCCCGGACCAGTCGCACGAGCGCCGCCGGGTCGGCTTGGCCCAGGTACAGGTTGGCCGCCAGCACGCGCACCGTCTTCCCGTGCGCCGCCGGCTGGTCGTCGGACATCACCCGCGGCGCGACGTACACCGCCAGCAGCGCGGACAACGCGAGCGCCACGCTGCCGATCCACCACCGCCGCAGCGCGAACGCGAGCGCCGCGAGCAGAACGCCGTAGATGATGACGTACGGGGTCAGCGCCAGCAACGCGGTGAGGTACCAGCCGCTGCCGTCCCAGCCGATCGTGCGCAGCACCGCCACCGTCAGCAGCGGCAGTCCGACCAGCACGAGCAAGCCCGTGACCAGCCGGGTTCGCGTCCGCGCCACCATCACCATGATCCAGAGTATGCCGGGCGAGTCCTGACAGGTCCGTGTCAGCGCCGTGTGCGCGGCTTGCCAGCGCCGCCGTCCACAGTGTGCTGGAGCGACACAGGAGGAGGCATCATGTCGCACGCGATCCAGGCCGAGGGCCTGGTCAAGCACTTCGGGGAGACCAAGGCGCTGGACGGGGTGGACCTGGAGGTCCCGTTCGGGAAGGTGGTCGGGGTGCTCGGGCCGAACGGCGCGGGCAAGACAACCGCGGTCCGCATCCTGGCCACCCTGCTGAGACCCGACGCGGGCCACGCCACGGTCGGGGGTTACGACGTGGTCCGCGACCCGGTCCGGGTGCGCGGCCTGATCGGGCTCACCGGGCAGTACGCGTCGGTGGACGAGGACCTGAGCGGCACCGAGAACCTGGTGCTGATCGGCAAGCTGCTCAACCTGTCCCGGGCCGACGCGCGGGCGCGGGCGGCCGAACTGCTGGAGCGGTTCGAGCTGACCGACGCGGCCAAGCGGCCGATCCGCACCTACTCCGGCGGTATGCGGCGCAGGCTCGACCTGGCGGCCAGCCTCGTCGGCCGCCCCGCCGTGCTGTACCTGGACGAGCCGACCACCGGACTCGACCCGCACGCGCGCAACGAGGTGTGGGCGGTCGTCCGCAGCCTCGTCGCCGACGGCGCGACCGTGCTGCTCACCACGCAGTACCTGGAAGAAGCCGACCAGCTGGCCGACCGGATCACCGTGTTCGACCACGGCCAGGTGGTCGCCGACGGCCGCGCGGACGAGCTGAAGCGGCGGGTCGGCGGGCAGACGCTGCAGGTGCGGCCGACGTCGCTGAGCGACCTCGACGAGGTAGACCGCATCCTGGCCGAACTCACCGGCGTCCGCCCGGTCCGCGACGACTCGACCGGACTGCTGACCGCGCCGGTGTCCGACCCGGTGCTGCTGTCCACGCTGGTGCGCCGCCTCGACTCGGCCGGCATCACCTCCGACGAGCTGGCGCTGCGGCTGCCCAGTCTCGACGAGGTGTTCCTCGCGCTGACCGGGCACACCGCCGAAGAACCGAAGCCGGAGCGCGAACTCGAAGGGAGCCGGTCATGACCACCACGACCGCCGTGGCCCCGCCCCGGCACATCAGTCCCCTGCTGGGCACGAAACACGCGTTTTCGCTTGCCTGGCGCGGAATTCTGAAGATCCGCAAGAACCCGGAGCAGCTGGCCGACGTCACGCTGATGCCGATCATCTTCCTGCTGATGTTCACCTACCTGTTCGGCAACGCACTCGGCGGTTCGATCGACAACTACCTGCAGTCGTTCGTGCCGGGCCTGATCGTGATGAACGTCCTGCAGGCGTCGCTGACGGTCGGCACGCAGCTCAACACCGACATCACCAAGGGCGTCTTCGACCGCTTCCGCGCTATGCCGATCGCGCGTTCGGCTCCGCTGATCGGCGCGGTGCTGGCCGACCTCGTGCGGTACGTGGTGTGCCTCGCGGTGCTGCTGGCCGTGGCGACCGTGATGGGCTTCCGCGTGCAGACCGGCCCCGGGGAGTTCGTGCTCGCGATCCTGCTGGCGGTCGCGTTCGGCCTGTGCTTCTGCTGGGGTTCGGTGTTCGTCGGGATGCTGATGAAATCCCCGGGCGCGGCGCAGGGCCTGATGTTCGTCTTCATCATGCCGCTGACGTTCGGCAGCAACGTGTTCCTCCCGACCGCCACGATGCCGGGCTGGCTCAAGGCCTGGGCGGACATCAGCCCGGTGAGCCTGCTGTCCGACGTGATGCGCGGCCTCCTCAACGGCGGCGCGTACGGCGGTTCCCTGGTGGGCGCGCTGGCGTGGATGGCCGGTGCGGTGGTGGTGTTCTTCCCGCTCGCGACGTGGGCCTACCGCAAGCGGGTCTGAGGGCGTCCTTCACGGGGGTGTGGACGCTGCGGGGAGTGTCTGTGTCCGGGTTCCACAGCCGGGCACAGGCACTCCCGTTTATGTGGCGGCCGCGAGATGGCCGGTCAGCCGTTCCCAGTTGCCCGATCCGATGGCGGCCTTCTCTTCCGCACTGAACGGCGCCTTCTCCAGGAACGACCGCGCGACCCCGCCACTCGTGTCCAGGTAAGGAAAACCGCCCGGCCGAGTGCCGAACGTGTACGGGTAATCGGTCGAATAGAGCATCCGCTCGGTGCCGACGACCTCGGCGGTCCAGCGCAGATACCTTTCGCTGACCGTGCCGCTGCCCGCGATCCAGAAGTTCTGCCGGAAGTAGTCGGCCAGCGGCTGCCGCAGTCCGGCCATCTCCTGCAGGAAGCCGACGTGGTCCAGGTAGAACAGGACGACCTCGCCCCAGTGCCCGGCGATCACCTGCAGTCCGGGATGGCGGTCGAAGACGCCGGAGAAGATCATCCGCAGGTATTGCACGCCGAGGTCGTAGTACCAGCCGAGTCCGGCGGTGGCCAGCGCTCCGCCGACCCCGTTGGGCAGGCCCGAGTAGTACGCGTCTTGCACCGCCCGCACCGGAGCTTGGGGATGGAAGTGCAGCGGGGCCCGAAGCCGTTCCGCGGTTGCGTAGAGGACGTCGAACTCCGGTGCGTCGGCGAGTTTGTCGCCGCTCCGGCCGTAGAGCATAGCGCCGCGGAAGCCGAGGCCGACCGCACGTTCCAGCTCCTCAGCGGCGGCTTCGGGCGAGGACGTCGGGAGCGTGGCGAAGGCCTGATACCGGGTGGGATTCGCGGCGACGACCTCGGCGAGCGCGTCGTTGGCCTCCCGCGCGACCGGCACGGCGTCGGCCGCCGGGAGGTTCTGCACCCCGGGACTCGACAGCGACAGCACCGCGACGTCGATGCCTTGCTCGTCCATGTCGGCGAGGCGTTCGTCCCCGACGTCCCGCAGCTTCCGCGTTACCGGGTGGTTCTCGGGGTAGCTGTGCGGCTGGAGCCCCGCCCTCGTCCACGCGTCGCGCAGGACCGGCAGGACCACATGTTCTTCCAGGGCGACGATACGCATGACAGCTCCTCGCGTTTCCAGCGATACCAGCTAGAGCGTATCACTGGAAACATCAGCGGAAGCAAGTTTCAGTTATCGTCGATAACACCTTCCGCCCGAACCGCCTCGATCGCCTCGGCCCGGTCCAGCCGCGCGGTCTCGGCCACGAGCGCCTCGTATCGTTCCGCACCCAGTTCCCTGGTCAGGTCCTCGATCAGCTCCCGGACTTCCGGGCTCCCCAGGTCGAATCGGCCGCGCACCACCGCGCTGAGCGCGAGCATTCGCGCGGACGCCTCCAGCCGTCCCTGTGCGTACCGGATCCGCGCCAGAAGCTCGACCATGCCCGCCAGGTCCGGCATGTCGAATCGCCCGGCTGTCCGGTCGATCACCGAGAACACCGGTGCCTCCGCTTCGTCCGGGCGGCCCTCCGCGAGCAGCAGCCCGGCTTCGATGGCGCCGAGCCATTCCACCTCGAAACCCTCCGGCGTCGGCCACTCCGACCGCGCCGACTGCATTTCCCGGAACACCTCGCGCGCCTCGGCGAGGTTGTGCTCGCGGAGCAGCAGCTCAGCTCGACCGAGCAGGACGATCAGGCGCAATCCGTTGTTGGTGCCGGAAGCCGCGTAGCGTTCCGCGGCTTCCATGTCCCGCCACGCGCCCTCTTGGTCGCCCGCGCGCGAACGTTCCACCGCCAGCCGCCACCACTGCTGCACGATGTCGTCCCGGGACCGCAGCTCCATCACCAGCCGCAATCCCTCGGTGTACTCGGCGATCGCCGCCTCGTGGTCGCCGGACTGCGACAGCGCCGCGGCCCGGAAACCATGCGTCATGCCGAGGCCCCACCGATCGCCGACTTCGGCGAAGCCTTGATGGGCAAGATCTCGCGCTCGCTCCGCGCCTTCGAGGTCGCCGATGTCGCCGAGGACGAAGCTCTCCGCCCAGTGTCCAGCGGCGCGGCTCCAGACGTCGTCCCGTTCGACCGCCCGGCGGATCTCGCGCTTGGCCAGGTCGCGCTCGCCGTTGAGATAGGCCACTATCGGCAGCCCCACCCACAGCCACGGATTCCGTTCCGCCGCGCCGGTCCGCACGCATTCTTCGACCAGTTCGGGAACGTTCACCTCGACCTGCGGACCGGACAGGGCCAGCATCAGCACCTGGCTCAGCCGCAGGCTCGCCGCCGTGTCCGGCGGCAGCTTCGCGCCCATGTCAAGCACGTCGTTGACGAACTGAGCGGCGCGTTCGTTCTGGCCGGCGATGTTGAGGTACCAGAACAATCCGAACAGCAGCTGCGCCGCCGATTCCGCGGCTTCCGACTCGATCGCCGCCCGCAGCGCGGAGGTGAAGTTGTCGCTGTCGTCTTCATAGACGTCGATTGCCCGCAGCTGATCCCGTCCGCGCAGCAACGGCTCGTTGCGGCGGGCCAAATCCGCGTAGTAAGCGACCATCGCGGCCCGCATCCGCTCCTGCTCGCCGGATTCGGCGAGCCGTTCGGACGCGTAGGCGCGCAAGGTTTCCAGCAGGCGGTAGCGCATGCCCACGACGTCCACAATGGACTTCTCGACCAGCGAGCCCAGCACGTACACGATGTCTTCCGCGGGCAGCTCGTCGTCCGCGCAGACGTGTTCCACCGCCTCCTCGGAAAAACTCGCCGCGAACACCGCGAGCCGGCGCGCCAGCCGGACCTCCGGCTCGCTCAGCAGATCCCAGCTCCACTCCACCACCGCCCGCAGCGTGCGCTGGCGCGGCAGCGCCGTCCGGCTGCCGGAGGTGAGCAGCCGGAACCGGTCGTCGAGGCGTTCGGCGATCTGGTCGGCGGTCATCGAGCGCAACCGCGCGGCGGCCAGTTCGAGCGCGAGCGGCATTCCGTCTAGCCTCCGGCAGATTTGCCGGACTGAGTCCACTGTGGACTCGTCGAGCCGGAACCCGGGCCGCACCGCCATCGCGCGGTCGAGGAAAAGCCGAACCGAATCGAGCGTGCCGACGTCCGCGGGCGGCGCGGTCTCGTCCGGCACTGGCAGCGGACCCAGCGGGCACAGCGCTTCCCCGGTAATCGCCAACGGCTCGCGGCTCGTGGCGAGCACCCGCAACGCGGGCAGCCGCCGCAGCAAATTCTCGGCCAGCTCCGCGGCGGTGTCCACGACGTGCTCGCAGTTGTCCAGCACCAGCAACGCTTCCGCGCCGCCGAGCGCCTCCACCGCGTGTTCGAACGGATCGACCTGCCGACGGCGCGCCTCGGTCTCCGTCGTCCGGAGATCCCGGACCTCTAGTGCGTTGAGCAAGGCGGACAAGACGTCTTCCTCGTCCCGCACGCCGGCCAGCGGCACGAACCACACCAGGCCGCGCGAGTGCGCCGGATGCCGCGAAGCCGCTTCCGTCGCGAGCCGGGTCTTGCCAGCACCGCCCGGACCGACCAGCGTGACCAGCCGGGCTCCTTCCAGCAATTCGGCCAGCAGCTTCAGCTCGTCGGTGCGGCCGATGAAGCTGGTCAGCCGCTGCGGCAACCGATCGGCCACCGCGGCGACCTGGGTGTACTCGCCGCGCAGCGCACGCAAATGCACTTCCTGCAGCTCCGCCGACGGGTCGACCCCCAGCTCGTCGGCCAGCGTCGTCCGGATCGCGGAGTACGCGGCGAGCGCGTCGGCCTGACGTCCGGCGGCGGAAAGCGCACGGATTCGCAAGCCCGCCAACCGTTCCCGCAGCGGATGTGCCTGCGCGGCGGCGGTGAGGTCGGCGAGCACCTCCGCGTGCCGCCCCAGCCGCAGCTCGGCTTCGAACCAGTCCTCAGCGGTCTCCGTGCGCCGTTCCGCCAGCAGCGTCGCGGGCGCGGCAGCGAACGGCGCGTCCAGCACGTCCGCGAGCGCTGGCCCGCGCCACAACGCGAGCGCGGCGGCGAGCGATTCGGCGGCGGTACCGTCCCGGCCAGCGGAAAGCTCCCGGCGCCCTTCGGCGGACAACTGTTCGAACCGGTGCAGATCCACCGCCTCCGGTGGCACCGCGAGCCGGTAACCGCCGTTGACCGACTCCAGCTCAGCCCCCGCCGGACGCAGCGCGCGACGCAGCCGCGAGACGAGCGACTGGAGCGCGTTCGCCGCGTCGGCCGGGGGTTCCGCGCCCCACAGGCCGTCGATCAGCGCCTCGGCCGGAACCGCGCGCCCGGGATCGAGCGCGAGCCGGGAAAGGAGCATGCGAAGGCGGGCTCCGCCGATGTCGATCGGCGTGCCGTCCTCCCCCTCCGCTCGCAGCGGGCCCAGCAGCGCGACGCGCATGAAGCCCAGCTTTCCAGACAACCCCCGGCTCGTGTCGGAGCCCGACGTAAGTGTGGACTTTCGGGACAATCTGCCGCCAAGCGGTTACTGCCCGCCTTCTCGGCGCTACGTTGCGGAGGATTCACCCGCAGACACAGGAGCGCCCATGAGAGCACTGCACCGCTGGCATCGTCCGGCAGTGACCGTCGCAGCCACCCTCACCGCGTTGACGCTCGGCACCGGGATCGCGTCCGCCGGACAGGACGGCTGGGACCGGCCGACCCCCGGCTCGGACGGCGCCGGAGACAGCTACTACCCGCAAGACGGCAACGGCGGGTACGAGGTCTCCGACTACGACCTCAAGGTCAATTACGCTCCGGACACCCACCAGCTCGCCGGCTTGCAGACGGTCCACGCGAAGGCGACCCAGTCGCTCAGCTCGTTCGATCTCGACCTCCGGGGCCTCACCGTCGACGCGGTCCGGGTCAACGGCGCGCCCGCGAAGTTCACCCGGACCGGCGACCACGAACTCGTGATCACGCCGAGGTCGCCGCTGTGGAAGGGCCTGCCGTTCACCGCCGAGGTCGCCTACCACGGCGTTCCGGCCGCGATCGACGACCCGAACCTCGGCAAGAACGGCTGGCAGTTCACCAAGTCCGGCGGCGCGTTCGCGGCGGGCGAGCCGAAGTCGGCCACCACCTGGTACCCGGTCAACGACACTCCGCGCAACAAGGCGAAGTTCCGGCTGTCGATCAATGTCCCGAGCGAGTGGGGCGTGATCGCCAACGGCCGCGAGGTGGGCACGTACCGGACGCGGACCGGCACCACGCACGTCTGGGCCGAGGACACCCCGACCGCGCCGTACATGACCACGGTCGCGATCGACAAGTGGACCTTCAACAAGCGCCAGCGCGCGGACGGCACCCCGATCGTCAGCGCGTACGCGCCGGGCACCACCGACGCCACGAAGCAGGCCGACGCGCAGCTGCCGGAGGTCATCGACTTCCTCGAATCGAAGTTCGGCAAGTACCCGGTGGACGCCGCGGGCGGCATCTACCTGACCGAGCCGATCGGGTTCTCGCTCGAGACGATGAGCCGGCCGATCTACTCCGGCCGCGCGGGCAACATCAGCACGATCGTGCACGAGAACGCGCATCAGTGGTGGGGCGACACGGTCGCGGTCGACCACTGGAAGGACGTGTGCCTCAACGAATGCTTCGCGTCCTACGCGACCTGGCTGTGGGCGCAGAAGAACGGCACGGACCTGGACGCGAAGTACCTGAGCACGGTCGCGTCGGCCAGCGACGCGTTCTGGAACGGCAAGCTGTACGACATGGGTCCCGGCAACGAGTTCACCTACGTGTACTCGAAGGGCCCGGTCATGCTGCACGCGCTCAGCAAGTACCTCGGGCAGGACGCGTTCGACCGGGTGCTCAAGACCTGGAACTCCCTGCACCACGACGGAAACGCGAGCATGCAGGACTTCCAGAAGTACTGTGAGAAGGTGTCCGGCATGGACCTGCAGGGCTTCTTCGACGCGTGGATCTACGGCAACGGCAAGCCGTCCGACGAATACCTTTACCCGGGCGACTTGAAGCCGGCCGCCAAGTGACAGTTCTGCTGACCGGGTTCGCACCGTTCGACGGAGCGGCGACGAATCCTTCTTGGCAGGCGGCTGCGCTGGCAGCGGCGCGGCGGACGGACACGGTGGCGGTCGAGCTGCCGTGCGAGTTCGACGCGTCGCTGCCAGCGCTGCGCGCGGCGATCTTGGCGCACCGGCCGGAGCTGGTCGTCTGCGCCGGGCTGGCTGGCGGACGTGCGTACGTCACGCCTGAGCGAGTGGCGATCAACCTGATCGACGCTCGGATTCCGGACAACGCCGGCGCGCAGCCGGTCGACGTGCCGGTGGTCCCGGGCGGGCCGTCCGCGTACTTCACCACACTGCCGGTGAAAGCGGCGGTCGCGGCGATCGAGTCGGCGGGGCTGCGCGCGGCCGTGTCGTACACCGCCGGGACGTACGTGTGCAATCAAGTCTTCTACGGCCTGATGCACCTGATCGCGACTGAGTTCCCCGGGCTGCGCGGCGGTTTCGTGCACGTGCCGGAGGAAACGCGGCTACCGCTGGACTCGACCGCGCGAGCGCTGGAGATCGTGGTGGACACCGCGCTGACCGTGGACGAGGACATCGCGACCTCGGCGGGCACGCTGCACTGAGTGCTACTCGCCCGGCTGGACGGTCTGCTCGAAGAACTGCACCAGATCCTGCGGCCGCCGGCTCGTGTGCGACGGGCTGGTGTCCATCACCGTGCCGACCACGGGAATGCCGTCGGCCTGGTAGACCAGCAGACCCAGTTTCGGCCCGACCCCGGCGACATACCGGCCGCTCAGCCCGGTGCGGGTGCGCCAGGTGTCGGTCTCGACGCGGCCGGTCATGTCCTTGCGCGCGCTCGGCTCGACCTGGGCGAGCGTGAGTCCTTCGTGGAACGCCACGGTGGTCTTGTCCGGGAAGCGGCACAGCGCGGTGCGGAGTGCGCCGAGGGCCTTCGCCAGTTCCGGGTCGTCCGAGCAGGTGGCGCGGGTTTGGATGGTCGGACCGGCCAGCCGGCGCATGCATTTGGTGAGGCCGTTTTCGCCGGGCAGCGCCGGTTGGGAACCGGCACAGGTGGTGGTGTTGCCTGGCGGGACGATCGGTTGATTCGCGGCGGGTTTGTCGTCTCCGCGGGTGGCGAGGACGGCGGTCACGATCCCGGCGACCACGAGCACCGCCAGCGCGATCGCACCTATCACCACGGGTTTGCGGGATTTCTTCTTCCGCGGCGGCTGCCATCCGGGCGGCGGCATGGGTGCTGGCGGCCGCTGGTTCAGACTGGGCGGCATCGGTCCAGGCTGTTGCTGGACCGGTGGCCAGGATGCCGGCGCCTGCCTTGGCGCGGCTGGTTGCGGTGCCGCCAGCCGCTCGTCCACGTGATGCAATCCGAACGCGACCGCTGTCTCCGGCTGGTCCTCGGTAGTCGGCACCACACCGAGCGTCGACCCGACAAGCGAGGCCAGCAACGGCATCCGGCTGGGCCCGCCGACCAGATACACGCCACCGAGCAGATCCGGCGTCAGCCCGGCCCGCGCGATCGTCGCCGCGAGCATTTCGGCGCTGCGCAACAGATTCGGCCGCACCAACGCTTCCAGTTCGGCCCGGGTGACGAGAACGTCGCCGAACGGATCCGGCATCGGCACCTCAGTGTGCGCGTGCCGGGACAGACTCTCCTTGGCGTCCCGGACGTCTTGGAGCAACACCCGCCGCATCCGCCGGTCGCTGGTCGTCTGCGGACGCAGCAGCCGTTGCCACTGCGCCGGATCCGCATGCGACACCGACCGTCCAATATGGACCAGCAAGGCCTGGTCGATGTCGAGACTGCCCAGATCGGGCAACCCGTCCTCAGCCAGCACCGCGGTACCCGCGCCGACGACCGCACAGTCGAAGGTGCCGGCTCCGAGGTCATACACCGCGATCGGCCCGCCAGGCGCGCCCGTTTCGCGCAGGGTCGCGTAATGCGCCGCCGCCGCGACCGGCTCCGGCACCAACCGCACCTGAACGAACCCGGCCTTCCCCGCCGCCGCCCGAAGGGTCTGCTGCCGCTGCGCGCCCCACCCCGCCGGATGCGACAACCGCACCTCGTCCGGAACCCCGGAAAGCTGCCGCTCGGCCTCCTCGCCCATCCGCCGCAGCACCGCCGCGAAGGCGTCGACCACCGGCACGACCCGATCGCCGAGCAGCAGCTCACCGTCGTCGATCCGCCGCTTCGGATACGGCTCGAACCGGCTGGGATCCAGCCGAGCCCGCCGCTCCGCGTCCTGCCCCACGACGAGCCGCCCGTCCTCCTCGGCATACACCGCGGAAGACATGGTGACCGACCCGTCAACCTCAATGGCCCGCGGCCCGCGCCCGAAGGCCGCCAAGACACCGACCGTGCTGGAAGTACCGAAGTCGATCGACAGGACGTCCACGCAGTTCCCCTCCCCGAAAACCCCATCGCATCGTCTCACGAGCGTCGTTGTGCTCAGCCCGCGGCAGCGGGAGCCGACTGGGGCCTACCGCGCGAAAGCCGCCGCCGGAAAGGGTGTCTCCCGGTCCTCCAGCAGCCGCCGGTAAAAGTCGTTCATCTCCACCGCCACCGGAGCGTGCCGCGCCACCAGGTCGGCGATTGGCGCGGGCAACAGGAGTTCTCCGGCAGCTGCCCGGCGCACTGCGGTCAGGCGGCTTTCTCGGTCCCGGGTCCCGCACACCTCGGTCACCAGCCAGTTCACCAAATACATCGACCCATAAGCCCGGTCGTGCTCCGTATTCAGCTCCGCGAACGCGACCTCCTCCTCGGTGAGGTCGAACCGGCGCGCGAGCGACAGGCCGAAATCGGTCAGCACAAATCGCTCGCCGTCGGTGAGGAAGTTCTCGAAGTGGTTGTCGAAGTGCAGAACGCCCCGGGAACGCAGGAACGAAAGCGTATCCGCGACCTCCGACGCAAGCCGCTCGACCTGGTCCAGATGGCCGGGCAGCCACCGGTGCACGTTGGTCGGGAAATACTCGCAGAACAAAACCACGCTCGAAGAAGAATCCCGCACCTCGGAAAGCCGCCGACGGACCGCGGCGGAACCGCCCCAGTATTCGACATCCTCCTCCAGCGGACGGTCCGGCACCCGGCCCGAGCGAACCGGCAGCACCCGCCAGTGATGCAGCAAAGGGAAGTTCTCGCACGCACCGCTGAGGACCCAGCCGTTCGCCATGACGTGCAGCGCCAGTTCCCGCCACGCCGAGCCCTCCGGCGAACCAAGGCCGTAATGGCAAAAGGCAGGCAGGCCATAGAGATTGGCCGTGGAATGCGGATGCCGCAGCTCCAGCGAGGTGAGCGGCACCCGCTTCGCGAAGACCGGGACCCCGTCGACGTCCAGCCGCGAGCCGGTGCCGCCGATGCCCTCGGACAGCACCTCCGCGGACTCCAGCCGCTCGGTGAGCTGACGGTCGCTCAGCAGCGAAAGCGCGGTGCTCGCCACGGCGTGCCGCGAGATTCTCGAAGAAGTCCCCATAAGCACGACAATAGAGAAAAGGGCGGCCCCCAAACCGGGGAGCCGCCCTTTTCCGCTAGCTAATTCACTCGTTCTCGGCTTCGCCGTTCTCGCCGGTGCCGATGCTCACCGGCGGAGCGTCGGGAACCGAGGACGGACGCTTTTCGCCCCGGAAGGTGAAGTGCGCCTCGTCGTCGCGGTCCTCGGGGTTGCCGCTCCAGCCCTCGACGTCGACCACGATGATCTGCCCCGGCTCGACCTCGCCGAACAGGATCTTCTCCGACAGCTGGTCCTCGATCTCGCGCTGGATCGTGCGACGCAGCGGCCGGGCGCCGAGCACCGGGTCGAAGCCGCGCTTGGCCAGCAGCGCCTTCGCCTTTTCGGTCAGCTCGATCTCCATGTCCTTGGCCTTGAGCTGCGTCTCGACCCGGCCGATCATCAGATCCACCATCTGGATGATCTGTTCCTGGTTGAGCTGGTGGAAGACGATGATGTCGTCGATCCGGTTCAGGAACTCCGGGCGGAAATGCTTCTTCATTTCCTCGTTGACCTTCTGCTTCATCTTCTCGTAGCGGTTCGTCGAATCCGCTCCGGAGGAGAAGCCGAGGCTCACGGACTTCGAGATGTCCGAGGTGCCCAGGTTCGAGGTGAAGATCAGCACCGTGTTCTTGAAGTCGACCGTCCGGCCCTGACCGTCGGTCAGGCGACCGTCCTCCAGCACCTGCAGGAGCGTGTTGTAGATCTCCTGGTGCGCCTTCTCGATCTCGTCGAACAGCACCACCGAGAACGGCTTGCGCCGCACCTTCTCGGTCAGCTGCCCGCCCTCTTCGTAGCCGACGTAGCCCGGAGGGGCGCCGAACAGCCGCGAAGCGGTGTAGCGGTCGTGGAACTCGCCCATGTCGATCTGGATCAGCGCGTCGTCCTCGCCGAACAGGAACGACGCCAGCGCCTTCGACAGCTCGGTCTTACCCACACCGGACGGGCCGGCGAAGATGAACGAACCGGACGGGCGCTTCGGGTCCTTCAGGCCCGCACGCGTGCGGCGGATCGCCTGCGAGACGGCCTTGACCGCGTCCTCCTGGCCGATGATGCGCTTGTGGAGCTCCTCCTCCATGCGCAGCAGCCGGGTCGTCTCCTCCTCGGTGAGCTTGAACACCGGGATGCCGGTCCAGTTGGCCAGCACCTCCGCGATCTGCTCGTCGTCCACCTCGGCGACGACGTCCAGGTCGCCGTCCTTCCACTGCTTCTCGCGCTCGCCCTTCTGGCCGAGGAGCTGCTTCTCCTCGTCGCGCAGCCGCGCGGCCCGCTCGAAGTCCTGCGCGTCGATCGCGGACTCCTTGTCCCGGCGCACGTCGGCGATCTTCTCGTCGAACTCGCGCAGGTCCGGCGGAGCGGTCATCCGGCGGATCCGCATCCGGGCCCCGGCCTCGTCGATCAGGTCGATCGCCTTGTCCGGCAGGAACCGGTCGTTGATGTAGCGGTCGGCCAGCGTCGCGGCCGCCACCAGCGCCGAATCGGTGATCGAGACGCGGTGGTGCGCCTCGTACCGGTCGCGCAGACCCTTCAGGATCTCGATCGTGTGCTCCAGCGACGGCTCGCCCACCTGGATCGGCTGGAAACGACGCTCCAGCGCGGCGTCCTTCTCGATGTACTTGCGGTACTCCTCGAGCGTGGTCGCGCCGATCGTCTGCAGCTCGCCCCGGGCCAGCATCGGCTTCAGGATCGACGCCGCGTCGATCGCGCCCTCGGCCGCGCCCGCGCCGACGAGCGTGTGCAGCTCGTCGATGAACAGGATGATGTCGCCGCGGGTCTTGATCTCCTTGAGCACCTTCTTCAGGCGCTCTTCGAAATCACCGCGGTACCGCGAACCGGCGACCAGCGAGCCCAGGTCGAGGGTGTAGAGCTGCTTGTCCTTCAGCGTCTCGGGCACCTCGCCCTTGACGATGCTCTGCGCGAGCCCCTCGACGACGGCGGTCTTGCCGACGCCCGGCTCGCCGATGAGCACCGGGTTGTTCTTGGTCCGGCGGGACAGCACCTGCATGACCCGCTCGATCTCCTTGCCGCGCCCGATGACCGGGTCCAGCTTGCCCTCCCGGGCGAGCACGGTCATGTTGCGGCCGAACTGGTCGAGCACCAGCGACGACGACGGCGTGCCCTCGCCGCGGCCGGAACCGCTCTCGGCGGACTTCTCGCCGGTCTGGTAGCCCGACAGGA
Source organism: Amycolatopsis orientalis DSM 43388 (assembly GCF_000411975.1). Lineage (GTDB taxonomy): Bacteria > Actinomycetota > Actinomycetes > Mycobacteriales > Pseudonocardiaceae > Amycolatopsis > Amycolatopsis orientalis_D. The sequence continues at coordinate 110,559 of NZ_ASXG01000021.1, forward strand.
GCTGCAGCACCTGCTGACGGACCCGGTTGAGGTCCGCACCGAGCTTCACCAGCACCTGCGCGGCGACGCCCTCGCCCTCGCGGATCAGACCGAGCAGAATGTGCTCCGTGCCGATGTAGTTGTGCCCCAGCTGCAGCGCCTCGCGCAGCGACAGCTCCAGCACCTTCTTCGCCCGCGGCGTGAACGGGATGTGCCCGCTCGGAGCCTGCTGGCCCTGGCCGATGATCTCCTCGACCTGCTGGCGCACGCCCTCGAGGGCGATGCCCAGCGACTCCAGCGCCTTGGCGGCGACACCCTCACCCTCGTGGATCAGACCCAGGAGGATGTGCTCGGTGCCGATGTAGTTGTGGTTGAGCATCCGGGCCTCTTCCTGGGCCAGGACGACCACCCGCCTCGCGCGGTCGGTGAACCTCTCAAACATGCGCACTCCCTCGACTGCTGCGTCGGCGGCCCGTAACCTCCGCGGATCGCGTCCACGGCGGACAGCACCGTGAGACCACTCTAGTAGCCAAGCGGTCGCGCTTGCGTACCACTACGGCTTCCGGCGGCCCCTTCGCACCCGGACGGCGACCCGGTCGGTCACCGCTCTTCATCCGGTTGCGCTGCACCTTTACTCCCCTTCGAACGTACGGGACCGGATCAGGATTCCGCCCCGGCGCCCCTGTCCGCTCAGCGCGAACACCCCCGCGTGTCCGGGTGGTCTCACCCCCTTGGCCACCCGATTGGCGCAATCACGCGGCATATGTAAGGTTAGGCACACCTAATACAACTGGCAGGGGTGGCCCGATGAACCCGCAGCGCTCGCGCGACGACGCCCGCGAGATCGGAGACGGTCTCGCGTCCTCCGTGCTGCGCGCCAGCGCCCGGTACGAGCTGCGCCGCGACGTCCCTGAGGGCTGGTTCCGCTGCGCTGACCTCCTGGAACAGCCCTCGTTGTTCGGCGAATGGCGGTCGCGGCTGACCGATTGGCTGCTTGACCAGCACGGCGCAGCACCAGCGCGGACAGCGGCCAGCTATGTCATGTCTTGGTACCTGTACGTCCCCGCGTACGTGGGCGCGCTGCTGCTGCACCACGAGCGCCGAGTGCCGTCGCTCGAGCCGGAGCAGCTCGCGTTCGGTCTCGGCCCCGACCGCCCGCATCCGGAGGGCATGGCCGTGCTCGGCGACGCCTTCTACTGCCTGCCCAGCGACCCGGGAAGCGTCCGCCCGGAGGCCACCGTCGTACAAGACGAACGCGCGCTTGCCGCTGTGCTGCGCGCGCAGTTCATTCGCCACGCTGCGCGCTTCGTCCACGCCTACGCCCAGAGCACCCGACTCGGCCGTCGCATGCTCTGGGCGGCCGCTACAGACGCGCTGGACGGTGCGCTGTGGCGAGTCGGCAAGCAGGGCGGAACAGCCGAGGCCGAGGGCGCTGGCGTCGCGGATGCCGCGTTGGTGCTCGACGCGCAGTACCGCCCGCTGACCTCGGCGTCCACCTTGCGCATGGCCGTCAACGACGACGGACACCGGGTTTGGCAGCGCCGCCGGGAGAGCTGCTGCTTCTCCTATCTCCTGCCCGGCGAAGCGGAGTGCGACAGCTGTCCGCGCGTCTGCCGCCGCTGATCTCCATCGAGTGAAATCTCAGGCGTACGGGTCCCGTCCCGTCGCGCCCAGCGCCCGGTGCAGCACCGGAGCGGTTTCCGGCACCGCGACTTCCGGGCCGAAGACACCGCCGGCGCGGGCCTTCTCGCCCATCCCGGCAGCGAACGCGAGAACCACCTCGGCGGCTTCGTCCGGACAGTTCAGCTCGGTGCCGCTCGCCCGAGTCAGATCCCAGGCGTGCGCGACAAGCTCGACGAGCACCATGTCACCGACCACCGCGGCGGGCAGTTCGGATCCGCCGAAGGTGACGGTGCCAGTCCACGCCTCCGGCGGGGCGAGCGCGGCGAGCACGTCGTCGATCATCGCCTCCAGCGCCTTCGGCCAGTCGTCCCCGACCAGGGAGGCCTCCGCCTCAGTCGGCGCGGGCGGTTCGTAAGGCTGGTGCCGGATCGCGGCGGCGAGCCACGGGCCCCAGTAGAGAAGGTGGTTGAGAAGGCCGCGAACGTCGTAGTCGGCGCACGCGGTCGGCGCGGTCAGCGACGGGGCGGCCGCCGCGACGCGCCGCAGTTCGGCGGCTGCCGGGGCGAGCAGTGCGGAGTGATTCGACATGCGCCCGAGCCAACCACCCGTCGCGGCGTCCGTCTTGAAATTACGCGACGCACTACTGTTTTCAGCCATGCGGCGGATCCCGAGCGGCATCCTGAACGAGCGGACGGCTCGCACCAAGTTCACGCTGACCCGGCATCCGCCCGCCCCGGAACTGCGCGATTTCGTGGAACACCACTGGATCCTGCGCTGGAACCTCGCCGAACCCCACGAACAGCACGTGCTGCCGAATCTGTCGGTGCACGTGACGTTCTTCCCCGGCGCGTGCGGGGTTTACGGTCCGGCGCACCGGCTTTTCACCCACCGGCTCAGCGGACGCGTGCACGGGATCGGGGCCCGGATCCGGCCCGGATGTTTCCGCCCGTTCCTCGGCGCCCCGGTGCGCGCCCTCGCCGATCGCTCGGTCGCCGTGGCCGAGATCTTCGGGCCGGCCGCCGCGCGCGCGGAAAAATCCATCCGGAATGCGCGAACCGACGCGGAAATGATCACTGCGATCGACAACTTGCTGATCGCATGCCGCCGTCCCATTCCTCCCGAGACCCGGGCGGCCGCGGAGGCGGTGGAAACAATCGCCGCGGATCCCGGGATCACCCGGGTCGCGGAACTGGCGGCGGCGCTCGGACTGTCGATCCGGGCAGTGCAGCGGTTGTTCGCCGAGCACGTCGGAACAACGCCGAAGTGGGCGATCCGGATTTACCGCCTCAACGAAGCCGCGCGGTTGCTGGCCGCACCGATCCAGCCGGATTACGCGGAACTGGCGGCTCGGCTGGGCTATAGCGACCAATCTCACTTCATCCGCGATTTCCGCGCGGTGACCGGAGCCCCTCCCGCGGAGTACGCCCGTTCCGCTCGCCGGCTGATCTCCTGCACCCCGGACGGCGCAAAGCCGGGAAACTAATGCGGAACGCCGAACGGCCGCCGGGAATGTTCCCGACGGCCGTTCGGCGTGCAGTCCGCGAAGACTGGTCTCTCCTGGTTCGCTAACCGGAGGACCGCTTCCGCGAGTTCCGGAAATGCCCGGTCAGTTCTTCTTGTGGTAAGCCTCGACGACCTCCGACGGGATGCGTCCGCGGTCGGAAACCTGGAAACCGTTCTTGCGGGCCCACGCGCGAATCGCCTGGTTCTGCTCGCGGTCGACCGCGGCCGGGCGGGCCGGGGACTTGCCGCCGGCGACCGGACGCAGCGGCGCGCGCTTGCGGCCGCCGGCGCGGCGCGCGTGCTCGACATACTGCGCCAGCGCGTCCCGCAGTTCCTCGGCGTTTTCGCTCGACAGGTCGATCTGGTAGCTCACACCGTCCAAACCGAACTCGACGGTCTCTTCCGCCTCACTGCCGTCGAGGTCGTCGACCAGAGAGACCAGCACCTTCTGTGCCATCTGATTCCTCCTGCGGGGCTTGCCCGAATGATCTGGCTACATGATCTGGTTTCGGGGCAAGCCCCGAGCTACAGAAGTCTTTGACACCCATATTAATACCCGCTTGCCCCGCCGTAGGCAAATCCGCATTGAGAAAATCTCGACCGCGCGGCGAGCGCCGACCTATTCGGGCCGTACGAGCGGGAAGAGGATCGTCTCGCGGATACCGAGCCCGGTGAGTGCCATGAGCAGCCGGTCGATCCCCATTCCGACCCCGCCGCTCGGCGGCATTCCGTACTCGAGCGCGCGCAGGAAATCCTCGTCGAGACGCATCGCCTCGCTATCCCCGGCGGCGGCGAGGCGCGCCTGTTCGGTGAGCCGCTGCCGTTCCACGACCGGATCCACCAGCTCGGAGTATCCGGTGGCGAGTTCGAATCCGCGCACGTACAGGTCCCACTTCTCGGCCACGCCCGGACGGCTGCGGTGCTGCCGGGTGAGCGGAGACGTCTCGAGCGGGAAATCCCGGACAAATGTGGGGGCGTGCAGTCCGTCGCCGACGAGGTGTTCCCACAGTTCTTCGACGAGTTTACCGTGCGCTAGCTTGGGATCCACCTCGATCTCGCGCGCCGCGGCGATCTTGTGCAGTGCTTCCGCGGGCGTATCCGGCGTCACTTCCTCGCCGAGCGCTTCCGAGAGCGACTCGTACATGCCGAGTGTCGTCCATTCGCCGGAAAGGTCGTACTCGGTTCCGTCGGCGAGAGTGACGACCTGGGTGCCGAGCACGTTCTCCGCGGCCTCCTGGATGAGTTCCCGGGTCATCACGGCATTCGTGTCGTAAGTGGCGTACGCCTCGTAGTACTCGAGCATCGCGAACTCCGGCGAGTGCGAGGAGTCGCTGCCCTCGTTGCGGAAGTTCCGGTTGATCTCGAAAACTTTCTCGATCCCGCCGACCACGCAGCGCTTGAGGTACAGCTCCGGCGCGATGCGCAGGTACAGCTCGAGGTCGAAGGCATTGGAATGCGTGACGAACGGCCGGGCCGCGGCCCCGCCGTGCAGCGTCTGCAGCATCGGCGTCTCGACCTCGGTGAATCCCCGGCGATGGAACGACTCGCGCAGCGAGCGCATCACGCCCGAGCGCGTGCGCACCACGTCGCGGGCGCGCGGGCGCATAATCAGATCGACATAACGCTGGCGGATTCGCGTTTCCTCGGCCAGCTCCTTGAACGCGACCGGCAGCGGGCGCAACGCCTTCGCCGCGATCTGCCAGCTGTCGGCCAGCACGGAAAGCTCGCCGCGCTTGGAAGTGATCACCTCGCCGTGCACGAATACGTGGTCGCCGAGATCGACATCGGACTTCCACGCGGCGAGAGACTCCGCCCCGACCTGCGCGAGACTCAGCATCGCCTGCAGTTCCGTGCCGTCGCCCTCACGAAGAGTGGCGAAACACAGTTTGCCCGTATTGCGGAGAAACATGACGCGACCGGTGACGCCGACCGTCTGGCCGGTGCTGGTGTCGGCTTCGAGACCGGAATGTTCGGCACGGATCTGCGCGAGAGTGTGCGTCCGCGGAACCTCTACCGGGTAAGGATCGGCGCCCTCCGCGATTATCCGGTCGCGCTTGTCCCGGCGCACCCGCATCTGTTCGGGCAGGTCGTCATCGGGCAGTGCGTCGGACGCGGGGAATTCGGTCATGGCCATAGCGTACGAAGCCGCTGGTGAACCGCGTCAACCGGATTCCCCTTCCGGGGCACTCACGGTATTAAGGTGGTTACTCGTGAGCGATCCCGGCACTGATGCGGAACTGCGCGCCCGGCGGGCTTCTTCGTTCGGCGGCCAAGCGAGCGCCTACGCCCGGCACCGCCCGGACTATCCCCGGACGGCACTCGAATGGGGCATGTCCGGTGCGAACCGGCCGGTCCGCGACGTGCTGGACCTGGCGGCGGGCACCGGAAAACTCACCGAGGGACTGGTCGCCCTCGGCCGCTCGGTGACCGCGGTCGAACCTGATCCGGGCATGCTCGCCGAACTGTCGCGGCGGCTGCCGGACGTTCCCGCGCTGCTCGGCAAGGCCGAGGACATCCCGCTGCCGGACGAATCGGTGGACGCGGTATTCGTCGGCCAGGCCCTGCACTGGTTCGCTTTGGCGCCGGCGTTCGAGCAGATCCGCCGGGTCCTGCGGCCGGGCGGGGTCGTGGCCGCGCTGTGGAATCACGACGACGAATCCGTGCCGTGGGTGCTCGAATTCTCCCGGCTGGTGCGCACCGGCGTCAGCCGCGGGTTCGCCGAACCGGACCAGCCGCTGCGCGCGGACGGCTTCGGCCCGTTCGAGCGGGAGCGGTTCACCCACTCGCACCGCCGCTCGATCGACTCGCTGCTGGCGACCGTGGCCACGCATTCGCTTCTGCTGGTCGCGTCGGACGAAGAGCGAGAGCGCCGGCTCGCCGAAGCGCGGGCGTACCTCGAAACTGTTCCGCATGCCGGAACCGGCGAATTCGACTATCCGCTGGTCACCACGGTTCTGCGGGCCCGGCGGAGCTGAGCGGCGACCGAAATCACCACCTCGGGCCGGCCGCGAAGTGCTAATTTCGGAAGCGGCGGTGCTCCCGCCCCGGACGAGCGCGTCGTACCCGGTCACGACAAGACGGCGCAGTGAACGTAACCGTCACTGCGAAAGGTTCTCTGGTCATGGCTTGGCTCGTTCTCGTTGTTTCCGGATTTCTCGAAACCGTGTGGGCCGCGGCGCTCGGCGCTTCGAAAGGCTTCAGCAAGCTCTGGCCGAGCCTGCTCTTCGGCGGCGCGCTGCTGCTCAGCATGTCCGGTCTCGCGTATTCCTTGCGCGAAATTCCGCTCGGCACCGGATACGCGGTGTGGGTCGGCATCGGCGCGGTGGGGACCGCGGTCTACGGGATCGTCGCGATGAACGATCCGCTCACCGTCGGCCGGATCACCTGCCTAGTGCTGATTGTCGCCGGGGTCGTCGGGCTGAAACTGTTCCACTGATCTTCATCCGAGCGCGATCTCCAGCCCGCGCAGCCGCTCCGGCGCGGAAATCACGTCGATCCCGGTAATCAGGTCACCGTCGAAAACGAACGTGAGGACCACGGCCAGCCGGCCGCGCGGGGCGAGCACCAGACCGGGAACGCCGTCGACCAACGCGACCTGCGTGCTGCGCGCGACTTCCGATGCGAGCAGCGCGCCCTTGCTGACCGCTCGGACGCCGCGTAGCACCACCGGCGCCGCGCCGGTGTCCGAGTGCAGCACGACGTCGGGGTCGAGCACCTTCAACAGTCCCGCGAAGTCGCCCTCGCGAGCAGCGGCCAGGTACGCCTCGACGACGCCGCGCCGCTTGCTCGCGTCCGCTGGCCCGGCTTCTCCGCCACGCACCCGGCGACGGGCCCGGCTGGCCAGCTGCCGGACCGCCGCCGGACTGCGGTCGAGGATCTGCGCGATGTCCTCGAACGGCACCGCGAACATGTCGTGCAGGACGAACGCGATCCGTTCGGCCGGGCCCAGAACGTCGAGTACCACCAGCATCGCCAGGCCGACGGAATCGGCCAGCTGGGCTTCTTCGGCGAGGTCGGCGCCGTCGTCGCCGCGGTCGAGCGGGAACGCGTCCAGCGAGTCCTCGCGGCGGCGTTCACGCGCGCGCAGCAGGTTCAGGCACACCCGCGCCACCACCGTGGTGAGCCAGGCAGGGAAATTCTGCACTTCGGAGATGTCCGCGCGGTCGACGCGGAGCCAGGCTTCCTGCACCGCGTCGTCCGCCTCGGCGAGCGAACCGAGCATCCGGTAGGCGACCCCACGGAGCCGCGGCCGCTGTTCCTCGAATTGGACCGCGAGCAGGTCTCTTCCATCCACCTGTCTGTCACATCTCCTTCATGGGCGGGTTCATCCCAGTAGGACACCCCCCAGTGCCCAAACCCAGCGGCACTGTACCCGGAAGGAATTGCCATGACGACGATCTTGGTCACCGGCGGCACCGGCACCCTCGGCAAGCTGGTCGTTCCCGCTCTCGGCGACGCGAAGGTGCGCATCCTCAGCCGCACCGCGAACGGCCCCGGCCGGTTCGCCTGCGACCTGAGGACCGGTGAAGGGCTCGCCCCCGCGGTCGACGGCGCCGACGTGGTCGTGCACCTGGCCGGCGGCCCGAAAGGCGACGACGTGACGACCGCGAATCTGGTCCGCGCCGCCGAGCGGGCGGGAGTCGGCCACCTGGTCTTCATTTCGGTGATCGCCGCGGACGCGGTGCCGCTGGGCTATTTCCGCCGCAAGCACGAGGCGGAAAAGCTCGTCGCCGCGTCGGACGTGCCGTCGACGATCCTGCGTGCGGCCCAGTTCCACGGTTTCTGCCTCAATGCCGTGCGGGCCGCGGCGAAACTGCCGATCGTGCCGGTTCCCGCGATCACTTTCCAGCCGGTCGACGCCCGGGAAGTGGCCGAGCGGATCGCCGCGCTGGCGCTCGGCGGCCCGGCCGGACGGGTACGGGATCTGGCCGGGCCGAAGGTGTACCGCATGGGCGAGCTGGTCGACAAGTATTTGCGGGCCAGCGGCCGCCGGCGGGGGAAAATGCCGATGCGGATTCCCGGCGCGGCCGGAAAGGTCTATCGGGCGAACGGCAACCTCAACCTCGACGCGGACACCGGCGTCCGCACTTTCGAGGATTACCTCGCCGAGCAGTTCGGCTAACGCACATTCCGTTCGTACACCAGCCGCAGGCCGAGCAGCGTCAGGTCCGGCACGTGTTCCTTGATCGTCTCGGATTCGCCCAGCACCAGCGGGGCGAGGCCGCCGGTGGCGATCACCGTGACCGGCTCCGAGCTGTCGTGCCGCAATTCGCGCACGATCCGCCGGACGAGCCCGTCGACCTGGCCGGCGAACCCGTACAGAATGCCGGACTGCAGGCATTCCACGGTGTTCTTGCCGATCACCGAACGCGGCGGGACGAGTTCCACTTTGCGCAGCGCGGCCGCGCGGGCGGCGAGCGCGTCCACCGAGATTTCGATGCCCGGAGCGAACGCCCCGCCGAGGAATTCGCCCCGGGCCGAGATCGCGTCGACGTTCGTGGAGGTGCCGAAATCGACCACCACGCACGCGGTGGCGTGCAAATGGTGCGCGGCAAGGGTGTTCACCAGCCGGTCCGCGCCGACTTCCTTCGGATTGTCCACCAGCAGCGCGACCCCGGTGCGCACGCCGGGCTCGACCACGACCTTCGGCACCCGCGCGTAATAGCGGCCGAGCATCACCCGCAATTCCCGCAGCACCGCGGGAACCGTGGACAGCGCGCTGATCCCGGTGACCGCGTCGGCGTGCGGGCCGAGCAGGCCGCGCACGGTGAGCGCGAGTTCGTCCGCGGTCATCCGCGCGTCGGTGCGCATCCGCCAGTCACCGACCAGTTCGGCGCCCTGGTAGAGGCCGAGCACGATATTGGTGTTGCCGACGTCGACAGTGAGCAGCAACGAGGTCTTCCTTACTGCGGCTCGCGACCGCCGCCGGGACAGGTTCAGTTTTCGGCGTGCAGCAAGGCGTCGAGCCGGCGCGCGTCCGCGGTTTCGGCCACCGGGAAGGTCATCGTGTCCTCTTCGGGCAGTGTGACCGTGCCGCTCAGCAGACCCGATCCGTCCGGGGCGTGCGCCGGGTCGTGCCCGCGCTCGACGATCCGGTTGTAATCGTCCACGAAAATCACCCGCGGCCGGTAGGTCCGGGCCTCCGCGTCGTCCATCTGCCCGTAGGCGATCAGGATGACCAGGTCGCCCGGGTGCACCAGATGCGCGGCGGCGCCGTTGATGCCGAGCACGCCGCTGCCGCGCTCGCCGGTGATCACGTAGGTTTCCAGCCGCGCGCCGTTCGTGACATCCACAATGGACACCTGCTCGCCCTCGAGCAGATCGGCGGCTTCCATGAGGTCCTCGTCGACCGTGACCGAACCCACGTAGTGCAGGTCGGCCTGGGTCACCGTGGCCCGGTGGATCTTCGATTTCAGCATCGTGCGATACATCGTGGACTCTCCCTATTCCCCTGCGTCCGGATCCGCGCTCGGATGTTCCACGGCTTTTCCGAGCAGCACTCCCGCGTTGTCGATCAGCCGGGTACTCCCCACCCGGGCCGCGACCAGCAACCGCGCCTCTCCGTCGACGGGCGCCGGCCCCAAATCGGTTCCCCTCAATTCCAGGTAATCCACTTCCACCTGGGGACGAGCCGCGAGCGTCTTCCGCGCCATCTCCAGCACGGCCTCGGCTCCGTCCCGCCCGACGTGCGCCCCGGCCGCCAAAGCGGCCGACAGCACCACGGCGTCTTCGCGTTGTTCCGGCGTCAGGTAGACGTTGCGCGAGGACAGCGCCAGGCCGTCCGGCTCCCGGACCGTCGGCACCCCGATGACGCGGGTGTCGATGTTCAGGTCCGCCACCATCCGCTTGATGAGCACCAGCTGCTGGTAGTCCTTCTCCCCGAAGAACGCGTAATCCGGGCGCAGCAGGTTGAACAGCTTCGCGACGACCGTCAGCACCCCGGAGAAATGCCCGGGCCGGGCAGCGCCCTCGAGCTCGTCGCCGAGCGGGCCGGGGTGCACAGTGACCATCGCGTTGTCCGCGTAGAGGTCCGAGGCCTTCGGCGTGAAGGCGAGTTCGGCCCCTGCTTCGGACAAGGTCGCCAAGTCGGCCTCGAGCTGCCGCGGGTACGCCTCGAAGTCCTCGCCCTCGCCGAACTGCAGCGGGTTCACGAAGATCGACGCGGCGACGACGGTGTTCGGCAGCCGCTTCGCGCGGCGCAGCAGTTCGCGGTGGCCGTCGTGCAGCGCGCCCATGGTGGGCACCAGCGCGACCTTCCGGCCGACGCTGCGCAGCGCCTGGCTCACCTTGCTGATGTGCTCGGGCGGCTGGAACGTGTTGAGCGTTCCGCGCTGGAATTTCGGTGTCGTCACGGAGTCTGTCCTTCGGCGGGGTCGGCGAGAAGATCGGTCAGTTCGCCCGCGGCCGCGGGATCGAGCAGGCCGGCGGCGCGGGACCGTTCGGCGGTGCGCCGGGCCAGCGCCCGGTAGGCCGGGGCGATCTGCGGCGCCCGTTCCGTGAGCACGTCGAGGTGCTTGCGGACGGTGCCGAGATCACCACGCGGGACCGGTCCGGTGAGGGCGCGGTCCCCGTGGCGAAGGACATTGTCCAATGCCGCCGAAAGCAGCGGTGCGACGAGTCGTTCCGGTTGTCCGATTCCGGCGTCGCGCAGGGTTTCGGTGCAGTCGGCGACCAGCGTCATCAGGTGATTCGCGCCGTGTGCCAGCGCCGCGTGATACAGGGCCCGCGCGGATTCGGGGATCCGCACCGGTTCGGCGCCCATCTCGACCGCGAGCGCTTCGCCGACGTTCCACGCCGCGTCGTCGTCCGGCGCCGCGGTGACGCCGATGCTGGCCGAGACAAGCCGTTCCAGGTCTTCCTCGCGGCCGGTGAAGGTGAGCACCGGGTGCAGCGCGAGCGGCAGCGCACCGGCTTCCGCGGCCGGGGCCAGCACGTCGATGCCGTGCGCACCCGAGGTGTGCACCACGATCTGGCCCGCCCGTACCGAATTCGTAGCGACCAGGCCACGGACGGTGCCGGCGAGCGCGTCGTCCGGCAACGCGAGCAACACGAGATCGGCTCTCCGCACGACTTCGTCGGGCGGCAGCAAGGGGACCTCCGGCAACAGCCGTTCCGCGCGGTTCAGCGAAGCCGCGGACAGGCCCGAAGCGGCGACTACGGTGTGGCCTGCCCTGGCCAATGCCGCACCGAGGACACTGCCCACGCGGCCGGCGGAAACGACGCCCACGGCAAGGCGGGCCGGTCGGTTCATGGCGTGCGCCTGTGGACGCTCATGGCTCGAAACTCCTCATGTTCGTTCCAGTCCCGCTCTTTCGTCGCGGGTACCAGACGACGGCGCGAGAGTAGCCCCGACCCGGGCGGATCGCGGTGCCTGGGTGACCAGCTTCACCCGGGGCGCCCCATCGCGCCCGTACCTTATTGGTGCGCGGCTTCGCGCGGCCCCCGCTACCGCGAATCCCCCGGTGGGACGCCACTTTTGGCACGGTCGAGCTACCCCGGACGGGGAACGTTCACCGATTGTCGCGATTGTTCGCCAATCGCACCGCATCCGCGCGTGCTTCCCGCAGTGCCTGCAACAACTCTTCCTGCCGCCGCCGGTCCTGTTCGGTGCGCAGCCGGGTGCGCCGGAGGAATGCGAGTTCGGTCACGCTTGCCTGATATCGCCCGACCGCCCGCGCGGCCGCCCGCCCGGATTCCTTGCGCGCCTGCTTCCGCCACTGCCGTCGCCCGGACAAACTGGCGAGCAGATCGATCTCCGACGGCGCGATCCACCGCGCAGCCGCCATCTTCGGCAGTGCGGCGGCGACAATCCGCTGTTCTCTCCGACGCTGCACCACGATCACGTAGATCGCGGCGATCAGCAGCGGCAAAATGACCAGGAAATACAGCGTGAGGAAGGACTTCCCGCCGTTGAGCGTGGCCGCGGCGTTCCAGAGCGCGTGCAGGAACACCCCGGCGAGATACCCGGCGAGCGGCGCGAGGATCCGGATCCACCGCTGCGCGTACCGAGCCGCGATGCCGAACCCGATGCCGGTCATGGCGGTGAACAGCGGATGCGTGAACGGCGAAAGCACGCCCCGCACGAGGAAAGCGGCGAGCACGCCAGAGCTGGTGCCGTCGCCGAAGCCATGGTCAGCGAAGGCGCGGCCGAAGTAATAAATGTTCTCGGTAAAGGCGAACCCAGCGGCGGCGAACCCCGCGTAGACGACCCCGTCGACGATCCCGTCGAATTCCTGGTTGCGCCGCCAGAAGATCAACAGGACAAAGACGCCCTTCGCGGCTTCCTCGACCAGCGGCGCGGAGACCAGCGCACTCACTTTGCTGCCGTTGCCCCCGCCGAGAAGCAGGTCCCCGAACGCTTCCGCCCCGGTGTTGATCAGCAAGGCGGTGACGGTGGCAATGCAAGCGCCCCAAGCGAAAGCGATCAGAAGCAGTTTCGCCGGCTCCGGCTCCCACCGATCCACCCAGAGCAACCCGGCGACCACCACGCCCACCGGCAGCAACGCCGCGACCACCCCGATCGCGACGGCCAGCCACCCGACGCGCGCAGTCGCGAGCCCGAAGAGAAAAAGCCCGCACAACGCCACGACGATCAACCCGAGCACCGGAAGGAGCACGGTGATATGCCGCGAACGAGGCGAAGTGGACGCAGAACCCGGCGGCGTAGCGGAAAGGGTGCCGTTCACGAGCGGTCACCATACGCAGGGCCCAGCAGCGACGCCGGTTGGACGTGCGCTGTTCAGCCCTCTGCGGGATATCGCGAGTGACACTCGCTAAACGCCGTGAGGGCCACCGCCACGCCCCCGATTCCCCCAGAGCTCACTCACACCCACCCGCCACCCAAAACCGCAGCCCGCACACCCAACGATCGAGGCCTCAGCCCACCGCGCCCCAACCGCCGCCGCTGCACCCAACCATCGAGGCACCCAGCCCCCGCCCGGCCAACGATCGGGCCGTGGGTTTGCTACGTGCTCCGAGGCACCCAGCCCCCGCCGCTGCACCCAACCATCGAGGCACCCAGCCCTGGCCCTGCACCCCGATACGAAGCCAAACTGCGGACGGCGGGTGCTTGTCAAGGCATCTTTCCCGCCTTGACAAGCACCCGCCGTCCGTCAGCACAATCAAGCTTCGGGGTGCCCCACGCACTCACCACGGCAATGTCGCCGCCAGGCGACGAGCCGACGCCGACCCCCGGAAGGACTCAATCCTCCGCCCGACGCCGCCGCCGAGGACTCCCGTCAGTCTTCCCATTCGCCGCAAGCAGCTCAGTCACCGACCGACCCGAAGCGTGATGCCCGGTCGAGGCCGCGCCCGCGGACCGGCGCCCGGACTCTTCCCCCGCACTCTCCCCGGCAGAAGCCTCCCATGCAGGCGGCTCCCCTTCCGGCCGCCGCCGACGCCCGCCCGACGAGGGAGCCGGGGACGACTCCGGCTCCGGACGACGCCGCCGCCCGCCGGTCCCGCTGCTGACCGAACTGCGCACCGCCTCCGGCAACGTCGGATTGACCGAGTCCGAACCCGGAGCGCCGTGCCGCCCAGTAGGCGTGTCCTCGGCCAACGGCGACAAATCCGTCCGCGAGAACTGCTCCAGCCGCGACGGCGCGCGAGTCTGCGACTCCACCGCGGTTTCCTTCTCCGGCACCGCTTTCTCCTTCGGGGCAGGCTCTGCATGTCGATGCGCTGGCGGTTCGACCGGAGGAGAGACCGCCGTCTGCTCCGCGGGTTCCGGCCGCTTCGGAGCGGGCCGCGCCGACAGCCGGGGCACCGGCCGCTCCTCCTTCACCGCTGGCTCGGGCTTGCTCACCGGCGCGACAGTCCGGGTCGGCTGCGCGTCGGGGGCCGGCCGCCGAGGCGGCTCCGGCGCGTCCTTCTGCGGCCGCGCAGCTCGCGGCGCGCCCGCGCCGCGCGGCTCCCGAACCCGCTCCGCCTCACGAGGCGACGGCTCAGTCACGTTGCGCGCGACCTCGTCCTGCTCGAACGGCTCCGGAATGACGTGCGATCCGGAGTGGCGCTCAGTTTCCGGCGGCTCCGGCGCACGGTCGCCACGCGGCTTCGGCGCACCCCCACGGGGACCACGCTCGGCCGGCGGCTCCGGTGCCGCGCCGCGGGCAGGCCGCCGGGCAGGCGGCTCCGAGCCGCCATTGCGGGGCTCACGCGCGGCAAAGGCGTCCGCCACGCTGGCGCGCCCCTCGTGCGGACCCGAGTCGCTACGGGGCACGAACGCCTCCGCCAGGTTGGCGCGCGCCTCGCGGCGCGGAGCCGGGCTGTCCGCTTCGACGTCGTCCTCGAACGGCTCCGGCTCGGCGGGCGGCTCCGGACGCTTCGGCTTGAGCCGCGGCATCTGCTGGGTGCGCAGCTGAGTCGAACGGTCGCCCTTCGGCGCGGAACCGTTCAGTCCGGCGGCGATCGAACCGTTCGCACCGGAAGTCCCGTTGGCGCCATTGGTCTTCGCGGTCCCGTTCGCCGGCCGGCGGCCCGCGGGATTCGCGTCGAGCACCCGGTCCATCAATTCGGTCGGCCGCTCCGGGACATCGACCACCGGCTTCTTCGGAGCGAGCAGCTGAGCCGGTTTCTTGCCGTTGCCGTTCTTGGTCTCGGAACCGGCCGAAACGAGCCGCTGCTCGTCGTTCAGCGAACGCATCCGGGTCGCCTGCGCGGTGAGCGCGACGCGTTCGAGCAGCACCTCGCCGCCGAACAGCGATTGCAGGCTTTCGCGGAGCGCAGCCACTTCGGCACGGAGCGCATCCAGTTCTTCGCGCGATTGTGCCTGCGCGGCCTCGCGCGCTTCCGTTTCGAGTTCGAGTTCGTATTCGCGCCGGGCCGCGATTTCGCGTTCCAGCTCGAGTTCGTATACCGCCTGCGCCTCGGCGACCGCGTCCTCGCTGTGCGCCGCGTTCTTGCGGGCCCGGACAGCCAGGAAGGCGCCGATCAGGGCAGCCCAGAGCGCGGCGACGATCCCGAGCCGGAGGTACCGGAGGTCGTCGCTCAGCACCAATGCGAGGGTGGCGCCGACGGCGAGGAGCAATCCGACGACAAGCCACGGCCTGCCAGGGCGGCGGCCGTGCGAGTCGTCACCCACGCCAGTCATGCCTGACACCGTACCTTCTGGTGATCCGAATGAGACCTAGTCGGTACTTCGAGCGGCGCCATCGAAGCGTTAACCGGTCGTCGTACCGCGGTCGTCCGGCGGGGTCCGGCAGCAGTGCTCGAGCCACAAACCGGCAGCTACGAGCAGCGCCGACGAGACCGCCCCGACGACCGCCGACTTGCTGTCGGAGACCGCTGCGACGAGTTCGTCACGTCGCGGGAAAACGTAGAGGAACGCGGCCAGCCAGCCGCCGCCGAGAAACGCCCCGGCCAGCGAAGACGCCTTCGCCAGCGCCACCGCCCTGGCGATCCCGACCGCTTCCCCGTGCACCCGGCCGGACTTGATCCGCGACCGGATCGACAACGCCAATCCCGCCTCGGCGACCGCGAGCACCGCGAAAGTCACCCCGGCGAGCAAGGGCAGCTGCGGCAGATCGCCGTAAGCGGCCTGGAACAGCACGTAGACCACGGCGAGGCCGAGGACCGCGGCCACGACCAGGTCCCGGGACCGCGTGAAGTGCATGCCTCCACCGTACCGAGCCGGTTCTGGCAGGCTTGACTCTCCAGTGACTGGAGACTCCACGATGCCTGACATGCCTGCCCCGACGGTCTTCACGATCGGCGAACTGTCCCGGCGCACCGGGCTGCCGGTGAAGACCATCCGGTTCTACTCCGACGAGGGCCTGCTCCCGCCCACGCAGCGGACCGGAGCCGGCTACCGGCTGTACGACGCGCACGCGCTCGCCCGGCTGGAGCTGGTGCGGACGCTGCGCGAGCTGGGCATCGGCCTGCCCGACGTCTCCCGCGCACTGGCGCGCGAGACGACCGTGCGCGACCTGGCGACCAGCCACGTCGACGCCCTCGACGAGCAGATCCGGCGGTTGCGGCTGCGCCGCGCGGTCTTGCGCGCGGTGCTGAAACGGGATTCCGAACTGGAGGAAGTGAAACTGATGAATCGCATCGCCCAAATGCCGGACGAGGAACGCCGCCGTCTGGTCGACGAGTTCTGGGCCGAAATGATGGAAGGGCTCAACGTCGATCCGGAGTTCTACGCGCGCATGCGATCGGCGAAACCGGATCTTCCGGATGATCCGACGCCGGAACAGCTGGAGGCCTGGATCGAATTCGCCGAGCTCGTGCAAGACCCCGGATTCCGGCAGTCCATCCGCGCGATGAGCGAGCGGCATTCGACCGCGCGGGAAACCGGCGAGTACGAGCGGCCGGCGAAGGCGCAGCAGGAGAACTGGACCGCCTGGATGGACGACGCCCGGTCCGCGCTCGATGCGGGTCACGCGCCGGACTCCCCGGCCGGACGGGCGCTGGCGGACGCGATCGCGACCGCTTCGGCCCGGCCCGGCCAGGACCCGGCCGACCCGGCGGTCCGCGCCAAGCTGGCCGACGGCATCGCCGCCGGGGCGGATCCGCGCGCCGAGCGGTACTGGCAGTTGCTCGCGACGATCAACGGCTGGCCCGCCATCCCGAGCCGCCAGGAGGAAGTGCGGTTCCTGCTGGCGGCGCTGCGGGCCTGACCCCCTAGACCAGGGTCAGGCCGGGCCGCAGGACCACGCCCGCCCGGTCGGCTTCCGGCAGCCGGGCGAGCAGGTCCGCGGCCCGGCCGTGCCCGGGCACCTCGGCGTCCGGGTCGATCTCGAGCCACGGGATCAGCACGCTCGCCCGGTCCGGCGTCCCGGGATGCGGCAGGAGCAGCTCCGGATCGTCGGACGTCACGCCCTGCACTGTCACTATGTCGACATCGAGCGTGCGCGGGCCCCAGCGCAGTTCACGCACCCGGCCCGCCGCCTGTTCGGCCGCCTGCCCGGCACGCAGCCACGCCCAGTGGTCGCGTGCCGGGTCGTCGACGATGCACAGCGCGTTCAGGAAATCCGGCTGGTCCTCGACGCCCCACGCTTTCGTCTCGTACACGCCGGACACCGCGACGAGCGCCGGGCGCACCGCGTCGACCGCGCTGCGCAGGTACCCGAGCCGGTCGCCGAGGTTGGAGCCCAGCGACAGGACCGCGCGGCTCACCGCTCCCGCCGGATGGTGACCGCGACGTCATCGAACGTCAGAGGAATCGGCGCGGACGGCTTGTGCACCGTGACCTCGACGGCGGTCAGCCGGTCGTCGTGCATGACCTCGTCGGCGATCTTCCCCGCGACGCTCTCGATCAGGTCGTACGGCTCCCCGGCGACGATCCCCGCCGCGAGTTCGGCCAGCTCGCCGTAGTGCAGCGTTTTGGTCAGGTCGTCCGACGCCGCGGCCGGCCCGAGGTCGAGCCACGCGACGATGTCGATGCCGAATTCCTGACCGTCGCGCTTCTCGTGTTCGAAGACCCCGTGCCGGCCGAACACGCGCAGTCCGGTGAGCGTGATGCGGTCAGCCATCGGCCCGCCCTTGCTGCCAGGCCGCGGCCACCGCCACGGCGTCCAGTGAAGCCCCCACCTCGTGCACCCGCACGCCCCAAGCCCCCGCAGCCGCGGCCAGCGCCGAGATCGACGCGGTGGCGATCTCGCGGCCGTCCGGCGGCCTCGGCACGCCGTCCTTCCCGGCCAGCAGCCGGCCGAGGAAACGTTTGCGCGAAGCCCCCACCAAAACCGGGAAACCCAAGCCCAGCAACGAATCCAGCCCGTGCAGCAACGCCCAGTCGTGCTCGGCGTGCTTCGCGAACCCGAGCCCCGGGTCGAGCACGATCTCGCTTTCGGACACCCCGGCCGCGATCGCCTCGTCGACCCGCTGCAGCAGCTCGCCGCGCACCTCGGCGACGACATCGGTGTACGTGGCCAGCGCGTTCATGTCCTTGCTGTGCCCGCGCCAGTGCATCAGCACCCACGGCGCCTTGGTTTCCGCCGCGACCCGGCCCATCGCCGGATCGGCGAGCCCGCCGGAAACGTCGTTGATCACCTTCGCACCCGCCGCCACCGCGGCTTCCGCGACCGCGGCCCGCGTGGTGTCGACGGACAGCACGACGCCCTCGGAAGCCAGCTGCCGGATCACCGGCAAGACGCGCGCGGCCTCGGTCTCCGCGTCGACCCGCGAAGCTCCGGGCCGCGTCGATTCGCCGCCGACGTCGATCAGGTCCGCGCCGCGCGCCCACATCTCGCGCGCGTGCTCCAGCGCCTGGTCGAGATCGAGGTAGCGACCGCCGTCGGAGAACGAATCCGGTGTCACGTTCAGCACGCCCATCACCGCGCACCGCCCCGGCCGGGGGATCACCGGCGCCCCCGGATCAGCTCGATCGCCTCGGCCCGCGACGTCGCCGACGACCGCAGCATCCCGCGCACCGCCGACGTGGTGGTCCGCGAACCCGGCTTCCGGATCCCGCGGACCGACATGCACAAATGCTCGGCCTCGACGACCACGATCACGCCGCGCGGCTCCAGCTTCCGCACGAGCGCGTCGGCGATCTGCGAGGTGAGCCGCTCCTGCACCTGCGGACGGCGAGCGTAGAGATCGACCAGCCGGGCGAGCTTGGACAGCCCGGTGACCTTGCCGTCTCCGTTCGGGATGTAGCCGACGTGGGCCACGCCGTGGAAGGGCAGCAGGTGGTGTTCACAGTTCGAATACATCGGGATGTCCGTGACGAGCACGAGCTCCTCGTGCGATTCGTCGAACGTCCGCGCCAGCACCTCGTCCGGATCGGTGTAGAGGCCGGCGAACATTTCCTGGTAAGCGCGAGCGACCCGGGCCGGGGTGTCCTGGAGACCGTCCCGATCCGGGTCTTCGCCGCAGGCGAGCAGCAGCTCGCGAACGGCGCGCTCCGCCCGGTCCTGATCGAAGACCGGGCGGCTGCCGTCTTTACTGCTTGTCTGATCCGTCGACGTCACGCCGATGCTGCCCCTCGTCCGGCTGCTGGCCGTTCGCGCCGTCGGCGAACCAGCCCTGCTCACGCGGACGGTCTTCGGCGGGGCGCCACGGCTGCTGGCCGCCCGGGGACGTCGCCGGGGTCCAGCCCGGAGGCGCCCCGTAGTTCGGCGGTCCGCTCTGCGCACCGCCCGGGCCACCGGGCTGGTAGCCGCCGCCTGCCGGACCGCCCGGCTGCTGCTGACCACCATACGGCTGGCCCCAGCGGCCGGTGCCGTTCGGCCCGCCCGGACGGCCGCCGTTGGGCGGCGGGGCGTACGGGTTCGCGTTCGGGTCCGGCGCCTGGTACGGCGGGCCCCCGGGCAGTTCGCCCGCGCCCGGGGCCGTGGCGACCGGGGTCGGAGCGGGCTGCAGGGCACGCTTTTCCTTCTCCGGAGCAGGCGGCGGCCACGGCTCGCCGCGCTCCATCGCCAGCTCGCCCGGGGTCTTGATCGGCGGCTTGTCCGACGGCGTGCGCTCGCCGAACTCGTTGAAGACGGTGATGTGCGGGCGCTTCTCGACCGTCGCGAAGATCCGCTCGAGGTCCTTGCGCTGCAGGGTTTCCTTCTCCAGCAGCTCCATGACCAGGTTGTCGAGCACGTCGCGGTAGGTGTTCAGCACGTGCCACGCCTCGGTGTGCGCGGTCTCGATGAGCTTGCGCACCTCCTCGTCGATCTCGTGCGCCACCTCGAGCGAGTAGTCCGCCTGCCGCCCCGCGGACCGGCCGAGGAACGGGTCGCCCTGCTCCTGGCCGTACTTCACCGCGCCCAGCCGCGCGCTCATGCCGTATTCGGTGACCATCGCGCGGGCGATCTTCGTCGCCTGCTCGATGTCCGACGACGCGCCCGTGGTGGGCTCGTGGAACACGAGTTCCTCGGCCGTGCGGCCGCCCATCGCGAACACCAGCCGCCCGATCATCTCCGACCGGGTCATCAGCTGCTTGTCGTCCTCCGGCACCAGCAGGGCGTGCCCGCCGGTGCGGCCGCGCGGCAGGATCGTCAGCTTGTACACCGGTTCGATGTCCGGCATCGCCCACGCGGCGAGCGCGTGCCCGCCCTCGTGGTAGGCGGTGATCTTCTTCTCCTTCTCGGAGATGATCCGGCTCTTGCGCGCGGGACCGCCGACCACGCGGTCGACCGATTCCTCGAGCGCGGCGTCGGTGATCACGTGCCCGTTCTCGCGGGCGGTGAGCAGCGCGGCCTCGTTCAGCACGTTGGCCAGGTCCGCACCGGACATGCCGACGGTGCGCTTGGCCAGCCCGGTCAGGTCGGTGCCCTGCGCGATCGGCTTGCCCTTGGCGTGCACCTCGAGGATCGCCTTGCGGCCGAGCAGGTCCGGCGCGGACACCGGGATCTGCCGGTCGAACCGGCCCGGGCGCAGCAGCGCCGGGTCGAGGATGTCCGGCCGGTTGGTGGCCGCGATCAGGATGATGCCGCCGCGGGCGTCGAAGCCGTCCATCTCGACCAGCAGCTGGTTCAGCGTCTGCTCGCGCTCGTCGTGGCCGCCGCCGAGGCCCGCGCCGCGCTGGCGGCCGACCGCGTCGATCTCGTCCACGAAGATGATGCACGGCGCGTTCTGCTTCGCCTGCTCGAACAGGTCGCGGACTCGCGAAGCACCGACACCGACGAACATCTCGACGAAGTCCGAACCGGAGATCGTGTAGAACGGCACGCCCGCCTCGCCGGCGACCGCACGCGCCAGCAGCGTCTTACCGGTGCCGGGCGGTCCGTAGAGCAGCACGCCCTTCGGGATCTTCGCGCCGAGCGCCTGGTAACGCGCCGGGTTCTGCAGGAAGTCCTTGATCTCGTACAGCTCTTCGACCGCTTCGTCCGCGCCCGCGACGTCGCCGAAGGTGGTCTTCGGCATGTCCTTGTTGAGCTGTTTCGCCTTCGACTTGCCGAAGTTCAGGACGCGGTTCCCGCCGCCCTGGGCGTTGTTCATCATCCACATCAGCAGGCCGAGCACCAGCGCCAGCGGGATCGCGAAGATGAGGATCTGGGTCAGCAGGCTCTGCTGGGTGACCTTGGTGGTGAACTTGACCGGCTGGCCGCCGCTCTGCGCGGCGATCAGCTTGTCGTAGATCTCCTGCGTGGCACCCGCGGGGAACTGCGCGACGATTTTGTCAGTCTGCTGGCCGTCGACGTCGATCTTCTGCGCGAGCTGCAGCTTGAGCTGCTGCTCCTTGTCTTCGAGGCTGGCTTCCTTGACGTGGTTCTGGGCCACCTGGCCCATCGCCGTCGAGATGGGAGCCTGGGTGTAGCCACGATCGCTGTCGAAGATCGTGTTGTAGGCGAACAACGCCAGCAACCCCGCGACGATCCACAGCAGTGGGTTCCTGAGCACGCTCTTCCGGTTCATACGACTCGGCCCTTGCGGCCTCGACCCTCCCTGGTTGGGCGGATCCTGTGATACCCGCCATCGCGATCTTGACAACCCGTGGGCACCGCCGGGCACCCGTCCCACCAGGGTACCGTCCGGACGGGCGGGGAAGCCTGGCGAGCCTCTCGCAGGTCAACGGCCGATCCCGCGCCAGGGTTCCCGGTCCGGGACGACACGTCGGCCGGTTACCGCGTGTCGACCGCCACCGAGGCCACCATTTCACCCAGCCTGCTGCGCAGCGTGGGCGGGTCCGCCGGGGCGACGGTGACCCATTCGCGGCCGTCCGAACCCGCCCTCGACAAGCTCAAATACCGTCCGGTGGCGGTGTCGAACCAGCCCAGCACCCGCGACCGCTGCCGGGTTCCCAGCGGCGACCGGCTGTTCGCTGCCAGCTGACCGCCGCGCAGCCGCGGCTGGCCCGCGATGAGCGCGTAGGTCTCGCGCGGATCGACGGTGGCGCGCTCGCTGAGCGACTGCCGCTTCGCCCGCCGGCCGCCCTTTTCCTCGGGCTGGCCGCCGCCCGCGGCGACCGGAACCCGGATCGGCTGCGTGTGCAACGCCTCGTCCAGCGGCAGCGTGACCGACGCCTCACTGCCGCGCGGACCACCGGGCAGCAGTTCGACGATCGTGGAGACCAGTGCGTCCGGCGGGATCGGGCGCAGCCAGATGCCGTCCGCGTCCTGGATCGCGACCACGCCGGTGCGTTCGTCGCCCGCGGCGAGCAGCGCGACCGGATGCGCCTCGAACTGCGGGATGTGCAACGCGTCGATGGAGTGCGGAGCGCGCGCGAGCAGGGTCAGCCAGTCCTCGACGTCGGGTTCGACGCGGCCGCGCGCGTCGCGGATGCCGCGCGCCTTCAGCTCGGTGTCGACCCGGTGCCGCAACGACACGCGCTCGTCCATCGTCGCGCCGTGCGAACGCACGCGCAGCGGGTAGGGCAGCTCGCCCAGCTCCACGGATTCCCACAGGAAGTCGAACGCCAGCGGCGAGAAGAACTCTTGGTGCATCCGGTGCTGCTCACCCTCCGGTCAACGATTTCCGGCCCAGCGTAGCGCCGGATCGGCAGTCTTCAAGCGCCCCGACGCCGCGGTGGGCGCCTCCCGCGCGCCCGACGCGGCCTCGGAGCGGTCTCGGCTCAGCCGGATCCGGGCTGGTCGGCTCGGGTCAGAACGCGCCCGCGCTGGCCTGGTCGGCCACCCCGGCGAGCATTTCGCCGAGCCGGTGCCGCAGCGTCGCCGCGTCGGCGGGCGCGATGGTGATCCAGTCGCGGCCGTCGTGCCCCTGACTGGCCTGCGTGAAGTACCGGCCGGTTTCGGTGTCGAACCAGCTCAGCACGGTCGACCGGCTGCGGCCGCCGAGGCGGTTGCGGGCGTTCGCGCCGATCTGGCCGCCGCGCAGGCGCTGCTGGGCGTGCAGCCGGGCGAGTGCCTTGCGGTCCTCGTCCACGCTCGCACGGCCGGAGGCGTCGACCTGGTTGCCGCGCCGCTGCATGAAGTCGACCCCGGAAGCGCCGACCAGCTGCTCCAGCGGCACCGTGATCGACTTCTCGGTACCGCGCGGAGCGCCCGGCAGGAGCGAGATGATCGCCGTGGCCAGCCCGTCCGGCGCGCACGGGTGCAGGTGCAGCCCGCGCTGGTCCTGCACCGCGAACAGGCCTTCGCCGTTCAAGCTGCCCGCGACCGCGAGCAGCGGTTCGCCGTTCGGGTCGAGCAGCTGGACGGTGTCCAGGCTGACGTCCGGCGAGGCGAGAATGCCGAAGTAGTCCTCGACGTGCGGGGCGGGCCTGCCCCGGTTGTCCGCGAGCCCCCGGTCCGCCAGTGCGCCGAGCGTGCGCGTGCGCAGCGCCGAGCGCTCGTCCATCGTCGCGCCGTGCGAACGGATCCGCAGCGGATACGGCAGCTCGCCCATCCCGGCCGACTCCCACAGGAAGTCCACCTCGATCGGCGCGAGCAGCTCCGCGTTCGGCATCGACCAACCCCCTACCCCGAGTGATTGCGAACGCTGGCGGGCGCGTGACCGGTCCGGTCACGCGCCC
>NZ_ASXG01000022.1 GCF_000411975.1 Amycolatopsis orientalis DSM 43388
GCGGGCGGTGCGGGCGCATCCGCACGCCCTCCCGCTGGTCCTGACCCGCCGCAGCCTCGACCGGACGACGCTCCGTCCGGCCGAAGCGCTCGTGCAAGCGCTTGCCCGCGGCGGACGGACCGGCGCCGAGCTGCTGGTCGCGTTCCGGACCGTGCTGGCCTTCGTCACCGGCTTCGCGCAAGCCGAACTGGCCGGTCCGCTGTCGCGCGACCCGAACGTCACCGAGACCACCGACCGGCTGGCGGCCTTGCCCCAGGACCAGTTCGCCGGAATGGCCGAAATCGCCAAGGCGGCCGCGGCAAGCGATCCGGAAACCGAGTTCGCCGAGGGGATGCGCGTCGTCCTGCTTGGGCTGCAAGGGAAAACCCGGTGACCGCCGAAGCGGCCACCGGGTTTTCCCGCGATCCTCAAGACAGGTGATGGACTTCTTGCAGCCCGTACACCGGCGTGTCCAGCCCCTCGAACCGCGCCTTCAGCTGCAGCGCCAGGTACAGCGAGTAATGCCGCGACTGGTGCAGATTCCCGCCGTGGAACCACAATCCCTCCTGCTGGGTGGGCTTCCACATGTTGCGCTGCTCGCCCTCCCACGGGCCCGGGTCCTTCGTTGTTTCCGAGCCGAGACCCCAGCATTTGCCGACCTTGTCCGCGGTCTCCTGCCCGACCAGGTCGGCGACCCAGCCGTTCATCGAGCCGTAGCCGGTCGCGTACACGACCACGTCGGCTTCCAGTTCGGTGCCGTCTTCGAGCACCACCGAGTTCGCGGTCAGGTGGTCGACCTGGCCGTGCGCGAGCTTGATGCTGCCGTTCGCGACGAGTTCCGACGCGCCCACGTCGATGTAGTAGCCGGAACCGCGGCGCAGGTACTTCATGAACAGGCCGGAACCGTCGTCGCCCCAGTCGTGCTTGAAGCCCGCCGCCTCGAGCCGGGCGTAGAAGTCCGCGTCGCGCTCGCGGATGGCTTCGTACACCGGGATCTGGAACTGCGGCATGATCCGGTACGGGATCGACGCGAAGATCAGGTCGGCCTTCTCGGTGGTGACGCCCGCGGCCACCGCGCGCTCCGAGTACAGGTCGCCGAGGCCCAGGTCCATCAGCGAATCCGACTTCACGATGTGCGTGGACGAACGCTGCACCATGGTCACGTCCGCGCCGTGCTCCCACAGCGCCGCGCAGATGTCGTGCGCCGAGTTGTTCGACCCGACGACGACCGCCTTCTTGCCCGCGTACGCGTCCGGACCGGGGTGCTGCGACGAGTGGTGCTGGTCGCCCTGGAATTCGTCCATGCCGGGGAACGACGGCAGATTCGGCTTGCCGGACATGCCGGTGGCGAACACGACGTGCCGCGGCGTGAGGACCACCTGCTCGCCGTCGCGGTCCACCGTGACGTGCCACTGCTTCGCGTCGTCGTCCCACGCCGCGGAGGTGACCGTCGAACGCGTCCAGTACGGCACCTCCATCAGGCGCGTGTACATCTCGAGCCAGTCGGCGATCTTGTCCTTCGGCGCGAACACCGGCCAGTTCTCCGGGAACGGCAGATACGGCAGGTGGTCGTACCAGACCGGGTCGTGCAGGCACAGGTTCTTGTACCGCTTGCGCCACGAGTCGCCGGGCCGGTCGTTGCGCTCGACCACCAGCGAGGGCACGCCGAGCTGGCGCAGCCGGGCGCCGAGCGCGATCCCGCCCTGTCCGCCGCCGATCACGACGACGTAGGGCTGCTGCTCGTAGCCGAGCGTCTCCTGCTCCTCGGCGCGCTTCTCCGCCCACGACCGGCGGCCGCGGACCACGCCGTGCTCGACGCCCTTGGGCCGCCGTTCGCGCTGCGACTCCTCGAAGCCCTTCAGCTCGCGCAGGCTGGTGAGCAGCGTCCACGCGCCTTCGTCGTTCAGCCGCAGATGCCCTTTCGCGCGTCCGACGGCGGTCTCGAACTCGATCCACGCCTCGGTGACGCCGTCGGCTTCGGTGGCCGGTTCGGCAGTGCGGAACCCGCTCGGATCGGTCGTCTCCAGGCAGCCGCCGAGCAGGCCGGCGATCCCGTCGCGGCCCTCGACCGTCTTGATGTTCCAGGTGAAGGAAACCAAGTCGCGCCAATAGGAATCGACGGCGAACAACCCCGCGGCGGCCTCGATGTCGCGGGCGGCCAGCGCGGCCTCGAACCGGGCCAGCCAGTCCTCGACCCGGGCCTGCGGCGTGCCCGCCTGCGCGATCCGGTCGACCGTCTGTGTCATGGCTGCTCCTCCATCTGCTCGCGGTACCAGCGTCGTCGGTGGTGTAGCGCCGATCACACTCCCCGGCGCGGGCGCGCGGCAAGGGTTGCAGCGAGT
Source organism: Amycolatopsis orientalis DSM 43388 (assembly GCF_000411975.1). Classification (GTDB taxonomy): domain Bacteria; phylum Actinomycetota; class Actinomycetes; order Mycobacteriales; family Pseudonocardiaceae; genus Amycolatopsis; species Amycolatopsis orientalis_D. The sequence continues at coordinate 2,322 of NZ_ASXG01000022.1, forward strand.
TGCACGCGCCGAGGCATGACAACATCGGCGCAGGTCACCTATGCTGGTCCGCTGACGCGATGGTGCGGGAGGTGACTGTGGTGGTGCACAGTGCGGTGCCTCCGGGCCGCAGCCTGCCCACCTACGCCCGCGACCTGGTCCGGATGCACGAGGCGGTCATCGGCGGCAGCCGTCCCGCGGTCCCGCCGCGTCCGCTCGTCTCGCGCTCCTGGTCCCGCGTGCTGAGCCTCGGCCTCACCGCCGACGGCATGAACGCCCGCGATTCGGTCCCCGGCGACGAGGTCGAACGCCGCCGGCACGACTCCCCGCTGCGGCACGTCATCGAGGACCTCCGCCAGGTCGTCGGCGCGACGTCCGATTCGGCGCACATGCTCCTGGTAGTCACCGACGCCGACGGCATCATCCTGTGGCGCGAAGGCTCGTCCGCCGTCCGGCGCAAGGCGGACACGCTGGGCTTCATCGAAGGCTCCGAGTGGACCGAATCCCGCGTCGGCACGAACGCGATCGGCACCGCGCTGGCCGAAGCCGCGCCCATCGAACTGCTCGCCGGCGAGCACTTCGAGCAGAACCAGCACCCGTGGTACTGCACCGCCTCGCCGATCCACGACCCGCGCACCGGCGAACTGCTCGGCGTCATCGACGTCAGCGGTCCGGCGCTGACCCTGCACCCGGCGATCGGCGCCCTGGTCGAAACGGGCAAGCGACTGGCCGAATCGCAACTGTGGCGCACCCACCGCCAACGCCTCGAACGACTGCGCCAAATGGCTGAACCTGTCCTCTCCGCCGGCCCCGCCCTGGTCGTCGACGAGGACGGCTGGGTGGCGCACAGCGTCGGCGTCTCCGCGGGCGAACGCATCGCCGCCCCCAGGGCCGGCCAGGTAATCGCCGTCCCCGGCCTGGGCGCCTGCCTCCCCGAACCCATCGCCGACGGCTGGCTGGTCCGCCCCGCCAGCACCGCCCGCACCGTCCGGCTCGACCTCGACCTCACCCCGGCTCCCCTGCTCAGCTTCCAAGCCGGCGACACCGGCTGGCGCCGTCCCCTCACCAAACGGCACGCCGAAATCCTGGTCCGCCTCCACAAAGCCGGCCGCGACGGCCTCTCCGCGGTCGCGCTCAGCCACGCACTCTACGGAGACGCCGAACACCTGGTAACCGTCCGCGCCGAAGTCTCCCGCCTGCGCCGCCTGCTGGGCGCCATCGTCGACACCCGCCCCTACCGCCTGGCCGAAGGCGTCCGCATGACTGTCCACGCAGGACAGTAACCAGCCCGGCCCGCCAAACCGGCCCCCCAGTGCGGGCGGTGCCGAGGCGTCCGCTAATGTTTACGACACGTTGCACAGCAGCAAGCGCGATTAGCTCAGCGGGAGAGCGCTTCCCTGACACGGAAGAGGTCACTGGTTCAATCCCAGTATCGCGCACTCCAGTCCACCCCAGGCTGGTGCGTTGCACAACGGGCGATTAGCTCAGGGGGAGAGCGCTTCGTTCACACCGAAGAGGTCACTGGTTCGATCCCAGTATCGCCCACTCGACTCGAGGCGAGCTATGCCCGCACAAAGCGCGGGCCTGCTCGTCTCGTCGTGTTTTCTGGGGGTGCAACCCCCAGGCCCCGCCCGGTGGGGCTTCGCCCCCCGGACCCCCCGTCCCGTGTGGTCCGGTTTTGGGAGTTGGTGCCGGTCGGTGTTGGGGGCGGTGGCTGCGCGTTCCGGACCGGAGTGGCCGTAATGCCCAGAGGATTCAGCAGTTCAAGGGGCATCGATCCGCCGGGAAAGCTGATCTTGACTGCCTTGGCTGGATGCCTAGCCGGGGCATGCTGCCGTGGATCTGCGGGCACAGCCGAAGGCGCTTCTTCGGCTTCCGAGAGTGAACCTCGGCGTACCACGAATGCTCAGTCGCTGATCGCATCGCGCCGAGGAACGCGTGCTCGCCGGTGACACCGGCCGCAGTCTGAGTCCATGACCGGCCAGGCCGCGCGCCTGGTGATCTGTTCCCCAGCGAATCGGCGGGCCAGTTCGTCTCGTCGTCCCGCACCCGCTCGGAGGAGCGGGCTGTTCGTCCTCGGCTTTGTTCAGGGCGGATCAGGGCGTTGCGGGGTTTCGGGGGATTGTGCGGTTCCGGGCGGTGTTTCTGATCTTCTGGGTGCGGCCGTGCTCGCCGAGCAGTGCCAGGACCTGCGGAGAAGACGCGAAATCGGCCAGCCGCCGCTGCATCCAGTCGCTGGCCGCGGCGAGGTCGGCGGCGCTCGGGGCCTGGCCGTTTTCGGTGGCCAGCCACAGTTCCCAGTCCAGCACTCGCTGCCGGACGAACTCGCGGTCCTTGGGCGCGAGCTGGTCCGCCTCGGCGACGATCCCCGCCGCCGGTCGCCGAAACTCCGCCGGGTCCGTTGTCGTCCCTGCGAGGTGGTCGACCAGTTCCACCACTGCGGTCTTGGCCGTCAGCGGTTCCGGGTCCCGCACCAGCACAGCCGCCAACCGCCGAGGATCCGGCGCAACGGTCGCCGCGATGACGCGCCGGTAAGCGGCGGACCGGACGTGTTCGTCCGCGACCGCGGCGTCGAAGTCGACGTCGGTGAGCCCGACGGCGTCGAACAGCGCGGCCAGAGCGGCTCGCAATATTGTCACCGAACGCCTTTCGGCGGGTCAGAAGCTCCAGGGGTCCGGGTGCGGGACCCGCGACGGGTCTTCCGACCAGATCAGCCGCGCTTCCACATCCGGGGCGGCGAGCTTCCGCAACCGGTCGGCGGCCCATTCGTTCCAATACAGCTTGGTCGACTGCGGCACGCGGAAAACCGGGAGATGCCAGGGCACCGCGTCCGGGCGGAATACCGACTGCCGGATCACGCCGTCCCATTCCGGCTCGGACGATTCGCTGGTGTCCAGGCAGTCGACGACCTGCTCGACGAGAAACAGGAACCAGTCCTCGCTCTCCTTGCCGTCAATGGTGAGCGGCAGCAGGCTTCCGGAAGCCTCGAAGTCGGCGCGGAACTCGTCGGCGACGCGGCGGCCGACGATCGGGGCCTCGTCCGCGCCCGGCGAGAACTCGACCGGCCGCCAGTCCGGCTCGCCGACCCACTCCGCGACGATCCCGCGCGGGTAATCGTCCGGCGAGCCGGAAAGCATCCAGCGGACGACCTTCGTCAGCTCGCCGCCGATGGTCAGGGCGCGGTACTCCCCGCGGGCTTCGCTCACGCTCGGCAGCAGCCGGCACACGGCCCGGCCACGTGGGATCTCGGCCATCACGCGGTCCAGTATGCCCCAGGCCCCGGCACCCCGCTGGAAAGCTCGCCCAGCACGGCTTTTCCGATGCCGCGCAACTCGTTCCGCAGCAGCCCGCCGATCGCGGTCTGGCTGAGCCCGCGCGCCTGTCCCTGGGCGACGACGCCCTGCAGCCGGTTGTAGACCTTTTCGTGGAATCCCCCGCGATGCGTGTAATTGTGCGGCGTCGGATGCCCGAGCGGAATCCCGTTCGCCGGGTCGTTGATGTCGACCTTGTGCGCGTCGAGCAGATCCCGGCTTTTCGCGCCCCACGCCCACTGGTTCTTGCTGCCGCCGGACGGGACGATGTGCGCGGCCGCCTCGCCCGGTGCGGGAGCGCGTCCCTCGGCCGCCATGTTGTCGCGCAGGATCGCGGCGTTCTGCTTGCACGTCAGCAAGCCGAGATAGTCCAGCCACGCCATCGGGTTGACCGCGTACGAACGCTGGTTCGGACCGCCGGCGAGACCGAGCGGATCGGCGCTGGTGTACTCCGCGGTCGCCGGGTCGTAATGCCGGAAGTAGTTGTAGTGCAAGCCGGTTTCGGGATCGAAGTACTGCCCGGGGAACCGCAGCGGGGTCTCGGCGGTCGAGTCCGGAGCCCGGCTGGTGATGCCCCACACGGTGCGCCGCGCGTGCCAGGCGACGGCGCCGCTTTCGTCGACCAGTTCGGTCGGAGTGCCGAGCAGGTCGGTCACGATCGCGAAAAACCGTTCGTCCACCACGTGTTGCGGAGCGTCGGCCATCGTCCGGCGTTCGACCTGGCTCACCGGCCGCACGCCGTCGCGGTCCCAGGTCGTGGTCAGCACGTCCGGACGGTCGGCCGCCCGGGTGGTCTGTTCGACGAGATGCACGCCGTCCCAAGCGAAAACGGTTTCCTCGGCCACGTGCACGCCGTCCGGGGCGAGGCGTTCCTTGGCGATCCGCCGGCCGAGCGGGTCGTGCCGATAGCGCCATCTGGTCCCGTCCGGGGTCGTCACGCCGGTCAGCCGGTCGTCGCCGTCCCAGGTGTAGCGCCAGATCCGCCGTTGCCCGGACAGCGTGCGGCTCGACCGTTCGACGATCCGGCCTTGGGCGTCGTGCCGGTAATGGATGGCGCCGCTGCGGCGAAGAACGACGCCGGCGTATTCGCGGCCGCCTTGTGCGGCCGGATCCTGATCCGGCCACTCGGCATTGCTGACGTTGCCGAATTCGTTGTACGCGTAGCGTTCCGTCCATCCGGCGCCGTGCACCGCGGTGACGCGTCCCCAGCGGTCGAGGTCGTACTGCCGAGAGCCGGCGAGCTGGTCCTGGATGCCGGTGACGACGCTGTCCGCGCGGTAGTGATACGTGCGCCGCTGCCGCGACCGGGCGAAGGCGTCGGTCACCTGCTGTCCGGCGAGCCGATGGTTCGCGTCCCAGCTCTGGTTCACCATCGCGCCGCCGCTGAGCTGGCGGCGGACCTCGCGACCGGCCGCGTCGTAGCTGAGCCGGACCGTGTGGCCGTCGGTGCGGACCACTGCCGGCTGGTCGTTCCCGTTGTACTCGCAGCCGGTCCGCACCCCGGCCGGAGTCACCCGCAGGATCCGCCTGCCCAGCAAGTCGTACACCGATTCGACGGCACGTCCGTTGCACGTTTCCCGCAGCACCCGGCCGAGCGGGTCGCGTTCGATTGCCAATTCGGCGTCCGGCCCGGATGCCCGCAGCAACTGGTCGGCCGCATCGAATTCGTACGTCGTCGCCTGCCCGCCGACGCGTTTCTCGATGACGTTTCCCCGGGCGTCGTGGCGGAACGTCATGACTTCGCCCGCCCCGTTGGTCCGGGCGATCAGCTGGCGGGCCGGATCGTACGCATACGACAGCGTCCGGCCGCCGAAATCGGTTTCCGAAACGAGGTTTCCCGCGGGGTCGTAGGCGTAGCGCCACACCCGGCCCTGCGGATTGACGACCGACACCAGCCGCATTTCGGTGTCGTACTCGAATTCCAGCCGGGATCCGTCGACGTCGATTTTCGCGGACGGCGAGTCGAAATACGTGAACTCGGTGCGGATCGTCTGCCCGAGGGCGTCGACATAGGCGATTTCGTTGCCTTCGCCGTCGTACCGCCATTGTTCGGTGGTCCCGTCCGGCTGGGTACAGGAAAGCAGCTTGCCCTCGACGGTCCAGGAGAACCGGGTGACCCCGCCGAGCGGATCGACGACCGCGCTGATCCGGCCGAAGACGTCCCGCGCGTAGCGGGTCGTGGCACCGAGGAAATCGGTGACCGCGACCGGGAGGCCCGCCGCGTCGGTCTCGACGCGCCTGGTCTGGCCGAGCGCGTTGGTCAGCCCGGCCGGATGCCCGCGGTGGTCGAAGTGGTACCGGGTGACCGCGCCCGCCGGGTCGGTGACCGCGACGAGATTGCCGCGTTCGTCGTACTCGTTGCGCCACACCGCCCCGTCCGGTCCGGTGAGCACCGCGGGCTGGCCGGCGCGGTCGTACTCGGCGGTCGTGGTGCGGCCGTCCGGATCGGTGACCGCGAGCAGCCTGCCGTCCTCGTCGTAGCGGTACCGGGTCGTCCGCCCGAGCGGATCGGTGCGCGAAAGCAGCCGGTCGTAGCGGTCCCGCTCGGTCACGACCGCGTGGCCCAGCGGATCGACCGCGCGGACGAGCTGCCAGGCGTCGTTGAAGTGGTACGTCGTGACGTGGCCCAGCGAATCGGTGTAGGTCGTCGTCCGACCCGCCGAGTCGTAGTCGATGGTGCAGGCGAGCGCGCCGCCGGAGCCTTCGGTGCGGACGCACCGGCCGAGTTCGTCGAAAACGTAGCCGTACCACCGGTCGTTGCGGTCGATCCACTTGACCACGCGACCCTGGCTGTCGTATTCGAACCGGGTCGGCAGACCGGAGGAGTTCCGGATTTCGACCAGCCGGCCCGCGTCGTCGTAGCGATAGCGCACCAGATCGATCGCGGCCCCGGTGTCCGGGCTGAGCAAGCGAAGCCCGGTCACCAGCCCGTTCCCGCTGTCCACCGCGATCCGGTACCCGCCGGAATGCCGGAGCAGCGTCGGGACGCCGTTCTCGTCTCGGTCGACCTCGATCCGGTTGCCGTTGCGGTCGGCGATCGCCGCGAGCGGCAGCACGGTGATCGCGCCGGCTTGGTGCGCGGCGGTGAAACGCAGCGTGCGGCGAAGTTCCGGGCAGCTGATCGCGTAGCCGCCGTCCGGCGTGCGCGCCAGCGGCCACCGCGCGCCTTCCTCCGGCAGCACCGGCGAACCGTCCTCGGGCGGAACCGGATACGCCAGCAGCACGCCGTCCGGTGCGGCGTACCAGATCCGCGTGCCGTCCGACTCGAGCCGCTCGTCCAGCGTGGAGGCCCACGAGCGGCCGAAGAACCGGCCTGCCCGGTACGACGAGATGTGTGCCCTGGTCACCACGAGCGGCAGCACGCCGGGCAGTTCCACATCGGTCTGCACCATCAGCATGTCGCCGGTGGCGAGGTCGATCGGGTCGCCTCCCTCGCACTTCCCGTCGTTGGACCGGCCGTCCTTGCGCGGATCGCCGTTCTCGTGCAGGGAGCCGTCGCCGTCCGGATTCCCGGTGCGCGCCTCGCTCGGCGAGGTCGTCCCGTCCGGTGCGGTGCCGGGATCGTCGGCGTGGGCAGCCTGTGTCCCGTCGCCGCCGGGTTCCTTGCCGTGCGGCGAGGTGTGCGGATCCTCGGCGGACGACACGTGGGTCGCGTCGCCGCCTTCGCCGGGGCGGCCGTGCAACTCGCCCAGCACCTTCTTGATCAACGCGAAGATCTCCTCGAGCTTCGACATCAACGGCCGCAGCTTCTCGACCGAGTTGATCAGCTTCTTGATCAGCGCGCCGATCTTCTCCAGCCACGCCGACACCTGCTCGACGACCTGCGCCACCACGACCGGCGTGCCCAGCCCGAGCGAGCACACCTCCTCCAGCGCGTCCTGGACGAAATCGCCGACCGCCTGGGTGATCATGTCCCGGACCAGGCAGCGCACCGCCGCCGTGATCACGCCGACGACCTCCACCACCGTGCTGATCGTGTTCGCGCAGGTCGCGGCCGCGTTGATGTGATCGATCTTCTTCCCGATGCTGGCCCGGTACGCGTCGGCCGCCGCGCCCTTCCAGTTCGCGGTGTCCTGCTGCACGGTGGCGGCCAGGTCCTTCGCCGCCTGCTCGGTCGCCTTGCCGATGTTCTTCCAGGTTTCCGAATACGCCGCGATCTGGTCGCCGTCGCCGGCCAGCTGGTTCAGCGCGTCCTGCAACGGCTTCACATGCTCGATCAGCCAGTTCAGCCCGTAGGAGATCAGCGTGCCGACCGGGTTCATCGCGATGGTCAGCATGTCCAGGCCGGTGCCGAGAGCGGCGATCCCGCCCTCGATCCACGAACCCGACTGCACCCCGTCGTACACGCCCGCGGCGTCGTCGAGGACGTTGATCCCGCTGTGCCAGGTCGTCGAGTCCTGCCGCTGCGCCACCAACGGGTTGTTCACGAGAGCTTCTTCCCGAGACCGTCCATAGTCTGCGTGTGGTGCTGCTCCGCGTTCTGATACGTCGTCACGGCCTGGTTCACCGACTGGGCCACCTGCCCCATCGCCTGCTGCGCCAACGCCAGCGTCGCCAGCCCGGGCGCGCTCACCGCGAGCACGATCGGCACGAACAACGGACCGGTGATCATGCCGTACGCCTGCACCCCCACCGTCACCTGCTCCGCCGCGGACAACGCCTGCCCCAGCGTCTTGCCGACCTGCTCCACCGCTTTCGCGTGCTTCGCCAGCTCGTCCGGATGCACCTCGTAGCCGCCGGAACCCTCACCTGCCATCGGATCCCCCCGGTTTCATCCCCGTGTCAGGAACGACTGGCCAAAGCCATCGTCGCCGTCGTCTTCGTCCGAGCCGCCCGGCGGACGACGCGCCGGCGGCGGCTTCGGAGCGGGTTCCTCCTCGAGAGCGCCGAGATTCCGGACATGCCGGCTCTCGGCCGGCTCCGCTTCCTCCGGCTCCGGCTCGGGAAACTTCGCCCGGTAGTTGCCGACGATCGTGTCCACCGTCTGCCGGTCGTCGCCGATCGTCTCCGCCATGACCTCGCCGAGCCGGTCCGGCAACCGCGACTGCGCCCGCCGCAACGTCGTCAGAACCGCGGCGGCCACCTGCTCGCCGGACAGCTCCCGGACCCGATCAGCGATCCGCAGATCAGTCACGTTCCCCGCCGAGTCCACCGTGACCGTGACCAGCCCGTCCTTGCCCGTCTCGGTCACCGAGACCTGCCCGACCGCCGCCTGCATCGCCTGGTACCGCTCGGCTTTCCGCTTCGCCCGCGCCACCATCTGATCCACCCGCGCCACCGCGTCCCCGCCGGACAGCGGATCGCTCATCCCGGTCACTCCGTTCCCCCGTTTTCCGAACCCGTCGAGGAAACCACCGGCGTTCGAGGCGAACGGCGGGGACCGCGCAAGTTAGCTCGAACGGCCGAGGCGTTCCCGGCCGGAAAACAGCGGGTTAACCGGTTTGCCCGAATCCGGGATCACGGCCACGGCGGCGCGAGTATTCACCCGCACGCCAGATCCGGGACATCCGGCTCGGCAATGCTCTGCTCCGGGCGAGCGGCGGCCGGTGACTCCGGGCGACCGCTGTCTCGCCGCGAGCACATGGAGGACGCGAACATGGCGGGTACGAGTCGCCGGAATTTTCTCGGCATGGCGGGCGCTTCGCTCGCCGGAGCGGCGGCCGGAGGGCTGCTGCCGGGGTCGATCGGGAAGGCGCTCGCGGTCGAACCGGCCCGCCGGTCGGGGACCATCGAGGACGTCGAGCACGTCGTCGTGCTCATGCAGGAGAACCGGTCCTTCGACCACTACTTCGGCACTATGCGCGGCGTGCGCGGTTACGGCGATCCCCGTCCGCACCTGCTCCCCAACGGGCGGCCGGTTTTCTACCAGCCGCCAGCCAAGGTGCGGACCGCCGGCTACAAGAGCCGCGGCCTGCCCGACGACGCCGAGTACGTCCTGCCGTTTCCGCTCGACGCGTTGCGCACCAGCGAGCACATCGCCGGCACCCACCACGGCTGGGGCAGCGGCGAACCGCTGTGGAACGGCGGGCGCTACGACGGCTGGGTGAACGAAAAGCAGGACGTGTTCACCATGACGTATCAGCAGCGCTCCGAACTGCCGTACCACTACGCGCTCGCCGAAGCGTTCACCATCTGCGACGCCTACCACTGCTCCGTCCCCGCCGACACCGCGCCGAACCGGATCCTGTTGTGGTCCGGCACGATCGACACGCAGAACCGCCTCGGCAGCAAGCAGAACGGGCCCGGCCTCTGGGAACGGCCGGGCACCAACGGCTACACCTGGACGACCTACCCCGAACGGCTGCAGCGCGCCGGCGTCAGCTGGAAGCTCTACCAGGGCGGCAGCGGCATCCCCGGCGAGCCGACGGACAACTACACCGACAACTCCCTCGAGTTCTTCGCGAACTACCACGCGAAGGAAGGCGCGTCCGGTCCGCTGGTCGAGCAGGGCGTTTCGACGCACACGCTCAAGGAGTTCCGCGCGGACGTGCAGTCCGGGAAGCTGCCGCAGGTCACCTGGATCGTCCCGCCGTACAAGTACAGCGAGCACGCGGCCGCGTCCGCCAGCGATGGCGCGTACTACCTGAACCTCGTCCTCGACGCGCTCGTTTCCAACCCCGACGTGTGGAGCAAGACCGTCTTCTTCATCAACTACGACGAGAACGACGGCCTGTTCGACCACGTCGTCCCGCCGATGCCGCCGCTGGTCAACCGGCCCGGCACGGACGGGCTGGTCTCGCGCTCGCTCGCGGCGAGCCTGCCCGACGAGACCCTCGACTTCGACCAGCTCCCGAAGGGCACCGGCGGCGGGCCGACCGGCGTCGCGCTGACCGGGAAACACCCCGCCGGGCTCGGCTCCCGCGTGCCGATGCTCGTCGTGTCGCCGTGGTCGCGCGGCGGCTGGGTCTGCTCGGAAACCTTCGACCACACCTCGGTGCTGCGCTTCCTCGAAGCCCGGTTCGGCGTGGCCGAGCCGAACATCAGCGCGTGGCGCCGTTCCGTCTGCGGCGACCTCACCTCGGCGTTCGACTTCTCCCGCCCGCAGACCAAACCCGTCGTCACCCCGACGCCGGCTCCGCTGCCGAGCAAGAACCAGCCGTTCTCGGTGAAGCTGCCGCAGACCATGCCGCAGCAGGAACCGGGCGTCCGCCCCGCGCGAGCGCTGCCCTACCGGTTCACCACCGCCCTCGCCGGAAAGCGCGACGGCCGCTCGGTTTCGGTGCAGTTCACCAACGACGGCACCGCGGGCGCGTACTTCTACGTCTACGCGCACGGCGATTCTCCCCGCCGCTACACGGTCGCCGCGCACGACAGCATCAGCGACACCTGGGAAGGCGCTCCGGGAACCGACGAACACGGCAACTACGACCTGCGCGTCACTGGCGCGAACGGCTACCTCGCGCAGTTCACCGGCACCACTGCGGACGCGACCGAACCCGAGGTTTCGGTGTCCACCACCAACTACGGGACCCCGTTGCTGACGCTGACCATCACGAATCCCGGCCGGCAGCGCCGGAAACTGAAGCTGCGCAACGACTACAGCCGCAGTGCCGCCCGGACGATCGCGCTCGGTCCGGGCGAGACCCAGCGGGTGGCGTGCGAAACGGCGTCCTCGTTCGGCTGGTTCGACATCTCGCTGACCGACCCGGCCGCGCCGGGTTACCTGCGCCGGTTCGCCGGGCACAACGAGACCGGCCGCCCGAGCTTCAGCGACCCCGGTCCGCGCCGCTGACTCCGCGACGATGCACGCGGAACCGTCCGGCCGGGCGGTTCCGCGTGCCGGACGCGCTGCTTTCCTGAATCCGCCCGGCCAAGGCTAAAGTCCGGCGCATGAAGCGCGCATCGGCGACCGACGGGCTCGACCTCTACCTGCCCGTGTCCACGACCCGCCCCGCGCACGCGCTCGAAACGGCACTTCGCGCCGCGGTCGTCGACGGCCGTCTTCCGGTCGGCGCCCGGCTGCCCGCCTCGCGCGCACTCGCCGCCGATCTCGGCATCGCCCGCAGCACCGTCTCCGAGGTCTACTCGCGGCTCGCCGCCGAAGGCTGGCTGGAAAGCCGCGTCGGGGCCGGAACGTGGATCGCCGGCTTCCCGCGGCACTCGCCACCGGCTGCCGCACCACGACCAGCGCCGCCCGAGTACGAATTGCGCGGCGGCCTCGCCGACGCGGGCGATTTCCCGCGCAGCCAATGGAGCGCGCAAACCCGGCGAGCGCTTTCCGAAATGCCGGTCTCGACCTTCGCCTACGCGCCGCCCGAAGGCGCCATCGAACTTCGCGACACCCTCGCCGGTTACCTCGCCCGGACTCGCGGCGTAGCGGTCACCGCGGTGAACGTCCTGGTCGGCAGTGGGTTCGGCGACCTGCTTTCGTTGACCTGCCGCGCCATTCGCGCCCGCGGCGGCAAGCGGATCGCCGTCGAAGAGTACGGGCACGAACGGCATCGGCGCATCATCGCCGAGTCCGGATTGGACATTGTCCCGGTCCGCGTCGACGCGGAAGGAGCCGACCTCACCGGCGCCGAAGCCGACGCCGCTTTCCTCACTCCCGCCCACCAATTCCCGACCGGAGTGCCGCTCTCCCCGGAACGCCGCCGGGCCGCCGTCGAATGGGCGAACGCGCACGAAGCGTTGCTTCTGGAAGACGACTACGACGGCGAGTTCCGCTACGACCGCCGCAGCATCGGCGCCCTCCAAGCCCTTGCCCCGGACCGAGTCGTCTACCTGGGCACCTCAAGCAAAGCACTCGCCCCAGCCGTCGGCGTCGCCTGGGCCGTGACCCCGCCCGGCCTCCTCCCCGAACTGCTCCGGCAACGGAGCCTCAGCGGCGTCACCCCGAGCGGCCTGCACCAGCAAGTGCTCGCCCGGTTCCTCGATTCCCACGAGTACGACCGAGCCGTCCGCCGACGCCGGGCCACCTTCCGGACGCGCCGCGAACTGTTCGCCCAGCTCCTCGCCGAGCGCACTCCAGACCTGCGGCCCGGCGGTCTCGCCGCGGGTCTGCAATGCCTGGTCGAGCTCCCGGACGCCGCCGCCGAAGAACGCGCACTCGCCGCCGCGCGCCAGTTCGGCGTCGCCCTCGAAGGCCTCTCCGGCTACCGCGCTCCCGGCGGCAACCCGGACCGGGCCGGAGTCGTCGTCGGCTACGGCGCGGTGTCGTCGGCCCGCGCCGCCCGTGCGCTCGCTTTGGCCGCCGACGCGCTGGCAAATGGACTGAGTTACTAGTGGTAGATTGGCCAGGAACCCAGACCAATCGGGGCCTAATCTAGGTCCATGACAACGACGATCGCCATCCCCCAGCGCCTCGATTTCGACGCCCTGGCCCCGATTTTCTCCCGCGCGATGAGCACCCTGGACGACGCCGCGACCCAGCAGCTCGACCACGCCGGCATCGACCCGGCCCTGCGCGAACTGGTCCGCCTCCGCGCGTCCCAGCTCAACGGCTGCGCGTACTGCGTCGACATGCACTCGCGGGCCGCGCGCAAGGAAGGCGTTACCGCACAGCGGGTCGACGCACTCGCCGTCTGGCCGGAATCCGGCCTGTTCACCGCTGCCGAACGAGCCGCGTTCGCACTCACCGAGGACGTCACGCGCCTCTCCGAAACGCACGTCCCCGAGCCCACCGTCTCCGCCGCGGTCGCGGAGTTCGGCGAGGAAGGCGCGGCCGCGCTGATCGCGCTCAGCACTGCCATCAACATGTGGAACACGGTCGGCGTGTCGACCCGCTGCTGGTCGGTCAGCCCGGCATGACCAGCGCGCGCACGGCGATCCGGCGGCTCGCCACCGCCCAAGCCCTGACCTCGGCGGGCGACGGCGCGGTGCTGGCCGTGTCCGCCGTCCACTTCACCACCCGGGTCGGCCTGCCGGCGGGCATCGTGGCGCTCGGGCTTTCGCTCGGCGCCGCGACGAGCCTGACCACCACCGTTCCGTTCGGGACGCTGCTGGACCGGATCGGCGCCCGCCGTGCACTCGCGGCGGCCACCGTCGCTGCGGTCGCGGGCCTGTTGCTGTTCGCCGTCGCGCACACTGTTCCGCTGTACATCGCCGCGTGCGCGCTCTTCGCCTGCGGGCAGAGCGCGCTCGCGGCGGGCCGCCAAGCGGTCGTCGCGACCGTCGTGGCGCCCGAAGGCCGAGTCCGAGCCCGCGCTTTGCTGCACACTGCCGTGAACATCGGCATCGGCGCGGGCTCCGGGCTCGGCGCGCTCGTGTTGGCCGCCGGAACCAACGCGGTCACCGTTTTCGTCGTCGATGCCGCGTTGTTCGTTCTCGCCACCGCGCTTTACCTGCACGCCGGACCGGACGCGCCCACCGAACGCCAGACCGGCTGGCCGGCCTTGCGCGACCGCCGCTACGTCACCCTGACCGTACTGGCCGCGATCACCCAGCTGACCATGCCGATCCTCAGCGTCACTCTTCCACTGTGGATAGTCACCCGAAGTTCTGCTCCACAATGGACGTCCGCGGTGGTGTTGCTGGCCAACACCGTCCTCGTCGTGCTCCTCCAACTGCCGATCAGCCGCCAGGTCCGCGACGCCCGCACCGCACGCCGATCCCTTGCCGTGGCCGGGATCTTCCTGATCGCCGCCTGCTCCGTCTTCGGCTCGCTCAGCGCTTCGCCGCACCCCGTGGTCCTGGCGCTAGCCGGCGCACTCCTGCTCACCGTCGCCGAAACAACCGCCTCCGCCGGCGCCTGGCACCTCGCGTTCAGCTTTGCCCCCGAAGGACATCAGGGCCAATACCAAGCGCTGTTCGCCACCAGCACCGCGCTCGCCCGCATCACCGGACCGATCGTGCTGGTCCCGCTGGTGCTGACGTTCGGCTTCCTCGGCTGGACGCTCGCCGGGCTCGGAATGCTGGCCGCGGCCGCCGCGCTGGCGGCCCTGGCCGCGCCTCAGCGGAAAGCGGACTGCCCGGTGATCGCCTGACCGACGACCAGCGTGTGCATCTCGACGGTGCCCTCGTAGGTGAGCACCGATTCGAGGTTGTTCATGTGCCGGATCACCGGGTACTCCAGCGAAATCCCGTTCGCCCCGAGGATCGTGCGCGCGGTGCGGCAGATCTCGAGCGCCTCGCGGACGTTGTTCAGCTTGCCCAGGCTGACCTGTTCCGGCCTCAGCACCCCGGCGTCCTTGCGCCGTCCCAAGTGGATCGCGAGCAGCAACGCCTTCGTGTACTCGAGCGTCATGTCGACAAGTTTCTGCTGCGTCAGCTGGAACGCCGAGATCGGCTTGCCGAACTGCGTGCGGTCCTCGGCGTAGGACATCGCCGCCTGCAGGCAGGAACGCGCCGCGCCGACCGAACCCCACACGATGCCGAAGCGCGCTTCGTTGAGGCAGCTCAACGGTCCCTTCAGCCCGGTGACCTCCGGGAGCACCGCGTCCGCGGGCAGCCGCACGCCGTCGAGAACCAGCTCGCTCGTGACCGAAGCGCGCAGCGACATCTTGTGCTTGATCTCCGGAGCCGAGAAACCCGGCGTGTCGGTCGGCACCACGAAGCCGCGGACGCCCTTGTCGGTCTGCGCCCACACCACGGCCACGTCGGCGACGCTTCCGTTGGTGATCCACATCTTCCGGCCGTCGAGGACCCAGTCGTCGCCGTCGCGCCGCGCGCGGGTGCGCATGCTGGCCGGGTCCGAGCCGGCGTCCGGTTCGGTCAGCCCGAAGCAGCCGATCGCGTCGCCCGCCGCCATCGACGGCAGCCACTGCTGCTTCTGCTCCTCCGAACCCCATTTCCAGATCGCGAACATCGCCAGCGAACCCTGCACCGACACCAGCGAGCGGATGCCCGAGTCGCTCGCCTCCAGCTCCAGGCAGGCGAGCCCGTACTCGGTCGCCGACATCCCGGCGCAGCCGTAGCCCTCCAGGTGCATGCCGAGCACCCCCAGCGACCCCAGATCCTTGGCCAGGCCGCGGACGTCGGGCAGTTCGCCGCGCTCGAACCAGTCGCCGACGTACGGGTCGATCCGGTCGGCGCAGACCCGCCGGACCGCGTCCGCGATCGCCTTCTCGTCTTCGGTGAACAGGTCGCCGAGCCCGGCGGGGTCGCGCGGATCCAGCGGCGGCAGGGACTTCGTAGCGCTCATTTCTTCTCCTCTGCGAGCCAGCGGCGAATCTCGTCGCTGTGCTGCCCCAGCCGGGGCGGGGCGGTGTAGCGGGCGACCGGCGTTTCCGAATAGCCGATCGGATGGCGGACCTGGGGCGGCGCGTCGTCGCCGACCGACACCGTGGGGGCGAGACCGAGCGATTCCGCCAGCTTGAACCCGTCCGCGAGGTCGCCGACCGGACCGGCGGGCACGCCGACTTCGGTCAGCCGCGCGGCCCACGCCTCCACTGTGTCGGCGCCGAGCTGCTGTTCGAGCGCGGCCCGCAGCTCCGGACGGTGGCGCACGCGTTCGGCATTCGTCGCGAACCGCCCGTCGTCGGCCAGTTCCGGAACGCCCAGCACCTCGGCGAGCCGGCGGAACTGCCCGTCGTTGCCGCAAGCCAGCGCGAGCACGTCGTCCTTGCAGCGCAACGTTTCGTACGGCGCGATCGACGGATGCGAATTGCCCATCCGGCGCGGTGCGCGCCCGGTGGTGAGATACGAAGAAGCCTGGTTGGCCATCGAACCGAGCAAACTGGACAGCAGATTCACCTCGACCCGCTGCCCGCGTCCGGTCTTCTCGCGGGCTCGCAACGCGGCGAGAATGCCGATGGTGGCGTCCTTCGCGGCGAGCACGTCGACGAGCGCGACGCCGGCCTTCGTCGGTTCGTCGGTGCCGGTGACGCTCATCAGGCCGCCCATCGCCTGCACGAGGAAGTCGTAGCCGGGCAGATCCGCGTCGCCGCCGAAGCCGGAAACCGAGCAGTACACGATGCCGGGGTTACCCACGCGGACGGATTCGTAGTCGAGCCCGCGCCGCCCCAGCGCGCCGGACCGGAAGTTCTCCACGAGCACGTCGGCGCGCCGGGCGAGCTCGCGCGCCAGCACCAGATCGTCCGGATCGCCGAGATCGAGCACCACGGACTGCTTGGACCGGTTGGCGCATTCGAAATACGAGCTGGAGTGCGCGGTCCACGGCGGCCCCCAGCCGCGGGTGTCGTCCCCGGCCCCGGGCCGTTCGACCTTGATCACCGTCGCCCCGAGGTCGGCCAGGTTCACGCACGCCAGCGGACCGGCCAGCACCCGGCTGAAGTCCGCGACGACGACCCCGTCCAGTGGCATGCTCACGAGCGCACCTCCTCGCTACGCATACTGGCATCAGATTACGTATTTACGCAACCCACTGGTCCGGGTAGAGTCCGCGATCACCCGAGGAGAGAAAGCACCGATGCCGACGCACCCCACGCCGGACGGCCGCCCGAGGCCGCACCACCGGATGATCGACCGGGTGTCGACCATCCTGGAACGGGCCGCGCGCTCCCGGAACGGGGTCACGCTCACCGAGTTCGCCCGCGAGCTCGACGCGCCGATGAGCTCGATCCAGGGCCTGGTCAACGGCCTCGTCGCGACCGGCTACCTCGACGAGCACGACCGCCGCTACTCCCTCGGCCCCGCGCCGTTCCTGCTCGTCCGGCTGGTCGGCCGCCCCACCGTCACCACCGTGTCGCACGAGGATCTCGAAGCGCTGCACGAGGAAACCGGGATGACCGCGGTGCTGGCGATCATGGTCGGCAGCGACCTCTATTACGTCGACCACGCCTCGCACGACCCGCGCTACGCCTACCTCGCCGAAGGTTTCGTGCGCCGCTCCCCGATCCGCACTTCGACGGGGTGGATCCTGCTGGCCGCCATGGAAAACCGCGATCTGTGGCCGCAGATCGGCGCCCTGCCGCCCGCGGACGCGGAACTGGTCGAGCGCTTCGTGCAGGACCTGACCCGGATCCGCGCCGAGGGCCTGGTCGCCGCGCCGAGCGCTTCGACCGAAGCGGACGGCGTGTCGGTCGCCGTGGTCGAAGACGGCCGGACCGTCGCCGCCGTCGGCATCATGGGCAGCCACGCCGAGGTGGCCGAGCGCAAGGACGAGCTGGCGAAGGTCCTGACCCAGCACCGTCGTGCGTGGCAAGCGCGCTAGCAGCCGGGATCAACGCGCACGAGAGCCGCCAGCACCCCGCCGCCGGGATCCAGTTCGCCCTCCACCTCCGCCAGCTTGGCCGAGGCCCGCTGATGCGCACTGCGTCCGCGCGGCGCGAGGTACACCCGCACGCGGCGCCGGTCCTCGACGTCCACCTCGCGATACGCCGCCGCGGTGGTGACCAGCCGGTCGACCACCCGGGTCAGCGTCGGCCCGGTGACCAGCGTGCGCCCGGCCAGTTCGGTCATCGTGAGCCCGTCGCCCGCGGCGAGCGCGTCCAGCACCAGCCAGCCGTCGAGGGTCAGCCCCTCTTCCTTGAGCAGCGGCTCGATCCGCAGGGTGACCGCGCGTGCGGTGCGGGTGAGCGCGCGGATGAACGACGCCTCGGCCGCCTGTACCTGCCTCATCGCACCCGCCCTCGTTCCCGCCCTTGCGCAAATGCCTCCGCATTGTAAGACTTTCAAATGGAAGCAAGTCAACCGGCAAGTTTGGAAGTCTCAAGAAGCCCGGAGCCGGCATGGGACTCGGAGTCGCCAGCCGCGCGAGCGCGTTGCGCGTCGCGCTGGTCGTCCCGCTGCAGGGACCGGCGGGCCTTTTCGGGCCCTCGTGCGAGGCGATCAGCGAACTCGCGGTCCGCGAACTCAACGACGCGGGCGGCGTCCTCGGCCGCGAAGTGACGCTGGAGGTCGTCGACGGCGGCGCTCCCCCGGCCCAGGTCGCGTCGGCCGTGCGCCGGTTGGTCGACGCGGGCGAAATCGACGCGGTCACCGGTTGGCACATCTCTTCAGTCCGCAACGCGCTCGCGCCGGTGCTCGCCGACCGCGTCCCGTACGTGTACACGTCGCTGTACGAAGGCGGCGAAAACCGTTCTGGCATCTACTGTTCCGGCGAAATACCGCGCGTGCAGATCCAGCCCGCCCTGCGGTGGCTGCGCGACAACTGCGGCGCACGAACCTGGTTCGTGGCGGGCGACGACTACGTATGGCCGCGCGGTTCCGCGGACGCGATCCGGCGCTATGCAAGGGAACTCGACCTTCAAATCGCCGGCGAAGCGTTCGTCGGGCTGGGCTCGGGTGACATGGCGAGGCTCGTCCGGCGCGTCGAAACGTCGGCGTGCGACGGGGTGCTCATGCTGTTCGTCGGACAGGACGCGGTCCGGTTCAACCGCCAGTTCGCCGCACGCGGCCTGCACGAGCAGATGCTGCGCTTCAGCCCGTTGATGGAAGAGAACATGCTGCTGGCCAGCGGAGCCGAAGCGACGCGAAACCTCTTCGTGTCCGCCGCATACTTCCGTTCGCTGGTCACCGCGGACGCGATGGACCTGCTCGGCCGCTACGTCCACCTGCACGGCCCGGCCGCGCCGCCGCTGAACAACGCGGCCGAATCCTGTTACGAGGGCTTGCATACGCTCGCCGAACTCGCCCGCCGCGCCGGCACTCCGGACCTGCGCGCGTTCAACGCCGCCATCGACGGAGTCGCCTACGACGGACCGCGCGGCACGGTCGAATTCCACGGCCAGCAAGCGGCCCAGCACGTGCACCTCGCCGCCGCGCACGGCTGCGACTTCGACCCGATCACCCGGCTCTGACCCGTCCCGCCCGGTCTTGACGGCCGCTCTTCGCCCATTTATTTTCATCTGACAGTATTTCATCTGGTACCAACTGAGGAGCGTGCGTTGAACAACGTCGGCCTGCTCTACGTCGGGGCGGTACTGCTGGTCAACGGGCTGATGCTGCTCGGGCGCGTGCCCGCGCGGTCGGCCGCCGCGCTGAACCTGTTCGTGGGCGGGCTGCAGTGCGTCACGCCGACGGTGCTGATCATCCAGGCGCACGGGGATTCCGAGGCGATCCTCGGCGCGTCCGGGCTGTTCCTCTTCGGCTTCACCTACCTGTACGTCGGGATCGCGAACCTCGCCGGGCTCGAACCCGAGGGCATCGGCTGGTTCTCGCTGTTCGTCGCGGCTGCGGCGCTCGTGTACGCCGGGTTGGCGTTCTGGCGGCAGGACGATCCGGTGTTCGGCGTCATCTGGCTGTCCTGGGCTCTGCTGTGGGGCCTGTTCTTCCTCGTGCTCGGGCTCGGCCGCGAGCAGCTGACCCGGTTCACCGGCTGGACGACCGTCCTGCTGAGCCAGCCGACCTGCACGCTGCCCGCGTTCCTCGCGCTCACCGGCGGCTACCGCTCCACCGGGACCACCGCGCTCATCGCCGCGGCGGCCGCCGTCCTGCTCGTCGCTCTCGCCGCGGTGCTCGGGTTCCGCGGCCAGCCCCGCCCTGTCCACGACCGCGCCGCGGCCGCGGCCTGACCCTCCCATCAGAAGGAGAATTCCCATGCGACACGGTGACATTTCCTCGAGCCCGGACACGGTCGGCGTCGCGGTCGTGAACTACAAGATGCCGCGGCTGCATTCGAAGGCCGAGGTGCTGGACAACGCGCGCAAGATCGCCGACATGGTGGTCGGCATGAAGGGCGGCCTGCCCGGAATGGACCTCGTCGTGTTCCCCGAATACTCGACACAGGGGATCATGTACGACGAGCAGGAAATGTACGACACCGCGGCCACCGTGCCCGGCGAGGAAACCGCGATCTTCTCCGCCGCCTGCCGCGAGGCCGACACCTGGGGCGTTTTCTCGATCACCGGCGAGCAGCACGAGGACCACCCGGACAAGCCGCCGTACAACACCCTGGTGCTGATCGACAACCACGGCGAGATCGTGCAGAAGTACCGGAAAATCCTGCCGTGGTGCCCGATCGAGGGCTGGTACCCGGGCGACACGACCTATGTCACGGACGGCCCGAAGGGGCTCAAGATCTCGCTGATCATCTGCGACGACGGCAATTACCCGGAAATCTGGCGGGATTGCGCGATGAAGGGCGCCGAGCTGATCGTCCGCTGCCAGGGGTACATGTACCCGGCGAAGGACCAGCAGGTGCTGATGGCGAAAGCCATGGCGTGGGCGAACAATTGCTACGTCGCGGTCGCCAACGCGGCCGGCTTCGACGGCGTGTACTCGTATTTCGGGCATTCGTCGATCATCGGTTTCGACGGCCGGACGCTCGGCGAAACCGGCGAGGAAGAGTACGGAATCCAGTTCGCCCAGCTGTCGCTGTCGGCGATCCGGGACGCCCGGGAGTACGACCAGTCGCAGAACCACCTGTTCAAGCTGCTGCACCGGGGCTACTCGGGCGTGCACGCGGCCGGCGACGGCGACAAGGGCGTCGCGGACTGTCCGTTCGAGTTCTACCGCACGTGGGTCACCGACGCGCAGAAGGCGCAGGAGAGCGTCGAGGCCATCACGCGCAGCACGATCGGCGTCGCCGAATGCCCGGTCGGCCAGCTTCCTGCGGAAAAGACGAAACAGGCCTGATTCCCCGCTGGCTGCCGGTTTTTCGGTTCAGGGAAAGGACACCATGCCGTTCATCACCGACAGGTATCACGACCAGAACCGGAACCGGCAGCCAGCCGCTCCGGCCGCCGCCCCGGTCGCGTCCGCTCCGGACACCCCCGCCGCACTCGCCGAACGCCTGCGCAGCCGGGTCCTGGGCCAAGAAGCAGCCGTCGAAGCGGTCGTCCGGGCGATCACCCTGGCCCGCACGGGAGCGACCGAACCCGACCGTCCACTCGCGACAGTCCTGCTCCTGGGCCCCACCGGCGTGGGCAAAACCGAACTCGTCCGCCAAGTGGCCACCGCCCTGCGCTCCGGACCGGACGATTTGTGCCGGGTGGACATGAACTCCCTAGCCCAGGAACATTACGCAGCGTCCTTCAACGGCGCTCCGCCCGGTTACGCGGGAAGCAAGGAAGCGTTCACCGTCTTCGACCGATCCACTGTGGAGGGTGACCCGTACGCCCCAGGAATCGTGCTGTTCGACGAAGTGGAAAAGGCCCACCCGACCGTCCTTCGCGCCCTCCTCGGCGTGCTGGACAACGGAATGCTGCGTCTCGCGAACGGCCAGGAGAAGATCTCCTTCCGCAACAGCTACGTCTTCCTCACCTCGAATCTGGGTTCCCAAGAACTCGCCCGCCGCCGCGGGTCCCGATGGCGCACGCTGCTGGACCGCGGCCACGCCCGGCGAACCGTCGTCGACAAAGCCCTGCGGTCGTTCTTCGACCCGGAATTCCTCAACCGCATCGACGAAACGGTGATCTTCGCCGAACTGGACCGCACCACCGTCGAAAAGGTCGCCCGTCTGGAAACCGACCTGCTGCGCGCGAGGCTCCGCCGCCGCGGCGTGGATCTGCGGGTAGCCGAATCCGCCGTCCGGTTCCTCGCCGACGAGGGCTTCGACCCGGTGTACGGCGCACGCGGCCTGCGCCGGACCCTGCGCACCCACCTGGCCGCCCCGGTAGCCGCGGAAATCCTGCGAGTGCGCCCGACCGGCACGGCGTCGTTGCGGATCACCGCCAC
This sequence comes from Amycolatopsis orientalis DSM 43388, assembly GCF_000411975.1. Lineage (GTDB taxonomy): Bacteria > Actinomycetota > Actinomycetes > Mycobacteriales > Pseudonocardiaceae > Amycolatopsis > Amycolatopsis orientalis_D. Next base: position 24,068 of record NZ_ASXG01000022.1, read on the forward strand.
CGCCGCGAACGGAACGATCCGCGCCGCTGCCACCGATCCGGAGTCTTGACGCCGCGCGACCGCCTCTCTAAGTTCTCCGCACATAGGACGTCGGACATCCCATGTCCGGAGCGAGAGGCGGTCCCCCGGTGTTCCCGAGAACAGTCGCGCTTGCGCTCGCCGCAACGATCTTGCCCTTCCTCCCGGCACCACCGGTCAGCGCGGCGCCGAGCTGCACTTCTTCGACACCGTTCGTCTCGGGCACCGAGGGCTACCACACCTTCCGCATCCCGGCGGCGGTCCGCGCGAAGGACGGCTCGCTGCTCGCCTTCGCCGAAGGTCGCCGTGACTCCGCCGGCGACTCCGGCGCGATCCAGACCGTCGTCAAGGCTTCGCACGACGGCGGCTGCACCTGGGGCGGTCTGCGCGTAGTCGACAGTAACGGCGAAGGCACCGCCGGAAACCCGACCCCGGTGTTGGCCCGCAACGGCGACCTGGTGCTCCTGACTGTCCACAACGGACCCGTCAGTGAGAGCGCCATCATGTCCGGCGCGGTGTCCCCGCAAGACAGCCGCCGGGTCTTCGTCCAGCGCAGCCCGGACAACGGCCGCACCTGGACTCCCGCCCAAGACATCACCGCCACGGCGAAACTGCCGTCCTGGCGCTGGTACGCCACCGCCCCCGGCCACGCGACTCTGCTCAAGCACGGCCGGTACGCTGGCCGGATCATCGTGCCCGCCAACCACTCCAGCGCGCCGCCAGCGGGTTCCGCGGACGTCGGAACCGAAGCCAAGTACTACGGCGGCCACGACCTCTACAGCGACGACAACGGCCGCACCTGGCACATCGGCTTCACCGACGACCCGACCGACGGCGTCCTCGCCCCCAACGAAACCACCGCCACCGAATTGCCGGACGGCACGGTCTATTTCTCGAGCCGCAACCAAGGCTCCGCCCCGGAACACCGCCTGGACGCCTACAGCACCGACGGCGGCCGCACCCTGACCCGCCCTTATCAGGTGCAGCCGACCTTGTCCGGCCCGAAGGTGGAAGGCAGCGTCCTGCAAACGACCGACCGGCGCGTACTCCTCTATTCCGGCCCGTCCGACCCGGCGGTGCGCCGCACGATGCAACTGAGGACCAGCACGGACCACGGCGAAACCTGGCAGCCGTCCACCGTTCTCGCCGACGCCCCGGCGGGCTACTCCGACCTGGTGCAACCGGACCGGTTCACCGTCGGCGTCCTTTTCGAGACCGGGGTGACCAGCGCGGATGAAAAGATCGAATTCCGCCGCTTGCCCCTTTGAGGCCGGCTGCCCCCGGTAAAATCGGCCGCATGACGGACCCGTGGCTGCGCCGTTTCCACCCCGCCGACGACGCCCCCGCCCGTGTGGTGTGCCTGCCGCACGCGGGCGGTGCGGCGCCGTTCTTTCATCCGCTGTCGAAGTCGCTGTCCCCCGCCGTCGACGTCCTGGCGGTGCAGTATCCCGGCCGCCAGGACCGGATGGCCGAACCCGCCCTGCGCTCGGTCGACGAGCTGGCGGACGGTGTCACCCAAGCCCTCCTGGCGTGGCTGGACCTGCCCGTGGTGCTGTTCGGCCACAGCATGGGCGCGACCCTGGCGTACGAGGTGGGCCTGCGCCTGGAATCCCGAGGAACACCCGCACAAGCGGTAGTGGTCTCCGGCCGCCGAGCCCCGTCCCGTTTGGTGCACGAACAAGTCCACCTCCAAGACGACAACGATCTGCTGTCCGAAATCGAAGGCCTGGCCGGCACCGACCCGAAGGTGCTGCGCGATCCCGAGCTGCGAGAACTGTTCCTGCCAGCTTTGCGCGCGGACTACGCGGCCATCGAGACGTACCGCCCGAGCCCAGGCCCGCTCGCCGCACCGATCCACGCCCACACCGGAGACGCCGACCCACACGCCCCGGTCGACGACGTGCAAGCCTGGTCGACCCACACCACCGGCGACTTCACCCTGACCACCTATCCCGGCGGCCATTTCTACCTGATCGACCACGCGGCTGCCGTGACCGATGCCCTGCTGAAACTGACTACGAGCGGGGTTTAGGGTCCTTTTTGGCGATTCCCGATCCGTTGGCAGTGTTCTCTGCGCCGTCGTCCCCAGGCCTGACCGAGAACGCGTTTGCCTGCCGGACCGCTGCACGGCTCCGGTGCCCCGATCAGGCTCTGGCCGCTTGCAGCGGAGTTCGTCTTGCTCTGGGCGCGAACTGCTTTTCGTTCCGGCGGCAGCATTCCGCTGTCGTCTGTCTCTGGCGCTTACGTGCCAAGTTCGCCTTGGCGCTTACGTGCCAAGTTCACCTTGACCACTATCCGGTGCCACCGTTTGCCCGCCCCGCCGCCCCGCCTCGCCGCCCGTCCCCGCCGCCAGGCCTCGCCGCCCGGCCGAACCGCGACCCCGCCGCGCCATCGAGACCATCGGCGCCCCTTCGCCACTCGGCCGATCGGCAACTCCCTCGCCGCACAGCCGGTCCCCAACTCCGTCGGCGCGTCCGCACCACCACCGCCCAGCCGTACCGCAACTCCGTGGCCCCCTCCACACCCCTTCGCCACCCGGCCAATTCTTCGCCACCCGGCCAAATCACAACTTCCTCGCCGCCCGGCCGAACCGCCAACCCGCCGCGCCATCCGCACAACCGGCGCCCCTTCGCCACCCTGCCAAGCGCAACACCCTCACCGCCCGGCCGAACCGCGACGCCGCCACACGATCCGCACCGCCCCCTCCTCACCCGGCCAGGTCGCAACTCCTCACCGCGCGCCCAGCCGAGCCGCAACTCCGTCGCGCCGTCCGCAACACCCCCCTCACCACCCGGCCAAGCCACAAGACCCTCGTACCAACCGACGGCCGCACCTCACCATCTCGACGACCCCAACCCTTTTTTTCACCGCCCGCCGAGCAGCCACATTTACCGATCGCCCGAGCCGCCACCCCGCGGACTTCCCTCCGCCTCCCCGTAGGCTGCCGCCCATGGAACTGCGCAGGATGTTCGCCGGTCTGGGCCGCAGCAAGGCATTCGCCGCGTTCGGCCAAGCGATGATGCCCGCCGACCGCCTGCTCCTCCGCATCAGCGGCGGCCGCCTAGGCGTGGGCGCGGCAGTCGGACTGCGCACCCTCCTGCTCACCACGATCGGCCGCACCACCGGCGAACCCCGCCAGGTCCCGCTGCTGTACGTCGAACGCTCCGGCGGATACGTAGTCATCGGCTCCAACTGGGGCGGCGAAAACCACCCCGCCTGGACCGCAAACCTCCTGTCCCACCCCGACGCGACAGTCTCCGTCCACGGCCGCACCGTGCCAGTGCGAGGCCGTCTCCTGAAGGACGCCGAACGCCAGGAAATGTGGGACGCCGTCGCCTCCTACTGGCCTGCCTACGACCGCTACGCCGAACGCGCTGCCCACCGCGAGATCCGAGTATTCCTCCTGGAACGCACCACCCCAGCCGCCTGACCGGCTCCCACTCCAGACTCCTCCAGCCCCTTCGGAAACCCTTTCTGCAGCGACACCGCTGAGCCAGGTTCCCGACGGCTCCTGCTCGCCCTCGCTCGTCCGGCGATCCTCCCGCCTGGCGGCATTCCCGCCCGTTGGCTTTTCGTCCGGCGACTTTTCCGTCCGCGGCCTTCTCGCCCGGTGACCTATCCGTCCACGCGACCGAACCGTTGGCCCGATCGCCGACCGGTCCAGCACCGCCCCAGCCCGGCTGCCTACTCCTCGCGCGGAAGAAACTTCGCCGCCTTCGCCTGGAGGTACCGACGTTCCGGCATGCTGCTCGTCCGCTTCGCCGCACGCAGGTAGTGCTGATGCGCACCCGCGGTGTCGCCGCCGAGTTCGAGCAGATGCGCCCGGACCGCGTCGAGCCGGTGACCCTGCTTGAGGCGTGCGTCGTCCTCGAGCGTCGACAGCAGCGCCAGCGCTTTCTCCGGGCCGTGCACCATCGCGACCGCGATGGCCCGGTTGAGCGTCGTCACCGGGCCGGGCGCGAGTTGTTCGAGCAGGTCGTACAGCTCCAGGATCTGCGCCCAGTCCGTGGAATCCGTCCCCGCCGCCTGGTCGTGCAGTGCCGCGATGGCAGCCTGCACCTGGTACGGCCCCACCGGACCTCGCCCCAGCACCCGGTTCACCAATTCCAGGCCCTCGACGATCAACGGCACTGTCCACTGTCGACGGTCCTGCTCGGCGAGCGGCGTCAACGCTCCGTCGGGCCCGGTGCGCGCCGGCCGTCGCGCGTCGGTGAGCAGCATGAGCGCGAGCAGGCCCGCGACTTCCCCATCGTCCGGGAGCAGCGCGTGGACTGCGCGGGTCAGCCGGATCGCTTCCTCGGACAGCTCGACCCGGTGCAGTTCCTCGCCCGACGTCGCCGTGTATCCCTCGTTGAAAATCAGGTACAGCACGTGCAAGACGACCTGCAGCCGAGCCGGCCAATCCTCGGCGGACGGTGGAGTGAAGGTCGAACCGGCCGCTGCGACGCTTTCCTTCGCCCGCGTGATCCGACGCGCCATAGTGCCTTCCGGCACCAGGAACGCGCGCGCGATCTCGGCCGTCGTCAGTCCGCCGACCGCGCGCAGCGTCAGCGCGACCTGCGAGCTGGGCGTGACCGCCGGATGGCAGCACAGGAACAGCAACGTCAACGTGTCGTCCTGCTCCGGCGGCTGCTCGTCCCCGGGCCCGGGCACGACCGCGGTCAGCGCGACGTCCTGCACCGCAACGGTTTCTTCGCGTCGCCGTCGAGCACTCTCACTGCGCCACAGGTCGGTGAGCCGCCGCGTCGCCACCGTGAGCAGCCACGCGCGCGGATTGTCCGGCACGTCGCCGGCCGACCACTGTTCGACCGCAGCGACGAGTGCCTCCTGGACCGCGTCCTCGCACGCCTCGAACTGCCCGTACCGCCGCACGAGCGTCCCGAGCACCTGCGGCACGAGCGGCCGGAGCAGCTCGCCGACGTCCGCCATCAGCCTAGGTCGGTCTGTGTTTCCGCGTCAGCGAAGAACACGACCGGCCGGACCTCGATACCGAGCCCGTCGATCCCCGCGTCGGGAATCATCGCGGCGACCTCGAGCGCCCGGTCGCGGCTCTCGCATTCGACCAGGTAGAACCCGGCGAGAAACTCCTTCGACTCGGCGTACGGGCCGTCGGTGACCGCGGGGACCCCGCCGCGCACCCGCACGACAGCACTGTCCTCTGGTCCGCCGAGCGCCTGGGTGCTGATCATCTCGCCGGACGCGCGAATCTTGGCGATGAAGTCCGCGTGCCCGTCCATCACCTCCTGTCGGGTCTCCTCGCTCAGCGCCTCCCATATCTCGGGGTTCATGTGCATCGTCAGCAGGAACTTCACGTCGTCCTCCCGGCAGCCAGTCCAGGCGACCAACCTAGCCGAGCCGCGCGGCGATGCCGTCCAGCAGACATTCGAGGCCAAGCTCGAACTGCGCGTCGTCGGCCGCTGCCTCAGCCGTCCTCCGCGCTTCAGCGGCTGCCTTCGCGTCCGCCGCCTGTCCCGGCACGCCCCGGCCGTCCGCCGCCGGGCCGAGACGACCACCGCCCTCTCGACCAGCCCCAGCCGCCCGAGCGACACCAGCACCCTCACGGCCCACCTCAGGTACCAACCCGGCCGGTACCGCCCGGGCGGTACCGCCGCCCTCGCGGTCCACCTCAGGTACCGACCCAGCTCCGGCCGAGCGGGCGGCACCACCCGCGCTGTCCGCCCCAGGCATCCGCCCAGACCCCGCCGTCTCCGCACCCGACCGCGCACCCGGCTTGCCGCCTCCGGCCGTCCGGTCAGCCGCATCCGACTCCGAGCCTGCCCCAGAGCCGTCCGTGCCGACCTGAGCCGCCTCGCCATCCGCGTCGTGCCGCTGGACCAGAAAGCTCTCCAGCACCCGAGTGAGAAGCGGGTAGGGCCCGTCCTCCGACGCGACGTCGCCGAACCAAGCCCGCGCCTGCCGCTGCACGTCCACGACGTCGACGAACGAGTTGCGCTGCCACATCGCCCGCTCTTCCGCCCACTGCAGCGCCTGACCGATGACGTACCCGTCGAGCAGCCGGGCGTACCCGAGCGCCGACGCGAGGTCCTGGCCCAGCCGGTCGAACGTCGCCAGCACGAATTCAGTCCGCCGGCTCGCGTTCGGCCCCGCCGGGGGCCGCTGGTGCACGAGCCGCGCGTACCACGGATGCCGCTTCGTCATCGTCCACGTGTCGACCGCGACGGCAGTCAGCTCGCCCCGCCAGTCCTCGCCCGGGACTTCCGGAGTGCGCACCTCACTGTTCGCCAGGTCCAGCATGAGGTCGACCAGACCGTCTTTGTTGTGCACGTAGCGGTACAGCGACATCGGAGTGGACGCGCCCAGCTCCTTCGCCACTGCCCGCATCGTGAGCGCCTCCGCGCCGCCGTGGTCGGCCAGGCGCACGGCCGCGTTCACGATGTCGACTCGTCCGAGACCCCATCCGCGCTCCGGCGGCTCAGGCAACAGCCAAATCGGCGGTGTCGGCCCTTGATCTCCCATTCAGCTCCTTGTCTCCAGCCCGCTTGCGTACACAGTACATCCTCATGTACAACGTACACAAGATGTACAACGTACACGCCCCTGGGGGTTGGGAAATGACTGCTCGAATTCCTGTTTTGATCTGCGGTGGAGGGATCGCCGGACTCACCGCGGCGCTGCTGCTCCACCGCGAAGGAGTAGCGCCGGTGCTGGTGGAGAAGCACGCCGGCACGTCTCCGCAGCCGAAGGCACGCCGGTTCAACCCGCGCAGCACCGAAGTGTTCCGCTCGCTCGGCCTGATGGGCGAGGTCGAGCGGGCCAGCGCACCGCTCGCGTCATTCACCGGAATGCTCTTCGGCGCCACGCTGGCCGACGCGACCTGGCCAGAGGTCACCGGATCCCTGCGCGAGCGGCTCGTCCAGCACACGAAAATGCCGGACCTCAGCCCGGCGCCAAGCGTGCTGTGCCCGCAGGACGTGCTGGAACCGGTGCTGCGGCAGGCAGCGGTCGAGCGCGGCGTGTCGGTTCGGTTCGGCACTGAGCTGGTGTCATTCGACCAAGACCACACCGGGATCACCGCAGAACTGCGCCCGATCGACGGCGAGCCATACCAGCTCAGAGCGGAATACCTCATCGCGGCGGATGGTGCGCGCAGCCCGATCCGCACCGCGCTCGGCATCCCGCGCAGCGGCCGCGGGCACCTGGCGGACAACCTCGACATCTGTTTCCGCGCCGACCTCACCGAGCTGGTCCGCGAAAAACCGTTCAACCTGTGCCGGATCGAAAACCCGGCCGCGTCCGGTGCGTTCGTGTCGGTCAACGGCACCGACCGGTGGCTCTTCTCCGCCTCCGACTTCCCCGGATCGGATTCCATGGGCGAGGACGGCTGGCGCGAGTTGCTGCGCACCGTCGTCGGCGTGCCGGACCTCGAGGTCGAGGTGCTGAGCCGGATGCACTGGGAGTCCGGGATGTACGTGGCCGACCGGTTCTCCTCCGGCCGGGTCTTCCTGGTCGGGGACGCCGCGCACGCGATGCCGCCGATGGCCGCCGCGGGGGCGAACACCGCGATCGCGGACGCAGCCAACCTCGCCTGGAAACTCGCCGCGGTGCTGACGGGGAAGGCGACGCCCGCCCTGCTCGACACCTACCACGCCGAGCGGTACCCGATCGGATACGCGACGGCGGAGTTCTCGAGCATGGTCAGCGGCCACCTCGGCACCATGCTCGCCACGATCACCAGCGACGACGCGCCGCGCGTCGACCCGCTCGCCGCGCTGTTCGGAGTGCAATACGAGCGCGGCGCCTTCGTCCCGGACGGCCGCGGCCCCGCCCCGGAAGACCGGTACGCCCCGGCTGGCCGGCCGGGCACGCGGGTACCGCACGCCTGGCTCGACGCCACGACGTCCACAGTGGACTTGGCGGTGCCTGGCTTCGCCTTGCTCTGCGGACCGGACCACGCTCGGTGGGCCTCCGAGGCCAGCCAGCTAGGCCTTCGCCTGGTTCCCATCTCGGACGAAGCGTGGCTGGCCGAGACAGAACTGCCTGCCGACGGTGCGCTGTTGCTCCGGCCGGACGCCATCGTCGGCTGGCATTCCTCATCGGAGGTCCCGCTGGCCGACGCCCTGGACCGCCTGCTCAACACCCCGGTGGAGGCAACCGTGTGACCTCGTCGACGGTGCCCGGGTTCGCCCGCCCCGCGCACCGAATCCGCCACCGCGTCACTGTGAGGAAGGAGCATTGATCGAACCCACCTGAGCGCGCGATCTCCGGGTGCCGGTATTTGCCAGCCCGCTTCGGCACCTGACCGGACGTGATCCGCCGTTGCCTCTCCTGACCAGGTCGAACCGTGCCACCTGCCAGCCCGCACCTGCTGCGGCTCGCGCCTGAAGGAGAGCCACTGGCGAAGCTGATGACAGCGAGGATCGCCACGACCCGCGCCAACGGGAATCCAGAGAGCCAGGTCCGAACGTCGCGACGACCTCCACGCACACGCTGAAAGCGAGGGCGGTGGAAGTGGCGGTCCCTGCACGCGACGTGGGACGCGCGTCGGAATACGCCAGATGTGTCGCTGAATCGGCCCCGGTGCCGCCAAGGGTGCTCGGTGTTCCGAGCCACGAGAAATCATCCGCAGCCCGCATCGAAAGGAGGCTCGCCAGAGAGCTCCGTAACTGGCCGACGACCACGCCAAGTCGTCGCTTTCACCCGGCTTGCGCCGCATGCGTTCGTGTTAGCGGCAGGCCAGCTGAGATCACCCACCTCACGGCCTAAGCGTTGTCATGCGGCACTCGCCGCCGCTGCACTGGCTTCCTTGCCTCGATCACCGCGAGCCAGGCGCAGCCGCTCCGAGCCGCAGCCAGTAGCCGTCAGTTCACGCGGACCAGATTGGCAGCAGGCGTGTCAAGAAGCTGTCAGCGGTAGCCGTCGAGTCAAGCAAAACCGTGTCAAGAGCGGTCGCGCCCAGCGGCCCGGAATCCACCGCCCGCATCAGGTCCAACTAAGGCCCTGTCAGGAGGGACAAAACCGATGCCGACCCCGCTCACTCGAACCGGGACGGGTCTCCCGCCCCGTGCCGCACGACCTCCGCCTCGCCGGAGGAGAAGTCGATCACCGTGGTCGGTTCGACGCCGCAGTCGCCGGAGTCGATGACGGCGTCCAGGACGTGGTCGAGTTCTTCCTTGATCTCCCAGCCCTGGGTGAGGGGCTCGCCGGAATCGGGCAGCAGCAGCGTGCTCGACAGGATCGGCTCGCCCAGTTCGCCGAGCAGTTCCTGGGTCACCACGTGGTCGGGGATCCGCACGCCGACGGTCTTCTTCTTGGCGTGCAGGAGCCGCCGCGGGACTTCCTTCGTCGCCGGGAGGATGAACGTGTACGGCCCCGGGGTGCTGGCCTTGACGGCCCGGAACACCGCGTTGTCGACGTGCACGAACTGGCCGAGCTGGGCGAAGTCCTGGCAGACGAGCGTGAAGTGGTGCCGGTGGTCGAGCTTGCGGATGGTGCGGATGCGTTCCATCCCCTGCTGGTTGCCGATGCGGCAGCCGAGCGCGAAGCACGAGTCGGTCGGGTAGGCGATGAGCCCGTCGTCGCGCAGCAGGTCGACCACCTGGGAGAGCGCGCGGCGCTGCGGGTTCTGCGGGTGCACGTCGAAGTAGCGGGCCATTGCCCGAGCTTAGGCGTGCCCGCCGGGCCGGGCGCGCGGGCTCGCCGGGGGCCGGGCACAGTGACGGGCGAGGAGGTACGTCTGTGCACGCTCTGTGGTCCACTCGCGAACAGTGGGAACTGCTGCCGCCGGTGCTGCTCGCCCTGCTGCTGAGCACGGTGATCGGCATCGAGCGCGAGGTCGGCAACAAACAGGCCGGCCTGCGCACGCACACGCTGGTCGGCGTCGGGTCGGCGGTCTTCATGCTCGTGTCGAAATACGGTTTCGCCGATTTGCTGGGCATCGAGCACGTGGCGCTTGACCCGTCGCGGATCGCCGCGCAGATTGTGTCGGGCATCGGGTTCGTCGGCGGCGGGCTGATCTTCGTGCGCCGCGACGCGGTGCGCGGCCTCACGACCGCGGCGACCGTCTGGCTCGCCGCGGCCGTCGGCGTCGCGTGCGGTGCCGGACTGCCGGTGCTGGCCGTCGCGACCACCGCCGGGCTCGTCGTGATCACGCGCGGATTTCCGAGGATTTCCCGGTTCGTCGCGCGCCATCGTCGGCAGCCGCCGATCCTCCGGTTGAGTTATGCGGACGGGCATGGCGTCCTGCGTGCCGTCCTCGCCACTTGCACCGATCGAGGTTGGGCAGTCCACCGGGTGGCGGTGGACCGGGAGACAGTTTCCGAAGAGGGACAACGGATCGCGGTCGTCACCTTGATGCTGCAGGGGCGTGGTGATCTTCCCGAACTCACCGCGGAACTGGCCGAATTGCCCGGCGTGCGAAGCACTGCGACCGGGACCGAAGACCCGCTTGAAGATTGACCCGCCCCGGGCGCACACGGACGGGCGGACTTCAGGCACACTGGAGGCAGTGCGGAAACCCCGGCGCGGCAAGAAAAACGCGCGCCGAGGAGAAACCATCCAAATGGGAGGTGAGAGCATGGCCCCCGGCGGTGGCGAGGACCTGATGGCCGTCCGGCCGTCCTTCGACTTGGCTTGGCGCGGCTATCAGCGCGGCCAGGTCGAAGAATTCGTCACGTGGGTCGAGGCGGAATTCCAGCGCCTCGCCGCGGAACGCGACGCCGCGGCGCGACAAGCGGCCGAACTCGCGGAGCACAATCGCGAACTGCGCGCGACGATCGACCGGATCAGCCGCACCCCGATCGCGCCGGATGCCTTGCAGGAACGCTCGCGCCGGATGGTCGAGCTGACGCGCGAGGAAGCCGCGGAGATCACAGCCCGCGCCGAGGACACCGCCGCGCGGATCATCGCCGACGCCAAGGCAGAAGCCGTCCGCCTCACCAAAAAGGAACGCGCGCTCGTCGAAGCCGTCGCCGCGGATCGCGAGCACCAGCGAAGAGAACACGAAGATCTGCTGCGCCGCGCGGTCGAAGAACGCAAGGCCGCAGACGAAGCGGCAGCGAAGGAACGCCAACGGCTCGAGGAACACCTCACCCGCACGCTGGCCGACCGCCGCACCGACGCACTCCGCGAAATCGCCGACCGCACCGCCGCCGCCCGCGCCGAAGCCGACGCACACCTCCGCCAAGCCACCGACCACGCCACCCGAATCGTCGCCGACGCCGAACGACGGGTTGCCGAACTCGTCGCCGTCCAGCAACGGGTCAAGGCCGCGCTGCGCGGTGCCCGCGAACTGCTGGCCACCGCGAACGCCGAACTCGCCCCGGACGCGACGCCGGTGCCGAACCAGCGGCGCACGTCACCGCTGGCCGAAGTCGCCGAGGTCACGCCGACCGGGTGAGCCTCGGACGCGCGGGGCCGCCAGGGTGCGCCCGTTCGGCGATGCTCGTGGGCAAGAGGGAACCCATGCCGAGCATGTACCGCAATGCCCGGTAAACGCTCGCTCTCACCGGGTGCCCTATACCGACCGATGCGGTGCGTGCTCGCCGGTGCCTGCTCCGAACGAGCGCCCATGCCGAGCCAGTGCCGCACATTCTCGGCGATGCCTATTACCAACGGCGGCCCATACCGACCCGATGTCGCGCTGCTCGGCGACGCCAACTCTCGGCAGGTGCCCCATAACGACCGGATACAGCACATGCCCGGCGACGCCCGCTTCGAACGGGTGCGCCATGCCGGGGTCTGCTCAGGGTTTGGTTGACACCTCACCTGTGAGGCTTCGGCCTCGCCTGGAAGGATG
>NZ_ASXG01000023.1 GCF_000411975.1 Amycolatopsis orientalis DSM 43388
GCCGCACCCGTCTCACACGACCCCTCCAGCAAGATCACGAACTACAGCTGGAGTACTAGAACCCCGATCCCAGCGCACACACACCGTGATCAGAATCGGAAGGAAAGACGTTGCACGACAACATGATTGAGTGGTGGGTGCTCTACCGCTTCGCCGCGCTGGGCAACTTCCTGGACGGCTACCCCGAGGGCACGTTGCCTCGCGTCTCCGCCGACGGCGCGCCGTCGCTGTGGGAGCCGACGATTGTCCGGCTGATGGCGAATTTCGCCACGGACGACGAACCGTGCGCACTGTGCTGGGAGCGGAAGCAGGCAACGTGCCCCGGAATGAAGCTGCACGTTGCGATCGAGCGCGACCGGGCCGAACTGGAGGCCGGTGCACTGGTATCCACGGCCGTAGTCGCGCTTCCCGCCGGACTGGGCTGGGATGTCGCCATGTTCGCGGTCAAGCGCATGATCGCTGACCGGAAGGTCATCCCCCAGCAGTAGCCGGACACCTGCCCGCGCGGGGCGGCGGAACTCGTTTCGCCGCCCCGCTTATCCAGACTTCGCCCGAAAATGCGCCGGGCAAGGTCTCCGGCTGCCGGGCCCGCACCTTTTGCCCGAAGGGAATTCACCCCATGAGCGACCACAATGGACAGACAGGCGGCACGCGCGTGTGGGCCGTCTACTGTATGACCTCCCCGCCCAGTGCACACGTTCTCGTGCTCTACGCCATTCCGGATCGCATCGCCGACAACGAGCCGTGCCGGTGGTGCGTCCGGCTCGGAATCGGCGGCCCGTGCCCCGGGGGGGCGCACGCTTTGGCTCAGCACGCGCGCCTGAGCCTGCTCACGCGCTTTGAGCCGCTGAAGGTCGACGTTTTCGAGCTGCCGCCGCGCGAGTCGGTCCAATCCTGCGCAACCAACCTGTATCGGCAGATACTCGAACGGGTCGAGCGCACCGGCCCCGCGACGGCGGAAGAGTAGGAACAGCCTTACGCCGCAACCTATCCAGGGGTGACCCGTCCGGGAACGTGGGGCGGGTCACCCCTGATCCCCCTTCCCTGTGTCGCTAACTTCAGATAGTATTCTTCTTGTCGGGAACGGCCCTAGAACCCCGCTCCCGGCACCACAACCCACCGTGATCAACCGAAAGGATCACCGTCATGGCTACCAACGCCAACATCACCGAGCGAGTCCAGAAGCTGCTGGCCAAGGCCGAAGACTCCGCCGCCACTCCGGAGGAAGCGCAGATCTTCGCCGCGAAGGCCGCCGAGCTGATCGCCAAGCAGAACCTCGACGCGGCCACCGTCCGCCACCGCGACGGCAAGCGCCCGGAACCGATCCGGCTGCTTGAGTTCGAGATCTCCGGCCAGGGCTGGCACGGCAAGGCACGCGCCTCGCTGGTCTACACGGTGGCCCAGGCGCACGGCTGCTCCGTGTGCACCATGGGAAACCTTATGAACGGCAAGCCGCGCTGGGTGCTGATCATGGGCCCGGCCGCGACGCTCAAGGCGCTTGAGCTGCTGCTGCCCTCGATCCTGCTTCAGGCCGAAGCTCAGGGCATGGCCGCCGCCCGGGCGCACATGGCTGAGCGGCAGGGCATGTTCGACACCCCCGCCAATGCCAACATCGAGCGCCGCACCTTCTTCCGCTCCTACCTGCCCGCCTACGGCGCGGGTGTCGCGGAGAAGATCGTCCGGTCGCGCGAAGCGATGGCGGAGAAGGTCAAGGGGAAGGCCGGGGAACTGGTCCTGGTCACCGACGCCGAGCGCACCAAGGCCGCGTTCGAGAAGCGTTTCCCTGACCTGAAGTTCGGACACGAGGACAAGCACAACATCGCCGGGGCAGAAGCTGGCCGCCGCGACGGCCGGAACGCCGACACCGGGCAGACCAAGGTCGGCAAGGCCGCCCGGACCGCCGTCGAAAGCTAGCCGGTGATCCGAGGCCCCGGTTCCAGACAGGAACCGGGGCCTCGGACTATTCTCGCCACAGCACGAGAACGCGTCGAGACGGAAACGGGGAGCACGTGATACCGGCGGGCCGCACGCTGATCACTCAAGAGGACATCGCCGCTCTGCACGGCATGAGCCTGCGCACCGCGCAACGTGCCAACCCCGCCCCGTGGGAGCGGCCGGGACACCCGGCACCGGTCAATCCGATGCGGGGCAAGACGCACCGCAAGCTGTGGGACGAGGCGCAGGCCGCCGCGTTCGCGCGCGGGGAGCCGGTGCCCGAGCTGCCCCCGCTCGGCAACCCCCGCGATTTGCTCGACCGGCCGGAGGCCGCGCAAGAGTCGGGCATGAGCACCGCCACCTGGACGCGGTACGAAAGCGTGGAACGGCAACGCACCCGCGCCGAAGGAGAACGCCCGCTGGTGCCCCCGGCCGATCGGGAGTTCGGCGGAGTCCCGTTCTGGTATCGCGCCACAGTCGAGGCGTACCGCGCCAGCAGGGCCGATCCCGAGCGCAAGCGCGGCGGCGGACGTCCTGCCGGTAGCACCGAAAGCGTTCCCCGCACGGAACTGCCCGTGCGCGTGGCCGAGCTGCTGAACGAACGGACCGACGACGGCGAACCACTGTCCATTCCGGACATTGCGCAACGTCTCGGCGTCAACTATCGAACGGCGCTGCGGCACGTCAAGGCGGCGCGCGAACGGAACCCGGTTGCGCCCGACCAGGACCGAACGCTAGATTAGTCATGTTGGACACGTGTATTTGCACAGTGATCCTCTACAGTCTCGGTTGAGAGCCCCGGTTACCCCCTCCCCCTCGGTAGCCGGGGCTCTCCCGTATCCGCCTTCCACGCACGCGCGGTCTCCATTCGATGCTTACGAGGCGGTGAACCCCTGCCTGCTTGGTTCGGCAGCGACCGCGCCGCACGTCTTCCCCCCGACTGGCCGCGACGACGTGCCCGCGTCCTGCGCCGCGATCCGATTTGCCGGGTATGCCAGCTGGCACCCGCGACCGAGGTAGACCACGTCCGCCCCGGCGACGACCACTCAGACAAGAACCTGCAAGGGATATGCGGACCGTGCCACGCCACCAAGAGCGGTCGCGAAGGCGGCCGGGCCGCAGCCTCCCGACGCCCGTCCGCGCATCGTCCCGCCGACCCGCACCCCGGACTGATCGAGAGGTGAACACGTGCGCATCCTGCTGCTGCGCTCACTCGGCGGACGTTCCGCCCGCGCCGTCATAGACCACGACCAAGCGGCCGCCGAGTGGCTGCTGTCCACCGGCTTGGCCGTCGCCGCGCCCGACGCGCAGGCCGAGTCGACCGGCCCGGCCGAGATCGAGCCCGAGACGACCGCTCACGATGACGCTGTGACCAGTTCGACCACGCGCAAAGGCCGCCAGTCGTCACGCACCGCCACCCCTGGGGGGTGACCCCTCGCCGCCCCGGACGCCGCACCGGTTAGGCATAGCACCTCGCGGTCTGTACGAAACTCCGGCGATTTCACCACCCCTGCCCGACGCCGGCCGTGGCGGTCCAGCCGCGCCACCTCTGACCTGCTGGGAGGTGACGCCGCTCTGGCCGCCACCTCACCCCGTCCCCGGACCAAGGATGCCCGCGAACCCGACTTCCGCCCGCTCACCAGCGTTCCCCGCCTCGACCAGCTCTCTGCCCGCACGCTCGCCCGCCGGTGCCGCGGAGCTTCCTCCGCCGGGCGGACCGCACGCTGACCCGGCCGTTCCGCTGCTGGTCGCGCCGTGCTCATGGCACGCGGCCCAGTACGCCGTGCTGCGCTGGCACTACTCGCAGAAGATGCCGCGAAGCAAGATCGCTCCCTTCGGAGTGTGGGAGCACGGCGACTTCTCCGGAGTCGTCATGTTCGGCCGATCCGCCACGGCCGCGCTCGGCGGCCCCTACGGCCTGGACCAGACCGAGTGCGTCGAGCTGCTGCGCGTCGCACTGCGACCGCACGAGCACCCCGTGACTCAAATGGTTGCGGCCAGCCTGCGCCAGCTCCGCGCCGCCTGCCCTGGCCTGCGGCTGATCGTGTCCTACGCCGACACCGCCCAAGGCCACCGAGGCGGGATCTACCAAGCCGGGAACTGGATTTATACCGGCACCACCAGCGCCGCGAATGTCTCCTACATCGTTCACGGGCAGCTGGTGCACGGCCGGACGCTGCGCCACCTGGCGGTCCACAGGCCGACGGGCGAGACCGCCGAGGAGTTCGTGCGGCGCACCGTGGACCCGCACGTGCGCCGGGTCGCCGAAGCCGCGGTGAAGCACCGCTACCTGTACCCGCTCGACCGCGCAATGCGCCGCCAGGTCGCCCCGCTGGCGAAGCCGTACCCGGCTGCCGCCTGAACCGAGGGGGGTGACCGTTGGCGATCACCGGACGGCCGCCCTCGGCCAACCCGCGCAACCGCAACCCCAAGGCTTACGACTGGACCACCGTCGAGGCAGTCCCGTTCGACGGCGACTCGCCGGAGCTGCCGCGCAACGGCCGCAAAAAGTGGCACCCGGAAACCCTCGCCTGGTGGGACGCCGTCCGGCACATGCCGCACTGCCGCCTCTGGACCGACACCGACTGGCGCTTCGCGATGGAAACCGCGGTGCTGGTCGACGCCTTCTGGCGAGGAGAGGCCAACCGCGCCGCCGAACTGCGGCTCCGCGCGGCGAAACTCGGCCTCACCCACGAGGACCGGCTGAAGCTGCGCATCCGCTACACCACGCCCGGCCAAGACGCCGACGCCCCGCCGACCCCGGACGCAGCCGCGGTGACCCGGCTCGACGAGCGCCGCCGGAGGCTGTCCGGTGACGCGTGAGCTGGTCTACGCCCCCGGACACGACCGCGCACGCTCCCTCGGCTGGTTGGCCTCGGCGTGGGTCGAGCACTTCACCGTGCACGGCCCCGGCGACGTCCAGGGCGACGACGTCGACCTGGACGACGAGTTCGCCGGGTTCCTGGTCGACGCCTACGCCCTCGACGGCCACGGCCGCCGCCAGTACAGCCGGGCCGTGCTCTCCCGGGCGAAAGGCCGCGCTAAGTCGGAGATCGCCGGATTCGTCGGCCTGTTCGAGGCATTCGGCCCGTGCCGGTTCTGCGGATGGGCCACCGGCGGCGAGACCTACCGGTGGCGGGACTTCACCTACACCTACGAGCCCGGCGAACCCATGGGCCAGCCGCTCACCTACCCCTACATCCGTTGCCTGGCAACGGAAGAGAGCCAAACCGGCAACACCTACGACGTCATTCACTACAACCTCACCGAAGGCCCGCTCGGCGAAGACCTGCCCAAGGACGCCGCCGGACTGACCCGGGTCCTGCTGCCCGGCGGCGGGGAAATCGTCCCGTCCACCGCCAGCTCATCCGCGAAGGACGGCGGCAAGGAATCGCTTGCGATCTTTGACGAACCGCACCTGTACATCACACCCGAGCTGCGGCGGATGTTCAAGACGGTGGACCGCAACCTGCGCAAGCGCAAAGCCGCCCAGCCGTGGGGACTGCTGACGTCCACGATGTACCAGGCCGGGGAAGACTCGATCCTGGAAGCACTCGACCGGCAAGCGAAAGCCATCCGGGAAGGCCGCACCCGCTCGGCCCGGCTGCTGTGGGACCACCGCGAAGCCCCGGCCGACGTCGAGCTGACCGACCTGGACGCCATGGTGGCGGCACTGCGGGAGGTCTACGGACCGGCCGCAGACTGGATGGACCTGCCCGGCATTGTCGAAAACGAGTTCTGGGACCTGACCAAAGCGCCGGAGGAATCCCGCCGGTACTTCTTCAACCAGCGCTCCTCGGCCGCCACCGCGTGGACCACCGCACCGGAATGGACAGCCTGCCACGACCCCGAGCGGCCCCCGCTGCTCGACGGCGACACAGTGGTCATGTTCTTTGACGGCAGCAAGAACGACGACGCCACCGGCCTGGTAGCCGTGCGCATGTCCGACGGGCACGCCGCCGTCCTGCACTGCCAGGAGAAGCCCGAAGGCCCCGCCGATGTCGGCTGGGAAGTCGACCGGGCGGCCGCCGACCTGGCGGTGCGCACCTCATTCGACCGGTTCGACGTGGTCGGGTTCTTCGCCGACGTCCGCGAGTTCGAGTCCTACGTGGATTCGTGGGCGTTCGAGTTCGGGGACCGGCTGCTGATCGACGCGACCCCCGGGCGCAGCCGCTCCGCCGTCGCGTTCGACATGCGCGCCAAGGTCCCGGAGTTCGTCCCAGCGGTGGAACGGACGCTGGCCGAGATCAAGCAGAAGGCCCTGACCCACGACGGAGACTCGCGGCTCACCCGGCACGTGCTTAACGCCCGCCGCCAGTCCACCCGCTACGGCGTGCTCATCCGGAAGGAAGCCCGGGAGTCGCCGCACAAGATCGACCTTGCGGTGTGCCTGATCGGCGCACGGCACGTCCGCCGCCTACTGCTGGCCTCACCCGAATGGGCGAGAAGGAACCGGCGCCGCACCGGTCGCCTCCGCGTCTTCACCTGAGCTGCTGGCCAACCTCCCTTTCCAATGTTGATCACAAGCTTCGGTGAAGGCTGTCACCAATTGCAGACACCCGTGATACCGTCCGTGTCGTTCGGTGAGAAGGCTGGGGAGGCTTTCATGGCTGATGACGACGTCGAGCGCGTCAGGCACCTGCCTGCGGACATGCAGGGACCACTGGTGCCGGGGTACAAGTACGTCCGGGATAAAACACCCGAACAGGTGGCGAAGGAAGCCGCCGACGCGCAGGCGAAGGCCAACGAGGGCATGGCCAGCGGGGGCGGCGGTTACCGGCTGACGCCGGAACTGATCAAGGAGATCGTCACCGAGATGAACGACATCCTGGATTGGGTCAAGAACGACGTCAGGCCGCAGGCAGATGCGTTGCGCTCGTTCACTCCGATGGGAGATGAGGTGGCGAGCATCGCCTACGTCCAGGACGCCAACGCAGCCGGTCAGTCTTACAGCAACTATCTCGACTCCGTCATCGCGGAGTTGACGCGTCAGCGGGATTCTTTTCAGCAGGCCCTGGATACTTACCAGAAGCAAGAGCACCAGGCCGCCGACCATCTGAAAGGTTTCCGCCCCAAAAATGACTAGCCGCCGTGCCATCACCGTCAGTCTCGCCGCCGTTGTTGTTCTCCTCAGCGGATGCGCGGGCGAGTCCGGCCAGGCTGCCCCAGCGTCCCCTGCACCGCAGACCTCGACCGGGCTGAGCTTCGGGGCACCGGCGGTGCCCGCTCCGCTGGACCCCGCACCTCTGGAGAAGGCGCCGTGCGCCGCGATGACCGCGGACCAGGTCGCTGCGCTTGGTGCGCCGCTCAAGACCGTGCGGTCAAAGCCTGAAAATCCGATCGGGCCTGCCTGCAGCTGGATCTTCGCCTACGAAGACGGCACCTCTGGGGTCACTGGAACGGTATTCACCAAGGACCCATCCCATGGCGGGATCAGCGGCCTCTACGGCCAGAAGCAGTTCGGCGGGATCACTCGGTTCGAGCCGTTTTCCGTCAACGGCTACCCCGGTGTGGTCTACAACGCCTCCAGCAACCCGCCGCCGGGCAGTTGCGCGCTGGCAGTCGGCGTGCGCGACGATCTCACCTACACCATCAGCGTCGCTCTGGATGGGCTCAAGCACCCGTTTGCTGAGGGTTGCGAGCTGGGCAAGAAGGTTGCTGGCTACGTCGTCCAATATCTCCAGAAAGGGGGCCACTGATGCCTGACGGTTACACCGGCGCGGACGTCTACGCCCGGATGCACCGCTATGGCGGCAACACGGCCTCCCTTGACTCCGGCCAGCAGGCAGCCGATGCGCTCAAGTCGGCCCATGAAACCCTCATCACCAGGATCTCGCGCCTGCAAGGCAAGATGGACGCTTCCTGGGAAGGCGACGCAGCCGGCAAGGCCAGGGCCGGGCTGACCCCGTTGCTGGAAACCTCTCGGCAGGCGTCGGAAGACCTCGGCCGCAGCGCCCAGTCCCTGACCGAGCAGAACAGCGGTTTCCACGGCACGTTGAACAAGCTGACTCAGATGGACGCCAGCCGTCCCGACACCAACGATCTGGCCAGCTACAGTCCGTTCGGCGCGAGCGATTCAGAAAAAGCGGCGGCCCGCTGGGACGACGCGGACAAGAACAACAAGGAAGCCTACGGAGCTTACGTCGCCACCACGGACGGAAACCGCAATGCGTCGGCCAAGGACTATCCGGTCCTGAATGCCGCTCCGGCCGGGGTTGCGGTCGGGTCCGCTCCAGGCGACGGTGGCACGTCCGGTCCTCCCGGGGGCACCGGGGGCACCGGAGGAACCACCGGCATGACTGGTGGCAGCGGTTCCCTTCACGGAGGCTATTCGCCCAGCGCAGGCGGTCCTGGTTCGGCGGGCAGTTCGGTGCCTTCGCCGGGCAGCAGCTCGTCTCACCTTCCCGGTGCCGGGAACTCTCCGGCGCAGCACGCTCCGGCACCGGATTCCACGACGGCGGCCGGATATATACCGAAAGCGCCGGTCAGCGATGCGCCGGGATTCGGCACTGGGATGCTGCCGACCTTCGGGCCTAACAGCAGCGGAACGGATTCGACAGTCGGCGGCCTCGGTCTCCCATCTGGCGGGTTCAGTACGCCGGGCGGCAGTGGGGAAAGCGGCAGCGGCGGGCGGAGCGGCAGCGGAGGCAGTGCTGGTGCGCGCCTCGGGGCGGGCGGCAGCGGGCAGCAGCTCGGCGCGGGCGCAGGGACCGGCACGGGAACCCCGACAGGCGGTCAGAGCGCGGCGCGTCCCGGTGCCGTAGGCGGAACCGGTGCCAAGGGATCGGCGGGCGCGGGCGGCATGGGCGCTGGTGCCGGAAAGGGCAAAGGCACCGAAGACGAGGAGCACCAGCGGAAAGTCACCTACCTCGACGACGACGTCGACGAGTTGTTCGGCGGCTACCCCGACGGCATGCGCCCCACCCCGCCCACCATCGGAGCCTGACGTTGCTCCGGAGCCCCCTGCGGTTTTCCCGCGACAGTTACCAGAATCTGGTCCGCCGGATCGACCGTTCCGACCCGCATCCGACGCTGATCGGCGGGGAAAAGTGGTATCCGCCGGACGAGCAGGTCCAGCAGGACGCGAAGGCGGACGCCGAACTCGCCGCCACCGGCTGGCCGGTCCGCGACTTCGCCGACGTCATCGGGCTCCTGCAACGACCCTCCGTCGACCGTTACTGCTGGGCCCGGATCAACGGCCGCGACGTGACCCTGCAGGCGGCGGCCGCTGGACGGGACGCGATCCTCGCGGTCGCCGACCATGACACGATCACGGTCTTCCCCAGCTCGGCGGAGTCCGTCGCCCGCGACCTGGTGGCGGCGCTGCCGGGCACTCCGCCCGTGTCGAACCTGCATTCGCTGTCCTGCTCGGAAGCCGACTACAGCGCCGTGCTCGCCGGAAATCCGCCGCCGACCCGCACCAACAGCGCCCGCGACGCCCGGCGCGCCGTCGAGTGGATGCAGGCTCCCCGAATCCACGTTGGACGGTTGTACGTCGCGATCCGCCGCGGCACCGAACGCGTCCGCAACGAACACCCGCCCTACTGGATCGACACCGAACAAGGCCGGTTCACCGCCGCGGTCACCGACGGCTGGCTCACCATCAACCCGGCCGGAGGCGACGACCTCACCAGGATGCTGCACGCCATCGAAGCCGCTCTGCGAGCCTGACAGCCGGGCACCGCCGCCCGGCTGTCAGGCTCGACATGCGCTTCAGATTCCTGAATTCGTCAGCCCCAACCGTCCGGCCAACTCGCTGCGATGCGCTCATCCGGAAGCGGGTGCCCAATTCGCTGCGCAAGAATGACCTTGCCGTGCGCCCGATCGAGACCTGCTACGTCAGTCCCAGCACGTGGACATCACCGGACTGGAGCAGGCGGGGTTGTTGCCGCACCGGTCGGCTGAGGG
Organism: Amycolatopsis orientalis DSM 43388; assembly: GCF_000411975.1. Taxonomy (GTDB): domain Bacteria; phylum Actinomycetota; class Actinomycetes; order Mycobacteriales; family Pseudonocardiaceae; genus Amycolatopsis; species Amycolatopsis orientalis_D. Next base: position 9,844 of record NZ_ASXG01000023.1, read on the forward strand.
CGCTCACGCGACAAATCTGCTGGCATTTCTCCTCCATAGGAAGCAAGGAACCAGCTGGCCAAAACGGATATCGGGTAGAACATTACGATCAGATTGACAAAAATGTTCTTCGCCAGCACGATTAATGAAATGACGATATCTCTGCTTTCTCCTGCTGCGAACCACGATGATACAAAAGCGAGAAGGCTGGTGACTGCAACTATAGTCGCGCTTGTCAAGAGTTCTGTGCCTTGTACTGCAAAAAGAAAGAAGACCCACGCTATCCTCGGCGCTGAATTCTTTACGGTAAGTATCGGTGTTGCGCCGAGGTTGAACAAGATTCCGGCAATGACGGCTGCGCCGATGAACAACGCGCCATGTCGAGGCTCTGCCGCCCACGCGGCGACAGGGGACAGTTTCTCCTGAACGTTAGGGAAGCCCAGGTAATCTCCGACGCGCTCTGCAATGGCGGTGGGCTCAGTGATGTGAAGAAGCGCGGCAAAAGCCATCCACAGTGTAGAGCAGATTCCCACTGCTGTGAACGCCAGTCTTTGCAGAATGTTTTCACTTATCGTTTTTGCGGCAAGCGTTTCCGCGATAGCCATCGGTCCCCCTTCGTATAGACATGTATCCCTACATTGTATGCAAACGCTGGGGAAGGAGGAAGCATGCTTCTGCCTCCTGCTCAGTCCGCTGACGTCGCGCGCCGGATCGAAGCGGTCTGGCCGGACCAGGCCCGCAACAACCGGATTCACCGCTATGTCCAGGGTGATCACGATCTGCCGTTCGCGCCCCGCTCGGCCCGCCGGGCGTACCGCTGGCTGCTGGACCGGTCGCGGACGAACTGGTGTCGCCTGCTGATGCAGCTGCTCGCGCAGAACCTGTTCGTGGACGGCTACCGCGCGCTCGGCGACGACCAGGCGGACGAGCCGCTGGGCTGGTCGCACTGGAACCAGAACGGCATGGCCCGCCGCCAGGCCGCGGTGCACCGGGCCACGCTGAAGTACGGCTGGGCGTACACCACGGTCCTGCCCGGCGACACGGCCCCGGTCATTCGGGGCGTGTCCCCGCGCAACATGACGGCCGTCTACGCCGACGACGCCGACCCGTGGCCGATCTACGCCCTGCACCGGAAGACGTCCTGGACTCCGGAGGGGCCGCGCCAGGTCTATCGGCTGTTCGATGACCAGGCGGTTTACACCCTGTCCGAGGACGAGCCCGGCCGTGGGCCGTCCTACCTCGACCACGCGGAACACGGACTCGGTATCTGCCCGGTAGTCCGGTTCCTCGACGAAGACGACTTGGACGCCGACAGTCCCGGCGTGGTCGCTCCGGTCCTCGACATTCAGGACCGGCTGAACTATCAGACGTTCCTGCTGATGACGACCGGCGAGCACGGCGCGCACCGGCAGCGCTGGGCCGCCGGGCTGGAGCTGGACGACGACGAGGAACCGCCGATCGGCCCGGATCGGCTGCTGCACTCGGATTCGCCGGAGACGCGTTTCGGGACGTTCGACTCCACCGACATGTCCGGATACGTCGCCGTCCTGGAGCAGATCCTGCGGCACCTCGCCGCGATCACTCAGACCCCCGCGTGGGCGCTGCACGGTTCGCTGTCCAACCTGGCGGCCGACACGATCGCCGCCGCCGACGCTGGTCTGCAGCGCCGGGTCGGCGAGCGGAAGACCTCCTACGGGGAGTCGTGGCAGCAGACGCTGCGGCTGTCCTGCCTCGCGGCCGGGGACGAGGCCGGATGGCTCGACACGACCTCGGTCGCCCGCTGGCGCGACACCTCGACCAGTCCGCTGTCGGCCGTCGTGGACGCCTGGGGCAAGGCCGTGCAGATGCTCGACGTGCCCGCGCGCGCGGCCTGGGAACGCCTGCCCGGTGTCACTGACCAGGACGTGCGCCGCTGGGAGCAGATGCCTCAGTCGGTCGACGGGCACGCGCTGCTGGCCGACACCTTGGCCCGCGCCACCGCCGACCCGAACGGGCGGTGAACCTATGGCCAGCACCAGGGCCGGACGCGCAGTCACCACCGCGCACCGGCTTGCCCAAGGTCGTCTCTCCGCGCGGGTCGTGGCCGAAGTCCTCGCCGTCTGGCGGTCGCTGGACCCGCTGCGGCTGACCGATGCCGGGTGGACCGGGCACATCCTGTCCGTGTTGGCGCGGCACCGCGACGACTCGGCCGAGCTGGCGGCGGCCTACTACCGCGAGTTCCGGCGGGCCGAGATCCCCGCGGTTGCGGCGTTCACGCCGCGCGCCGATCCGGCCGGCACTGCCGGGCCGTGGCGAGACCGCGCGCTGACTTCGCTGCGGGTCACCGGCACTCGCACGGTGGTCCGGTTCGTTTTCGGCGGCTGGGATCCCGCGCGTGCGCTGGACCGGGCCGGGCCGGGTGTCGCTGCGGCCAGCTCTCGCCACGTTCTCGAGGCGGGCCGGGCGACCGTGCGGGCCGCAGTGCGGGACGACCGGGCGGCACGGGGCTGGTTGCGCGTCACCGACGCGAACCCGTGCGCGTTCTGCGCGATGCTCGCCAGCCGGGGAGCGATCGGCAAAGCCGTGCTCTATCGCTCCGAGCGATCCGCCACGACCTCGGCGGCGACCGGCGAGGAGTACCACGACGGTTGCAACTGCCAGGCCGAACCCGTCTTCGGCCCCGTCGTGCTCCCCGAAGCGTCCCAACGGTTCGCCGCGTTGTGGGAGACCTCGACAGCCGGACTGTCCGGCAAGGACGCCCGCAACGCTTTCCGCCGCGCTCACGCAGCCGCCCGTCGCGGCTGAGCGCCATCAGACCGGCCGCCCGCCCGGATTCCCACGACAGCCCGAAAACAGTCGTCTCACCGCTGTCGCGCATGAGGAAACCGGGCGGGTGGCCTTCCACCCCGCACCTTGCTCACCGACCCTTTGGAGTACTCGCAATGCCCGAAGCCCCTGCGGCCGAGCCAGCCCAGCCCGCCGCCGAGCCCGCCGCACCCGCAACCCCGGCACCGCCGGTTGCCGCGCAGCCGGCACCGGCGGCCGAGCCGCCCGCCGAGACTGCCGAGCTGGCGACGCTGCGCGAGCAGGCCGAGCAGCTGACCGAGCAGGCCACCGCCGCGAAGCAGCGCGCCGAAGCCGCGGAACTCGACCTCGCCCGGCTGACCGTCATCCGGACGGCACAGCTGCCGGACGCGCTCGCCGCCCGGCTCAACGGCGCAACGGCCGAGGAGCTGACGGCCGACGCCGCCGAGCTGGCCGGGGTCATCTCGGCACTGGTCACGGCTGCCGCGCCGCCAACCCGCACCACCGCCGGACGGCCGCCGGTGGAAGCACTGCGCCCGGCGGCCAGCGCTCCGGCCGAACCGGTCGAGGACACACCCGAGCAGATCAGCCGCCTGGTCTGGGGCAAGTAGCTCCGCCCCGTTCCGCCCGTCTCTCAACCTCAGGAGAACCGCACCCGCTCATGCCCAACAAGTTCCTCACGCCCAAGCAGATCGCGTCCGCCTCGATCGCGGCACTCACCCAGCAGACCGTGCTGGCCGGTACCGCGTGGCGCGACGCCGAAGCCGACTTCACCGGCAAGCAGGGCGACACCGTCACCGTGCGGACTGACACCGTCGTCGGCCCCGCCCGCACGTTCAACCGGTCCGAGAACAAGCCCATCGTGATCGACGACGCCGAGGAAAAGTCGGTGGACGTCAAGCTGGATACCTACCTGTACAAGGGAATCAACCTTCCCGACGAGCAGTTGACCTTGCAGGTCAAGGACTTCACCAAACAAGTAGCCACTCCGCAGGCCAAGAGCGTGGCTATCGGGGTGGAAAGCATGGTCGCCGGGCAGATGAACGCCCTGCCCTCGACCATCACCGTCAAGGCTGACGGGACCGACCTGCACACCCAGCTCATTCACGCCCGCGCGCTGTTGAACAAGGCGGGCGTGCCGTTCGATCAGCGCTGGTTCGCCGTGTCGTCCGAGCTGGAGTCGATGCTGCTCAACGACCCGCAGAAACGACTGGTCCCGGTGGACGCGTCCGGCTCGCCGCAGGCACTGCGCGACGCGATCATCGGCCGCCTGTACGGGTTCACCGTCCTGCCGAGCAACTACCTGGCGGACGGCTCCGGCGTCGCTTACCACACCACGGCGTTCCCGCTGGTGACCCGGGCGCTGGAAGTTCCGGCCGGGGCGACGTTCGGCCAGGCGACGACCTACGGCGGGTTCGCCATGCGCCTGGTCCGCGACTACGACCCGGGGTACCAGCAGGACCGCTCCGTGGTCTCGACGCTGGCCGGGGCCAGCACCACCACCGACGACGGCTCGGTCAAGCGCGCCGTGCGATTCACCACCGCCCCCGCCGCGTGACCGAAGCCGCGGAGCCGGAACCCCTGGCGACTCTCGCGCAGCTCAAAGCCCGGCCAGGGGTCAACATCACCACTCCCGATGCGGAGGCCCGCGCCCTGACCGCGCTGGTCGACGCGTCAAACCTGGTGCGCGCCGAGCTGCCGCCCGCACTGCTCGCGCCGACCGTCCCGCCCGCCGTTGTCACCATCGTGTGCCAGGCGGCGGGCCGGGCGCTGCGCAACCCCGAGGGCTACAGCTCCGAAACCGCAGGTCAGTACACCTACCGCTACGGCGATGACGCCGCGTCCGGGGTCTACCTCACCGAGCACGACCACAAGGTTCTGCGGCGGCTGGCCCGTCGCAGCGGCCTCCGTTCTGTTCGGACGCCCTACTCGGCCGAGCCGGACGACGGCGGCCCGTACACGCTGCCGGTGCCCGGGCCGGACGGCCAGCTGGCCGAGCCATTCCCGTGGGAGGAGCCGCCGCCCTGAACCTTCCGCATCAGCTCACGGTCATCAGTCCGCGCGAAGTCCCCGACGCCTACGACAACCCGACACCAGCGCTCGACTACGGCCCGGACGCGCCACGGCGTCCCGTCGCCGGCCTTTTGCTGCCGCGCGACACCGCCCGCAGCGGCGGCACCGAGCCGTCCCCGGGGCGGGTCGCGGTCACCGGAGCCTGGTGGTTGCTGACCGCCGAGCCGATCCACGCGCGCGAGCGAATCACCTACGACGGCCGCACGTTCACGGTGGAGGGGGAACCCGCCCGGTTTGAGCCCCGGCCGGGTTTCCTCCACTACGAAACCGTCCTGACCCACACGGAGGGCTGACCCCTGGCAGTGCCCAGTATCTTCGGCATCACGATCGACTCGGACGGCGCGCGGGAACTCCTGAACTCGCCGGAAGTCGCCGACGCCGTGCGCGCGGCCGCGCAGCGTGTCGCCGACACGGCCAGCGCGCAGGGCCATCGCGTCACCAGCGGGGAGGTACTTCCGGTGGACGTCACCACCGAGGCCGCTACCGACCGGACTTCAGCGACCGTCACCATCCGGCATCCGGCTGGGGTCGGCATGGAAGCGCGCTACGGGCTGCTCAAACGCGCGGCCGAGGCCAACGGGTTCGAGGTGACCGGCCTCGAACCCGGAGACGCATGAGCCAGCTTCCGCCGGTTCCTCGCGACGTCGCCGAGACGGTTGTCCGGCGGCTGCGCAGTCTGCTCTCGGGCGTGACCGATCCGGCCGCCGCCGGTGCGAAGGTCTCGACCGAAACCGGCCGCGGATACGACGGAGGCCCGCCCTCACTCCCGTGGCTGCTGGTTGCCGAGGACGGACACCGGTGGGACTGGCCAGCCGTGCAACGCGCCGTCATCCGACTGACCTGCTGGCACCGCGACACCCACACCGCCAAACGGCTCGCAGGGATCGCGCTGGGCCTGCTGTGCGCACCACAACCGGGAGGGGCGCTGCTGCGCGGAGAACCCATCAGCGCCCCGATTGGCGGTATCGACCCGTTCACTGCGGAACCGCTGGCAACAGCCAGCCTGACTGCTTATGCCCGGACATCGTTCCGGGCCTGACCTGGCTTAGGGGTCCGTGCCTTCCAGCGGTGCGCGCCCGGCCCCTCTGGAGGATTCCCTTATATGGCAATGAACAGCGCGCTGGTGCGCGTACCTGGCACCGGCGAGGTGTCGCTAGCCCCGCCGGACACTCCGGAACCGGCCGACGCAACCAGCCCGCTGGCGGCACCATGGACCGGCTTGGGCTTGTCCACGCCGGACGGCACCACGTTGGCGCGGAAGGTAGAGAAGGAGGGCACCGAACACTGGCAGCAGCTCACCCCGGCCCGCTACATCTACAAATCCCAAGAACTCACCGTGGCGTCGGTGTTCCAGGAGACCAAAGGCGAGGTACTCAGCGCCTATTTCGGCGGGATGAAGTTCGCCGCCGTGGGCACCGGCACCCCGAAGAACTACCGGGCCGAGATCAGTTCCATTCCCAAGAGCGACGTCCGCGCGCTCTGCGTCGACTGGACGGACGTGGTTTCCGAGGAGGAGATCTACAGCCACCGACTCTATCTGCCGCGCGCCGAGGTCTCCGAAACCGAGGACGCCCAGTTCTCCAGGACGCAGGAAGCCCGATGGGGCTTGACGTTCTCTGCCCTCGCTCCGCCGAAGGGCAAGACCTACATCGCGGTTTGGCTCACCGATGATCCGGCAGTGCTGTTCAACTCCGCGTCACCGCCTCCGACCATCGCCGCGTGATCTCTTCGGCACTTAGTAAGGAAATGGCTACCACGACAAATCACCTCGAACAAGGCATATCAGGCTCCTCGGAAGCCTGCTGTCAGCGAGGCGAGAGCGGGGACGGCAAACGACGACGCCCCCGCTCCCTCCTCGCGCAGATCGACCCCAACATCAACAGGTGTTACCCTAAGCGTGCAAGACGCAGTCAAAAGGGGGAGAAATGGCAACAATGAAAAATCTTCGCCTTTCAGGGAGAAGCCTGTCGATCTCGTGCTTGGCATTGGCGCTCGCCGCACTTGCGACCGTATGGCTTTACCCTGCAAGTCTAGTATTCTCCTTAGCCTCCATTTTTTCCGGGACTTTGTCTCTGCGGCGGAGAAGTGGCGATAAAATTTCAGCCTTGCCGCTCTATTTCGCTATGGGCGTATCAGTAATACTGATTATTACGCCAGTGATTCTACTGATGATTGAGCCCGAACCGAAGATCCTGCCCGGACCACTCTCGTGAAGGCGTGAAAACTGCCGTTGTCAGCAGTTTTCGATGTGATCGAGCTTGGGGAAAAACCCGAATGACTCGTACTGCCACCCTGAGTGGATTCCCATGGTCTCGCAGTCGCTGTCCCCGCCTCGGGTCATAATGACCCTTACCCTCTGAACCGAACCGCAATCATTGATGAGGTAAATGGTAGAGGAGGCAGCCCCCAGATCCTGGCTTGTCACAAGAATGCAGGTTGGGGCGACATCCATCGGTGACTTGCCAACATACTTGTGGTCGGCGGGAGAGGATGTCTTGGTTACCGAAACCGGGTGATGACCTCCCCATACATCGTTCGTGCCAGCAGGTTCCGCTGCGCTCGCCTGCGCTCCCGACAGTGCGACAACGCCAGTCAGTGCCAAGCCCACGATTGAGATAGCCCCAGAAGCAATGCGTCTCATGATCTTCCTCTCAATAGTCAGATGCTAGCTAGCAGTTTTCCAAATGATCGAAAGTCGGAAAGAATCCGGAATCCTTCAGGATGGCGTAATGCTGCGACTCAATGCTGACGCACTCACTGTTGATACCGGAACTGATCCACGTCTTAACTCGGATTGTGTACGGGCAGGTGTTGTCGACTTCAACAGTGATGGTTAGTGGTCCGCTATCTTTGACATATGCTTCCGCGCACAGCGGGGCAACGGTATGCGGCTTTACCGTAGAAGGATTTACCTGTGCAGCCTCGGCCTGACTAGATAAGGTCAGAACCGATGCGGCCGATATTGCGGCAGCGCATGCGATCTTAGTAATCCTGCCCATTGCAAAATTTCCCCTCTCAACTTTTCGCGCAGGAGAGGGTTGGCGCCAATTATGCGCAATGAATACCACACTTTTCCCTCCCCTGGGATCGAGCATGCTCGCATCAGGGAATGCCAGTCAAGTCGTTGATCGGGACTGTCGACGATCATCACCCGGCTGGCCTACGAAAGTCCGCCGGACTATCAAGGCAATTGGGGTGAACCGTACCTGTCAGGCGGTCGAATCCACCGTGGAGGACTGCGCCCACTGCCGCCTGGCAGGCGGCGAACCCCCGCACGCGACATCGAGATCTTCAGGGAAGTCGATGCGGGACAAGGACAAAGGAGACACTTATATGAGCGTGCGGCAGCGCACAGAGGCGGTTGGCAAACCTGCTTCGCCCGGCGCAAGTCTGAACGTGACGTGGCGCAGCAAACAGTTCATTATCCCCAATCCGGACAACTTTCCACTTGAAGCGCTCGAAGCAGAGGAAGAGGGCAAGCACCTCACCGCGCTAAAACTTATCCTCGGCGCGGACCAGTACGCGACCTGGCGCGTCCTGGCCGCCACGGCTGCCGACGCCGAGGACTTCTCGGCCGTCGTCATGAAGGAGCTGGGCCGGGGAAACCCGTAACGGTCGCCCTGCTGCTCGCGGACGAGGCGACCGCCGAAGCCTTGGAAACGGACCTGCTCCGGTACGGGGTCGATCTGCTCGACCTGTACCGGGGCGGCCTCTCCTACCGGCGCGTGTGCGCGCTGGTGACCCACCTGCCCGACGACGCGGCCGTGTGGCGCGTGCTGAATCCGCGGGGAGCCTGGACCCGCGCCGATCTCCTGGCCTCGGTCACCGAACGGCGGATCACCGCCCTGTGGGCGACCGTCGCCACCGCGCTGGGCCAGGAGATCACCGACGCCCAACTTGCCGACCCGATCGAGGCGTTCACCGCCCCCGCTACTGCTTCGCCCGCCCGCACGGCTCCGGCCGGCACCGGCGATCCGGAGCTGAAGTCCCTGCGCGACATCGCGGTGTGGATGCGTAACGGGTAGCGGCCCCCGGAACCGGGCGGGGGTGAGCGCCTGGTGGCAACGGTCGGTCACGCCTATTTCAAGCTTCTGCCTAGCCTGCAAGGGCTCGGCCGGGAGATCCGGGACCAGGTCCGGCAGAACGAGCGTGACGCGCCCGCCATCACCCTGACCGCGCAGGTTCAGACGGCGCTGCTCAAGGAACAGATCCGCGCGGCGGCCCGCGAGGGCAACGACAGCGCCGTGCGGCTGCTCGCCGAACTGGACGCGATCCCGGCCGAGACCCGTTTCCAGCGGCTGGTCCGCGAACTGTCGGGCAAGTCCGTGGTCATCAAGGCCGTTGCGGACAAGTCGATCGGCTCGACCGTGCGCGGCCTCGGCGAGCTGGACGACGGGCTGAACCGCACGACCGTCCAGTTCACGCGCATGACGCTGAACGTCGGGGCGTCGGTGCTGAAGTACGCGGCACTGGCCGCCGCCGTGGGCCAGGCCGTAGGCGTGCTCGGCGGGCTCGGCTCCGCCGCAGCGACAGCGTCCGGCTCACTGCTGCTCGTGCCTGCGGCCGGGCTCGCCGCCGCTGCGGCGCTCAGCACGCTCAAGCTCGGCGTCACCGGTTTTTCCGACGCGGTCAAGGAATCCGACCCGGCCAAGTACGCCGAGTCGATCAAGGACTTTGCGCCGTCGATGGCGGCGGCCGCGAACGCCGCGCACGTATTGCGGCCGGAGCTGACCGGCCTGCGCCAGACCGTGCAGCAACGGCTGTTTGCCGGACTCGCGGCCGAGATCACCGGCCTGGCCGGAACGTATCTGCCGCTGCTGCGCACCGAGCTGCGCCGCGTCGCGGCCGGGCTGAACACAGGCGCACTCGGGTTCACTGCCTTTGCCCGTGAAGGCCGGACCGTCCGGGACGTCCGCACGATCCTCGACAACACGTCCGAGTCCTTGAGCGCGGCGGCGGCCGGTGTTCGTCCGCTGCTTCAGGCGTTGCGGGACATCGCGACGGTAGGAGCGGAATTCCTGCCCGGGTTCGGGTCCGGCTTGGCCGACGGCGCGGAGAAGTTCGCCGCGTTCATCGCGCAGGCCCGTCAGTCCGGACAGCTGCGCCAGTGGCTCTCGGCCGGGCTGTCAGCGGTCGGCGACCTGGTGACCGTTGTCGGCAACCTTGCCAAGACAGTGGGTGCGGTTTTCTCTGCTGCCAACGCATCCGGCGGCGGGCTTCTGTCCACTTTGGTCGAGGTAACCGGCCAGGTTCTCGCATTCGTCCGGTCTGCCGAAGGCGCGGGAGCCTTGAGGCAGATCTTTGCCGGGCTGCATGCGATCATCGTCGGTTTGCTGCCCGTTCTGACGGCGATCGGGCAGGTCATCGTGTCCTCGGTCGCGCCAGCGATCGGGCAGCTCGGGCCGATGATCGGACAAGCGTTCGCCGCGCTTGCTCCGGCTATCGCACCGCTAGGCCAGGTGCTTACCGCGCTGGCTCCCGTGCTCGGCGCGGCGGCGCAGGCGCTCGTGGCCATCTTGGTTCCGGCACTCGCCGCGCTCGCGCCGATCGTCTCCACTTTGGCTCCCGCGATCGCCGCAATCGTGGGGCAGCTCGGTGGCGCGCTCGGGACGGCCATCGCCACGATCACGCCTGCCCTGGTGCAGCTCGCACTGACCCTCGCGCCACTGATCGAGCAGTTCGGCGGCCTGCTGGTGCAGGCTTTGCAACTGGCCGCTCCCGCCGTGGCTCAGCTGGTGTCCGCGTTGGCGCCGTTCGTCGCGCAGATCGGCGGCGCGCTGCTGCAAGCCCTGACCGCCGTGATGCCGGTGATTTCCGCGCTCTCCGGCGTTTTCACGTCGGTTTTGCTCGCGGCGCTCAACGCGCTCATGCCGGTGCTTCCGGTGATCGTGTCCGTGATCCAGCAATTGGCCACCATCATCGGCAACGCGCTGGCCGCCGCCACGCCCGTGCTGACCCAGGTAGGCGGGCTGCTGGGCCAGATTGCCGGGCAGATCCTGTCCGCGCTGCTGCCGATCCTGCCTCCGCTGGCGCAAGCATTCCTCTCGATCGTGACCGCGCTGCTGCCGATCATCCCGCCACTGCTGCAGATCGTGTCCGCGCTGCTGCCTCCGCTGCTGGACCTGGTGACCGGCCTGCTGCCGATCATCACCGAAGGGGCATCGCTGTTCGCCACGCTGGCGGCCGCGATCACGCCAGTCGTGCAGATCATCGCGGATCTGCTCATGCCGGTCATTCAGTCGCTGTTCGACCTGGTGCAGCCGATCTTCTCGGCGATCGCGGACATCGTGTCGGGCGCGATGCGCACCATCAAGGGCGTGATCGAGTTCGTCATGGGCTTGCTCTCGGGCGACTGGGACAAAGCGTGGCAGGGCATCAAGAACATCGCCGGTGGCATCTGGGACATGATCAAAGGCGTTGTCTCAAACGGAATCGGCGGCATTCTCGACTGGATCAAATCGCTGCCGGGCAAAATCCTTGACCTGCTGGGCGACCTGGGCAGCCTGCTGATCGACGCGGGCAAGAACATCATCAAGGGCCTCATCAAAGGTCTGACCGCCGGATTCACCTGGGTGAAAGACAAACTCGGCGAACTCACCGACTGGATCACCAGTTGGAAGGGCCCTCCGTCGCGGGACAAGATCCTGCTCACCGCCAACGGGCGCTTGATCATGCGAGGTCTGCTCGCCGGTCTGGAAGACGGCGAGCCGCAGATCCGCGACTACCTGACCGGCCTGACCGACGCCTTGCCGTTGGACGTCTCCGGCACGGTCACTGCGTCCGCTGCCACGCGGGCGTCCGGCGTGGGCTCTCCGCAGGCCCGCCCCGGGCAAGCTGCGGCCGCGCTCGGCGGTGCTCCTGCTTCTGATGCCAGTGGGGTGACCGTGGTGATCGACGCGTCCGGTTTGGACAGACACCTGACCGCGTGGCTGCGCAGCGCCGTCCATGCCCAAGGCGGCGGCAACGTGCAGCTCGCGTTCGGCTACTGAACCCGAGCAGAACTGGAGGTGATGCCGAGCGTGGACGAGTTGGTGGACGCGCGGGTGGAGATGGCGTTCCGGGCGGATCTGAACGCCGACCCGTCCGAGTGGGCATGGTCCGACGTGACCGATGACCTGTTGCCGGAACCGATCTCGATCACCCGAGGGCGGCAGGACGAGGCGGCACACGACGCGCCCTCGTCCTGCCGGTTCGCGCTGGACAACCAGACTTCCGACTACACCCCGAACCACCCCGCGTCGCGGTGGTACCCGGATCTGACGCTCGGGACGCCGGTCCGGGTGAGCGTCGCTGATGAGCGGACGTACTTCTCGGCCCGGCGGAACGGCGTCGTCGCGTCGGCTGATCCGGCAGGGTCAGCCATCACGGGAGATCTCGACGTCCGGTTCGAGGCGGTCCTGGACGACTGGGCCGGAATTCCGCTCGTCGGCAAGTGGGGCAGCCAGGACGGCACCCGGTCGTGGCTGCTGAGCACCGCAGCGGACGAACAGCTGGCGTTCACCTGGAGCCCGGACGGCACCAACCCGTATCCCTTCGGGTCCGGCGTGCCGATGCCGTCGCGCCGTCACCGGGCCGTGCGTGTCACGTTCGTGGCCGACACCGGCGCGGGCGGGCTGCTGATCACCCTGTACACCGCCGAGACGATGGCAGGCCCGTGGACGGTGCTCGGCGATCCGGTCGCCGCACCGATCACCACGTCGATTTTCGCCAGCGATCAGCCGATCCGCATCGGCCGGATTCTGGACGAGCAAGACGCGGCGTTGGACGAGGTGATTCGGGTCGAGGTACGGCGCGCCGCGACAGGCCCGCTCGTCGCCGCGCCGGATTTCACGCGGCCGGCACCCGGCGCTACCTCGTTCGTCGACGAAACCGGCCGGGAGTGGACGGTGTCCGGCGTCGCCACAGCGATTACGAACCGCCGGACCCGGTTCTCCGGGTTCGTGGCCGAGTGGGCACCCGACTGGCCTTACGGCGATCTGTCCAGCCCGGACGGGTACCCCGGCGAATCCCGGACAGCGGTCACCGCGGCTGGCGTCCTGCGCCGCCTCGACCAGAACCGGGTCACTCCGCCCTCGGCGATGCGGGCCGAACTGACGAAACCGGGACGCGTCGCACCGGTGGCCTACTGGCCGTGCGAGGAGCCTGCCGGTTCCGCGACGTTCGCGCCCGTCGTCGGCGGCTCCGCGTTGACTGCGGCGGGAGAAGTCACCGGGGGAGGCGTCAACGACGTCCCGGCCAGCGCCGGACTGCCTGCCTTCAAAGCCGGGCAAGCGTCCGGATTCTTCCGCAGCTACACCGACACGGGCGCGTTCAGCGCAGTGTTTCTGCTGCGGCTGCCGAACAACGGTGTCAAGGCAACGGACACGCCGCTCGTCACGCTGTACGGCACCGGTTCGGGCACCGCCGCTTACTACTCGCTGGAGGCCCAACCGGACGGCCGACTGGCCATCAGGACCCGCAGCGCACTCGGCGGCGGGCTGGACGTCGCGCAGTTCCCGGCGTTGCCGTTTCCGCTCAACGGTTCCGTGCAACTCGTAAAGCTCTCGGTGACCCGGGTCGACTCGACCACCTCAGCAGGCGTGGGCATCGTCAATGACCAGTACCCCTACGGCTACGGCCTGTCCGCGACGTTCAAGTCGCTGTACAACCCGCCGCAGGGAATCGTCATCGGCGGCGGCTGGTGGGTCGGTCAGCCCAACGGGTTCGCCGACCTGAACGGCACCGGCATCGCTCACGTCTACTGCGACCGCGTCATGACCGATCTGGATCCGGCGATGGTCAACGCCGCCCGCGCGTGGTCCGGAGAACAATCCGGAGACAGACTGCGCCGACTCTGCACGGAGAACCGCATCCCGTTCGTACTGACCGGATCGAGCGTCAACACGGAACCAATGGGGCCGCAACGATCAAGCTCGACCCTGCCGGACCTGCTCCGCGAATGCGCGAACGCAGACGGCGGAATCCTCTCCGAACGCCGGACTCTGCCCGGCCTCGCGTACCGCACCCGGGCGTCCCTCTACACCCAGCGGCCCGCGCTTGTGCTGGACGGGCAAGCCGGGCCGGGCGACATCAAACCTGGGTTCGCGCCGACGCTGGACGATCGGAATGCGCACAACGATGTCACAGCGACTCGAACCACCGGCGGCGTCGCTCGTGCTACCGACGTCGAACACGTCCGAAGCCACAATCGTTATGACGCCCAGCTTGATGTCAACGTCGCTAGCGAAGCGCAGTTGCCCGACATCGCATGGTGGCAAGTGCACCTCGGCACCGCGCCGGATATGCGCTATCCGCAGGTGTCGCCCAACATCATGGCCAACCCCACTTTGCTAAGCCCGTGGCTGAGCGCAGAAGTCGGCGACCGGGTGGAAGTCACTGGCCTGCCACCGCAGCATCCGCCGGGGACGATCGGCCTCCTGATACAGGGCTATACCGAAACCCTGCGCCCGCACCGAATCGACACTGATGTGAACGCCTCGCCCGGACGACCGTGGCAGGTGGCCGTCACCGGCCCGACCGCGCCGGACGGCGGGCCATGGCGAGCCGACACTGACGGCTCCGACACGACTGCGCAACTCGGAACTACCGAGACCAGCTTCGGCGTCCGCACTTTCCAAGGTCCACTGTGGATCACCAACACGACCCATCCCGACCAGTTCCCTTTCCTCGTCAGGGTCAACGGCGAAACGATGCGGGTCACCGCAGTCAGCGGCACCAGCTCGCCGCAGACGTTCACGGTCGTGCGCGGCGTCGAGGGATTGGCACGCGGCCACGATCGAGGAAGCCGGGTCAGTCTCGCCTTTCCGGCCGCCGTCGCGCGTTGACCGTTTTCACGCAACGGAGCAACCAATACCCCCAACACCATGGCGGGCGGGTGAAGCGATCACCGCGGCTCGCCTCAACCGGATGAGCGTCAAGATGTACAGCACCGGAGCCATTGCCGGTGCCGACGTCGCCCAGTACTCAGCAGGCATGATCCTGTCCACAATAGACATTCCCGACCCCGGGTACGCCTACCAGTTGAGTTTCTTCGGTCAGGTCTGGCTTGCTCCCGGCAGTTCGACGGGGGTGGACGTCACGGTCAAGGACGGCACGAGCCTTGCCGGAAAGATCCTTTCCGAGATCACCTCTATTGATGGCGGGATGGTTGGCAACCAAGGCGGTCGGATCCCTCGCCCCGTCAGCGGGACCAGTCCGACGCTCACCGGCGGCCGTTCCGTGTCTCTCGCCATCACCAAATGGAAGGGCGGCAACCTCGACGGCTGGCAGCACGGAAACGAGCAGTTTATCCGCGTGACAGCGTTCCTGACCGCAGCGTAAGGGGCCAGATCTCATGACGCCCGAATGGCTCGCCGCGCTGGCCGCGTTCCTCGGCCCTGCCACAGGCGCTCTCACCGGACTGCTGACCGCGCGGCGAGCCGTTCGGACCTCGCGGGCCAGCGCCGATCAGCAAGCTCTGACAGCCCTGCACGCCGGATATCAAGCCCTGCTGAACGACCGAGCCGACCACACCCGCGATGTGCTCGCCGAGCTGAGCGCTGTGAAAGAAGAACTGATCGCCGTGCGCCAGGAGAACGCGCGGCTGCTCATCGAAGTCGGCGCTCTGCGCGCCCAAATCGGCCACACCCAACGGCCGGAAACAGCTACATAGCAAGGATACTTCCCTGACTCAGTACGGTATCGACGTCTCGCACTGGAATCCGGTCAGCGACTGGAACGCGGTGCGCGGCAACGGGATTGAGTTTGCTTCGTTCAAGCTCACCGAGGACACCACCTATACCGACACCACCAGTGCAAGCCGTGTGCCCGCCGCCCGCAATGCCGGGGTCGTTCCCGGCGGCTATCACTTCGCGCGCCCCGGCAACGTCGGCGGCCAGGCCGAGCACTTCGCGGCGAACCTGCGCGCGGCCGGCCTTCTCGACGGCGGCGCGCTCGCCCCGATGCTGGATATGGAAGCCGCGGCTCTGCGGTCCGGCGCGAACGGGTTCGTAGGCGAGTTCATCCGGTGTCTGCGGGAGACAGCCGGAATCCGCCGCGTGCTCGTGTACGCCAACCTCGATTGGTACCGCAACGTCTTGCGCCCGGACGAGTGGGCCGACGCCGACGTGTTGCTCTGGATCGCCCGCTACAACGGAGATCCGGGACGGCCCGGATGGGAGCACCCACAGCTGGCGTTGCACCAGCACACTCAGAAGGGCACAGTCCCGGGGATCTCCGGCCACGTCGACCGCGACGCAACCGTAGGCAGCTTCACCCTGGCGCAGCTCACCCTCAGCGGCTCCGAGCCGACACCGCCACCCCCTCCGGCTCCTCCGCCCGCCGCCGGAGGCACGTACACCGTGAGGCCCGGCGACACGCTTTCCGGGATCGCCGTTCGGTTCGGCACGACCGTGTCCGTGCTGACCGCGCTCAACGCGATCAGCAATCCGAACCTGATCCGTGTCGGGCAAGTGCTCCGGCTGACCGGCTCGCCCGCGAGCGGAGACCGCCAGTATCAGGTCCGTTACGGCGACACCCTTTCCGCTATCGCGCTCCGCTTCGGCACCACCGTGGCCGCGCTGAGCGCCCGCAACAGAATCGCCAACCCGAACAAGATTCAAGCGGGTCAGTGGCTCTCGCTGCCCTAACCGCCGCACCCGAGAACGCCGGCACTGGCGGGCAGCTTGTGCTGCTGATCCTTGTGGGCTACGCCGCCTGGAAGATCGCCCGCTTGTTCGCGCATGTCTACGACACGCTCGACCGCCTTCCGCCCAAACCCGTCAGAGAAGAAGGAGAACAACGCATGTCCCGTTACCCGCTCCGCATCGCCGGATCGGTCGTCGGTGCCCTCACCGCGGCCGTGTCCGGGCTCGTCGGCTCCGGCCTGTTCACCGCAGACCAGGGCAACGCCGCGACCGGAGTCATCACCGGAGTCATCACTCTGCTGGCGACCTTCGGTGTGGTCGTTTCCGCAGAGAAGCGGGTCACTCCGCTGATCGATCCGCGAGACCAGGCCGGTGAGCCTCTGGCTCCCGCCTCGGTTCCCGAGCAGCGCAAGCCGCTGGAATCGGAGCAGCGCTCTGCCTGACGCGACGGCCAGCCCGGTTGCGCTGGAAGTGGGCTCCGCGCTGACCTCGGCCGAGCTCGCCGCCGTCCACGCTGCGGCCGACGCCGAAGACAATCTCCCGCTCACCGACTACCAGCGGGATCGGCTCCGCCAGATCTTTAAACCCGCCGTGCGCCGGATGCAAACCCAGACCTAGGACAGACGACAAGCGGCCCCCGGCACTCGCTCCGAGTGCCGGGGGCCGCATTCTGTCGTTACGGGGTCACGCCACCGCGTCGTCCTCCATCTCGTAATCCACACCAGGTATCTGCGCAGGCTTTCCAAGCCATGACATGCGGATGTGGTCGGGGTTGAACGGGGCCGCGCCTCCCGTCGTCGGCAGCAACCGGGGCCGGACCAGCGCCCGGATTACCTCGCGCTTCTGCCTGACGGACAGCGTCTCCCAGACTGCGGCGGCATCCGGCCCGACCAGCTTCGCTACCGCAGGAGCCACGCCGAGCTGGCGGGCACGCGCCTCGGCGTCCCTGATCCTGGGCAGAAGCTTCTGCTCGATCCGCGCAAGCCGCTCCGGAGACAGTTCGCCTTCCGAAGCCTTGTCGGTGAACCCGTCCAACCTTGCCCGGAGATCTTGAGCCAGCTGGACCGCCTCGGTCAGTTCCTTGGCCTGCCCCTCGTATCGGAACAGCTCCTGAGACTCATCCGAGGACAACCGACGCAACACCCGCTCGACCACTACCGAGTCTGCCTTTGCCATGTTCCGCACCACGTGCCCCTTGTTGCAGCGGTACGTCATCTTGCCTTTACGCCGGGAAGTGGAAACCCCGGTGTCGCACTTGCCGCACAGCATGATGCCCGTCAGCAGATACTTGACCCGGTCGCCGTCCTTGACGTTCTCCCGGTTGGGATTGCCGAGCGCCGCGACCACGTTGTAGTGCTCTTCCTCGGTGATGATCTCGTCCCACGTGCCTTTGCCGACCACCTTGCCCTGGAAGACCCGCAGACCGGCCAATGCCGGGTTCAGTCCGATATTCCTCACCTTCCCCGCGCTCCACTTGCCCGGCAACGGGTGAGCCCACTGGCCTTTGTTCAAGTCCTTGGCGACCTGGGACGCCGACTCGGTGCGCAGTCGCACCAGCGCCTCATAAGCTGAGTCGACCTGTTCCGGTGTCAAGCTCGCGATGAACTTGGCCCACCCTTCCGCGTCCAGTGACAGCGCATAGAGCTTTTTCACATGGTCAGCGCGCCATTGTGTTGCCCTCGCGCAGGGCACGCCGTGCTCCTCAAGCTCTCTGGCAAGCGCCGATTCGTTGCGCGTTTCAATCAGGGTGCGGACGATCGCACGAGCAAATTCGCACGTGGTCTCATCAATCTCCCGGAGCGCCTCGCCGGTGTTCTGGTCGTAGAGGATCCGGTACCCGTAGGACAGCGGCCCAGCCCAGAGCCCGGAGGCGGCACGGTCCCTGACGCCGCGCAGGACCCGCTTGCGCAGTTTTTCGGACTCGCGTTCCGCGTCAACCGCATCCTCGGCCGTGGCGATCCGGTCGTCAGGGTCGTTCATGTCATAGACCCGGTCGTCATAAGCCCAGTAGCCGCCGACCTTCACGAGGATCTTGCGCAGCCGCACGAACACGTCAAGCTCACGCTGCGCCCGGCTGTTCTCCCACGTCCACAGACAGTTCGCCGCGCCGGTGGCGAGCAGCCTCAGCGCTTCTTCGTAGTCGTCGCGCGTCTCCGTCGCGTACCGCGACGCGGACAGGTCGTTGTCCACCAGAACCGCCACAATTGTGGCCCCGACCTGCTCACACCACTGACGCCCATACGCAATTTGCGACGCTACCGAGATCTTGCGGCCCTTGCTGTCGCTCGACGCACGCGCATAGATCACGACTCGCAACCGGACATCTTCACCCGCAGCTGCCTTCATCAGCCGACGCGTCAATGCCTTACCCACGGAAGTACCCCCAGCAGCTAGCCGGGTGTCGGTCACCATTGGACCCTGTATCGACGGTGCCCATCCTATCCGGCAACCCGCTGGTCAGAGTCCCGACCAGCGGCTGAGGACCGCTCTCAGGCAGATATAGGGTGCTGCCCCGACCGTCGCTCTCGGCAGGGCTAGCCTGGATCTGCGAACCCGCAGGTCCAGGCCCCTTTTTTATGGTTGCTGCGCTCATGGCTAGGGAACGTAAGTTGCAAAGCAGCTAAGCGTGCCTTGACAAGCACCCACCGCCCGCAGGGAGGCTTCGTATCGGGGTGCAGGGCGGGGGCTGGGTGCCTCGATGGGTGGGTGCAGCGGCTGCGGCCGTGGGGGTGGGGCGTGAGGGGGACCCTGGGGGAATCTGAGTACGTGAGGGTGGCCCTCACGTGCGGCGATGTCAACTTGGGTTGACATGAGCGCGGTGTCAATCTAGGTTGACACTATGACGGAAGCGACGGATTTGGCCGCTCGCGCCGGTGACCGGGATCCCCGGGTGGGGCTTCGGGCGGTGGCGGCGCTGAGGCGGTTGCTTGAGCAGTTGGAGGCGGTGCAGGTGCGCAGCGCGCGCATGCACGGCTGGTCTTGGCAGGACATCGCGGCCGAGTTGGGGGTCAGTCGGCAGGCCGTGCACAAGAAGTACGGGAGGCATTGATGTTCGAGAAGTTCACCCATGACGCCCGGAGAGCGGTGGTCGAGGCGCAGGCGGCGGCGCACGAAGCGGGGGCGCGCGAGATTTCCGCGGAGGCCGTTTTCGCTGGGCTGGCCCGCAACGAGAACGGTGAGGCCGTGCGGCTGCTGAAGATTCTCGGGGTCTCGCGCGAGGACGTCTTCGCGGAGCTTGCCCGAGTGCGCCGCCGGGGCGGGATCAGTGACGCCGATGCCGAAGCGCTCAACGAGTTCGGCATCGACGTCGATCAGATTGTCGAGCGGATTGAGCAGACGCACGGGCCGGGTGCGCTCGCGCAGGCGAGCCGGCCTACCAAGCGCAATCATTTGCCGTTCACCGAGGACGCGAAGAACGCGCTGCAGATGAGCGTCCGGGAAGCCCATGAGCTTGGCGACAAGCATCTCGGGCAGGAGCATTTGCTGCTCGCACTGGTGAAACAACGCGGTCCGGTGGCGGATTTCCTTGCGGCGCGCGGGATCGACTACCCGGCGGTCCGGCAGGCCGTCGGCAAACGCTAATGCTGTTCTTGCTGGTCCGTCCCGGTGCGCCACGTGACAATCGGGAGCAGGGCTTGGGTCAGCGGACCGATGCTGAGGGCGTACAGCACGGTTCCGATCCCGACCGTGCCGCCGAGCAGCCAGCCCGCGGCCAGGACCAGTATCTCGATGCCGGTCCGGACCAGGCGGACGGACCAGCCGGTGCGGGCATGCAGGCCGGTCATCAGCCCGTCGCGCGGGCCGGGGCCGAGGCGGGTGCCGACGTACACCGCGGTCGCGACGGCGTTCAGGACTACGCCGCCGACCAGCAGCAGGATCTGCCAGACGAGCACGTGCTGGTCCGGTAGCACGGCGCGTACCGCGTCCACTGCCACGGCGATCACCGCGATGTTCGCGACGGTGCCGATGCCGGGGCGCTGGCGCAGCGGAATCCACAGCAGCAGCACGAAAACCGCGACGACCGCGCTGATGGTGCCGAACGTCAGGCCGGTGATCTTGGTCAGGCCGTCGTTCAGCACGTCCCACGGGTCGAGGCCGAGGTGGGCGCGGGTGAGCATGGCCATGCTCGCGCCGTAGAGCGCGAGGCCGGCGAGCAGCTGGACGCCCCGGCGCGCGGGGGCTCGGCGGATGGTGAGGGGACTGAGGTCGGTAACTGCCACTTCTCCACTATTGGCGACCACTGGCCTGATATTCCATGGCCAATGTCGGATAATTGGCCTTATGGAACCTCTCGGTGGACGCATCTCGGGACGCAGATTGGCCACATTGCTGGGGGAATGGCGGCAGCGTGGCTCCCGGCAGGGGGCGTCCGATCTCGCCGCGGCGGTCGAGTTGCACGTGCTCGACGGGCAGTTGCCGATCGGGACGCGGCTGCCCGCCGAGCGCGAACTCGCCGACGCGCTCGGCGTCAGCCGCACGCTCATCGGCGCGGCCCTCGACCGGCTCCGCGCGGACGGCCTCGTCGCCAGCCGGCGCGGAGCTGGGTCGTGGGTCGCCGGGGTGGGGAACCGCGACGAGGCCGAGGCGGTCCGCGACGACCTTCTCGACCTCGCGCGGGCCGCGCCGCCCGCGATACCGGGGCTGATGGCCGCGTTCGACACCGCTCGGCGTGATCTGGTCGAGTACGTCAGCGGCAACGGCTATCTCACCGGTGGCCTCCCCCGGCTGCGTGAGCGGATCGCCGAGCGCTACACCGCGCGCGGCCTGCCGACTTCGCCGGACCAGGTGCTGGTGACCTCCGGCGCGTACTCCGCTTTCGTGCTCTGCCTGCGGATGCTGACCGGGCCGGGCGACCGGGTGCTGCTCGAACAGCCGACGTATCCGAACGCGATCGACGCCGTCCGCGCGCAGCACGCGTTGCCGGTGCCGGTCGCGCTCGATCCGGTGCGCGGCTGGGACCTGCCCGGGATCGAGGCCGCGCTGCGCCAGGCCGCGCCCCGGTTCGGCTATCTCGTGGTGGACTTCCAGAACCCGACCGGGCTCCGGCTCGACGCCGCCGGCCGCGAACGGCTCGGCGGCCTGCTCACCCGGTCGCGGACGCCGGTCGTGGTCGACGAATCGTTGGTGGAACTGGATTACGAAGGCGACCCGGTGGACGGTCCGCCGCCGCTCGCCGCGTTCGGCGGGGATCTGGTGCTGACCGTCGGCTCGGCGGCGAAATCGCAGTGGGGCGGGTTGCGGCTGGGCTGGATCCGGGCGTCGACGGACGTGCTGGACCGGCTGCAGTCCTCGCGGTTCGCGGTCGATCTCGGCGCGCCGGTGTTCGACCAGCTCGTGCTGGCCGCGTTGCTGGAACCCGAGGGCTACGAGGTGCTTGCCCGGCGCCGCACGGAATTCCGGGAGCAGCGGGACATCACGGTCGCGGCGCTGCGCAAGTACTGTCCGGAATGGACATTCGAGGTGCCGGCCGGCGGATTGTCGGTGTGGTGCCGGTTGCCGGAACCGATGAGCACGCGGCTGGCGGTGTCGGCGGCGAACCACGGGGTGCAGATCGCGCCCGGGTCGAGGTTCGGGGTGCACGGCGGAATGGAACGCTGGCTGCGGCTGCCGTTCGGGCTTCCGCGCGAGCAGTTGCCGGAGGCGGTGCGGCGGGTGAGCGCGGCGGCGGCTTCGGTGCGCGGCTGCGCGGATGTGCCTGCGGAACGGATTTCGGTGACGTAGCGCGGTTTTCTTCCCGAAAAGTGAACAGCCGGTGCACCGGATGGGATCCAGCCACTCCAGGGAGGGTGGCGGTCACCTGTCCGGCGCACCGGCCGATCGTCCGAGGCGCTTCCCGGCACAGCCCCTCGAAGTGCCGGGAAGCGCCCTCGGTTCAGGCGGGCTTCGGTTGGCGCAGGCCTTCGCTCGGCGCGGTGAGCGAAAGCCTCCGGAGCACGCCCGTGGTGGGTCCCGGCGCCGCGGGGGCAGCGCGGCGCCGGGACCAGGACCCGATCCGGCCGGGCGCGGTCGGCCGGTCGGGAAGTGCGGTCATGGTTCAGCCCCTTGATTCGGAACGGCAGTGGTGCCAAGGGGTGAGCCCGGCGCTGCGAACGGGCGCGCGCGGTCAAGAAGTTGATCTTGACGTGGGCGGAGCTCTCCCCGGATAACCGGTCGGGAGGTCAGTCCGGGGAGGTGGTCGGCAGGGCGGCGTCCCTGCCCGCGCCGTCGACCTCGTGGTCGCGGCTGACGCCGATGAGCTTGAGCTGAGTGACCGTGGCACCGTCGCCGGCCAGCGCGAACAGCTGGCGCAAGCCGCCGTGCCCGTCGTGTCCCGGGGAGGCAGTCGACGCGGGTGCGGCAGGCGCGGCCGGTGCCGCGGGGAGGCCTTCGCCGCCACCGCTGCTGCCGCCTCCGGCCTGGCTGCGTTCCTTGACCAGCGGCGCGGGCTGGGTCTCCGGCTCGGCGGCGGGGTGTGGTGCGGGGAGGACGTGTGCGGGCGCGGCGGCGACTACGGCGGGGGTCTGCTTGCTGGCCTTCACCGCAACCGGCGTTTCCGGCTCTTTCGCCAGCTTGGCCGCCGGGACGGAGACGCTGACCGACCCGCTGGCGGAAGGAGCCGGATCGACCGTGGTGACCGGCGGCTCGACGACCCGGACCGGCGCGGTGTCGAGCACGGTGTCCACCGAGGTGACCGTGGTGTGCAGGGTCGTGTCGACGGTGTTGTCGACGGTTCCGAGGATGCCGCCGAGGAGTCCGGGCTGGCCGGGTTCGGGGGTGCCGAGAAGTCCGCCCAGGAGGCCGGATCCGCGGTCGGAGCCGCCGAGAAGTCCGCCGAGGAGACCTTGCTGCGGTGCGCGAGTGTCCGGGCTGGGTTGGCTGATGGTGCTGAGCAGGCCGGGCTGCGGTTCGCGACTGTCCGGGCCGGGCGTGCTCGAACTGCCGGTGCTGAGCAGGCCGGGCTGGGTGGTGGCGTCGGGCGCGGGGTCGCTTGCCGCGGTGTGGTGTTTCGGTTTGGCCGGGCTCTTTGCCTTGGCGGGCTTGGTGATCTTGGCCGCGGGCTGAGGTGCCGCGGTGCTGGTGCGGTCCGGCTCGTTCGCGGCGACGGTGGTCGGCCGGAAGCTCACGGCGGGCCGGAAGTCGTCCGCGGAGACCTCGAACCGGTGCACGTGGGCGCGCTTCGCGCCGGTCGCCGATCCGGGCATGGCCCAGGTGAGCGTGCCGGACGTGGCCGTTCCGGCGTGCTGATGCTCCGGGCCGGTGTCGGGCGCGGAAACGCTGAGCCGGTCGGCGTGGTCGTCCGTCGTCGCGTTCGCTTGCGAGAGCGCCGCGCCGAGCAGCCATCCGGCCAGGGTGAGCCCGCCGGCGACGGCGATCCGGGCGGCGGGCCGGGCGAGCGGGGCCGCCCAGGCGCGCGGTCGCCGTCGCGCGCCCGCGCGCGCGACGGAGGAATCGGGCCTGGCGCGGCCGGCCATTCCGAGCAGCGCGGAACCCGCGGTCTCAAGTGGACTGGCACTGGACGTCGCGGAAGGTGCGAGGCCGTGCGGAGTCGCCATGCCGGTCACGCCACCACCACCGTCCGCGCCTGAAGCTCGTGCCACCGCACGAGACTGATCTTGCTGGGGCTGTCTTCCGGCCAGGTCGCAGGTCCCCCGGGGCTGCCCTCTTTCTAGCACCGGACGCGAGTCTTTCATCTCTCCCGCGCTCGATCCACCCCGTAAGGCGGAACGTCCGCACCGGCTCTGGTGTCCGATCTGCCCTAGTCGATCACCCAGCGTCGCTTCCGCCGGGGCTGATGCGGCCATCCGGGCGGCCGGTTCGCGGCGCGGATTCGGGCGTTGACCCGATGTTTCGGCCGCCGGGACACTCTCGGTATCCCTGTTCCCGCAGTGCCAACGAACGGCCGGACGGCAGTCGTCAGACGAGTTTCCGCAGGCGTTCGACGGCTTCGTCGATCACCTCGTTGCGCTTGCAGAACGCGAACCTCAGCAGGTGTTTCCACTCGTCCGGGTGATCCGTGAACACCTTGACGGGTACCGCGGCGACTCCGGCGCGTTCCGGCAGCGTCCAAGCGAGTTCCGCGGCATCGGCGAAGCCGAGCGGACGCACGTCAGCCGTCACGAAGTACGTCCCAGCACTCGGCCGAACCGCGAATCCCGCATCGGCAAGGCCGGCGGACAGCCGATCGCGCTTCTCCTGCAGGCTTGCGCGAAGGTTTTCGACCCACTCAAGCTCGTTGTCGAGCGCGTACGCGACGGCTGGCTGCAGCGGTCCGCCGGAGACGAAGGTGATGAACTGCTTCGCCGCCTTCACCGCGGCGACCAGCTCCGGCGTTGAGCAGACCCAGCCGATCTTCCAGCCGGTGCAGTTGAAGGTCTTGCCCGCACTCGAAATCGCGACGGTCCGCTCGCGCATCCCGGGGAACGAGGCGAGCGGCAGGTGCTCGGCGCCGTCGAAGACGAGGTGTTCGTAGACCTCGTCGGTGACCGCGATGAGGTCGTGTTCCACGCACAGCCGCGCGACTTCTTCCAGTTGCGCGCGCGAAAACACCGTGCCGGTCGGGTTGTGCGGCGAATTCAGCAGCACCGCGCGGGTTTTCGGCGTGATCGCGTCCCGGAGGGCGTCGAGGTCGAGTTCGAGCTGGCCGTTGTCGGTTTCGACCAGCCCGATCACGCGCCGCTGCGCGCCGGACATCGCGACCGCGGCGGCGTACGAGTCGTAGTACGGCTCGACCACGATCACCTCGTCGCCGGCCTCGGTCAGCGCGATCAGCGACGCCGCGATGGCCTCCGTCGCGCCTGCGGTGACCAGGATCTCGGTGTCCGGGTCGTAGGTGGAGCCGTAGCGCTGGCGATGCCGGCTGATCGCCGCGCGCAGCTCCGGACGGCCCGGCCCCGGCGGGTACTGGTTGTCGCCGCCGAACAGCGAATTCTTCGCCGTTTCGAGCATTCCCACGGGCCCGTCGGTGTCCGGGAAGCCCTGGCCGAGGTTGACCGCGTCGTGCCGGACGGCGAGCGCGGTCATCTCCGCGAAAACCGTCGAGGTGAACGGGCGAAGGCGGGGGACGAGAGATGGTTCACGCACGAGGACGCATCCTCACGGACAATGGCGGGGTGGAGCAACTCACCCCTGCCAAGGTCACGCCCGCGGACCCGCCCGGCGGACCCGCCGGCGAAGAGGCGAAGCGGCGTGCCCTGCGCAAGATGAAGCTGGTCGCGCTGTCCTTCCTGCTCGGCGCGACGATCGTGTTCCTGCTGACGAGCTGGGCGGAGTCGGCGGGATGGCCGGGCTGGGTCGGCTACGTGCGCGCCGCGGCGGAGGCGGGCATGGTCGGCGCGCTCGCGGACTGGTTCGCGGTGACCGCGCTGTTCCGGCATCCGCTCGGCCTGCGGATCCCGCACACCGCGATCATCCCGAACAAGAAGGACCAGCTCGGCAACAGCCTCGGCGAGTTCGTCGGCTCGAACTTCCTGTCCCCGGACGTCATCCGCGACAAGCTCCGCCGCGTCGAGGTCGCCAGCAGGCTCGGCGGCTGGCTCTCGCAACGCGACAACGCGGAACGCGTGACGTCGGAACTGGCGACAGTCGTGCGCGGCGCGGTGACGGTGCTCCGCGACGAGGACGTGCAGGCGATCATGGAGCAGGCCGTGGTCAAACGGGTGATCGACAAGCCGTGGGGCCCGCCGCTCGGCAAGATCCTGGCCGGCGTCTTCGAGGACGGCGCGCACCACAAGCTGGTGGACTTGATGTGCGACCGCGCCTACGAATGGGTCCGGGACAACCATCAGACAATGCTGCGCGTGGTCTCGGACCGCGCGCCGAGCTGGTCGCCGAAGTTCGTCGACGAAATGCTGGCGGACAAGGTGTACGGCGAGGTCCTGACGTTCGCCTGGGCGGTGAAAACCGACGTCAACCACCCGATGCGGCTCGCACTGGACAAGTTCCTCGCCGAGTTCGCGCAGGACCTGCAGACCGACCCGAAGACCATGGAACGGGCCGAGCAGGTCAAGAGCCAGATCGTGAACCACGGCGAAGTGCAGAAACTCATCGGCAACGCGTGGGCGACGGCCAAGGAGATGCTGCTGAACGCCGCGGAGGACCCGTCGAGCGAACTGCGCCAGCGAGTCCGCGCCGGCCTCGAATCGCTGGGCAAACGCCTGGTGGACGACCCGTCGCTGACCTCGAAGGTGAACGGCTGGGTCGAGGGCGCGGCGGTCTACCTGGTGACCCACTACTCCCGCGAGATCACGACGATCATCACGGACACGGTGGAGCGCTGGGACGCCGAGGAGACTTCGCGGAAGATCGAACTGCAGGTCGGAAGGGACCTGCAGTTCATCCGGATCAACGGCACCGTGGTGGGTGCGCTGGCCGGGCTGGTGATTTACGCGGTGGCGCAGTTGTTGTTCTGAGGTTGATCGGCAGCCGGGGTGGCTGGGTCTGCGGGGCGGCTGGGCTGCGCCGGTCCGGGCCAGCTGCTTCGGTGCTCCTGCGGCTACTTGCGAGTTCGCCCGGTGTCGAGGGAGTGCAACGCAGATCTTCGCGAGGCGGTGGCTGGCGTGAATGGCGTGGCGGGGACTTGGTTGCTCGTGGCCAGCGGCCGACGAGTGGCCAGCAGTCGGCCCGCGGCTCGCGAGTTGTACCTGCCGGTTGCCAGCGGGTGGCAGTCGGTGCTTGGCCGCTGGTTAGCGGGTGGGCTGTCGGCGCTCGGCTGACGGTCAGCGCCTGGCGGGTGGGGTTGGCGAGCGGGGGCCTTGGCAGTTGGCGCCTGGCGGGTGGGGTTGGCGAGCCGGGGCCTCGGCAGTTGGCGGTGGCGCAGCAGTCGGCAGTCGGTGGTTGGTCACCGGTTGGCGGGTGGGCCGTCGGCGGTCGCCTGATGGTCAGCGCCTGGCGGGTGGTGGTTGGCAGTCGGCGGCGGCCCAGCAGTGGGGAGTCGGTGGGTGCCCATCGGTTAGCGGGTGGACCGTCGGCGCTCGGCTGGCGGTCAACGCCGGGCAGGTGATGGTTGGTAGGCAGCCAGTGGCCAGGAGCTGGGAGTCGGTGGTTGACCACCGGTTAGTGCGTGGGCCATCGGCGGTTGGCCATCGGTTAGTGGGTGGGCTGTCGACGGTCGGCTAGCAGTCAATGGTTGGCGGGTGGAGGTTGGCACTCGGCGGTGGTCCAGCAGTCGGCGGTTGGCCCACCGCTTAGCGGGTGGGCCGTCGGCGGTCGGCTAACGGCCAACGCCTGAACGGATGGCGGTTGGCTGGCGGCCAGCGGTTGGCTTGCGGGTTGGCCGCACCGGGCCCGGCCGGCGGGTTCGACTTGGCTGCCCCACGCAAGCTGGCTGCCGACGCGGATTTCGTTGTGGTTGAGCGGGATTCGTCATCGAGGGCAGCTTCCCCGCCCTCGCCCGCACCGCCTTCCCCGCCCTTGCCTGACACCACAAGATCGCGGCCCGAACGCACAGGCGTCAGCCGCTTGAGCTGCGGCGCCGACCACGGGTCCGCCCTGGGCCTGTCCGGATGCGGCGGGTGGTCGGTCGGATGCGCCGCGTCCTATACCACAGCCGCGACCCGTTCAAACCAGTTGTCCACAGGAAGCTGAGTTATCCCCGGGGTTATCCACAGGAATTCACGGTGATGGCCTAATCGCTGTCCACAACTTGTGGGGATCCGGGGCATCTGCACGTGCACATGTGGTGTGTGTGGGCAAGTTGTCCACAGGGGCTCAGTTATGCACAGCCGCCGTGCGGGCGCGCCAGGAGCGGGCTTTTTCGCGGTTTCCGCAGACGCGCATCGAGCACCACGTGCGTGAGCGGTTGCGGGATTCGTCGAAGAAGGCCCACAGGCAGTCGTCAGCGGGGCAGATCTTCAGGCGGACCCAGTCGCCCCGGATGGCCAGGCGGGTGGTGGCGGCCAGGGTCGCGGTGACGGCGTCCGGGGCGAGCAGGGTCGGGCCGGTTTCGGTGAGGGCGAAGCGGAGCGGGACGTCCAGCGTGGTCGCGGGCAGCCGCGGATCGCCGACCGCGGCGCGCAGGCTGTCCCGTACGGCGCGGGCTTCGGCGGGATCGTTCGGTGACACGTCGTGGTCCGCGGCCCACTGCCGCCAGAGCTCCGGATCGTCCAGCAGGTCGTCGCCCCGTTCGATGTCCACGGTGTTGAGAAAGGCGACCACCAGGGAAGCGTCGGTGTGCACCCGCCCAGTGTACGGCCGATATCCATTGCGACCTGGCTTCCTAACCGACATACTCATTTCACCGGTTACGCGACGAGGAAAGGATGGGCGGAGCATGAGTGTGATTCCGACGTTCGGCGGCGTTGCGTTCGACTGTCCGGACCCCGGGGCCCTCGCCGGCTTCTACCGCTCCCTGCTGGAGTGGGACGAACCCAAGATCGCTCCGGACAACCACTGGGCCACGCTCGTCGACCCGCGCGGCGGGGTCCGGCTGGAATTCCAGCGGGTGCCCGATTACCGCGCGCCCGAATGGCCGTCGCCGGACAAGCCGCAGCAGGCGCACCTCGACCTCGACGTCCCCGACCTCGAGGCCGCTCACCAGCGCATTCTCGGTCTGGGCGCGAAGCTGCTAGACGATTCCCCGGAGACCTTCCGCGTGTACGCCGACCCAGTCGGCCATCCGTTCTGCCTCTGCGCCTGCTGACACGGCGCGGCGAATCCGCGTAGGGTCGAATGCGTGATTTGTCCGAAGTGTCAGAACATGATGCGCACGGTCGACAAGAACGGCGTTCACATCGAGCAGTGCGACGGCTGCCGCGGGATCTTCCTCGACCGCGGCGAGCTGGAGCAGATCGCCGGTGCGGAGAGCGCCTTCTACCGGCAGCAGCCACCGCCGTACGGCCGTCCCGATTCGCCCCGCCCATATCCAGGCGGGTACTCGGATTCGCCGCGTCCGTACCGGGGCGGGCACGCGGACTCACCACGCCCGTACCGAGGCGGGCACGCGGACTCGCCGCGGCCGTATCGCGGCGGCTACAGGGATTCACCGCGGCCCTACGGCGGGCGGCGCAAGCGCAGCTTCCTCGAGAACCTCTTCGACTGAGTTGTCCACAGTTCCCGTCGCGCTCGACCTCAGGATCTGTCCGGTCTGTGGCGACCGCGCGAGTTGTCCACAGGCCGACGGGGCCCTCTTGCGCTGCGCGGAATGCGGACACTGTTGGCCGTTCCGGCGGCTGCCGTTGTTCGCATTGACCGGGCCGAGCGCGGGCGGCAAGTCGACGGTCGGGCCGAAGCTGGCGCAGCGGTTGGCGGGCGAGGCCGTCGTGCTCGAGCAGGACGTGCTGTGGACCGGTGCGTTGCGCGACGACGTCCCGGGAAATCCGGCTTTTCGCGGGGCGTGGCTGCGGATGGCGGCGATGCTGCACCAGAACGGACGGCCGGTCGTGCTGTGCGGGACGGTCGCGCCGCAGGAGTTGGAACCGTTGCCAGAGCGCGTTTTCTTCTCCGACGTGCACTATCTGGCTCTGGTCGCGGACAACGAGACCCTCCGGTGCCGGTTGCGGGCCCGGCCGGAATGGCGGGAGTGGGACGAGCCGAGGATCGAGGAGATGCTCGAGTTCAACCTGTGGATACGCGGGCAGGTCGAGTCCATCGATACGACCGAGGCCCGGCTCGACGACGTCGTGACCGCGGTGGAGAAGTGGGTCCGGGCCAAAATTGGGTCGGACCCAGGGACCGTCTGAGCGGCCGGTGTCAGCCGTACGGCCAGCGGTTCTCGGACTGTGGATCGTCCAGCCAGAAGGTTTGCTCCTCGCTGTTCACCGTGAGACCGAAGCGCGATCGGCCAGGGCGGCCGAGCGCTTCCCAGCGGCGGTGCGCGTCCTCGGCCAGCTCCCACAAGGCGCGCGGACCTCCTTGCACTACCTCGAAACCGGACTCCGTGCGGCGGGTGCGGGCCCAGGAACCGTCCGGATGGGACAACGCGAAGGCACCGTCCACGCCGACGTGCACCGGCCGTACCCCAGGCAATTCGAGCGACGCGAAGAACTCGAAATGTCGGTTTGGTTTAAGGACATCCGTCATCGACAGCTCGGTCGGCCGCCATTGATTCTCGTCTGCGGGAGGCAATTCCGCGGGCGGCGGCAAGCGGTGGGCGCGCAGGGGCATGAAGCGGCCGTCGCGGGCCAGGATCCGGCCTTCGGCCGTCGTGCCTTCCCCGACGGTGAGGCGGACGAGCCCGCCGCCGAGCGGCCGGTTCAGGGTGGTCACGATGTGGCCGCCGGGGAGGGTTTGCTCAAGCCAGGCAAGGGGAATCCGGGATACCGACGCGGTGCACAGGATCCGGTCGAAGAGCACGCCGGCCGGAAAGCCGAGTGCGCCGTCGCCGGTGGCGCACTCGGGGGCGTAGCCGCAGGAGGTCAGGCGTTCCTGTGCGGCGGCCGCGATGGCCGGGTCGATATCCACTGTGGACACTTGGCCGGAACCGCAACGGTGGCACAGCAACGCCGCGTTGTAGCCGGTTCCGGTGCCGATCTCCAGCACGCGATCGCCGTCGCGGACCAGGAGCTCCTCCAGCATGATCGCCATGATCGCGGGCATGCTGGACGAACTGGTCGGCACGCCGGCAACCGGTCCGTCGGCGCGGGCGCGGTCCCAGAGATCCGGGTCGTCGTCGAGCTGGGTGACCAGGACGTCGCGCGAATAGACGCGGTCCAGCCACTCCGGATCGCTGCGGTCGACCGCCGCCCAACGGGTGCCGGCGGGCACGAAGAACCGCGGCAGGAACGCGTGCCGCGGGACGGTGGCGAAGGCCTCCGTCCACGCCTCGTCGTGCAGCACGTCCTCCTCGACGAGTTGCCGGACCAGGCGTCGACGCAACCGTTGTGCCCGCATAAGCCCAGGGTAACGGGGTGAGCGGAAGCACACCCGATGGTTGCAAGCAGGGTGCTTGCAATAGCTAGCACTCGGGCGTACTGTCGAGTAGGTCGCGAGGAGGTGACCGGATGACAGAACCCGGCGGAGCACAGCGCCCCATGGACAAGGTCGCGGACATCGCCTCCGACATCGGCGAGTACATCCGCCAGCAGCGCAGTTCCGCGAAGATTTCGCTGCGCCAGCTGTCGAAACTCGCCGGAGTGTCCAATCCGTACCTGAGCCAGATCGAGCGCGGGGTCCGCAAACCCAGCGCGGAGATCCTGCAGCAGATCGCCAAGGGGCTGCGGATCTCGGCCGAAGCGTTGTACGTGCAGGCCGGGATTCTCGACCTGCCGACCGGCGGCCCGGTCGGCGACGCGATCCGCGCCGACGCCGAGCTGACCGAACGGCAGAAGCAGGTCCTGCTCGACGTCTACGAGTCCTTCCGGCGCGAAAACACCGCCGCGAACACCGCACCGAAGACCACCACCCAAGAGACCACTGAGGAGTCGGCATGACCACGCCCAAGACCGAGGATGTCCGCAAGGTCGTCAACACCGCGCTCGACCAGGTCCGCACCCCGCTGCTCGCCGCGCTCGGCGCGGGCAACCTGGCCAGCCAGGCCGTGACCGACGCGGTCGCCAAGGCCCGCGCCAACGTCACCAAGAACACCGAGGCGGCGCGCAAGGGTCTCGAGGAGCTGCCGACCGACGTCGAGAGCCTCCGCGAGAAGCTCGACCCGGCCGAACTGCGCAAGGCCATCGACGAGTACACCGAGGCCGCGCTGAAGCTGTACAACAAGCTGGCCGAGTCCGGTGAGCAGGCCTGGGACAAGATCGCCGCGCAGCCGCAGGTCAAGAAGGCCCTGGAGCAGCTGGAAGACGCGCTGACCGCCGCGCAGGAGCGCGTCGACGGCCTGACCGAGGAGACCCGCGAGCGCGTCGACGGCGTGCTGGCGAAGGTCACCAAGCGCACCCGCTCGGCCGGTGAGAAGGCGGCCCGCAAGGTGACCGAGGTGGCCGGCGAGACCGCGGACGCCGTCGAGGAAATCGGCGAGAACGTCGCGCACGAGACCCGGTCCGTGGCCCGCAAGGCCGCGAACCGCACCGCGCCGAAGACCACCGCCCCGGCCCGCCGCACGACGACCAGCACGACGGCGAACGCGAAGAAGCCGGCCGCGCCGAAGACGGAGAAGTGACCGCGAAGCACTGACTGCGGTTCCGGGCGGTTTCGCCGCGTGAACCGTTGCGGCGGCCCGGTTCGCGCCGGGATCGCTGCGGGCGAGAATTGAAGATCGAGGGGTCGCACGGCGGCCGGGCTGAGGATTGGCCCGGTCGCCGTGTGCTGTGTTGGGGGACGTTTCGGCTCGGGAGTTGTGGCGGCGGGTCGGGGGGCCCGGGAGTGCTCGATACGGCCGGGGGTATGGGCGGCGGCGGATGGTGGGCTGGGCTTGGCTTGGCGGGTGTTCGTTGGGTTCGGCCCAAGGTGAGCGAGGGTTCTTGGGTTCGACCTAGCTTGGGCGGGCGTTTGTTGGGGCGGGCCTCACTTTGCGGCGGCGTGGCTGGGTCCGGCATAGTTTTGGGCGGCGTGGCTGGGTTCGGCCTAACTCGGGTGGGCGCTGTTGGGCCGGACCCAACTTGGCGGGCGGCATCGTTGGGGTTCTAGGGAGCTTGGGGTGGGGTGCGCCTGGGCTCGGCCTGGCTCGGATGAGCGTTTGGGCCGGATCCAAATTGGCGAAGCTTCGCTGGGCTCGGCCTAGCTTCGTCGAGTGTCGCTGGGCCTGGCCTAGTTCGGACCGGGCGCTGTTGGGTTCGACCTAGCCCGGAGGGGCGTCGGTGGGTCCGGCCTAGTTCGGACGGGGCATTGTTGGGTCCGACCTAGTTCGGACGGGGCGTTGGTGGGCTCGACCTAGCCTCGCGGGAGCCCCCACTAGGCCGGACCCAGGTTCGCGAGTATCGACTGGGCCCGACCTAAGCCGAGCCAGGACCACGGCCGGGCCTGTCACCGAGACCTCCGCAGGGCATCAGCCGCAGCCGAAGCCACCCGCTGGAGTGACCGTTGTCACCCCCGCCTCTGGTCGCCACCGTAACCACGGTCGAACCCGGCCAACCCCACCCTGACCAGCGGTCGCGTCGTGGTGCCGGGGTTCGGGGGAGCGGGCGGCGTGGGCGGTTTGCCGTAAGCTGGACGTCGTGCTGGTTGCCGACTGGATCCTCTGGGTCATCCACTGGGGCAGCGCCTTGGTCGGGCTCTTCGCCTTCGTTCACGCGCTGCTGCAGCGAGCTGACGCGTACTCGGCGGCCGATCGCAAGACCAAGCCGATCTGGATGCTGATCACCGGCGGGGCCACGCTCGCGCTGGTGCTGTTCCAGATCCAGGGGCCCGGGTTCATCTTCTGGGTGCCCGCGATGGCGGCGGCGCTCGTGTACATCGTCGACGTGCGGCCGAGGCTCATCGAGGTGCAGCGAGGCCACCGCAACTGGTGAGCGCCGGGCCGGGCGGATTACATTCGGGGCGGTGACCACCTGGACTATCGCCGGGAGCCTGACTGTCGTTCCCGCTCCGACCCGCACTGACCTGCTTGCCGAACCCGTCGCCAAGGCGCTCGCCGCGATGCCCGCGCCGGACGAGGTCGGCGTCACCGAGATCGATCCCGAACTCGCCGACACCGCGGCGTTCTGCGAGGCGTACGGATCGCCGTTGGCCGCGTCCGCGAACTGCGTCGTCGTCGCCGGCAAGCGAGCCGGGGAAGTCCGGTTCGCCGCGGCGCTCGTGCTCGCGACCACCCGCGCCGACGTCAACGGGGTGATCAAGCGCCGGCTCGACGTGCGCAAGGCGTCTTTCGCGCCGATGGACGAGGCTGTTTCCCTCACCGGCATGGAGTACGGCGGCATCACGCCCGTCGGGCTGCCCGCGGACTGGCCGATCCTCATCGACCAGGCCGTCGCGGACGCACCGGAGCTGGTGATCGGCAGCGGGATTCGCGGCAGCAAGCTCCTGATCTCCGGCGCGGCGCTCGCGGGGCTGCCGAACGCCGAGGTCATCGACGGACTCGCGCGCTGAACTGTCCATAGTGGACGAATCAGCGGCGGCGGGGCGCGAACAGGCGGAACCGCGGCGGTCCGGGACGGCGGCGGGGCGGGAATCGGCCGGACCGCGGCGGCCGGAGACGGCGGCAGGGCGGGAGACGGCCGAACCATGGCGGTCGGGGACGGCGGCGGCGCCCGAACCGGTCGAACCGCGGCGGTCGGGGACTGCGGCGGGGCGCGAACCCGCCGAACCACGGCGGTCCGGGACGGCGGCGGGGCAGGAAATCGCCGAACCGCAGCGGGTCGGGATGGCGGCGGGGCGGGAATCGGCGGAACCGCGGGGGTCGGGGACGGCAGCGGGGCGCGAACCGGCTGAACCGCAGCGGGTCGGGATGGCGGCGGGGCGGGAATCGGCGGAACCGCGGCGGTCGGGGACGGCAGCGGGGCGCGAACCGGCCGAACCGCAGCGGGCCGGGGCGGCAGCGGCGCGGGAAGGCGACGGAACACCAGCCGCAAGCCGTCGGGCCGTTGCCGAAGCAGCCCAAAAGCTTCTCTCCGGGCTGAACGACGAAGCACCGATCGAGCTCGAACCGGCCGTTCTCGAACGGCTCCAGCGCCAACGCGAGGCGATGCTGGCCGCGCTGAACGGAGACCGGCCCGTCTACGGCGTCAACACCGGGATGGGGCGGCTCGCCGGGACCCGGCTCACCGCTGAGCAGCAGGCCGGCCATCAGCGCAATCTGCTGGTCGGCCGGGCGGTCGGCGGGAGGCCGTGGTTGTCGCCGGAGGTGACCCGGGCGTTGTTGCGCATGCGATTGCGCGGGTTTCTCCGCGGCGACGCGGCGGTCAGCCCGGAGCTGGTCGTCTTCCTCGTGGACCGGCTCAACGACCGGTTTCTCCCCGCCGTCCCGCGAGACAGCCTCGGCAGCGCGGGCGAGATCGTCCCGCTCGCGCACGCGTTCCAGACGTTCGTCGGGCTCGGCACGGTCCTCGAGAACGGTGCCGAGATCCCGGCGGCGGAAGCGCTACGCCGGCGCGGAGTCAAACCCTTCGTGCTGGGGCCGAAGGAAGGGGCGAGCCTGATCCAAGGCTCGCCGCTGGCCGAGGCGTACGCGTGGGTCTGCGGCAAGAGGCTGCGTCGGCTGCTTGAGTGGCAGACGGTCTGCGCGGCGATCACCGTGGACGTTCTTGGTGCGCCGCAAGCGATTTACCGCGGCACCCGCATCGAGAAACTGATCGAAGGGGCCGTCCCGAGAAACGGAGTGGTGCAGGCGCCGATCTCGGTGCGAGTCGGGCCGAAGGTGCTCGAATACGTCGGCCGGACCGTTGAGGAGCTGCGGCAAACCCTGCGGGAGTCCTGGGAAACTCCGGCGGATTCACCGGCCTTCGTCAACGGCGAGTTCGTCCCGACGACCGGCTACCACGCCGTGGCGCTCGGGCTTCGGATGGACGCCAGCAAAGCCGCGCTCGTCCATGCGGCGGAGGTGTCGGTCCAGCGCCTCCATCGT
The DNA here is from genome assembly GCF_000411975.1 of Amycolatopsis orientalis DSM 43388. Taxonomy (GTDB): domain Bacteria; phylum Actinomycetota; class Actinomycetes; order Mycobacteriales; family Pseudonocardiaceae; genus Amycolatopsis; species Amycolatopsis orientalis_D. The sequence goes on from NZ_ASXG01000023.1 coordinate 45,667, forward strand.
CTCCTCGACCCGCAGTTCAGCGGTCTGCCGTCGCAGCTCGCGGTGGATCCGGGACCGCAGGCCGGGCTCACGCCGCTGCACAAGCGCGCGGCCGGCGAGTTGCACGCGATGCGTCGGCTGGCCGCCCCGGCGACGCTCGGCTCGCTCGACACTTCCGCTGGTCAGGAGGACGTGCAAGCGTTTGCCAGCCAGGCCGGAGCCGAACTCGAGACCGCCATCGGGCACTTCTTCGCCATCACCGCGTGCGAGCTGATCGCCGGACGGCAGGCACGGTATCTCCGCGAAACCCCAAGCGCACCGAAGCTTGCCGACACTTACGACTGGCTCGCGGCGAGGATCGAGCCGGTGGTGGTCGACCGGTCCTTGGGGCCGGAGATCGACCAGCTGGCTGAAGCCTGTCTCACGAGTCCCGACGGGCCTGCTGGAGCGCCAGCCCGCGAGGCGTAGCCAGCTTGGTCAGCAGCGCGAACACTCCCTCGCACGCCAACGCCAAGATCACCACCGCCAGCCCGCCGCCGAAGATCTCGCCGTGCCCCTGCTCGCCGAGGGCGAAACCGTCCACGATGTAGCGGCCGAGACCGCCGCCGTCGTTGACGATCGCTCCGATCGCGACAGTCGCGATCAGCTGCAGGAACGCCACCCGCGCGGCGGCCACGATCACCGGCGACGCCAGCGGCAGTTCCACCCGCAGCATGATCTGCCATTCGCGATATCCGGTGCCGCGCGCCGCGTCGACGACGTCCTGTTCCACCTGCACCACGCCGGCGTAGGTGTTGGTGAACAGCGGCGGCAGCGCCAGCGCGACGAGCGCGAGCAGCAGCGGCCAGAAGTCCGTGTTCGCGCCCCAGCGGCTGGCCAGGAACCAGAACAGGATGATCAGCCCGAAGCTCGGGATCGCGCGGCCGATATTGACCGCGCTGCTGGCCAGGAACTGGCCGCGCCGGTAGTGCCCGAGAAACAGCGCGAGCGGGACGGTCAGGACGATCGAGAGCGCCAGCGCCAGCGCGGAAAACCAGAGATGCTGCACGGTCCGGAACGGAATCCCGGCCGGATCGGTCCAGCTCCAGCGGTTCGGGTCGGCCAGCCAGCGGCTCAGCTGCTCGAAGAAGCTCATCGCACGGCCCTCCGCGCCCACGGGGCCAGCGCGCGTTCGCTCAGCCACAGCAGCAGATCGACCAGCACGGCGAGCGCGATCGACAGCACGACGCCGACGATGATCGGGCTCGGGTTCGGAATCGTCGTCTGGATGCCGGCCCGGATGAAGTACCCGAGCCCGCCCTTTCCGAGCAGCGACGTGACGGTGACCAGGCCGATCGTCGTCACCGCGGCCACCCGCAACCCGGCGATCACCACCGGCAGCGCGAGCGGCAGCTCCACCTGCCACAACAGCCGCCGCGGCGTGAAGCCCATGCCGATCGCCGCTTCGCGCACCTCGGTCGGCACCTGCTGCACGCCGGTCACGATGTTGCGGATCAGGATCAGCAGCGTGTACGTCGCCAGCGGGATCACCGACGTGGCGAAGGAGAACCCGAGCAACGGCACCAGCAGCGCGAACGCGCCCAGGCTCGGGATCACGTAGAGCGCGCCCGCCGCGCCGATCACGAACGGATAGAACCAGCGGTAGCGCAGGCACAGCGTGGCCAGCGCGAGCGAGAGCACGAGGCCGACGCCGAGCGCGGTCGCGGTGAGGGCGATGTGCTCGCCGAGGCGCTGCAGAATCGCGTCGGCGTTGCGCTCGACCCACCGCCATTCGAAGAGGGGACGGCTGCTGTCGGCCAGCAGCGGGGTCACGGACGCGTGCACGGCGCGACCTTACCCCGATCGAGCGACAATATTCCGGCCCTTGGGATTCCGTGGTGAGGATTCCTAACCAGTGGTTTCTGTCGGGGGTCGCGGTTAGGGTCCATTCCCACTAACGAGTGAACTGAGGAGTGTGGGGACACGTGCGCTGGACCCGGAACATCCGAGTGGCCGCGCTGCTGGCGACGGCCGCGCTCGGCTTGACCGCGTGCGGTGGGGGAAGCGACCAGCCGGCCGCGCCGAGCAAGGGCGGCGCTCCGATCGTCGTCGCCTCGTTCAACTTCACCGACAGCCAGATCCTGGCCGAGATCTACGCGGGCGCGCTGGAGGCCAAGGGCTATCCGGTCACCCGGAAGCTGAACCTCGGCTCGCGGGAGCTGGTCTACCCGTCGCTCAAATCCGGCGAACTGCAGTTCCTGCCGGAGTACCAGGGCGCGGCGATCACGACCGGCTTCGGCAAGGAAGCCACCAAGGACGCCAAATCCGAGCACGAACAGCTGGAGAAGCTCTTCGCGCCGGAGGGCGTCGGGCTGCTGAACTACGCGGCCGCCGAGGACAAGAACACCTACATCGTGAAGGCCGACCTCGCGAAGTCGAGGGGCCTCGCGTCGATCAGCGACCTGAAGAAGCTCGACAAGGTCGTCATGGCCGGTGCGCCGGAGTGCGAGAAGCGGCTGCCGTGCTTCAAGGGCTTCAAGGACGTCTACAAGCTCACGAACATCACCTTCCAGACCGTGCAGGAAGCCGGGCCGCGCGTGCAGCAGCTCAACTCCGGCGCGGTCACGGTGATCCCGGTCGACTCGGTCAGCCCGCTGGTCGGCGACCCGCAGTACGTCGCGCTCAAGGACGACCTCGCCATCGTGCCCACCGAGAACGTGGTGCCCGCGGTGAACAAGAAGGTGCTCGACGAACGCGGCGCGGACTTCGCGAACGTGGTCAACGCGGTCAGCGCGAAGCTCACCACGGACGGCATGCGCGAGCTGAACAAGCGGGTCGACGCGGACGGCGAGCCCGCGGCCGACGTCGCGAAGGACTGGCTGAAGCAGCAGGGCCTCTCCTGACGCTCTCGGGAGTGGCGGGTGCCTACCGCCACTCCCGGGGTTTCCGCGGGTATGCGAAGGTGGCTGCGGCGGAAACCGACTAGAGCAGGGGAAACGACATGGGCAAGGTCACGGCCACCGCGGAGCGCACGATCGACGCGCCGGTGGAACGGGTGCGTGAGCTGGTCGCGGACTACGCCGAGACGCGGCCGAAGCTGCTCACCGAGCACTACCGCGACTACCAGGTCAGCGAGGGCGGCGTCGGCGCCGGCACGAAGGCCAGCTGGAAGCTGCAGGCCACGTCCAAGCGCGTGCGCGACGTCGCGGCCACGGTGACCGAGCCGTCGCCGGGCACCTTCGTCGAGACCGACGCGAACTCCAGCATGGTCACCACCTGGACCGTCACCGCCTCCGGGGAGCGTTCGCTGGTCCGCATCCAGACCAGCTGGGACGGCGCGGGCGGCATCGGCGGCTTCTTCGAGAAGACCTTCGCGCCGGCCGGGCTGAAGAAGATCTACGACGGCGTGCTCGGCAAGCTCGCGGAGATCGTGTAGCGCTGGCCACAGCCCCGGGGACAATCGGAATGCGCGCCCCGGTTTCTCCGTTGGCCGGGTAGACGGGGCGCGCGCCCCGCTTCAATCCAGCTTGAACGAAACGGAGTTCGACGGTGAACGCACCCGAAACGCCCGCCAAGGCGACCGAGATCCGGCTCGCGGCCCGCCCGCACGGCGTCCCGACCATGGACAATTTCGACATCGTCGAGACCGAGGTGCCGAAGCCGGGTCCCGGGCAGATCCTGGTGCGCAACCTGGTGATGAGCGTCGACCCGGCGATGCGCGGCCGGATGAACGACGTGAAGTCCTACTCGCCGCCGTTCGTGGTCGGCGAGGCCATGCAGGGCGGTGCCGTCGGCGAGGTCATCGAGTCCACTGTGGACGACTTCGCGGTCGGCGACCACGTACTGCACCAGGCGGGCTGGCGCACGCACGCGGTGCTCGACGCCAAGCGAGCGGTCAAAGTGGACGATTCCGTCGCGCCGCTTTCGACCTACCTCGGAGTGCTCGGCATGCCGGGCCTGACCGCGTACGCCGGCCTGCTGGTGAGCGCGGAATTCAAGCCCGGCGACACGGTGTTCGTCTCCGGCGCGGCCGGTGCGGTCGGCTCGCTCGTGGGGCAGCTGGCGCGACTCAAGGGCGCCAAGCGCGTGATCGGCAGCGCGGGTTCGGCGGAGAAGGTCCGCCACCTCACCGAAGACCTCGGCTTCGACGCCGCCTTCAACTACAAGGACGGACCGGTCGCCGAGCAGCTCGCCGCGGCCGCGCCGGAAGGCATCGACGTCTACTTCGACAACGTCGGCGGCGAACACCTGGAAGCCGCGATCGCGTCGATGAACCTGCACGGCCGGATCGCCATCTGCGGCATGATCTCGCAGTACAACGCCACCGAGCCGACCCCGGCGCCGCGCAACCTGGTGCAGCTCATCGCGAAGCGGATCACCATGCGCGGCCTGCTCGTGCTGGACCACTGGCACCTGATGCAGGAGTTCGTCGCCGAGGTAGCGCCGCTCGTCGCCTCCGGCGAAATCAAGTACTCGGAGACCTTTGTGGACGGTATCCGCAACGCGCCGGACGCCTTCCTCGGCCTGCTCAGCGGGGCCAACACCGGAAAGATGCTGGTGCGCCTCAGCTCCTGACGATCGCGTCAGCCAGCTTGGGCAGCGTCGCCGCGGTGTAGGTCGCGGCGGGCAGCCCGGGCAGCGGATGGACACCGGGACGCGCGAGCAGCGCGGTCCGGAGTCCCGCGGCTTGCGCACCGGCGATGTCCCAGCCGTGCGCGGCGACCAGCACCGCCTGACCGGGTTCGACGCCGAAAGCTCGCAGCACCTGCCGGTACGGCTCCGGTGCGGGCTTGAGCCTGCTGACCTGCTGCGCGGAGAAGATCCGGTCGAATTTCGTTGCCAGGCCAGCGTTTTGCAGCTGTGCTTCGGCGGTCGCGAGCGGCGAGTTCGTGAGGGCCGCTACCCGGTGCCCGGCCTGGCGCAAGCGGTCCAGGCCGGGGACGACGTCGGCGTGCGCGGGCAGGGACCGCAGGCCGTCGCCGACCTGCACCAGTTCGACGTCAGTCAACTCGTGCCCGTGCCGCGCGCACACGGCGGCCGCGGCTTCCCCGGCGATCTGCGCGAAATCGCGGTACTGGCCGGTCGCGGTCACCGTGAGCACGGTGTGGATCGCGAGGGCGAACCATTCCTGGCGCGCTTCCGGGTCGCCGGTGAGCTTGGTGAACAGCGGGTCTAGCACGGTCAGGTCGAGCAGCGTCTCGTTGACGTCGAACACGCACAGCATCGCGCCTCCTGGCCGGTGAACCGCTTGCGTACCAGGGTCCTCCGCCGGCCGCGGGCTAGGCAAGCGCGGTGATCAGTTCGGCCAGAACTCCCTGCCAATGGCGGCGCTGCTGCTCCCGTTCGGCGGCGTTGGCGAGCCGTTCCTGGTGGATGCGCAGCATCGCCTTGTCCGGGCCGCTGGCGCGGACGGCCAGTTGCAGCGTCGTCTCGTGCGTCCAGCCGGCCGGCTGCCAGGTGAGCCGGATCCGGTCCAGTTCGCGGAAACTGCGCGTCTCGCCGCGGATTCCGTCGGCGGTCTCGTATTCGGTGCCGGGTTCGGGATGGACGGTCACGCCCTCGCCGAGCCAGATCGCCACCCCTGCCTCGGAGGTGAGGAACTCCCAGACCTCCTCGGCGGAGCGGCCGACCGTCTTCGAGACACCGATCTGCCAGCCGGCGTCCTTGGTCTGCCCGACGCTCATCGGACCACCGCCGCGATCGCGCTGACCTCGACGAGCGCGCCCGGCACGGCGAGCCCGGCCACGCGCTGGACGGTCACCGGGGGCGTCGCGCCCGCCAGAGCCGCGGCGGCGGCCGGATAAGCCTGGGCCAGATCGACGTCCGCGACCAGCAGGATGGTCAGCCGCACCACGTCCTGGAAGGTCGCGCCCCCGGCGGCCAGTGCGGTTTTCAGGTTGGCCATCACCCGCTCGACCTGCGCGGCGACGTCGGATCCGCCGACGAGCTCGCCGTGCGCGTCGACCGCGTTCTGGCCGCCGACGTAGACCGTCGTCGCGCCCGGCGGGACGACCGCGACGTGGGTGAACGCGGGGGACCGCACGAGTCCTTCGGGACGGAGCAGCTGAGTCATGAAGCAAGTATGACCGGATACCCGGTCGGATACTGTCCTAGTTTTGCGCGAGAATCGGGACCATGACCACGACGAGCCGCCGCCTGGAGACGTTGGCCCTGCTCCAAGCGCGCCCCGGCATCTCCGCCACCGACCTCGCGGCCCGGCTCGGCGTCACCGAGCGCACCACCCGGCGCGACATCGCTCAGCTGCGCGAACTCGGCTACCGCATCGACGGCGAACCGGGCCGGGTCGGCGGCTACCGGCTCGCGCACGGCACCGCGATGCCGCCGCTGTTGCTGGACGCCGACGAGGTTGCCGCGGTCTCGCTCGGCCTGCGGACGGCGGTGGCGGTCGACGGGCTGGAAACCGCCACGGTGACCGCGCTGGCCAAGCTGACTCAGGTGGTGCCGGCGCGCTGGCAGCGGCGACTCGCCGCGCTCGCGAACGTGGAAGCGTTGCCCGGCAAACCATTCCGGAAAGCGGCACGGGACATTCTGGTGCCGCTCGCGTTGGCTTGCCGGGCTGGCGAAGCCGTCCGGATCCGGCATCGAGCGTTGGACGCTCCGGTGGCGAAACCCGTTGAGGTGCAGCCTTATCGGCTCCTCGCGAGGCAGCGGCAGTGGTACCTCGTCGCGTGCCCGCGCGGGGCAAGTGAATGGAAAACCTTTGCGGTGGACCGGATCGAGGCGGTGCAGCCGCTGGGAAGTACGCTCCCCGCGCCGGAACCACCGTCCACTGTGGCCGATCTGCGCACCGACGCGAGGTGGCGGTATCGCGTGCGGGTCCAGGTGCACACTGCCGCTGAGTTGGTCCGGGAACTCGTTGATCCGAGCGTGGCCACCGTGGTCGCAGACGGCGACGAATGCGAACTCCGCTTCGGCACCGACGATCTCGACTGGGCCGCCCGCTGGCTGGCTTACCTGGACGTGGATTTCGACGTCCTCGAACCGTCCGCGCTCACCGATCGCCTGCACGCCTTCGGTTCCTGGCTCGCCGCCCGCTACGTCACCACTCCGCCGGGCTGATCGCCGGACTCCCCGCGCGATAAGCCTCGATCACGATCCGCGCCGCCCGCCGCGATTTGGCGACGACCTGCTCCGGCGGGTAGCCGAGCCATTGGGAGACGCCGTTGAGGTAGAAATCGCCGTAACCGTAGGCCTGGGTGTGGAGCTGCTCCATCAGTTCCAAGGCGATGGCCGGATCCGGCGTGATCGCGAGGCAGCGCAGCAGGGACGCGTCGATCAGTTCGCGGCGGGTCTCGTGCAGTTCGGCGTAGTGCACGTCAGCCAGTTCGGCGGCGAAAAACACGTGCAGGCCGATCCGGGTGTCGATCAGGAACTTCGTGTGTGCGGCGGTGACGGCGGCCAATGCGGCGCCATCGTCCGTTTCGCTGGCGGCCGCTTCCTCGGCGAGTTCGTGCAGCTGGCGCGCCGCGACCGTGACGGCTGCGGCCAGCAATGCCGCGCGGTCCGGAAAATGCCGGTACGGCGCGGCAGAGGAGACCTTCGCCCGTCGCGCGGCTTCGGCGACCGAGAACCCGCTGATCCCGTTTTCCGCGATCAGGTCGAGTGAGACGCGCACGAGTTCGGCGCGCAGATTGCGGTGGTGGTACTGCGCCGCCATGTCGTAGGTCACACCCGATCGTGCTCGCGCTCCGGAATAAGCCGACGCCCACGCTAGTCGATGTAAGAGGGTTCTTACATCGACTTGTCCCGACCGGACGGGACACCCAGGAGGGATTCATGACCACGACCACCTCCGCCATCGCCGCGGCGGCGGCGGGCGGACCGCTCGCGCCGACGACGATCGAGCGCCGCGACCTGCGGCCGGACGACGTGCTGATCGAGATCGCGTACGCCGGCATCTGCCACAGCGACCTGCACCAGGTCAACCAGGACTGGGGCACCGCGATCTTCCCGATGGTGCCCGGCCACGAGATCGCCGGCGTGGTCGCCGCGGTCGGTTCGGACGTGACGAAGTACCAGGTCGGCGACCGGGTCGGGGTCGGCTGCATGGTCGATTCCTGCGGCGAATGCGAGTACTGCCGCGCCGGGACCGAGCAGTTCTGCGTCAAGGGGAACGTGCAGACCTACAACGGGGTCGGCTTCGACGGCGAGAACACCTACGGCGGATACAGCCGCCAGATCGTCGTGAAGGACGCGTTCGTCTGCCGGATTCCGGAAGGCATCGAGCTGGACGTCGCCGCGCCGCTGCTGTGCGCGGGCATCACCACGTACTCGCCGCTGCGCCGGTGGGGCGCGGGGCCAGGCAAGAAGGTCGCCGTCGTCGGCCTTGGCGGGCTCGGGCACATGGCGGTCAAGCTGGCCGTCGCGATGGGCGCGGAAGTCACCGTGCTCAGCCAGAGCCTCAAGAAGCAGGAAGACGGCCTTCGGCTTGGCGCGAAGGACTACTACGCGACCAGCGACGAGTCGACCTTCGAGACGCTCGCCGGCCGGTTCGACGTCATCCTCAACACCGTTTCGGCGAAGCTGCCGGTCGACGCCTACCTCAGCCTGCTGCGCGTCGGCGGCGCGATGGTGAACGTCGGCGCACCGGGGGAACCGTTGGAGTACAACGTCTTCTCCCTGCTCGGCGGCAACCGCGTGCTGGCCGGTTCGATGATCGGCGGCATCGCGGAGACGCAGGAGATGCTGGACTTCTGCGCCGAGCACGGCGTCGGCGCGGAGATCGAGAAGATCAGCGCGGACCAGGTGAACGAGGCGTACGCGCGGGTCGAGAACAGCGACGTGCGGTACCGCTTCGTGATCGACGCCTCGACGATCGGCTGACGCTCGCGCCCCCAATGCCGCATAGAGGTCCGTGAAGGGCTCCTTGAGGGAATTAGATTCCGGCTTGTGTGTGGGGACCGGTTGGATGGGCTGGCTGATCACTGGTCGTAGTCTG
>NZ_ASXG01000024.1 GCF_000411975.1 Amycolatopsis orientalis DSM 43388
GCCGCCTGATCTTAATCTGAAAAATCATCCAATACAGACAGATACCCATTACACCTCGGGTCATAACCCGCAGGATCAACCGCATGTAAATTAAAAAAGAGCGTGTTGTCCTGATGAAACAAAAAGAGCTATGGATTAACCAGATCAAAGGGTTATGTATTTGTCTGGTGGTGATTTATCACTCGGTCATTACCTTTTATCCGCATCTGACCACTTTTCAGCATCCGTTATCGGAAGTCCTGAGCAAATGCTGGATCTATTTCAATCTTTACCTTGCACCATCTCGTATGCCGTCTTCTGCTTGAAAAAAA
>NZ_ASXG01000025.1 GCF_000411975.1 Amycolatopsis orientalis DSM 43388
CTTCCGATCTCCCGAGGCACCCACCCCTCCCCCAACCCCAGACCGTAGTCACAATCAACCTTCGGGGTGCCCCACGCAACCCCCACCCCCGAAGGGGGCGTCAGCCCCCAAGCCCCCCTCTCACCGATCCGACCGCAACGAAGCCGGATCAAACCCCTCCCACCCATCCTCCACAGTGGACTCAACAGCAAGGTGATGAGGAGGAAACCGCCTCTCCCCCACCCGCTCCGCCCGCAACCGCTGAAACTCCTCCACCGTCATCCCCGGATCATCATCCGCGGACCGAGCCGGAGCCGCCCGCCCAGACAGCGCCTCCACGAGCAGCCCAGCCTCCTCCCCCAACAACAACCCCACCCGGTTGTAGCAATCCTGCTCAGCCTCAGCCATCGCCACCCGCACCACCTCGAGCACCAACGCCGAAACCCGCGACGGATCCCTCTCCGCCACCGAATGCGCGAGCCACAACCGCTTCAGCGACCCCAGTGCGTCCACGGTCACCTCAACCGACCCGTCCACGGCATGAGCCGATCCCCGCGCCTGCGCCATCAACGAGGCGACCTGCGCCAACGCCGCCTCCCGAGAACGAGCCTGCTCAATCAGTTCCCGGGTCTTCACCACGTCACCGGCTCTTCGTCGTAGGAATCCGGATCGTCCTCAGCCAACGGCGCATACCCCAGCGCGGTCACGGCGTCGGCCCCCAGCACCGGCGACAAAACCTGATGCATCCGGTCCCCAGCCCGCCGCTCGGCCCGCCGCGACAGCTCGAGAATCTGCGCGGCCACCGCCTCCGACCCGCTACGCAACGCGGACCGAGTCAACGTCAGCCCCGTCAGCAACCCGCCCGGCGCGACCTCAACCGAAACCCCTCCAGCAGCGGCCTTCCCGACCACCGGCCCAGCCCGTTCGAACCGGGCAGCGGCCGCTTCCCCGGTCCGGGAGGCCTCCTCCATCACCCGCGCCACCGCGCGATCCAGGTCGAATTCAGCCACCACTCACCCCGTCGGCCGGTAAAACCCGATGAACTGCTGCCCCGCGTTGGTCGTGCGGATCTTGCTGATCTGCACCGGGTCCCCGGCCTCGACCATCTGCCCGTCGCCGATCACCATCGCGACGTGCCCGGACCACACCACCAAATCGCCCGGCAGCAACTGGTCGATCGACGGCACTTCCGCCCCGACCGTCTGCTGCCGCGCCGTCCGGGGCAACTGCAACCCGGCGTCCTGATAGGACGTCATGGTCAACCCGCTGCAGTCGAGCCCCTGCCCGCGCGCGGTCCCGCCCCACACGTACGGCACGCCCAGCTGAGACAGCGCCGCCCGCACCGCCTTGGCCGCGGTTTCATTCGGTGCCATCACGGTTTTCCCGCCCGGCAAGTTGATACCGACGCCGCTGCCCGGCTGCGGCGGAACGGCCACCGGCAACCGCGGCTTCCCGGCGAACCCGCCACCGCCTCCGCCGCCACCGCTGTCACCGCCACCTCCGCCGCCGTGGCTGACGTGCGCGCCGTTGTGGTTGAACGCCTGCGGCACCGACGTCGTCGCGCTGCTCGCGGCCGTCGTTTCCGACCCGCCGAGCCGCTGCCCCAGTCCGGTCAGCTTCCCGAGCGTCTCCTCGGTGAACGTCGCCGCCTGGCCGGTCAACTCGCCGATCTTCGCCTGCAACCGCAACAAGATCTGCCGCGCCGCGGCCGCCCGGCTCTCCGGCGGCTGAATGCCGTTGACCGCCGCGAGCGCCTTCATCGACGACGCGATCTCTCGCAGGATCTGGTCCCGGACCTGGTCGTTGCGGATCTCGCCGACGTGCAGCGTCTCCGCCGCCTCGGCGACCGCCCGCTCGATTTCCGCGCTCTCGTCGAGCAGGTCTTGGACTTCCTTCTCCAGATCCTTCGACGTCGCGACCGCGCGCTCCGAGGTCGCCCCGGAACTGGCCGCCGCCAAATTCACCCGCTGAGCGCCCGAGCGCTGGTTGGCCTGGCCGACGGACGTCTGCAGCGCGATATGCCCGTCGCGCGCGCCGTTGATCGCCGCCGGGTCGTGCTTCAGCTTCGCGGCGAACTGGTTCGTGGTGTCCAGCCCGTTGCGGACCAGATGATCGACCGGAGCGTTCACGAAAGCCTGCGCAACGCGTCGCCGTGTTCCTGCTCGACCGCGGCGTAATTGCCCTGCGTGCGCCGGGCTGCCTCGCCGACGTCGTGCCAGCCGCCGCCGAGCGCGTGCAGGCGTTCCTGCAACGCCCGCATCCGCGCGCCGTACGCGCCGGCGAACCCGGATTCGTCCCCGATCGCGGAGAACCCGTCGCCGGACAGCGTCACATGCTGACCGACGTGCGCTTTCGCCGCGGAACGCACCTCGTCGCCGAGTGGGTCGACCTGCTTCGCGTAGTTCTCGTACGCGCCGTCGTCGACATGAAAACCGGACACAACCCGCCCCTCCCCTGAGCCCTGCGGCCCAGGTTAGCGGACGAGTTGTGCCCGAACAGGCGAAATGACCGGATCAGGTCAGCCGTTGAGGATCTTCGTCAGCCAGTCGCCCTGCGCCGGGACGGCCTTGCCGTTGACCGCGACCGTCGGCGTGCCGAAACCGACCTGGCCGTTGCCGAAGTCCTGCTGGAGTTTCGGGTCGCTCTGGATCTGCTGGAACGCCGCCTGCAGCTGCTGGTCGTAGGTGCCGGCGTTGACCGTCTGCGCGAACTTCGGATCGGTGATCCCGAGGTCCTGGCCGAGCTTGATCAGCTGGGCCTTGTCGTACCCGCGGCCGCCTTCCGAGGGCTGGTTCTTGAACAGCGCGTCGTGGAACGCGGTGAACTTCTGCTGGTCGGCGGCGGCGAGCGCGGCGTTCGCCGACTCGAGCGAGTAGCCCGGCGGGTCCGAGTTCTGGTTGAGCAGGATCACCATGTGGTAGCGCACGGTGAGCTGGCCGTCGTTGATCGCCTTCTCCATCCGCTGCCCGAAGTCCTGCTGCAGCTTGGCGCAGTACGGGCACAGGAAGTCGGCGTACAGGTCGATGGTCTTCGGCGCGCCCGGTTTGCCGACCGACACCACGACGCCGTCGCGCTTCTCGACGACGCCCGGCCCGAGCGCCGAGGGCGTGCCCGGCTGGATCGCGCTGTCCTGCGTGGCGTTCTTGCTCGAGTTGATCCAGAGCACGCCGCCGATCACGAGCGCGGCGATCACCACGACCGCGACCACCACGGCGATGATCTTGTTCCGGTCGCTTCCCGAGCCCCGCGCCTGGGCGACCGACCTCGCGGCCGCCGCCTGCTGACGGCTTTTCCGCGCGTTGCGCGCAGCTCCACCCACTGTTCCTAATTCCCTTCCGCGATGCCCTTGGGGTAGTCGTCCGAAACCTCGCCGGAGTTCCCGGATTTCCGTCCCGCGCCCCAGCCGAGCCAGCCGTCGACCGAAAGCCAGGTGCGCGGCCGGACGAGCAGCCACACCGCGAGCAGGGCGAAGCCGGCGTCGCGCAGGATCTCCTGCGGGTATTCGGTTTGGCCGGCGGCTACGTGCCCGCCGCCGCCGAAGCAGCCGCAGTCGATGCTCAGCCCGCGCGCCCACGACTGCGCGATGCCGGCGACGAGCACGGCCAGCAGCAGCAGCGACGCGCCCGCGACCCAGCGCGTGGCCAGCCCGGCGAGCAGCAGCAGCCCGAGCACCAGCTCCAGCAGCGGCAGCCCGGTGGCGACCGGGCGCACCAGCGCGTGCGGGAGCACGTCGTAGGCCTGTACGGCGATGTACGTCTGCCCCGGGTCGGCGATCTTCAGGCCGCCGGACACGAGCCACACGGCAGCCAGCCCGAGCCGGGCGAGCGTGCCGATGGTGTCGAGTACAGGTTGGGGCAGTCGGCGCACGCGCTTAGGCTAGCCGTCTGACCTGAGAACTATGTGAGCAGCCAACCGGCGAAGCGGAGGCACCGATGCGGTTTCGCGCAGCGCTCGCCGCGGTGTTTCTGCTGGTCAGCTGCGTCTCGTGCGGATCGTCGACGGTATCCAAGGACGACCCGCTTCCCACCCGGGCGCGTGACGGCAACCACCTGACCATCGGGATCCGGTTCGACGCGCCCGGCCTTTCGCAACGAACCGTCGACGGCAGGTTCACCGGTTTCGACGTCGACGTCGCTACTTTCGTCGCGCGCGAACTGGGGGTCGACCCGGACCACATCACCTGGCACGAGACCACCCCGGCCCGCCGCGAGACCGACCTCGCCTCGGGCGCGGTCGACCTGGTCGTGGCCACCTATTCGATCACCGACAAGCGGAAGCAGCAGGTGAGCTTCGCCGGCCCGTACTTCGTCACCGGCCAGGACCTGCTGGTGCGGCTCACCTCGGCGGACATCACCGGCCCGGAAAGCCTCAACGGCAAACGGCTCTGCTCGGTCACCGGCTCGACGCCCGCGCAGACGGTGAAGGACAAGTTCGCGCAGATGGTGAAGCTGGTCGAGTACCCGCGGTATCCGGACTGCGTCACCGCGCTGCTGGCCAACCAGGTCGACGCGGTCACCACGGACGCGGTGATCCTCGCCGGGTACGTCGCGCAGAATCCGGAGCTGCTCAAGGTGGTCGGCCGCCCGTTTTCCACTGAGCGGTACGGCATCGGCCTGCGCAAGGGCGACACCGAGGGCCAGCACGCGGTGGACGACGCGATCCGGAAGATGGTGTCGACCGGGGCCTGGCGGAAGTCGCTGGAGACGAACATCGGGCCGTCGAACTACCCGTTGCCGAATCCACCGGAGATCACCGAGCAGTGACCGACCTGTCCTCGCTGCCGGACCTGCCCGTCCGCGCGGTGCTGCCGTCCGTGCTGAGCGCGCTCGACGACCACGGCGCCGCGGTGCTCGTCGCCCCGCCCGGTACCGGGAAGACCACGCTCGTGCCGCTCGCGCTGAACCGCGGCGAAGGACGTGTCGTGGTCGCTGAGCCGCGTCGGCTCGCGGCTCGGGCGGCGGCCGCACGGATGGCTGCGCTGCTGGGCGAACCTGTCGGCGAGACGGTCGGGTACGCGGTGCGCGGCGACCGGAAGGTGTCGTCACGCACGCGGATCGAAGTGGTGACCTCGGGGCTGCTGGTGCGGCGGGTACAGCACGATCCGGAGCTGGCCGGGGTGTCGACGGTCTTACTCGACGAGTGCCACGAACGTCATCTCGACGCGGATCTGCTGCTCGCCTTGCTCCTCGACGTCCGCGCCGGGCTGCGCGACGACCTGCGCCTGCTCGCGACCTCGGCGACGGTCGCGTCCGGACGGCTCGCCGAACTCCTCGGCGACGCTCCGGTGATTACCGCACACGCCCGCACGTATCCGGTTGAGCTGAGCTATCGCGCTCCGGCGCGCGGGGAACGCCCGGAAGCCGCAGTCGCTTCGGCGGTCCGGAAAGCACTGTCCGAAGGGGACGGTGATGTGCTCGCGTTCCTTCCTGGGGCCGGGGAAATCGCGCGTACGTCGGCGTTGCTGAGTTCGCTCGACGCGGACGTACTTCCGCTGCACGGACGGCTTTCCGCAGCCCGCCAAGACGAGGCCTTGCGGCCACGCGACCGGCGGCGGGTAGTTCTCGCGACCGCCGTCGCCGAATCGAGCCTGACCGTTCCCGGCGTCCGCGCGGTTGTCGATTCCGGTCTCGCCCGCGTCCCTCGGGTGGACCATCGACGCGGCCTGGCTGGGCTCGCCACGGTGCGGGTCTCGGCCGCGGTAGCGGAACAACGAGCTGGCCGGGCGGGTCGGGAAGCGCCTGGCCGGGCGTATCGCTGCTGGCCGGAACACGAGCAAGCGACGCTGCCCGCGTATCCGGAGCCGGAAATCCGCACCGCTGAACTGGCGCGGTTCGCGTTGGAACTCGCCTGCTGGTCCACTCCGGACGGAACCGGCCTCGCCTGGTGGGACCCGCCCGGCGAAGGCGCGCTCGCCGCCGCGCGAAGCCTGCTCGTGACACTCGGTGCGACCACGGCCGACGGAACCGTCACGCCGCGCGGACAGAAGATGGCCGACCTCGGCCTGCACCCACGATTGGCGCGCGCCTTGCTGGACGGGGCCGAGGCGGTCGGCGCTCGGCAGGCCGCGGAAGTGGTCGCGCTGCTCGACGCCGGAGCGACACTGACCGACGTCGAAGCCGAACTGCGCCGGCTCCGTTCCGCACACGACGACGCGGCTCGCCGATGGCAGCGGGAAGCGAAACGGCTGGCCGCGTTGGTCGATTCGCCAGCGTCCGCAGGCCCGGACGCCGCGCTCGTCGTCGCCCTCGCCCATCCGGAACGCCTGGCCCGGCGGCGCGCGGGCTCGGCCCCGGTGTATCTGATGGCCGGCGGCACGGCGGCCGAACTGCCGAGCGGCAGCGGGCTGGGCGACGCCGAATGGCTGGCGGTCGCCGAGGCCACCCGCGACCCGGGCAGAGCGCACGGCACCATCCGGCTCGCCGCGACCGCCGACGAAGCGCTGGCCGTCCGAGCCGCGCCGACCCTGGTGTCCGAAGTGGACGAAGTGCATTGGGACGGCGATGTGGTCGCCCGGCACGTCCGCCGCCTGGGCGCGATCGTGTTGTCGGAAAAGCCGTTGCGCAACCCGGACCCACAGCTCGTCCACGACGCAGTTGTCGCCGGACTCCGTACCGAAGGCCTGGGCTTGCTGCGCTGGAGCCAAGACGGCACCCGCCTCCGCGAACGCCTGGCGTTCCTGCACCGCGTCCTGGGTGATCCATGGCCGTCCGTGGACGACGAGTCGCTGCTGTCCGAGGCAGACAGCTGGCTGGACCTCTCGAAGGTCCGTCGCCGGGCCGACCTGGCGAACGTCGACGCCGGAGCCGCCCTGCGCGGCCTGCTCCCCTGGCCCGAGGCCGCGCGGCTCGACGAACTCGCCCCGGACCGGCTCGAAGTCCCGTCCGGTTCGCACTACCGCGTGGACTACCGCGGCGACCAGCCGGTACTCGCGGTGAAGCTGCAGGAGACTTTCGACTGGACCGAGACGCCGTCGCTCGCCGACGGCCGCGTGCCGGTGGTGCTGCACCTGCTGTCGCCCGCCGGTCGCCCGGCCGCGGTCACCGCCGATCTCGAATCCTTCTGGCGCACCGGATACGCCGCCGTCCGCGCCGACCTCCGCGGCCGCTACCCGAAACACCCGTGGCCAGAAGACCCCACGACGGCCAGCCCGACCCGGCACACCACCCGCCGGGCGCGCTGACCCCTGCCTAAAGTCAGGGTCGGTCCGGGACGCTCGGCTGATGTCCGCGCACTCCGCGCGGGCGCAGACTTCGCCCTATGATCACGTTTCGCGGATTGACGAAGCGCTACGGCCAGAAAACCGTGGTCGACGCCCTCACCTCGGTCATCGAGGCGGGCACGGTGACCGGGTTCCTCGGCCCGAACGGCGCGGGCAAGTCCACCACCATGCGGATGACCGTCGGCCTCGACCGGCCGGACTCCGGCGACGCGCTGATCCGCGGCAAACCGTACGCGGAATTGCGGTTTCCGTTGCGGGAAGTCGGCGCACTGCTGGATGCGAAGGCCGTACATCCCGGCCGCAGCGCGGGCAAGCATCTGCTCGCGATGGCGCGCAGCAACGGAATCGCCGCCAGCCGCGTCGAGGAAGTGCTCGCGACGGTCGGGCTGAGCGATGTCGCGGGCAAGCGCGCCGGGACGTTCTCGCTCGGCATGAGCCAGCGGCTCGGCATCGCCGGCGCGCTGCTCGGCGACCCGGGTGTGCTGATGTTCGACGAGCCGGTCAACGGCCTCGACCCGGACGGCGTGCGCTGGGTGCGGCAGCTGATGCGCTCGCTCGCCTCCGAAGGGCGCACGGTATTCGTGTCCAGCCATCTGATGAGCGAGATGCAGCTGACCGCGGACCGCCTGCTGGTCATCGGCAAGGGTGCGCTCCTCGCCGACGCGGCGATCGGCGAGTTCATCGCGGGAAACTCGAGCAAGTCGGTCGCGGTGCTCGCGCCGGATCCGGCCGAACGCACGAGACTCGCGGACTGGCTTCGCGCGAACGGCCGTTCAGTGCTGCCCGGAGCGGACAGCGAATTGCTCGTGGACGACGCGAGCGCGGCCGAAATCGGGGATGCGGCGCACGAACTGGGCGTTCGGCTGCACGGGCTGACGGAGCGGACGGCCTCGCTGGAGCAGGCGTATATGGAACTGACCGCCGGCTCGGTGGAATACGGGGTTACGGCATGACGAAGCTGGCGATTTCGGCGGAGTGGACCAAGTTCTGGTCGGTGCGGGCGACGTGGCTGTCGCTCGCCGGCGGGGTGCTGTTGATGGCGTTCTATTCGGTTGTCTCGGGAATTTCCCAGCACGCCAACAGCGATCGGCAGCAGACCGCGCACGGCATCGTCACGTCCGGGGCGATCTACCTGGTCGAGTTCTGCGTGCTCGCGGTCGCGACGTTGTTCGTGACCAGCGAATACACCAGCGGGTCGATTCGCTCGACGCTGCAATGGGTTCCGGTGCGGCCTCGGGTCACTGCCGCCAAGGCCGCGGTGCTGGTGCCGGTGCTGTTCGGCTACGGCGTGGTGGTCGCCGCGCTGGGCATGGGGGTCGCCTCGGTGCTGATGCGTGGGGCTGGGGGTGCCACGTCGCTGTCGCAGGGGGCGGCTACCGCGCTGGGCATGGGGGCGTATTTCGCCCTGCTCGGCGTGCTGTGCCTGGGGGTTTCGTTCGTGCTGCGCAGCGCGGCGGGGACGTTGGTAGTGGTGATCGTGCTGCTGCTGCCGTTGCCGATGCTGATCTCGAATTACGTGGTCTCTGGGGCAATGGACTATTTCCCGGCCTTCGCGGGGATCAACGCGATGGTGCCGTCCGGCGACGTGAACCCGCTTTTCGGCAGCCCGCCGCCGTACGGACCGTGGGTCGGCGTGCTGGTCTGCCTCGGCTGGGCGGTCGCCGGGATCGGCGCGGGGACCGCGGTGCTGAACCGCCGCGACGCCTGATCACGCGTCCGGCAATCCCAGCCCGGCGAGCACGGCACGGGCTCCGGCAACCAGTTCGGCCTCGGTCGGCGGGTGGACGGAGCCCGTGCCCGCGAGTGCGTCGAAGATCGATCCGTCGAGCCAGCCGATGAGCACGCGAGTGTGCTCCTCCGGGGTCGCAGAACCGGCCGCGGCCAGCACTTCCGCGCACCGGCGGCGCAATTCGAGCCCGCCGGCGTCGTATCGGGCTCGCAACTCCGGCCGCCGGACCGATTCCAGCGCGAATTCGTAGCGCGCGAGCATTCTGGTGCGGCCAGCGGTGATCGATCGGTGCACCATCGCGCCGAGGAACTCCGCGAGTTTCCCTTTCGGCGGCGCGACTTCCGCTTGGTCGAGTGCGACCATCCGGTCCGCGGCGAGTTCGAGCAGCGCGACGCGAGTGCGCGCGTAGTACGACGTCGAGCCCGCGGGCAGCCCAGCCGCCCGGTCGACAGCGCGGTGAGTCAGCCCGCGCATGCCCTCGGCCGCGATGACCTCGATGGCCGCGTCGCCGATCACGGCAATCCGTTCCACGCCCGGCACACTACAGGTGTAGAGTCCTCTACAGACGTAGAGGAGGTCGGCATGGCTTCGCGACGCGCGGTCGTGGTCGGGGGCGGCATCGGCGGACTGGCCGCGGCGATCGGCTTGCGCCGGGTCGGATGGGAGGTCGCGGTGCTCGAACGGGCGCCGGAGCTCACCGCCATCGGCGCGGGGATCTCTCTGTGGCCCAACGCGCAGCGGGCGCTGGCCGAGCTGGGCGTCGAGCCCCGGATCTCCGCCCAGCACGGCGGCGGACTGGTCGACTGGCGCGGGCGTCGGCTGGCCAGCTGGGACGCGGACCTCTTCGTGCGCAGCCACGGGTTGCCGCTGGGCGCGATCCACCGGGCGAATCTGATCGAAACGCTGCGGTCCGCGCTGCCGGACGAATGCCTGAGGACCGGGGTCGAGGTGACGAGCGTCGAGCAGAACGGCACCGTGCACCACGGGTCCGGCTCGATCGAAGCGGACCTGGTCGTGGCAGCCGACGGAATCAACAGCCCGATCCGGCAGGCGCTCTTCCCGGCCGCGCGCGTCGAGTACAGCGGCGGTGCGGCCTTCCGCGGCATCGCCATCCTGCCGTTGAAGCCCACCCTCAGCACGACTTGGGCGGCCGGGATCGAAATCGGCGTCCTTCCGCTGCTGGACGACGAGGTGTACTGGTGGGTCTCCGAAGCCCGCCCGGCCGGGATCCGGCACGACGACCGCCGCGCCTACCTCCGCGCGAAGTACGGACACTGGCACGACCCGATCCCGCAGCTCATCGAGGCCACGCCGGAAATCCTGCTGCACGACACGTATCACCTGGCGACGCCGCTGCCCAGCTACGTCCGCGGGCGGATCGCGCTCCTCGGGGACGCCGCGCACGCGATGCCGCCGTTCCTCGGGCAAGGCGGCTGCCAGGCGCTGGAGGACGCGGTGGTGCTGGCCTCGCACGTCCGGTCGTCCACAGTGGACGAAGCACTCCGGCGCTACGACGCGGAACGTCGCCCGCGCACGCAGAAGGTCGCGAAGGCGTCGATCCAGGCCGGAGCCAGCGGGCCGCTCCTCCGCAATCCGGCGGCGGTCGCGCTGCGGGCGGCTTTCACCCGGTTGCTCCCCGCGGCGGTCACCACGCGAGTCGGGGCCGGCATCAGCCGTTGGCAACCGCCGAAGCTTTAAACCAGCCCGGCTTCGAAAGCCGTGATCGCGGCCTGCACCCGGTTCCGCGCGTCCAGCCGGGTCAGGATCGTGCTCACGTGCGCTTTCACCGTGCCTTCCACCACGAACATCCGCGCCGCGATGTCCGCATTGGACAGTCCTTCGGCCAGCAGTGCCAGTACTTCCCGTTCCCGGTTCGTGAGCACACTCACCCGCTCGCGGGCGGTCGCGGCGCGGCTGAACCGGTTGCCGGACAACCGCGTGATCACCCGGTGCGCGACCTTCGGCGACAGGAACGCCGCACCGTCGGCGACCGCGTGCACCCCGGCAAGCAGCTCACGCGGATCGCCCGCCTTGAGCAGAAACCCGCTCGCGCCCAGGCCGAGCGCGCGTTCGATGTACTCGTCCTCCCCGAACGTCGTCAGCATCAGGACGCCGGTGTCCGGCAGCAACTTCCGGATCTCCTCCGCCGCGGCGAGTCCGTCGAGACCGGGCATGCGAATGTCGAGCAACGCGACGTCCGGCCGGTTCGCGCGCGCCAGTTCGACCGCCGCGCGTCCGTCCGCGGCCTCGGCCACCACTTCGATCTCCTTGTCCGAAGCCAGAATCGCGGCCACTCCGGCGCGGATCATCGCTTCGTCGTCGGCCAGCAGTACGCGGATCACCGTTCGTCCTCACTGTAAAAATCCTTGCTCGCCACTCGATTGTCCACAAAGCACAGCCGGTATACGGCACGGTTGAAGTTGAGCCAGCTGCGGCCGGCTCCGTAGTACTCGCAGGTGCTTCCGGAAGGCTGCGGCGGCACGTTGATCGACGGCAGCGTCGTGCGCTGGCGAGCCGGAAGCATCGGTTCGACGGCCGAACGCGGCATGCCGAGCTGGATCCGCGCGTACGATTCCGGCGGCAGCTCCGAGGTCGACCACTGCACCAGGAACGTCACGCCAGCCCCGCCGACCACCACCCCGAACAGCGCCAACGGCACCACGATCGCCTGGATGAGACTCGACCGGACGGCGCGCCGGGCGCGTTCCAGCTCGCGCGCGGCCTGCCCGATCCCGTCGTCGTCCTGTTCCGGCGCGGGTGCCGCGTGGTGCGGCAGAGTGGCCGCCACCTCGAACCCGCCGTCCACCGGGCCCGCCGTGAGGCTTCCGCCGACCAGCCGCACCCGCTCGTGCAGCCCGATCAACCCCCGCTGCCCGGACCGGCCGGGCAACGGCCCGGCGGGCGGCGGCGCGTTCCGCACCCGGATGTCGGTCGCCTCGCCGGTGGTGGCGACGACCACCGTGACGGCCGCGCCGGGCGCGTACTTCGCCGCGTTCGTGAGCCCTTCCTGCACCACGCGGTAGAGCGCTCGGGCGACCATCGGCGGGACGCCGTTCAGGTTGTCGATCCGCGCGCCGATCTCGATCCCGGACGCCCGCGCGCGGTCGATCAGCTCCCCCAGATCGCCCTGCACCGGCTCGATCGGCGCGGCGTCCTCGCGCAGCACGCCGATGATCTCGCGCAACCGTTCCGTCGCGGTCGCCGCGCCCGCCCGGAGCTCTCCGGCGGCCTGACGTTGCTTGTCGCCAAGCTCGCGGTCGACCTCCAACGCGGCCGCCCGCACCGCGATCAGGCTCAGCTCGTGGCCGAGCGAATCGTGCATGTCGCTGGCGATCCGGGCCCGCTCCCGCAGCCGCGCCTCCTGCGCGACCAGCCGGTGCCTGCTCTCCATCTCCTCGGCACGCCGCCACCCGTCCTGCGCGAGTTCGCGGCGCAGCCGCACGTGCCGGCCGAGCAGACACGGCGCGACCCCGGCGAACGCGAGCGTGCCGAGCACCGCGCCCCACGCGTCGAAGCTCGACGTCGGCAGCAAGGCCAGCGGAAGCCCGGCCACCGCGACGGCGAAGAAGCTGATCAACGCCACGCGCGCCCGGGCGAGCCGCAGACCGGCCGAGTAGGAGATCACGACGATCAGGAAGAACTCCCACACCGCCACCCGGCCGCCCCAGCCGAACGCGATGACGAGCGCCGTCGCCATCGCCACTGCCAGCGCGAACGCCGGATAGACGCGGGCCGTCGCCATCGCCAGGGTGACCGACACCAGTCCGTAGGCGAGTTCCCAGCTGTTCGCGCTGTTCGACGCGTCGAGCAGGACGAATCCGCACAACGCAGCCCACAGCAGCACGTCGAACGCCACGCGCCAGCGGACTCGCGTCGCTTCCTTCATTCCGCTGACGCTACAAGGGCCGCCCGATTCGTCACCACTGCCGAAAGTCAAGGTCGGTCTCGTGCGGCATGATGGGTCACCATGGCTGAACGCACCTTGGCCGAGCAGCTCGGCGCTCCTCTGCCGGACGGCATCGAATCCCTGCCTGAACAGCACAAACAGGATTTGGCGGCGGCGTTGCGGGACGCCCGGCACCGGCAAGCGCAGGCGCTCGCCCGCGCGGGGGAGGAAAGCCTGAAGTACGTGCCGGCGCTGCTGCGCGGCGCGGTGCGGAAAGCGGTCGGCCTGTGAACCCGGAAATCCTGAAGCTCGCCCGGGTGCTCGACGTCGACCCCGCCCGCCTCGACTATCTCGCCGACGTCGACCAGAGCGAGGTGCGGCTGCTGCGCGAGCAGGTGACGACCACGCTGTTCGACGCGAACCTCGTCGTGCTGGAGCGGATGGCGCTGGCGAGCAAGCTGCTGCCCGCGGGAGTGATCGCGAAAATCGCGGAGAAGGTGTTCGGCCCGCTGCTGTGCGCGCGGATCGCCGGACTGGTCGACGTGTCCCGCGGGGTCGATGTCGCGAAACGGCTGTCGCCGAAGTTCCTCGCCTCGGTCGCGGCCGAACTGGACCCCCGGCGCGCGACGTCGATCATCACGCGGATCCCGGTGCCGACGGTCGTGGCGGTCGCCGAGGAACTGACCCGCCGCGAGGACTGGATCACCCTCGGCCGGTTCGTCGGCCATCTGCCGGATGACACGGTCCGCCGCTGCGTCGGCCTGCTGGACGACGCCGGCCTCCTGCGCACCGCGTACGTGCTGGACGACCACAGCCGGATCGACCACCTGCTCAGCCTGCTCGGCGACGACCGGCTGCCTTCGCTGGTCCGCACCGCCGCTGCGGACGAGTCGTTGTGGGCCCCGGCTTTGGACGTGCTGACCCACCTGGACGAAGCTCGCCGGGCAACGGTGCGGCCGCTGCTCGGCGAGCTTCCGGAAGAACTGCGAACCCGCGCGGAGGCGGCGCTCGACTAGGCCACGATCAGGTAGATCCCGTACCCGATGACCGCGGCGCAGATCGTGAAGCACACGACCGAACCGGTCAGCTGCATCGTGCCGCTGCCGCCATTCGCCCGCGCCGTCACCCGCTCCGACAGTCCGCGCACGCCGTACGCGAACAGCCCGGTCAACACGACCGCCGCGGCCAGCGACACCACGAAAACGATGCCGAGGGCACCCCAGTTGATCGCCATGTCGTGCTCCCTCAGGCCGCGGCCGGGGCGGCCTCGGCGGCCTCCGGCTCGTTGTTGACAGTGGACGGCGTGACCGGGTTGCGCCGCGACGCGAGCCAGATGCCCAGCGCGAGCAGCACGCCGACGCCGCCCACGAGGACGGTGCCCCAGCTGCCGCGCGTGGAGACCGCGGCGGCGACGGCCCCGACGATCGCGGCGGCGGGCAGCGTGAGCGCCCAGGCGATCACCATCTTGCCCGCGACGCCCCAGCGCACCTCGGCGAGTTTCCGGCCGAGCCCGGAGCCGATGATGCCGCCGGAGGTGACGTGCGTGGTCGACAGCGCGAAGCCGAGGTGCGACGAGGCCAGGATGACCGCCGCGGAACTCGTCTCGGCGGCGAACCCTTGCGGCGTCTGGATTTCGGTGAGCTTCTTGCCCATCGTCTGGATGATCCGCCAGCCGCCGAAGTAGGTGCCGAGCGCGATCGCCGTGCCGGAGGCGAGGATCACCCACACCGGCGGGCTCGACCCTGGCGCGAGCGAACCGCCCGCGATCAGCGCGAGCGTGATGACGCCCATCGTCTTCTGCGCGTCGTTGGTGCCGTGCGCGAGCGAAACCAGGCTCGCCGAAAGCACCTGTCCGGTCTTGAAGCTCTTGCCGACCACGTCCTGCCGCGCCTTGGCGGTGATCCGGTAGACGAGGAAGGTGCCGACGATCGCGACGATGCCCGCCACCACCGGCGACGCGACCGCCGGGATCAGCACCTTTTCGACGACCTTCGCGAAGTGCACGGCGTCCGCGCCGGACGCGATCCAGGTCGCCCCGATCAGCCCGCCGAACAGCGCGTGCGACGAACTCGACGGCAGCCCGACCAGCCACGTCACGAGATTCCAGACAATCGCCCCGACCAATCCGGCGAAAATCACCACCGGCGTGACCTTGGTGTCGTCGACGATCCCGCCGGAAATGGTTTTCGCGACCTCGATCGAAAGAAACGCGCCGACGAGATTCAGCACCGCCGAGATCGCGACCGCGACCCGGGGCTTGAGCGCACCGGTGGCGATCGAAGTGGCCATCGCGTTGGCCGTGTCGTGGAACCCGTTGGTGAAGTCGAAGGCCAGCGCCGCGACGATCACCACCAGGACGATGAGAGAAAAGTCCATGCCCGCTCTCCAGGTCGGAGTGTCCTGCGGAACTGACGGTACCGACGTCGGCGGGGCGCCCAGATCCCTCAGCGAGTGGCCAGTAGTTGAACTCTGAATGAACAGGATCTTGCTGGTGCCAACGGTTTTCTGCCGTTCACCTGCTGGTCCTTCTTGATCGTCGCCCAAGCGGTGCGGGACCGTAATCACGTTCGGGCGCGGGGGCAGGAACTCTGCCCTCGCGCACTTCCCGAGCCTTTTATAGAACGGACATTTCCGGCAAGGGGTTCTGTCTCCGGTGCTGCACGCCATGCGCCGCGGATTCGCGGACCGCGGCGAAGCCATCCCGGCGCATATCCGCTTCGTATTCCGCGATTACGTCCGGTCCTCCGCTGCGCAGCGCGGCGCCGCCGAGCATCGCGGTGTTCGCTCCGGCCCCGGCAGCCGGGCTTCGACCATCCGGCGCACGCGGGGCTTCCAGCCCACGACCCGGTCGAACACGAGTTTCTGCCTCTCGTGCGAGGAGAATGCGCGGAGGTCGTCATCGGCCTGCCCTGACGAGCGCCGAACGCACCGGTCAGGTACGGCTCGTTAGAGCTGAGCCGGATCTGCGGCGCGAAACCGATCATCTGCTTCCGCACCCCGGAAACAATGCTCCACACGGCGAACATCTCCGGGTCGCTTCGGGTACCGCACGAACTCTTTGCCGAAGTGGACGTTGTCGAAGCCGTTGAACAGGATCTGCCGCACCGCGAACACGGCCGCCATCCGAATTAACGCAGCCTCGCCCCTTTCCGCCACACCGCGTGGGTCAACGGGACCCCGGGCCGATACGCGAGGTGCGTGGTGGACGGCGCGTCAAGTACGTGCACATCCGCCCGCGCGCCCGGCCGCAGATACCCGACGTCCTCGCGCCGAAGCGCCCGCGCGCCGCCAGCGGTCGCCGACCACACGGCCTCGTCCACGGTCATCCGCATCTGCAGCACTGCCGTCGTCACGCAGAACGCCATCGACGTGGTGTACGAACTGCCCGGATTCGCGTTGCTCGCCAACGCGACCGTCGCGCCGGCATCGAGCAGCCGCCGGGCCGGCGCGAGCGCCTGCCGCGTGGACAAATCGCAGGCAGGCAACACTGTCGCGACCGTGTTGGACGACGCGAGCGCCTCGACATCGGCATCGCTGAGGTACGTGCAGTGGTCAACACTCGCCGCGTCCAGTTCGACCGCCAGGCGCACGCCGGGCCCCTCGCCGAGCTGGTTGCCGTGCACTCGAAGGCCAAGCCCGCGTTCCGCCGCCGCCTTGAGCACTCGCGCCGACTGTGCCTCGTCGAAGGCACCGGTCTCGCAGAACACGTCGGCCCACCGCACGTGCGGCGCGACCGCGTCCAGCATCTCGCCGCAGACCAAGTCCACATAGGACTCCGCGTCCGCACCCGGCGGCACCAGGTGCGCGCCGAGGAAAGTCACCTCGTCCGCGACCTCGCCAGCAATCCGTGCCGACCGCGCCTCGTCCGCGACGGTGAGGCCGTACCCGGTCTTGGTCTCCAGGCACGTGGTGCCCTGCGCGGCCGCTTCCTCGACATGTCGACGCAGGTTCTCCACCAGCTGCTCGTCCGAAGCCGCCCGGGTCGCATCGACGGTGACCGCGATTCCGCCTGCCGCGTAAGCCTGTCCGGCCATCCGCGCCTCGAACTCGGCGGTCCGGTCCCCCGCGAACACGAGGTGAGTGTGGCTGTCCACCCACCCGGGCAGCACGGCCCGTCCTTCGACGTCGACCCGCTCGTCGGCGTCCGGAGCCCGCCCCGCCGGGCCGGCCCACGCGACGGTCTCGCCGTCGAGCACCAGCGCGGCGTCGCGGAGCTTGCCCAGCTCCGGATCGTTCGTGGTGAGCTCGCCGATTCCGGTGATCAGAACTGCCACAGCGCCTCGATCTCCTTGGCCAGTAGGGTTTCCGGTCGTTCGATCAGCACGTGCGCACCGTCGCGCACCACTTCCCGTCCGGCCACCACCACGGTGCGGACGTCCGCGGCCGCCGCGGCGAACAGCACGCCGGACGGTTCGATCCCGGCCGTGCGCACCGTGTCCGTCGCGACCGTCACCAGGTCCGCCCCCGCGCCTGCCGCGAGAGTGCCCGTCTCCGGCCAGCCCGCGGAGATGTGCTCGGTCCCGGCGGCGAGCAGCTCCTCCGCGGTGAACCGGCCGCGTTCCTCGCTGGCGAGCCGGTCGTCCAGCTCCAGAGCCCGGGTCTCCTCGAAGGCGTCGACCACCGCGTTGCTGTCGCTCCCGACGCCGAGCCGCGCACCCGCGTCGAGCAGACTCCGAGCCGGTCCGATGCCGTCCCCGAGGTCCCGTTCGGTGGTCGGGCAAAAGCACGCGCCGCTTCGGGATTCGCCCAGCCACTTCACGTCCTGCTCGGTCAGATGCGTCGCGTGCACGGCGGTGAGCCGTTCGCCGAGCACGCCGTAATCCCAGAGCAACCCGGTCGGCGTCCAGCGGTACGCCGCCTCGCACTGCTCGTTCTCCGCGCGCTGTTCGGACAGATGGATGTGCAGCGGCCGGTCTTCCGGCACCGCGTTGTCCACCTTCGGCAGTTCGTACTCCGGGACCGCACGCACCGAGTGGATCGCCCCGCCGACCCGGAACAGGTCGTCTTCTTTCAGCAGCGCGACGCGTTCCGCCCACTTTTCGGCGGAACCGTCAGAAAACCGCTGCTGCACCTCGTCCGGCGGCACTCCGATGCCACCCGCGAGATAGCAGGTGTCGAGCAGTGTCATCCGGATCCCGGCGTCCCGCGCGGCCTGCCGCAACGCGTCGCCCATCGCGTTCGGCGACGCGTACGGCTTGCCGCCCGGACCGTGGTGCAGATAGTGGAACTCGGCGACGCTCGTGTACCCCGCCAGCACCATCTCCGCGTAGACGCCGCGTGCGAGCCGGTAGTAGGACTCCGGATCGAGCCGGGCGGCGAGCGAGTACATCCGCTCCCGCCACGTCCAGAACGTACCCCGCTCGTGGTGCGTCCGGCCCCGCAGCGCACGGTGGAACGCGTGGGAGTGCCCGTTGGCGAACCCCGGCAGAGTCAATCCATTGAGCACAGACCCGGTCTTCGGCGCGTTGGCGGTCACCGAAACGATCCGGCCGTCCGCGATCTCGATCCGGACCGCTTCCGCGATCCCGTCGGGCAGCCAGGCCCGTTCGCACCAGTACGTCGTCATTTCGCTAGCCGCTCCAGCACCTCGGCCAGGGCCCGAGCGCCCGCCTCGACGTCGTCCGCCTCGGCGAATTCCTCCGGTGCGTGGCTGATTCCGGTCGGATTGCGGACGTACAGCATCCCGGACGGCACGAATCCGGCCAGAATCGCCGCGTCGTGCCCAGCGCCGGTGGGCAGCTCAGGCGGATTGCCCAGCCACTCCCCCAGCGACCGCCGCAGCGTCTCGTCGAACACCACGTCGTCGGAGTACGACTCGCGCGTGACCGCCAGCTCGCACCCTTCCGCTTCCGCAGCCGCCCGCGCTGCCTGAGCGATCTCCTCGACCAGCTCCGGCGTCGAAGTGCCCGGCACCCGCGCGTCCAGCCAGAGGTCCACAGTGGACGCGATCACGTTCGTCCCGCCCGGCGTGGGCACCAGCCGTCCGACGGTCGCCCGCGCGTCCGGCCTCTTCTGCGCCAACCGCCGCACCGCGACCACGGTCTCGGCGGCGGGCAGCATCGGATCCACGCGGTCCGCGAGCAACGTCGCACCGGCGTGATTGCCCTGTCCGGCAAAGGAAAACCGCCACCGGCCGTGCGCGATCACCGTGTTGCCGACCGCCACCGGCGACCCGAGGTCGATCAGCCCCTTGCCCTGTTCGACGTGCAGTTCCACGAACTGCCCGATCATCCCGAGCCGGTCGGGATCCGCGCCGACGCGGTCCACGTCCAGCCCGGCTTTCGCCGCGGCCTCGGCGAACGTGACCCCGGACGGATCCCGCAACGCCCGCGCCCGGTCCGCGTCGATCGTCCCGGTGAGCAGCCGCGAACCGAGACACGGCACGCCGAAGCGTCCGCCCTCCTCCTCGGCGAACACAACCACCGCGAACGGCTTGCCCGGACGGAACCCCTTGGCCTGTAAGGCTTCCACCGCGGCCAGCGCGCTCACCACGCCGAGCGGCCCGTCGAACGCGCCGCCGCCCGGCACCGAGTCCAGGTGGCTGCCGGTGACGACCGCGTTCGCCCCCGGAGCGCCCCACCACGCCCACAGGTTGCCGTTGCGGTCGGTCTCGACGTCGAGGCTCAGTTGGTGCGCCCGTTCGACGAACCACGTGCGGAGGTCGTGCTCCGGCTCGTCGAACGCGTGCCGCGAGTACCCGCCGCGCCGGGCGTCGCGCCCGACGTCAGCGATCTCGCCGAGCAGTCCGGACGCGGTCACGCCTGCTCCCGCATCGGCACCCGCACGCCCCGCTCGTCGGCGACCTCGGCCGCCCGGTCGTACCCGGCGTCGACGTGCCGGATGACGCCCATGCCCGGGTCGTTCGTGAGCACCCGCTCCAGCTTCTGCGCGGCCAGCGGCGTGCCGTCCGCGACAGTCACCTGCCCGGCGTGGATGGACCGGCCCATGCCGACCCCGCCGCCGTGGTGGATGGACACCCAGCTCGCCCCGGACGCGGTGTTGACCAGCGCGTTGAGCAGCGGCCAGTCGGCGATCGCGTCGGAGCCGTCGGCCATGCCCTCGGTCTCGCGGTAGGGCGAGGCGACGCTGCCCGAGTCGAGGTGGTCGCGGCCGATCACGACCGGGGCCTTCAGCTCGCCGCTGGCCACCATCTCGTTGAAGCGCAGGCCGGCCAGGTGCCGTTCGCCGTAGCCGAGCCAGCAGATCCGGGCGGGCAGGCCCTGGAACGCGACGCGCTCGCCGGCCATCTTGATCCAGCGGGCCAGCGATTCGTTCTCCGGGAACAGTTCGAGCATCGCGCGGTCGGTCGCGGCGATGTCCTCCGGGTCGCCGGACAGCGCGGCCCAGCGGAACGGTCCGTTGCCCTCGCAGAACAGCGGACGGATGTAGGCGGGAACGAAGCCGGGGAAGTCGAACGCGCGCTCGCAGCCGCCGAGTTTCGCCTCGCCGCGCAGGGAGTTGCCGTAGTCGAACACCTCGGCGCCGCGGTCGAGGAACCCGAGCATCGCGCCGACGTGGTCGGCCATCGACTCGCGCGCCCGGTCGGTGAACTCGTCCGGCTTCTTCGCCGCGTAGTCGTGCCAGTCGTCCACGCTGACGCCCTTGGGCAGGTAGGACAACGGGTCGTGCGCCGACGTCTGGTCGGTGACGATGTCCACCTCGACGTCCCGGCGAAGCAGCTCCGGCAGCACCTCGGCGGCGTTGCCGACCACGCCGACCGACAGCGGACGCCGCTCCTTCTTCGCCGCGGTGACCCGCCGGATCGCGTCGTCGAGGTCGTCGGCCACCTCGTCCAGGTAGCGGTGCTCGACGCGGCGGTGCGCGCGCTGGGCGTCGACCTCGATGCACAACGCCACGCCGTCGTTCATAGTGACCGCCAGCGGCTGCGCGCCGCCCATGCCGCCGAGCCCGGCGGTGACGGTCAGCGTGCCGCGCAGCGTTCCGCCGAAGCGTTTCTTCGCCACCGCGGCGAACGTCTCGTAGGTGCCCTGCAGAATGCCTTGCGTGCCAATGTAAATCCACGAACCAGCGGTCATCTGGCCGTACATGGTGAGGCCCTGCTGCTCGAGCCGGCGGAACTCCGGCCACGTCGCCCAGTCGCCCACCAGGTTCGAGTTCGCGATCAGCACCCGCGGCGCCCATTCGTGCGTACGGAACACGCCGACCGGCTTGCCGGACTGGACCAGCAGCGTCTCGTCCTGTTCCAGCGCGGTCAGCTCGCGGGTGATCGCGTCGAAACTCGCCCAGTTGCGCGCGGCGCGGCCGGTGCCGCCGTAGACGACCAGGTCCTCGGGCCGCTCGGCGACCTCCGGGTCGAGGTTGTTGTGGAACATCCGCAGCGCGGCCTCGGTCTGCCAGTTCTTCGCGGTCAGCGAGGTGCCGCGGGCGGCGCGGACGGTACGGGCGGTGCTAGTCATGCTCAGGCCTCCAGTTCGGCCGCGGCCAGGACAGCGCCCGACCGCACGAGTTCTTCGGCGGCCGCGATCTCGGGCGCCAGGTGACGGTCGGGGCCGGGACCCTCGACCTTGGTGCGCAGCAGGTCCCGGACGCGTCCGGTGACCGGCGAGGGCGCCAGCGGCGCGCGGAAATCGAGCGCGCGGGCCGCGGTGAGAAGTTCGACGGCGAGCACGGTGGTCAGGCCGTCGACCGCCTTGCGCAGCTTGCGCGCGGCCGACCAGCCCATGGAAACGTGGTCCTCCTGCATCGCGCTGCTCGGAATCGAGTCGACCGAGGCCGGCACCGCGAGCCGCTTCAGCTCGCTGACCACGGCAGCCTGCGTGTACTGCGCGATCATGTGTCCGGAGTCGACGCCCGGGTCGTGCGCGAGGAACGGCGGCAGCCCGTGCGAGCGTGCCGGGTCGAGCATCCGGTCGGTGCGGCGCTCGGCGATGCTCGCCACGTCCGCCACCGGCACCGCGAGGAAGTCGAGCACGTACGCGACCGGCGCGCCGTGGAAGTTGCCGTTCGACTCCACCCGGCCGTCGGCCAGCACCACGGGGTTGTCCACGGCGGACTGCAGTTCCCGGTCCGCGACCAGTTCCGCGTGCGTCAGCGTGTCCCGCGCGGCGCCGTGCACCTGCGGCGCGCACCGCAGCGAGTACGCGTCCTGCACTCGGTTGCAATCCGGACCACGGTGGCTTTCCACGATCTTCGACCCCTGCAGCGCGGCGAACATCCGCGCCGCGCTGGTCGCCTGCCCGGGGTGCGGGCGCAGCGCCTGCAGATCGGCGGCGAACGCGCGGTCGGTGCCCAGCAGCGCCTCGACGCTCATCGCCGCGGTGAGGTCCGCGACGTCCAGCAGCCGGTGCAGATCCGCGGCGGCGAGCAGCAGCATGCCGAGCATGCCGTCGGTGCCGTTGGTGAGCGCGAGGCCTTCCTTCTCGGCCAGCACGATCGGCGTGATCCCGGCCGCCCGCAACGCGTCCGCGGCGGGCTTCCGCTCGCCCGCGTGGAAGACCTCGCCCTCGCCCATCAACGCGAGCGCCACGGCGGCGAGCGGCGCGAGGTCGCCGGAGCAGCCGAGCGAACCGTACTCGTGCACGACCGGCGTGATATCCGCGTTGAGCAGGGCCGCAAGCGTTTGCGCCGTCTGCGGGCGGACGCCGGTGTAGCCGCTGGCCAGCGTGCGCAGACGCAGCAGCATCAAGGCGCGGACGACTTCCGGCTCCACCGCGGGCCCGGCGCCCGCGGCGTGCGAGCGGATCAGGCTGCGCTGCAGCGCGGTGCGGCTCTCGACGGGGATATGGCGCGTGGCGAGCGCGCCGAACCCGGTCGAGACCCCGTACGTCGGCGACGTGGCGTCGGCGAGGTCTTCGATGTGCTGGCGGGTGGCGGCGAGGTTCTTCTCGACCGTCTCGGCGAGCCCGACGTGCGCGTGCCCACGGACGATGTCGACGACTTGCGCCGCGGTCATCGGCTTCGAGCTCAGGAGGACTGGTTCCGGCATGCCGCCATTGCACCTCCCGGCGGGGCCCGGCGACAGGGCGGAGTTCGCGGTAGTGTCTGGTATTCAAGACAATACGTGGCGAGAGCCTCGACCACCGGCGCGAAGGGACCCCTCATACTCCGTTCGGGCTGTGCGAAGGGACCCCTCGCACCCTTTCCGGAGGAGGCGACATGAGCAGTTCCGACGTTCCCGCCCTGCGCAACGGCCTCTCCGTGCTGCGCCTGCTCGCCGAACACGCCGGCCCCGTCTCCGCCGCCGCCATCGCCCGCGACCTGGACTTGCCCCGGTCGACGACATATCACCTGCTCAACGAACTGACCGCGGCCGGTTTCGTCACCCACCTGCCCGCAGAACGTCGCTACGGCCTCGGCATCGCCGCCTTCGAACTCGGTTCGGCCTATCTGCGCCACGACCCGCTGGAGCGACTGGCCGGCCCGCTGCTGCGGAAACTGGTCGACCGCATCGGCCACACCGCACACCTGGGCGTCCTGCACGGCAACGAATCACTGCACCTGATCAAGGAACGCCCGGCCCGCCCGGAAACCCTGGTCACCGACGTCGGCGTCCGCCTCCCCGCACACCTGACCGCCTCCGGCCGCGCGATGCTGCAGCACCTGCCAGCCGCACACGTCCGGGCCCTGTTCCCGGCCGCGACATCGTTCGTCCTGCGCACCCCGCGCGGCCCCAATTCGCTGGCCGACCTCCGCCGCACCTTGGCAGCGGAGCGCCGCCTGGGCTGGTCAGTGGAAGACGGTCACGTGACAGCAGGCTTCGCCTCCGTCGCCGCCCCAGTCTTCGACCACGGCTCCCGCCCGATGGCCGCGATCAGCGTGACGCTGCGCCACCTCTGCCCGGATGAGGGCCCGTGCGAAGAAACCTTCCCCGATTTGGCCGAAGCGGTCGCGGCGACGGCAGCCACGCTCACCACGCATATCGGCGGCACCCGTCCAGCGTGAAGTCAGGCCTCCCGACAAACGATCGACAGTCATTACCCACTCAAAATCTCAGCGGCAATGAAACCGAACCGCCCCTCGCCGAACGACCAGCGAATGGCCCCTGTCACCACCTTGCACCGGATGAGACCACGCTACGTCGCCGCACTTTGCCATGAGCTTGACCCTGTTAAGCCCCATGGACTCTCGCCAGCAACAATTCGCCGAACTGGCTGGCAGGGGCACGACACCGGCCTCCCGCCGGGAGCAAGCGGAACCACCGTCCGCGCCGTAGCCCATCAGTACGGTTTCAGCACCGAACCAATGACAGTCAATCTTCCCCAACCAATACCGCGCCGAGCCGAACTCCGGCACCACCCCAACCCAACACCACTGATCCGCACCGGCTGCCACCTAACACAAAAGCCAATCCCGAGACACCCCCACCCCATAACCCGCCCGGCGCAGCACCCCACCCCCACCCACCAACCACCCAGCCAACGACACCC
>NZ_ASXG01000026.1 GCF_000411975.1 Amycolatopsis orientalis DSM 43388
CGGCTTCGGCTTCGGCTTCGGCTTCGGCTTCGGCTTCGGCTTCGGCTTCGGCTTCGGCTTCGGAAGGGAGCAAACCACCCGACCCGGCAATCCGTCACGGCCCGCCCCAAGCGATCACCGTCGAGCGACCGGCCAGCCGCCGTCGTCCGACGATGCCACCATCCCGACCTCCCGGCGCCAACCTGACTCGAGCAGCGGCCAGCCGACCGATCCCACGACACGGAACGACCCCGAGCCAGCGGCCGAGCGCCGAGAGAACCGGAACCACCCGCGCGTCACATCGCGGTGTCGTTCTCCTCCTGTGCGCGCAGCAGATCCTCGCGGGCACGGGACACCCGGGACCGCACCGTCCCGACCGGGCAGCCGCACACCTCGGCCGCCTCCGCGTACGACAGGCCCAGGAACTGGGTGAGCACCAGGGCTTCCCGGCGGTCCTCGTCGAGGGTGTCCAGCAGCAGGCCGAGTTCGATCAGGTCCTCGAAGCCCGCCGTGCGCGTCCGGGCGGACTGTTCTTCGGCCGCGCGCTGCCAGTCGGCCGTCGTGGATTCGCGGGGGCGGACCGAGCGCGCGCGGATGCGGTCCACGACGACCCGGCGGGCGATCGACAACAGCCACGTCCTCGACGACGACCGGCCCGCGAAGCGCGGCAGCGAGCCGAACGCGCGCAGGTACGTTTCCTGGGTGAGGTCGTCCGCTTCGGCCGGGCTGGTGCGGTGGGCCAGGAACCGCCACGCGTCGGCTTGCGTCGCGCGGACCCAGGCTTCCAGTGCGATCCGGTCGCCGCGGCCGGCGGCGAGGGCCAGCGCGGTGATCCGCTCGTCGTCGTTGTCGCGGCCGGTGGACACGGACGTCACGGTAGTCCATGCCCGTCCGAGCCGGTTCCCAGACCAGCCCGGAGAAAAATCGCCGTCCCCGCCGGGAACTCGCGCGGGCAGCCGAGCGACTATGACAGACGTGAGCTGTGAAATCTTCCGCGAAGCGCTGTCCGCGCGACTCGACGGCGAAGCGGGCCCGCTGCCCGAACCGCAGGTCGACCAGCATCTCGAGACCTGCGCGTCGTGCCGGAACTGGTACGAGCGGAGCGCGACGCTGCGCCGCGCCCTGCTGGTCCGCAGCGCGCCCGAGGTGCCCGACCTCACCGACCGGATCCTCGCCGAAACCCCTCCCCCGCCGCGCGAAAAATGGGGCCTGCGAGTCGCGCTCGGGCTGGTCGGCCTGGTCCAGTGCGGACTGGCGTTCGCGCAACTGCTCGGCATGGACACCGCCCACGGCGGCGGTTTCATGGAAGGCCACCTCATCAACGAAAGCTCGGCGTGGAACCTGGCGGTCGGCGTCGGACTGCTGTGGGCCGCCCTGCGCACCCGCGCCGCGGCCGGGCAGCTGCCGATGATCACCGGGTTCGTGCTCGTCCTCGCGGTGCTCACGACCAGCGATCTGATCGGCGACCGCGTCACCGTCGCACGGGTGCTGTCGCACGTGTTCCTGGTCGTCGGACTGGCGCTGCTCTACGCCGTCCACCGACAGCACCGCCTCCGGCACCAACCGGGCCCAGACCTCGCCGACACCGCCGACGACCCGAACCACACCACTGTGGCGACCCACGGCGCACTCGCCCTGGTCCGCCCCCACCCGAAGCGCAGCCGCGATTCCCAACGCCCGACCGGACGACACCGCGCCGCCTGACGCACCCCGCTCCGGAAGCCCGGCTTGGCAAGCTCACCCAGCCGGCCCAGCGGCCGCGACCTCGTGAAAACCGGCCGCGCAGTCTGACGCACGCCCTTCGAGAGCCCAGCTCGGCAACCGCACCGAGCGGCAATGCGCATCGCCAGCCACCAGGCGGAAAACCGGCCGCGCAGCCCGGGAATCGCCCCTCACCACTACTTGCCGGGCCTGGGACGCCACGCCTTGAGTCGAAGCACGAAGGGACAGGCTCCGCCGGGGACCGAGCAAACCCGCGAAGCCTTTCCCGTTCACCGCACCGACCGGGCGAGCCACCACCCGGTCGAAGACAACCGCCCCCCCCCCAAAGCCAACCCGCGAATCGCGACCGCCCGACGAGGTGCCATACGACCTCGAGCCATTGCCCGCGATCGCGAACCCGCTACCCAGCCATCCCCGGGCTCAGGTCTCCCGCCATCGCCGGAAATCCCACCCAACCCGACACACACAACCCCACCCGACTCAAACCCACCACCGCCACCAGCCTCGGCGACCCAAGCCGACGCGACGCGACCTCGCTCGACTCGAATCACCACCACCGCGAACCTCGCGCGCAGCAACCGCCGCACAGCCCGACCCGTTTCAAGCCCTCACCACAGCGGCGAACTCCCTCCGCAACCGACCACCGCACTGCCGAGCCCGGGTTCAGATCATCGCCACGATCGCGAAACCACGCCCGCGCACCCAGCCACCGCACAACGCCGGACCTCACCACCGCGAACCCCGCGTGCGATCAGCCACCGCACAGCACCGACCATCGCCCCCAATGCCGCCCGACCGGCCGCCGCGAAGTCCAGCTCGGGCTCAGATCATCGCCACCGCCATCACCGCCATTCCCAAGCTCATCACGCCTTCCATCGCCAACCCGACCTCCCGGCGTCCCGGACGGGCGACTGCCCGGGCGTGGTCGATCGCCCGGGCCAGCCACGCGATTCCCGCTGCCAGGAAGACCGTCGCCAGCACCACCGCGACCACCACCACGTGCGCCGGTACGTGTCCGGTCATGGTCATCCCGGCGTCGCCCATGTCCATTCCGGCGTGCTCGCCGCCCAGCGCGGTCCCGGACATCGTCATTCCCGCCATCGCCGACGGCATCACGAACGCCATCCACGCCATCCCGGCCATCATCAGCGCGTGGTGCGCTCCGGGCAGCCGTCCGTGGCCGAATCCCAGCGCCGCGGTCACCGCGAACCATCCGGCGGCCGCCGCGAAGAGCACGACCTGCGGTATCCGCGCGAAAGTCATCGTCGCGGGCCAAGCCATCGTGACCATTCCCGCGCACATCGCCGCGTGCAGGGCGTCCGCCACTCGTCCGGTCAAGCCGGGACGTCGCACGCATCGGTACAGGCAGAACACCCCCGCCGCCGCGAACAGCACGGTGAGGATCCATCGCAGACCCGGTTCGGTGATCATCGCGCGGCCGCCCGGCGCAGGCCCAGCAGGCAGTCCACCGCCAGGAAACCCAGCAACGACACCCCGAACACCGGCAGGAACCATCCCACTGCCGCCACTCCGACCAGCACCGGAGCCAGCACTCGCCCGGGAATTCGCCGCCAGGCGCCCCGCACCGGCATCCGTCCGAAGCGACCCCGACCGTCCGGCGACTTTCCCGAGTCGCGCAGCCGGGCACCTTCGAGCGGCATCGGGCCAGAAGCAGCGCCGCTCGTCGACAACCGACCGGACGGCAGTCCGACGCCGCCAGCCTCGCCGCCCATCAACAAGCTCTCGGCGCGTCCCTCATCACGCACCGACCCGGTGCGCTCCGGCGACCGGCCAGACTCGCTCCGCCCCCGCAAACGCACCCATCCAGCACGCCCCGCCGACCGGCCACGCCCGCCCCGCCAACGCACCCACTCCACACTCCCCGGCAACCGGCCAGACTCAGCGCGCAACCGCCCCCGGCCGCCCGACGACCGGCCAGGACGACCTCGCAGCCACCACATCCGATACCCCCACGCGACCACACCCGTCAGCGCCACCCCGAGCACCGTCAGCACGACCTGGTTCGCCACCCCGAACAGCAGCCCCATATGGGCGTCGATCCCCCACCGGCTCAGTTTCGCGGCGAGCGGGTAGTCGGCGAACCTCAGCGTCCCGGTGATCTTCCCCGTGCCGGGATCGACCGCCATCGAGTCCTGTCGGGACGGCCAGCCCCGGCCGACCTGCTGCACGACGTATCCGCCGTCCGAGGGCGGCCGGATCTCCACCGGGTCGGACAATCCGGCGCGTGCGGTCGCGTCGCGGACCGCTTGCCAGCCGACGTCGCCGGGAGAGGGAGCACCGGCCGGGACCGACGGCGTCGTCCAGTCCAAAGAGGACCGCAGGTCGGTGATGTTCGCGCCGGCGTGCAGCGACCAGGTCAGCCCGGTGGCGGAGAGAAACAGCAAACCCGCGGCGATCCACAGGCCGGTCGAGCCGTGCCAGGAGCGCAGCCGCGCGCGGCCGGGTTTTCCGGCGGACGGCAAGAGCACGGCGCGCAACCGTCGACGGCGGCCGAGCCACAACGCCGCCCCGGCGAGAGTGATCACCCACAGCCAGCTCGCCGCCAGTTCGCTGTACAGCCGGCCGAAGTCGCCGAGATGGAGATTGCGGTGCAGGGTGTCGATCCAGCCTCGGACCGGCAACGCCTGCCCGGAACCGTAGGTTTCGAGCGCGCCGCGAACCTCCCCGTCGTGCGGGTTCACGAACACGGTGTACCGATAGCTCGGCGCGAGGCCCGGACGGTCGAAGATCACCTGGGTGGTGTCGGTCGCGGACGGCGCCGGGCGCAGGCCGATGATCTTTCCGTCCGGCACTCGACCGCGCGCGACGAGCACCTGCCGGTCGAGCGGGAGCGCGCCGGCGGCGGCCGGGACGTGCAGTTCGTGCGAGTAGACAGCCTGTTCCAGCTGCGGCGTCCACACGTACGCGATCCCGGTCAGCGCAGCGACCAGAAGGAACGGTCCGACGAACACTCCCGCGTAGAAGTGCAGCCGCAGCACCAACGGGCGAATCGCCGCCCATCCGGTCGCCGGGGCCGGTCCGGTGCGCGACTCCTCGCCGATACCGATGCCGATGGCCATCCTGCTCCCTTCGCGTGGTCCGCCTCCTGAGGAGTCGGACCGGCGGGGCAGTCGGTTCCCGGCCGCCGCGAACGCCCATTCGGGTGTCCCGCATCGACGGGGCATTGCTTCTGGCACACAGTGACAGTATTGTCCCCCTCACATTCGACACCAAGTGTCAAATATCGCCGAACGAGACAAGGGAGTCACGATGAGCGAGACGACAGCCGCTGCCGAGACGAAGGCCGAAGAGGTCGTAGCCGACGAGTTGCTCGTCGAGGAGGTCTCGATCGACGGAATGTGCGGTGTCTACTGATCGCAGGGCCGCGGCGTTCGATCTGGACGGTGCTTGGGAACTGGACAGCCGGGTCTCCATCCGGCCGGAGCGGTTCGGCGCGCTGCTGTACCACTTCGGCACCCGCCGGCTGTCCTTTCTCAAGAGCCGCACCATGCTCGCCGCGGTGCAGGCGCTGACCGACCACCCCTCCGCCCGCGCGGCATGCGCGCAGGCCGGGGTCGCGCCGGCCGAACTTCCCCGCTACCGCGCCGCCCTCGCCGCCCTCGCGGCGTCGGACATGATCCATCCGAGGAGCGTGTGATGTCGCTTGTCGACGAATTCCAGTTCGGGCTCGACGCGCCGATCTGCCTCACCTGGGAACTCACCTACGCGTGCAACCTGTCGTGCGTGCACTGCCTTTCCTCGTCCGGCCGCCGCGATCCGCGCGAGCTGAGCACCGAGGAATGCAAGGCGCTGATCGACGAATTCGAGCGCATGCAGATCTTCTACGTGAACATCGGCGGCGGCGAACCGACAGTCCGGCCCGATTTCTGGGAGCTGGTCGACTACGCGACCGAGCACCACGTGGGCGTCAAATTCTCCACCAACGGCATCAAGATCACCGAGGACGTCGCGAAACGGCTCGCCGGCAGCGATTACGTCGACGTCCAGATCTCCCTCGACGGAGCCACCGAGGAGGTCAACGACCACGTCCGCGGCCCCGGCTCCTACCGCACCGCGATCCGGGCGATGGAGAACCTCGCCGCCGCCGGGTTCGCGAACTTCAAGATTTCCGTCGTGGTGACCCGGCAGAATGCGGGGCAGCTCGACGACTTCAAAGCGATCGCCGACCGCTACGGCGCCCAGCTGCGGCTCACCCGGCTCCGCCCGTCCGGACGCGGCGCGGACGTCTGGGACGAGTTGCACCCCACCGCCGCCCAGCAACGGGAACTGTACGACTGGCTGGTCAAGCACGGCGAAAACGTGCTCACCGGCGACTCGTTCTTCCACCTCGCCGGCTACGGCGACGGCGGCCTGCCCGGGCTGAACCTGTGCGGCGCGGGCCGCGTGGTGTGCCTGATCGACCCGGTGGGCGACGTCTACGCGTGCCCGTTCGCCATCCACGACACCTTCCTCGCCGGGAACACGCGCGGCGATGGCGGATTCACCCGCGTGTGGCGGGAATCCGAGCTGTTCGCCGAACTGCGCAGCCCGCAGAGCGGCGGGGCCTGCACGTCGTGCTCGGCGTTCGACGCCTGCCGCGGCGGCTGCATGGCGGCGAAGTTCTTCACCGGGCTCCCGCTCGACGGCCCGGACCCGGAATGCGTGCGCGGCCACGGCGAACGCGCGCTGGCCGGGGGCGCCGCGGGCAGCGTGCCGAAGCCGTCGCTGGACCACTCGCACCGCAAGGTGCCGGTGACCATCGGCATGCGCCGCCCGCCGGACCGGGCCTGCGACGAGAACCCGCTCGCGGGCTTCGCCCCGGGCCGCTGAAATGCGCCTGGCCGATCTGTCGTCGCCGGACGTCGCCGAACGGGCGGCGTCCGGCGCGATCCTCGCCGTGCCGCTCGGGGCCACCGAGCAGCACGGCCCGCACCTGCCGCTGAGCACGGACACCGACATCGCGACGGCGTTGTGCGACCGGCTCGCCGCGGAGCGACCGGACGTGCTGGTCGCGCCCGCGGTTCCGTACGGATCGAGCGGCGAACACGCGGGATTCGCCGGGACGCTGTCGATCGGCCAAGCCGTCACCGAACTCCTGCTCGTCGAACTGGGCCGATCGGCCGGCGAAACCTTCCGGCGTCTGCTTTTCGTGTCCGCGCACGGCGGCAACGCGGCTTCGGTGACCCGCGCGGTCGCGACCCTGCGCGCCGAATCGCGGGACGTCTCAGTGTTCGAACCGCGCTGGCAAGGCGATCCGCACGCCGGACGGCCGGAAACCGCTCTGCAGCTGGCTCTTCACCCGGACAAAGTGCGCCTGGACCAAGCAGTTCCAGGCGACACCCGGCCGCTGGGCGAGTTGCTTCCGGTTCTGCGCCGAGGCGGGGTGCGCGCGGTGACCGGAACCGGGGTTCTCGGCGATCCCACCGGAGCGACGGCGGACGAAGGCCGGGATCTTCTCGACGACCTCACGGCGCAGCTGCGCGCGCATGTGCGCGACTGGACTTCCGCGGTGACGCCATGAAAGCGGCTCTCGTGACCGGCGCGGCCCGCGGCATCGGCGCGGCCACCGCGACAAAGCTCGCTGAACAAGGCTGGGCCGTGCTCGCGGTGGACGTCGCCGAAAACGACCCCGCCCTCCCCTACCCGATGGGCACCGCGGAAGAACTGTCCACAGTGGTCGCAAGAATCCGGGAAAGTGGCGGCATCGCGGAGGAATTCCGCGCAGACGTCCGCGATCGCTCCCAACTGTCCGCAGCGGTGACCGCCGCGGAACAACGTTGGGGCGGCCTCGACGCGGCCATCGCGGCAGCCGGAGTGATCGCGGGCGGCGTACCGCTCTGGGAAATGCCGCCGGAGCAGGAAGACGCGGTCCTCGACGTCAATCTCCGCGGCGTCCTCAACCTCGCTCACGTCGCGATCCCCGCCTTGCTGCGCCGTCCGAAACCTCGCTCCGGGCGATTCCTGGCCGTCGCGTCCGCCGCCGCCACCCGCGGATTGCCGATGCTCGCCGCGTACTGCGCGGCGAAAGCCGGAGTCGCCGGCCTGATTCGCGCGCTGGGCACGGAATTGGGCGACTCCGGCGTCACTGCCAACGCGGTCAGCCCAGGATCGACCGACACCCCGATTCTCGCCGAAAGCGCCCGCCTGTACGACCTTCCCGACGCGCAAACGTTTGCCGCGCAACAGCCCCTGCGACGCCTGCTCGATCCCGCCGAAGTCGCGTCCGTCCTGGCTTTCCTCGCCAGTCCGGAAAGCAGCGCGACGACCGGGGCCGTGCTCCCGGTGGACGGAGGGCTGGCGCTGTGACCATCCCGCTGCCCGCCGGATTCCGCCTCGCCCTGGACCCGAGCGTCAAACAACTCTCCGACGGCCTCCTCTTCGGCGGCTCCCCGGCTCGCGTGCTGCGCCTGACGAAAGCCGGGCAGACGGCGTGGGAACGCTTGGCGGACGACCCCGTGACCACCTCGGCGGAAGGCGTCCTCGCCCGGCTGCTCACCGACGCCGGATTCGCCCACCCGTT
The DNA here is from genome assembly GCF_000411975.1 of Amycolatopsis orientalis DSM 43388. Classification (GTDB taxonomy): domain Bacteria; phylum Actinomycetota; class Actinomycetes; order Mycobacteriales; family Pseudonocardiaceae; genus Amycolatopsis; species Amycolatopsis orientalis_D. The sequence goes on from NZ_ASXG01000026.1 coordinate 8,222, forward strand.
GCCCCCGGCCCAACCCGCGGACGCGACCGTGGTGATCCCGGTCCGCGACCGCGCCGAACTGCTCGGCCGCTGCCTCGCCGGACTCGACGGCCGCTACCCCGCGCTGGTGGTCGACGACGGATCCGCCGACCCCGCCGCGATCGCCGCGGCAGCCTCCGCACACGGCGCGAAACTCATCCGCCGCGACGTCAACGGCGGCCCCGGCGCGGCCCGGAACACCGCGCTGGAGCACGTTTCCACCGACCTGATCGCCTTCCTGGACAGCGATTGCGTCCCGTCGCCGGACTGGATCGACCGGCTGGCCGGGCACTTCGCCGACCCGCTCGTCGCCGCCGTCGCGCCGCGCGTCCGGCCGCTCTCCTCCGACACCTGGGCCGGCCGCTACACCCGCGCCGCCAGCAGCCTCGACCTGGGCACTTCCGCCGCCCGCGTCGCGCCCGGCACCCGACTGTCCTATGTGCCCACTGCCGCGCTGCTGGTCCGCCGGAGCGCACTGGAATCCGTCGAGCGCGACGGCGCGGTCTTCGACCCGGCAATGCGCGTCGGCGAGGACGTCGACCTCGGCTGGCGGCTCCACGACGCGGGCTTCCGGATCCGCTACGACCCGTCCGCCCACGTCGACCACCACGAACCGGCGACGTGGCGAGCGTTGCTCCGCCGCCGCGCCAGCTACGGCACTTCCGCCGCGCCGCTGGCCCTCCGGCGTCCGGCCGCGATGGCCCCGCTCGTCCTGCATCCGTGGCCGGCTCTGACCGTCGCCGCACTGCTGGCTCGCCGACCGCTCCCCGCCGCCGCCGCGTTCGCGGCCGCGGTGTTCAGCATGACGCGGGTGCTGCGCCGAAGCGACGTGCCGACAACCGGCGTCACCCAAGCGATGGCCACCGCCGCAGGACAAACGTGGCTCGGATTCGGCCGCTACAGCACGCAATTCGCCACGCCCTTGCTCGCCGCGCTCCTGGTGCCCGGCGGGCGAAAACGCTGGGGACGACGGGTCGCGCTCGCGTCGCTGCTCGCCGGACCGCCGCTCACCGCATGGCTGCGGCAACGCCCCGATCTCGATCCCCTCCGCTACACCGCCGGTGCGGTCGCCGACGATCTCGCGTACGGCGCCGGGGTGTGGGCGGGCTGCCTCAACCACCGCACCGCGGCCCCGCTGCGGCCGCGCGTCTCCTGGCGCCCTCTGCGCGTCGACCCGAAGGGAAAACGATGAGCACCACCTGGTTCGAATCCGTCGCCGAAGCACAGCGCCGGGCGAAGAAACGCCTGCCCGCCTCCGTCTACTCGGCGCTGATCGCCGGTTCGGAAAAAGGGCTGACGCTGCAGGACAATCTGGCCGCGTACGACGAACTGCGGTTCGCCCCGCGCACCGCCGGACTGCCCGGCGAACGCGACCTGAGCACCAACGTCCTCGGCCGCGACGTCGCGCTGCCGGTGCTGATTTCGCCGACCGGCGTGCAGGCCGTGCACCCCGACGGCGAGGTCGCGGTCGCTCGCGCGGCCGCCGCGCGGGGGACGTCGATGGGGCTGTCGTCGTTCGCCAGCAAGCCGATCGAGGAAGTGGTGGCGGCCAACCCGAACACGTACTTCCAGGTGTACTGGACCGGCAGCCGCGACGACATCCTGCGCCGCCTGGACCGTGCCCGGTCCGCGGGCGCGGTCGGGATCATCCTGACGCTCGACTGGTCGTTCTCGCACAGCCGCGACTGGGGCAGCCCGCACATCCCGGACAAGCTGACCCTGCGCGAGCTGATCCGGTTCGCCCCCGAGGGCATGATGCATCCGCGCTGGCTGCTCGCCTACGCCCGCACCAAGAAACTGCCCGACCTCAGCGTCCCGAACATGGCCGAACCGGGCACGCCGGTGCCGTCGTTCTTCGGCGCGTACGGCCAGTGGATGCAGACCGCGCCGCCGAGCTGGGAAGACGTGAGCTGGCTGCGGAAACAGTGGGACGGGCCGTTCCTGCTGAAGGGCGTGTACCGCGTCGACGAGGCCCGCCGCGCGGTCGACGCCGGGGTCAGCGCGATCTCGGTGTCGAATCACGGCGGCAACAACCTCGACGGCACCCCCGCCACGATCCGCGCGCTGCCCGCGGTCGCGGAGGCGGTCGGGAGCGAGGTGGAAGTGTTGCTGGACGGCGGAATCCGGCGGGGCAGCGATGTCGTGAAGGCGCTCGCACTCGGCGCCCGCGCGGTGCTGATCGGGCGGGCGTACCTGTGGGGCCTCGCCGCGGGCGGGCAGTCCGGAGTGGAGAACGTGCTGGACGTGCTGCGTAACGGCATCGATTCGACGTTGCTCGCGCTGGGCCACCGCAGCGTGCACGACCTGAGCCGCGACGACCTGATCATCCCGGAGGGATTCGAGCGGCGGATCGGCGCTTGATCAGCTGTCCGTGAGGAGAACCCTGAGGGAATCTGCTTCCCTGGGGTTCCCCTCACGGACCTTGGTCACAGCGGCCACTGCACGTGCTTCACCTCGAAGAACTCCCGGAAACCCTCTTCCCCGCCTTCCCGGCCGATCCCGCTGTACCCCGGGCCGCCCCACGGCGCGTCGGTCCGGCGGCCGCCGCCTCCGTTGATCGTGACCGTTCCGGACCGGATCCGCCGCGCCACCGCCAGCGCGTCCGGAGTGGGGCCCCAGACGTTGGCGTTGAGCGCGTACCTGGTGTCGTTCGCGACCCGGATCGCCTCGTCGACTTCGCGGTACGGCAGCACGATCCCCACCGGCGCGAACAGTTCCTCCTGCGCGATCTCGGCGGTGTTCGGCGCACCGGTGATCAGCGTCGGGGCGAAGAAGAACCCTTCGTCGAGACCGGCCGGGCGCCCGCCGCCGGTCACCACCGTCGCGCCCTCGGCCACCGCTCGCTCGACGTAGCCGGAAACGTTCCGGTGGTGTTCGCCGGTGATCAGCGGGCCCACCGCGGTCTTCGGCGAAAACGGATCGCCGACCACGAGGCTGCCGAGGAATTCGGCCGAGCGCTCGACGAACTCGTCGAAATCCTTCTCCGGCACCAAAGTCCGCGTCGTCGCACCGCACGCCTGTCCCGCGTTCCGGCAGAACCGCAGCGACGAGGGAGCGACGACCGAGGCGACGTCGGCGCCCGGAAGCAGGATGTTGGGCGACTTGCCGCCGAGTTCGAGCACGACCTTCTTCAGCCCCGGCGCGGCCAGCGCCATGACCTTGCCGCCGACCGCCGGCGATCCGGTGAAGCTCACCAGGTCGACCTCGCCGGCCCGCACGACCTGCTCGGTCACCGCGGGCGGACCGAACACGAGATTGACCGCACCGGGCGGGAATCCGGCCTCCTCGACCAGTTCCACCAGCGCCGAGTTGCACAGGATCGCCTTGGGCGAGGGCACCAGCACCGTCGTGCAGCCCGCCGCGAGCGCCGGGCCGAGCTTCCACGCGCACAGCATCAGCGGGCCGTTGTACGCGGTGATCGCCGCGACGACCCCGGCGGGCTCGCGCAGCAAGGTGCTCGCGGAGGTCAGCGGATCGTGGTGCAGCGGCAAGGGTTCTTCCCAGCCGTCGCGCGGGCCGCGCCGGGCGGCCTCGGCGAACCAGCGGAAGTACGCGATCGGCCCGTCGACGTGCAGTTCGGCGTTGCCGACCGGCGAGCCGATCTCGTGCGCGGCCAGCTCGAGCAGCCGGTCCCGGTCGCGTTCCATCAGGTCCGCGAGCCGGTACAGCAAGCCGCTGCGTTCGCGCGGCCCCAGCCTGCTCCACTCGCCGTCGTCGAACGCGTGGCGCGCCGCGGCGACGGCGGCCGCGACCTGGTCCGGGCCGGCGGACGGCGTGACTGCCAGTTCGCGGCCGGTCGACGGGCTCACCGAGCGGATCTCGGGCCCCTCGCCGGTCAGCCATTTCCCGCCGACGTGCAGGGCGGCGTGCAGGTTCGTCATGAAGTCCTCCGGATGCCGGATCGGCCGGGTTCCGCGCGGCTCACCGGTACCGCACGATGCCGCGGATGTTCTTGCCCTCGTGCAGGTCGTCGTAGCCCTGGGCGATGTCCTCGAGCGAGTAGCTGCGCGTGATCATCTCGTCGAGCTTGAGCCGGCCGTCGCGGTAGAGCTGAAGCAGGTTCAGCACGTCCCAGTTCCCGTTCGTGGCCCCGAAACACGTGCCCTGCACGCGTTTCTGGGAAAGCGTCAGCTCGAACAGGTCGAGCGGCACTTCGCTCACCTCGTGCTTGCCGACCGCGGTCGTCACGACGGTGCCCGCTTTGCGCACCGAGGACAGCGCCTGCCGCAGGTACTCCGGCCGCATCACGCCGACCGTCACGATCGTCGCGTCCGCGCCCTGGCCGTTGGTGAACTGCTTCGCCAATTCCGTGGCTTCCTCGATCGACGCGACCGCGTGCGTCGCGCCGAACACCGCGGCCTGCTCCCGTTTGAACGGCACCGGATCGACCGCGATCACCTGCGAGGCCCCCGCGTGCACCGCGCCCTGCAGGGCGCTCACGCCGATCCCGCCGATGCCCATCACGATCACCGTGTCGCCCGGCTGGACCCGCGCCGAGTGCACCGCGGAACCCCAGCCGGTGCTGACGCCGCAGCCGACCAGACATGCTTTGTCCAGCGGGATGTCCTTGCCGATCTTCACCACCGAGGCGAGCGAAACCGTCGTGGTTTCGACAAAGGTCGAGATGCCGCACATCTGGCCGACCGGAGTGCCGTCGGGCGTGTGCAGCCGGTAGGTGCCGTCGGTGAACCGAGGTCCGGCGAGGATGCCCGCGGCGAGGTCGCAGAGGCTGGCGTGCCCGGTGGCGCACCAGCGGCAGTGCCCGCACGACGGGATCGCGGAGAAGATGACGTGGTCGCCCTCCTCGATGCCCTTGCTGTTCGGGCGGACCTTGGTCACCACGCCCGCGCCTTCGTGCCCGAGCGCGAACGGATAGCCGCCGACCGGGATGTCGCCGGTGACGTGGTGGTCGTCGGAATGGCACAGGCCGGACGCGACGAGCTGGACCTGCACCTCGTCCTCGTACGGGTCGTCGACCTCGAGATCGGTCACCTCGAGCCGGCCGGGCGCCTGCCGGATGACTGCTCCCCGAGTGCGCATCGCTCGAACTCCCTCGTTCGATAGATTAAACTTAATATATAAAGCAACACCCTAACGCAGAGAGCGAGGAAGCGGAATGACCGGAATCCGCCGGGCGTGGGCGCTGGACGCGCCGACGATGACCGCCGACGAGAGTTTCGTGCTCACCGGAGGCGGCACCGCCCCGGTCGTGATGCCGCTGCCCGCGTTCCTCGTCGAGCACGACCTCGGCCTGGTGCTCTTCGACGCCGGCCTCGCCCCCGAGGCGGCGGGCGACCCGGGCGCGGTCTACGGCCCGCTGGCCGAGGCGTTCCAGGCGGTGTTCCCCGAGGAGTTCCGGCTGGACCGGCAGATCGAGAACCTGGGCTTCCGCACCGAAGACGTCCGGCACGTCGTGCTGTCCCACGCCCACTTCGACCACACCGGCGGCCTGGCGCACTTCCCGCACGCGCAAGGTTTCGCCGGCGCCGGCGAACTGCGGTACGCCCAGCAGCCGGCGGCGCATCTGGCCGGGTTCTTCCGCAAGCAGGACCTCGAAGCCGCGGCGCGGATCAGCTGGAACGAACTGCCCGCGGGCTACGACCACGACCTGTTCGACGACGGCAGCGTGACCCTGCTTTCGCTGCCCGGCCACACTCCCGGGTCGCTCGGGCTGCAGCTGCGCCAGGACGGCCGGACCCTCGTGCTCAGCGGCGACGCCGCGCACGTGCAGCAGAACATCAGCCAGACCACCGGAATCCCGGTCGACGTGGATTCGGTGCGGGCGCTCGATTCGCTGCGCAAGCTGAAGCTGCTGGCCGCGCGGCCGGACGTGACGGTGTGGGTCAACCACGACCCGGACGACTGGCGGACGCACCGCGCCGGCGGGAAGCAGATCCTCGGCTAGCGCCTTCCGGCGAGGAAAAACCGCACAGCCGCGGCAGTGAACTCCGGTGCCGCCGAAGCGTCGTAATGGTCACCAGGTACTTCGGCGAATCCCGCGTTCACCAGGTGCGCGAGCGGCTCGGCGTCGGCGTGCTCGTGGTCTTCGCTGCCGACCACGACGAGCGCCGGAATCGTAAGCGCGGGGAGATCAGGCGTCGGCACGACCGAATGAAGGACGTGCAGCAACGCGCGCGGGTCGGCGCCGAGGCGGCGGATCCAGTGCGCGGTCCCGGCGTCGGACGACTCCACTGCCCGGCCTTCGGTCAACGCCGTGAGCACCCGGTGCAGCGGACCGCCTCCGCCGCCCCTCCGCATCGCGGCGAGCCCTTGCCCGCCAAGGAGGATCCGGGTCGGCCGCGCACCGCGCACGACCATGCGGAGCGCGACCCGCGCGCCGAGCGAGTACCCGCCCAGCGCGTACCCGGTCAGGCCGAGTTGCTCGACGAGCGCGAGCCCGTCGTCGACGAGCACATCCGGCGGGTAGCGGGCCGGGTCGTCCGGCTGCGGGCTCGCCCCATGCCCGCGGAAATCCGGCAGCAGCACCCGGAATCCGCGTTCGGCGAGCTGTCCGGCCAGCCCGCCGCGCAGCCACGCCTCGCCGGACGAGGTGAACCCGTGCAGCAGCACGACCGGCGTGCCCTCGCCCAGTTCGCGGCAGGCCAGTTCCAGCCCGTCGCGAGCACGGAACCGATGGACGGGCAATGCGGTCATGGGGTCCTTCCTGGCGGGCGGACCCCACTATCGCACGCGCGGCAACGGATTCTGCTGGAACTGCCCTTGCCAGCTGGCCTGCGCGCCGGAGTCGCCGATCCGCACGATGTCGTAAACCGCGGCCCCGGCGGCCAGCACCGAAAGGACGGTCAACGTCACGGTGACCGCCTTCGACGCGGGCGCGAGGAAGGTGCGACGACGGCTCGTTCCGGCGGCACCGGTATGGCCGGCTCCGCTCGTCTGGCCGGCACCGCCGTGAGCCGCACGGGTCGCGACACTTCCCGCCGCGTCAGCACGCGCTGGCGCGTCGGCCGCGGCAGCACCCGCCGCGGCCGAGTCAGCCGAACCGGCATCAGCGGAGACCCCGCGACCAGTCGCCACCGCGGCCACGTCCGCCGTTCCGGAACTCGCCGCAGCCGAACCGGAACCGGCCGCGCCAGCACCACCGCCGGCACCAGCCTCCCGCTGCCGCCACCACAGCGCCAAAGCCAGCACCGCCACCGGGATCGCCGCCCAGATCGCCGTGTCGCCGATCTCCGTGTGCGCGCGCACGAGCGGCGTCCGCGCAACGCGTCGTTCCAGCCACTCGCCCGCGTTTGTCGTAATGGGCACGAGGACAACCACCAGCACCGACAAAATCGCGTTCGCGCCGGCCAGCCTCCGCCGCACCGGAGCGAGGCACGCGGTCAGCACCAGCAGCAGCGCCGAAAGCGGCAGAAGCACGACGATCGCGTGCACGAGCAGGATATGAGCGGGCAACCCGTTGACCGTCGTCATGCAGCCTTTCCCATCCCGAACGGAAACCAGCCCTCACTCTGGCCGAGCCCCGTGAGCCCCCGGCAAGATCAAGGTGAGAATCGGGTAAGAGCGACGGTGAACCCGACCACCGCGCCGCCCCCGTCCCGCGGCCGGGCGAATACCTCGCCGCCGTGAGAGAGCGCGACCTCCCGGACGATCGACAGCCCCAGCCCCGACCCGGGCAGCGCCCGCGCGCCGTCCGCCCGGTAAAACCGGTCGAACACCCGCCCGGCGTCCTCGGCCGCGATCCCCGGCCCCCGGTCCAGCACCTCGACCCGCCCCTCCCGCACGCACAGCTCCACCGGGCCGGAGCTGAACTTCACCGCGTTCTCCAGCAGGTTCGTCATTGCCCGCTCCAGCGCTTTCGGGCGACCGGACACCGTGGTGCCGTCGGCGTCCACGGCGACCTCGCGGCCGGACCGGCGGCGCACCCGCGCGGCCGCCCGCTCCGCCGGCTCGCTCAGCTCGACCCGCCCCACCGGCTCGTCGTCGTACTGCCCGGTGGCCAGGTCGACCAGCTCCGTGACCAGATGGGTCAGCTCCCGCGTCTCGCCGTCGACGTCCGCGAGCAGCCGGTCGCGTGCGTCCGGCGACAGCTCCCCGAACCGCCGCAGGACGCTCGCGTTGGTGCGCAGGCTGGTCAGCGGCGTGCGCAGTTCGTGCGCGGCGTCCTGGACCAGCCGCTCCTGGTCTTCGCGGGCGCGGGCGAGCCGGTCGAGCATCCCGGCGAACGAGGCGGACAGCCTGCCGACCTCGTCGCGGCCGCCGTCCGGGACGCCGAGCCCGGGCCGGCTGCCCGCGCTCACCTCCTCGGTCAGCCGGGTGAGCCGGACCAGCCGCCGGGTGATCTGGCGGGCGAGGAGCCAGCCGGCCAGCGCCGCCCCGGCCAGCACGGCGAGACTGACCCAGGTCATCCGCTCGGCGAGATCGGCGAGAACGTGCCGGGTTTCGTCCACGTCGATGCCGAGCTGCAGCGCCCCGCGGCCGGAGCCGAGCGCCACGGTGAGCACGCGGTAGTCGTCCGGCCCGACGGTGGCGTCCGCGTACCGCGTGCCGGAGGTCAGCTGCCGGTCGGCCGCGGAGACCGGCAGCGCGACCGGACGGCCGCCGACGTGCCGGACGGTCCCGTCCGGCGCGATCGACTGCGCGACCATCGGCTGCGCCTCGTCGTGGTCGTCGTCCCCCGGGCCGCGGGTGAGCGGGCTCGGCGCGAGCAGCTGCACCGCGCCCGCCGACACCTGCGACGCCGTGCTCAGCAGCGACCGGTCGAGGTCCGCGCTGATCCGCTGGGAAGCCGTGTGGTACCCCAGCACGCCCACGAGGATCGCCGCGCCGCCGCCGACCGCGGCGAAGGCGATCGCCAGTTTCCCGCGCAGATTCATGCCGGGCGCACCACGTAGCCGACGCCGCGCACGGTGTGGATCAGCTCGTCCGCGCCGGCCTTCTCCAGTTTCCGGCGCAGGTAGCCGATGTAGACCGCGAGGTTCTTCGATTCCGGGCCGAATTCGTACCCCCAGATCCGCTGGTGGATCGTGCCGCGGTCGAGCACGATCCCGGCGTTGCGCACCAGCAGCTCCAGCAGGTCGAATTCGGTTTTCGACAGCACCGCCTCGGTGTCTCGCCACCACACCCGGCGCGCTCCGGTGTCCACCGCCAGCCCGCCCAGCCGCAGCACGCGCTGGGCCTGCTCGCCCGGATCGGCGCTGCGCCGCAGCAGCGCGCGCAACCGGGCGAGCAGTTCGTCCAGCTCGAACGGTTTCGGCAGGTAGTCGTCGGCCCCCGCGTCCAGTCCGGCGACCCGGTCGGCGGTCTCGACGCGCGCGGTCAGCATCAGCACCGGGGTGCGGTCGCCGCCCGCGCGCAGCACCCGGCACACGCCGAGCCCGTCGACGCCCGGCATCATCACGTCGACGATCAGCACGTCGAATTCCTCGCTCCGCGCGAGCGCGAGCGCCTCGGCGCCGTCGCCGACTTCGCTGACGCGATAGCCCTCCAGTTCGAGCGCGCGGACCAGCGACTCCCGGATAGCCCGGTCGTCGTCCGCCAGCAGAACGCGGTTCGCCATGCCGCCATCATGCCCCTCGGGCGTCCGGGGTCACGGCAGCGGACGCGTCCCGGGCACCACCCATTCCCGGTCCACCCGGCCGCCGGCCGCGACCAGCACCGCCAGCCCGCCGCGCTCCCCGTCCGACCAGGTCCCGGCGATGGTCTGGCGCACCGGGTCCAGCGCCAGCTCGCCGTGCCACGGGTGCGCGTCCTTGGCCAGCACGCGCAATTCCTCGCGGTCCAAGCCGCCTTCGCCCGGGCCGTCCGGCAGGGCCGACCGGCCGTCCGGCGACGGGATCGTCCAGTTCCGCGAGACCTTGCCGGCAGTGAGCACGCACAGGTCGGCTCCGGTGATGACCACGCCGTCGCGCCGGGTGACGTCCCAGGTGAAGGCGAGCCGGTCGGTGCCGTCGAGGACGAGAGTGCGCGGGACGAACAAGTTTCCGACCTCGCGCTGGTACTTCGCGATGAACGCCTCGGCGTCGGCCGGGCCGACCAGCGGGTCGAGGCCGGGCTTGGTGCCGGACCATTGCCGGGCGTCGGCGGTGAGCAGCCGGTGCGCGAGCGAGGCGTCCTCGTTCCACATGCGGCACCAGAGGGCGGGGATTTCTTCCGGGTTCAGTTCGTTTGCCATGCGAAAACGATCGCGGGCGCCGGCGACACCGTCCTGTCGGTGTTTTCCCGCCGCGTGGCGCAGGTCACTCGCCGAGCGGGCGGGCGGAGATCCGGGCGAGTTCGGCGTCGAGGTCGACCTCGCGGCGCTCGACGTGGTCGCCGGTCAGCGCGAGGGCGCGGATCCGGGCCAGCAGAAAGCCGCGGACCGCTTCGCGCAGGCGGCACCAGCCGAGCACGTACCAGCCCGCCGGACCCCACAACAGGCCCAGCGGCTCGACGTCGCGTTCTGTCTCCTGGCCCTTGGCGTCCGCATACGACAGCCGGAGGACGCGCCGCGCGGCCAGCGCGGTGAGGATCAGTCCGCTGTGGACAGCCGGCGGTTCGGGCTCGCCGACCCGATGCAGCCGCGCGGCGAGGTGCTGTTCGGCGTCGCGGACGTCGGCCGGGAGCCGCGCGAGCACCTTGCGCGCCGCCGATTCCGCCGCGCCCGCGAAGGGCGAGCCGGCCGCCGAGCGCAACGCGACGGTGATCGCGATGGCTTCCTCCGGCGTGAGCGTGAGCGGCGGCAGGGTCCGTTCGCGGTCGAGCCCGTAGCCGCCGGTCCGGCCGGTCTCGGTCCAGATCGGGACGCCTGCCTCCCGCAGCGCGCCCAGATCGCGCTCGATCGTGCGCACGCTGACCTCGAACCGGGACGCGAGCCACGCCGCGGTCCGGGTGCGCGGCGCGACCGCCCGGAGCTCCTCGACAAGTGCGTACAGCCGGTCCGTGCGATTCACCCGGCCAGCCTACGGACCTGCGCCTCCTCACCCGATCGGGTGGCTTTCCCGGCGACCGCCGTCACGAAGGCCGACCCGCGCTGTTCCGTTCGCGGGAGCCGCGACCGGCGCCGGTCCGTCCTGTGGAGGGCGGCGGACCGGCGTGGTCCCCTCGTTCGTCGGGGGACGAGGGGACCGCCGGGGCGGGTCGGCGCAGGGGGCCGGCCCGTTCCCGGCCCGGCGGGGACACTTGACTCTCACACCGTGTCAGAGCGTGTGCTGGGGAGGTCATGTTCACCATCGGAGAATTCGCCCGCCACGGCCGGGTGTCGGTCCGCATGCTGCGGCATTACGACGCGCTCGGCCTGCTGCGGCCCGCTGAGGTCGACCCGCACACCGGCTACCGGCGCTACACCGCCGGGCAGCTGGCCGCGCTGAACCGGATCGTCGCGCTCAAGGAGCTCGGCTTCGGGCTCGGCGAGGTCGCCGCGCTGCTGGACGAGCAGGTCACGCCCGAGCACGTGCGCGGCATGCTGACCCTGCGCCGGGCCGAGCTGGCCGAACGCGTGGCCGCCGACCGGCTCCGGCTGGCCGAGGTCGAGGCGAGACTCCGCACCCTGGAAAGCGAGCACGCCATGCCGGACACCGAAATCGTCGTCAAGGACCTCCCCGCGACCCCCGTCGTGCGGCTCACCGCGACCGTCGACAGCTTCTCCCCCGACGCGATCAGCCCGGTCCTGCGCCCGCTGTGCGCGGAGCTCGGCCGGCGGCTGGAAGGCTCCGACGCCACCCCGGCCGGACCGCTGACCTGCTACTACGAGAAGCCCGCCGGCGAGGACGACCCGGTCGTCGTGCACGCCGCGCTCCCGGTCTCCGGAACCGTCGCCGAGCCGAACGGCCTGGAACTGGCCGAACTGCCCGCCGCCCGCGCCGCGACCCTGGTCCACCACGGCCCGGCGAGCGGTTTCCTCGCCGGATACCAGCAACTCGCCCGCTGGACCGACGAGCACGGCTTCCGCGCGGACGGCTTCCCCTGCGAGGTCTATCTGCACACTTCCGACGACGAGAACGAATGGGTCGTCGAACTGCGCGAGCCCTTCGCCGAGCAGCCGCGCTGACCGGCCAAGACCCGACCTTCGGCGGTTGCGCCGCCGCCCGTTCGAGGGGCGAATGGGTGGGGACGACCCGAGGAGGACGCAGGTGTTCTCGACAGGTCCCGGCACCCAGCCGGACCGGCTCGCCGACGCATTGGCCGACGGCCCGTTCAGCCGTGCGCTGACCCTGGCCATCGACCGCAGCGGGCTCGGCCTCGACCGGCTCCGGGACCGGCTCGCCGCGGCGGGCGCGGCGGTCAGCACCACGACGCTCAGCTACTGGCGGACCGGGCGCACCGTGCCCGCCCGCGCCCGCTCGCGCGTCGCGGTGCGGATCCTCGAAGGCGTGCTCGACCTGCCGCCGGGCTCGCTCACCGGGCTGATCGAGCGCGCTCCGGAACCGCCGCCGGTCCCGGTCGTGCGCTGGGAACGGCTGTGGGGACGCCGCAACGCCGTGCTGCGGGTGCTGAACTCGTTCGAGACCGCGTACCGGACATCGCTGGTGGTCGTGAGCCTGCACGAGGCCGTGCACGTGGGCCCGGACCGGCGGCTGCACCGGCTGGAGGTGCGCGAGGTCCTCCGCGCGACCGAGGACGACACGCACATCCGGCTGGTCACCGCGCACGGCGTCGGCCCCGGCTGCCCGCCGCGGCTCGTGCGGACCCGCTACTGCTCGCCCGGGCGCACGGAAAGCCTCGCCGAGGAGGGGTTCACGGTGGCCGAACTTGTCCTCGGCCGAGGGCTGGACCGGGGCGAAACCGCGATCGCCGAGTACGAATTCGAGTTCACCGACGACCGCCCGGACTGGTCGTACGAACGCCGGTTCCGCAACGCCGTGCACGAACACCTGCTGGAACTGCACTTCGCGCCCGGCTGCGAGCCGCGGGCCTGCCACGCCTACCGGCTCGACTCCCCCGCCGGACCGGAGACGACCGTCGCCGACCTGCCGATCACCGAAGGCCTCCCCGCGCACGTCGTGTCCGCGGCGGTCACTCCGGGGATCCTCGGCCTGCGCTGGCACTGGGACGCGCCATGATGGACGCATGGAATCGACGCGGATCGACCGCTGGCTCTGGGCGGTCCGGCTGACCAAGACGCGCGCCGACGCCGCGGCCGCCTGCCGGGGCGGGCACGTGCGGGTGAACGACCGCCCGGCGAAACCGGCGACGACGGTGGTGCCGGGAGACGAGGTTCGGGCCCGGATCGGGACGACGACGCGCGTGGTCGAGGTCGTGCAGGTGATCCAGAAACGAGTCGGCGCGGCCGTCGCGGCGACCTGTCTCATCGACCGCACCCCGAAGCCGCCGCCGGAAGCCGCGATCCCGGTCGCGCGCCGCGAGCGCGGCGCGGGCCGCCCGACGAAGCGGGAACGCCGGGTGCTGGACGAATTCCGCCGCTGGCAGGGTTCGGAAGCGCCCTGATCAGGCCTCCGACTTCTCCGTCGGCCGGCGTCCCCAGTGGACGTGCTGCTCGTCCCGCATCCGCTCCACCGCCTCCGGATAGTGCAGTTCGAAAGCAGGCCGTTCGGAACGGATCCGCGGCAGTTCGGTGAAATTATGCCGCGGCGGCGGGCACGACGTGGCCCATTCCAGGGAATTGCCGAAGCCCCACGGGTCGTCCACGTTCACCCGCTCGCCGTACCGGTAGCTCTTCACCACGTTCCAGATGAACGGCAGCACCGAGGCGCCGAGAATGAACGCGCCGATGGTGGAAATCGTGTTCAACAAGGTGAAACCGTCGCTGCGCAGGTAATCCGCGTACCGCCGCGGCATCCCTTCCGCGCCGAGCCAGTGCTGCACCAGGAACGTCGTGTGGAAGCCGATGAACGTGGTCCAGAAATGCCATTTGGCGAGCGATTCGTCGAGCATCCGGCCGGTCATCTTCGGGAACCAGAAATAGATCCCGGCGAACGTGGCGAACACGATCGTGCCGAACAGCACGTAGTGGAAGTGTGCGACGACGAAATAGGTGTCGGTGATGTGGAAGTCCAGCGCGGGCGCGGCCAGCAGCACTCCGGTCAGCCCGCCGAGCAGGAACGTGACCAGGAACCCGACCGACCACAGCATCGGCGATTCGAACGACAGCGTCCCCTTCCACATCGTGCCGATCCAGTTGAAGAACTTCAGCCCGGTCGGCACCGCGATCAGGAACGTCATGATCGAGAAGAACGGCAGCAGCACCGCGCCGGTGGCGAACATGTGGTGCGCCCACACCGTCGCGGAAAGCCCGGTGATGCCGACCGTCGCGAACACCATCAGCCGGTAGCCGTAAAGCGGTTTCCGGCTGAACACCGGAATGATCTCGGTGACGATCCCGAAATACGGCAGCGCGACGATGTACACCTCGGGATGGCCGAAGAACCAGAACAGGTGCTGCCAGAGGATCGCGCCCCCGTTGGCCGGGTCGAAAACGTGCGCGCCGAGCCTCCGGTCGGCCTCCAGCGCGAACAGCGCGGCGGTGAGGATCGGGAACGCGATCAGCACCAGAATACCGGTGAAAAGGATGTTCCAGGTGAAAAGCGGCATCCGGAACATGGTCATTCCCGGCGCGCGCAGGCACAGGATCGTGGTGGTCATGTTGACCGCGCCGAGAATGGTTCCGAGACCGGACACGATGAGACCCATGATCCACAGATCGCCGCCGGTGCCGGGGCTGTGCACCGCGTCGGACAACGGAGTGTAAGCGGTCCAGCCGAAGTCCGGGGCCCCGGCCGGGGTCAGGAACGCGCTCAGCACGATCAATCCGCCGAAAAGGTACAGCCAGTAGGAAAACGCGTTCAGCCGCGGGAAGGCCACGTCCGGCGAACCGATCTGCAGCGGCAGCACGAAGTTGGCGAATCCGAACACATTCGGCGTCGCGTAGAGCAGGAGCATGATCGTGCCGTGCATGGTGAACAGCTGGTTGTACTGCTCCTGCGACAGGAATTGCAGCCCCGGCTGAGCCAGTTCGCCGCGCATCAGCAGCGCCATCGCGCCGCCGACGAGGAAGAAGGCGAACGACGTGCCGAGGTAGAGCAGCCCGATCTGCTTGTGGTCGGTGGTGCGCAGGATGCCCAGCAGCACCGAGCCCTTTTTGCCCCGGCGAGGCGCCTCGGCGATCACCACTGGCCGCGGCTTCAGCTGCGTCATGACCGACCTCCCGCGCACCCGACTGTTGCCGGGCAGCCGACAGCCGCCCGGCCTCACCCGCGCCGGGTAACCGGCCCCCGCGCGCGGCAAACTTCGGCTTTCTCAGCCGTCCCGGCGATACGGCAGCCGCCCGTTCGCCAGCGTCGCCCCGAAGACGACGGCCGCGCCGAGCACCAGCAACACCGCGCCGGCCGCGGGTGCGGACGCCCACCACACCACGCCGGACGCGGCCACCAGCCAGGCGCCGGCGAGCGCCTCCTTGCGGGCCGGCGGGGCCGCCTTGCGCGCACGCAACCCCGCGCTGCCCAAGGCGAGCACGCCGACCGCGAGGACCGCCAGCACCGGCCAGTACATCCTCCTTACTCCCGGAATTCGCCGCGGTGCCTGCGGTAGGCGACGGTCACCGAGATCACCGAGAAAATCGCCAGCAGCACGCCGACGATCAGCGAATTCGTGCGGACCGCGTCGCGATGGCCGTCGACCGGGTAGCCGAACGCGAAGGGCGCGGCGATGAGCCAGAACCCGATCGCGACGTTGACCAGCCCCAGCCAGCGCGCCCGTTCCGGCAGGCCGAACCGGACCAGCGCGACCGCCGCCACGGCGATCCCGCACGCCAGGCTGTTCCAGAAACCGGCCGTCGCGGACAGCGTGAAGGAGTAGCTGTACGCGAACGCCGCGATCACCAGCCACGCGCCGGCCAGGAACTCGGCGGTGAGCGGCAGCCTGCTCTCCCGCAGTTTCTGGTCCCGCGGCGTCAACGCGGTGAGCGTCATGCTCATCTTCATCGGTCGGTCACCTCCTCGCCGGGGCTACTGCCCGGCCTTGATTCCCGGCTCTCCGTGGTCGAACTGGATCGCCTGGTGCAACGGCACCGTCGTGGTCCGGGCGGGCCGCGGAGCGCGCAGGCCCATCGGCAGCAGCACCCGGTGATGCGCCGCTTCGAGCACCATCGCGCTGCACGCGTACCAGGCCAGCACCGCCGAGGCGAGCAGGAAGTACGCGGCGATCGTGCGCACGACGCCGACGTCGCCGATCAGGCCGATCGCCAGCAGCGTCGCCCCGGCGGCGAGGATCGCGAGCAGCGCGCAGAGCACGAGGCTTTCCGCCAGCGCGGCGAGCGCACCGGTCCAGGTGATCGCCGCGAGCCCGATGAACCAGAAGCCGATCGCGGCCGCCGCGACCGGGCTCGCCGTCGTCGAGGGCAGCCCGCCGAGGCCGACGAACAGCTGGTACACGCCGTAGCCGAGCCAGAACGCGCCCCACGCCCCGTGCACGACCGTGGCGAGCGCGTCGCGGGCCCGGTAGGACCACATCCCGGCGAGGAACTGCGCGACGCCGCCGAAGGCGAACGCGAACGGGGCGAGCAGCAGCGGCGTCGTCGTGCTGTCCCCGAACCAGCCGGCCAGGTTCGCCGCCACCATGAACGTCGACACCGCGAACCCGGCGAGCCCGAGGATCGACGGTGCGGCCACCGGGCTCAGATTGATGTGCGTGTGCTCGCGCCAGAACGAATACTCCGCGCCGTCGCCGCCTGCCGGCATCGCGCGGTCGGCCATGTTCATTTCCCGGGTCATCTTCGGCTCCTTTCCGCGCCGACCTCCCCTGTGCGCCGCGCGTACCCCGCCGCCGACCTGCGGAACCCTGCCAGCGCTACGCCGAACGAGTGAATTTCGGCCGGGGGCGCGACCGGCAGTGTCCATTTCGGACCCGACACTCCCCCGCGCGGACGGCGTCCCCGGCGCTGGCGGGTCCGATATGCCAGGGTGTGCGCATGGCGAGCGTCCGCGGTTATCTGTTGTCCTGGACCACTTTGCTGCCGTTGATCGCCCTGGTCCTGCTGGCGCTCACCTGGGGCCGCACGCTGGGCCCGGTGCCGGTCGCGCTGGTGGCGATCGCGCTGGCGGGCACGGTGCTCGCCGCGGTGCACCACGCCGAGGTCGTCGCGCACCGGGTCGGCGAACCGTACGGGTCGCTGGTGCTGGCGGTCGCGGTGACGGTGATCGAAGTGGCGCTGATCGTCACGATGATGGCCTCCGGCGGCGAAAAGGCCGAGACGCTGGCGCGCGACACGGTGTTCGCCGCGGTGATGATCACCACGAACGGCATTGTCGGGCTGTCGCTTCTCCTGGGCGCGCGCCGCTACGGGGAAACGCGGTTCCATCCCGAAGGCAGCGGCGCGGCGCTGGCCACGGTCGGCACGCTGGCGACGCTGAGCCTCGTGCTGCCGACCTTCACCACGACCACCCCCGGCCCGGCGTTTTCCGCGCCGCAGCTGGCTTTCGCCGCCGGTGCGTCCCTGATTCTCTACGCCACTTTCGTGATGACGCAGACCGTCCGGCACCGCGATTTCTTCCTCCCGGTCGACCACGACGGCGAGACGCGCGAGGAAGAACACGCGGAACCGCCGAGCCCGCAGAAGACCTTGGTGAGCCTCGTGCTGCTGCTCATCGCCCTGGTCGCCGTCGTCGGCCTGGCGAAGGTCGAATCCCCCGCGATCGAGGCCGGCGTGCGCGCGGCCGGGCTGCCGCAGTCTTTCGTGGGCGTGGTGATCGCCCTGCTGATCCTGGCCCCGGAAACGCTCGCGGCGGTCCGCGCGGCCCGGCGCGACCGGATGCAGATCAGCCTCAACCTCGCGTACGGCTCCGCGATCGCCAGCATCGGCCTGACCATCCCGGTCATCGCGCTCGCCTCGGTGTGGCTGACCGGCCCGCTGCTGCTCGGTCTCGGGCCGACGCACATCGTGCTGCTCGCGCTCACCGTGGTGGTCAGCGTGCTGACGGTGGTGCCGGGGCGCGCGACACGGCTTCAGGGCGGCGTGCATCTGGTGTTGCTGGCGGGTTTCCTGGTGCTGGCGATGAATCCGTGAGTCCCGCGGGTGCTGAGCTGGCCCGGTAGCTCCACTGTGGAGCTGCTCGTGGGCATCCTGGTCCGCGAAACGAGATTCCTCATTCGCTTATGCCTCCGGCGAGCCGCGGGCGACCGCTGGTGGAGCTGCCTTTCCGTCGCTTCCGGCCAGCGCTGAAGCATCCTCCGTCGCGAGCTGCGCGAGGAAAACGACGCCGGTTTTGTCGGTGCTGCTCCGTATCCTGGCCCGGTGAAGATCCAGCAGTCCCCGACCCCGTCCGCAGCGGCCGGTGAAGCCGCGCACAGAGCTTTCCCGGGCAGCCATCCCTCGGCCGGCGCGCGCTTCGTTCGTGCCGACGGCCCCGTGCCCGTCGCCTTCGGGCGCGCGACCCCGGAATCCGCCCTCGTCTCCGTTGGCGAGGTGCGCACATGAGCGGCGTCTCGTCGCCCGCGCCCGAGGCCCCGGCGCGGCCGCCCGCCAAGCCCGGGCTGCTGATCGGCGTGCTCGTGCTGTCGGCGTTCGTGATGATCCTCAACGAGACCATCCTGAGCATCGCGCTGCGCGACCTCACCGTCGACCTCGCCGTCCCGACCACCACGATCCAGTGGCTCACCAGCGGCTTCCTGCTGACCATGGCGGTGGTGATCCCGACGACCGGGTTCCTGCTCGAACGGTTCACGCCGCGGCAGGTGTTCGTCTTCTCGCTCGCCTCGTTCAGCCTCGGCACGCTGCTGTGCGGCGTCGCGCCCGGCTTCGGGTTGCTGATGGCGGGCCGGGTCGTGCAGGCGTGCGGCACCGCGGTGATGATCCCGCTGCTGATGACCACTGTCATGCGGCTCGTCCCGGCCGAGCGCCGCGGCGCGACGATGGGCACGATCAGCATCGTCATCGCGGTCGCGCCCGCGATCGGCCCGACGATCGGCGGCGCGGTGCTGTCGTCGCTCGGCTGGCGGTGGATGTTCTTCATCGTGCTGCCGCTGTCGCTGGCCGCGCTGGTCACCGGAATGCTGCGGCTGCGGATCGACAGCGAAACCCGCGCGGTGCCACTCGACGTCCTCTCCGTCGTCCTGTCCGCCGTCGGTTTCGGCGGAGTGCTGTACGGCCTGTCGTCGGCGGGCGAATCCGCCGAGACGGCGCTGCTGCCGCCGTGGCCGCCCATTGTCGTGGGCGTGGTTTCGCTGGCGGTGTTCGGCTGGCGGCAGCTCCGCCTGCAGCGGCGAGACCGCGCCCTGCTGGATCTGCGGCCGTTCACCCACCGCAGTTTCGCCGTCGCGCTGGGGCTGAGCGCGGTGCTGTTCATGTGCCTGATCGGCGCGGGCGCGATCCTGCTGCCGCTGTACCTGCAGACCGTCTTGCACAAGTCCACGTTCGTCAGCGGCCTGGCCGTGCTGCCCGGCGGTCTGGTGCTGGGCCTGCTCGGCCGTCCGGTCGGCGCCCTGTTCGACCGGGTCGGCGCGCGTCCGCTGGTGCTGCCCGGCGCGCTCGCGATGACGGTCTCGCTGTGGCTGTTCTCGTTGCTGGGCCCGGATTCGCCGCTGATCGCGGTGATCGGCATCCACATCGTCCTGATGGCCGGCCTCGGCCTGATGATGACGCCGCTGATGACCGAATCGCTGGCGGCGCTGCCCGACCACCTGTACTCGCACGGCAGCGCGATCCTGTCGACGCTCCAGCAGGTCGCCGGCGCGCTGGGCACCGCGGTGTTCGTCAGTGTCGCGACCGTCAGCAGCGCCGGACACGCCGCGGTCAGCCCCGATGCGGACGGCCTGCAGACGGCGTTCGTCGTCGCCGGCTGCATCGGAGCGCTCGCCCTGGCCGGTGCCTGGTTCGTCCGGGCACCCCGCCCGATGCCAGCGGAGAAGGAGGCCTGACGCCGATGGACGCAGAGCAGCTCGACGCCGTCGCCCGCGCTTACACCGCGCCGATGACCACCATCCGCGGCCGACGCGTCCACCGGCTGGTCATGCGCGGGATGGCTGGCTACGACCACGTCCTGCCAGCCACCACCGCGGACGGTGCCCCGGCATTGCTGGCCCTGTCCGCCGACGGCCGAGCCGCCTTCTGCCGCAGCGACGGCCGCGGCCCGTCCGCGGCCCTCGTCACCTGCGGCCCGACGCCCGGCGTCGCCGTGACGTCCGAGCACGACCTGACGAAGGATTCGCTGCCGGTGCTGAGCTGGACCGTCCGGCATCCCGGGCTGCTGGACGTCGCGGGCCCGCTGACGATCACCCCCGGGGAGGCGAACCAGGACGACCTTGACGCGGCCCTGCGGCCTCGGTAGCCGGGTTGGTGCTTTCGGGGCGAGCGACCGGTGTGCGGCTCCGAGCTGCTCTCTCCGATGCTCGCCAGGCGGTTCGCGAACAGCGCCGAGCTGAGTCAGCGCCAGCCGCGAGCCACTCGGCCAGCGATCAGCCGCGCGCTCCCTGGACGATCTCGACGTGCGCCGCGGCATTCCCGGGTGCCCCGCAGGAGGAGTTCACGCCAAGATCCGGCCGGAAGAGTCCCAGGCTCACCTGCCAAACGCGCGCCCCATCGTGCTGCGACTCGACCGCGCAGGAACTCGAACATGGACCCACCATCCGGCCGCGCACACTGCCCGGGCTCCCCGGCCGAAAACTCGCGCTCAGCACGGCCCGACCGACCAAGCTCACCCGTCGAACACGCGCCAGCCCTTCCCACGATCCGACCGACCAGGCACCCCGCCGAACCTGCGCCCTCGCCACAGCCCGACCGCGCTGACACGCCAAGCTCACCTCACGCGCCGCCCCGGCTCACCGGCCAAACGCACGCTCCCAGCGTTCGACGTCCCGAATCCCGCCCTCGGGCGCGGACCAGCAGGCTTGGAGCAAGTCGTAACCGTCGTGGACGAGTGCGGCGTGGGCAGGCCACCGCTGGGCGGCCCAACCGGGTTCGTTGTGCGCCGAGTCCACCCCGGCGCGGGTCGCGCCTTCCAGTTCGAACTGGAGATCCCGGCGTGCCGCCGCCCGCGGGACCGGCGCGCTGGCCAGCACTGCCCGCGCCGCGGCGCGCACGCGGGATCCGGTCCAGTCCAACGTCTTCCGGTGCGCGCGCGGTGCCACCGTGTACTGCACCGCCACCGCCACGACGACCCCGATCGCCGTCTGTGCGAAGCGGTCCGCCACCGCGGGCCACACCGGTCCGGGCAGGCTCGCCACCCCGGCGGCCAGCAGGGCGAGCGGCGTGATGACGACTGTCGCCACCGCGTAGTTCCGCGGCACCACCAGCTCCACGCAGAACTGCAGCACGGCCAGAATCAAGATCAGCACAATCCCGGACGGCGCGACCATCATCACCAATCCGAACAGCACCAGCCCCACCGCGGTACCGGCGAACCGGTGCAGCGCACGGACATTCGCCCGCCGCCGATCCAATCCCTGCTGCAACACCACCAGCGCATTGAGCACCGCCCAATGCGGCCGGCCGAAGCCGACTGCCACCGCCAGTTCTCCAGCGACCACGCACCCGACGCCCGCGCGCAACGCCGTCAACGCGGCGTGCGAACGCAACGGAACCGCCCGGCGCAACCGGTATCCGATGTTCGGCCGCGGCAACGGCAACTTCCCTGGCGGCAGTTCGACGGACTCGCCCGGCGACGCGTCCGCGAACCGCCGGTGCGCGGCAAGCAACCTCGCGATCAGATCCGGTTGCGTACCCCGGCGCGGATGTCCCGCGTCGTGCAGCGCAGTCCACGCCGCCGAGACCGCGGCACCAGCAGCGTGCCGGGTTTCCGCTCGGCCGAGACGAACGCGTCAACCGCCCGGACGGCACGTTCGACGGCCGTCCGCTCCGGTTTGGTCCGGTCGGCCAGTACCCCGGCCATCGACACCAGCACCGACGAGCCGACACCCGCCGCGGCGCACCCCAGCACGACCCACGGCCGGGCACCCGCCTCGACCGCCGCCTGCGCGCCAGCACACACGAGCGCGAAGAACAATGGCCCCGGCGGGCCAAGCCGCAACGCGTCGACGACGTACGTCGCGAGAACCGCGACCACCGAAACCACCAGCACCGACACCGGACCCGGCGGAACCACCGTCCCTACCGAAGCACCCAACGCAGCCGCCGCGAGCAACGCGGCGCCAGCAGCAGCCACGACGCCCGCCCGCACCCGGTACGGCCGCCCCTCGCCGTACAAGACCGCGAACGTCCCGAGCGTGACGAACAACGCCGAGGCCGACGCCCCCGCCAGCACCAGCGCGATCCCCGGCACCGCCACCGCGGCGGCGGCCCGCAGCCCCGCCGACCACCTCCGCCCGACCGGCGGCAGAGCGAACATCAGCGCCCGGAACCCCGCCACGCGAGGCAACTGCTCAACCGGCTCGGGCGACGATCCCATCCACCCATCCCAACACGCCGCGACCCGCCCGGAAAGCCCGGCCACACCACGCAGAGACGGCGAGCACACTCCAAGCCAGCACGCTCCCGGCGAACCAGCCCACGCGCGTCGGAGCGCCCCGGATCTCGATGCCCTGCCCGACGAAGGCGCGGCAGTCGAATCGCTCGGTCGTCTTCAACGCGCGGCCGCTGCGACTCAACCCGGCCAGCTGCGCTTCACGAACATCCGCAGCCCGTGCCATACCCGCGACATCCCCTGATCATCCCGACCTGTCACACCGTCTTCGCCGTTGTCTGTCAGGCTCCGCCCGCCGTCTCCAGCCCGATCAGGCGCTTCATCCACAAGGAATGATGCGGGACTCCTCGGCAATCGAGGCTCCCCACTCGATCAACCACGACAGAACTGGATGCGCTCGCAAGGAAGCCCGAATTGTCTCCGGGAATCTCAGTAACGGCGCACGTCCGTCGAGGTCCCGCGTTTCCGCGGTAACCAGTACAGCAAGCGCACTCGGAGTACCGAATTCGGATAAACACGATGCCGCCAGTGCGGAATTCGGGGCGGCGTGGCCGGTCTCAACTTTGCTCAGGCCCCTTGCTGCAGTGCACCCCACCGGGCCAGCCCGAATGAGGTGCGCAGCGGTGCAGTTCCACCCCGAAGGTCGCGCGCTGTCTCTTATCGCCTCCAGCATGCCGGTCCGGCATACGTCGGGCCGTGATGTCTCGGCGCGGTCCGCACCGAGACCGGCGGCGCCACCGGCTCGGGACCGCCCGGATGGCCGAGGGCGAGACCGGACACGAGCGCCACCGCGGCGAGCCACAACGCGGCCCGCACCAGCAGGGAAACCGAACAGACGACCTTCACGACCAGCTCCTTCCGAGGATTTCCGCCCCGCTCGATCGGCGGCTTGTCCCGAGAATGCGGCGTCCGGCGGCAATCGGGGAAGGAGTTTCCCGTTTCCGCCTTAATCGCGTGAACGAGAAACCGGAGCCGGAAGCCGCGGCCGACCGGCCGCGGACTAGAACAGTCGCCCGCCGTTTCGGGAAGGCGCCATCCGAGCGAATTTCCGCAGCCGATAAACCCGCCCGCACCAACCGGATGCGGGAATGGGAAATCGTTCCGGTCACAGTCCGTGCGCCGGCCCGGACGAGACTGGACATCGGCCGCCGCGTTGGGGAACAGTGACTGCCGGGCGGGGAGACGCGAGGGAGGAACGGGTGGAACCGAACGCGGCGGACTTGGTCGCGGAATTGAAAGTCCTCCGGAAGGGGCGCGGCGTATTCACGACTCCGCTCGGGATTCGGGTCGGCCCGGTCCTGCGCGAGGTGTGCGGGATTCCGGACAACGCGGAAAACGTCGAGATCCGCGACCGGCTCGCGCACGTGCTGGAGCCGCTGGCCCACACCCTCCCGGACGACCTCCGGATCGCCGTCCTCGCCGCGTTCGCGATGCACGAGCCGGCGCGCAAGCCGTTCTACCAGGAACGGGTGCACTGGGCCGCGCGCGAGCTGGACCGCGACGACCGCACGATCCGGCGGCGCATCGACGAGGGCATCGAGCACGTCGCGCACCTCGCGCTCGCCGGACCGCGCGAGAACGGACGCCGGCCCGCGCCCGACGGCAGCTGGCACACCGAGCTGCTGCGCGTCTCCCTCGCCTTGGACCAGGAGCGGCCCGAGGTGTTCGAGTTCCGGCGGATCGTCGCCGACGCCGACGAGGTCGCCGAACTGGACCTCGCGCTCACCCTCACCACCACCTCCCCGGCCGCCGGCCCGGTGCGGGAGAGCGACCTGGACGTCGACGTCTTCCACGGCGGCACGCTGGTCCGCCGCGCGATGGAGTCGAACGACCGGGTCGGGCTGGCGCTGCGGCTGGCCGAGCCGTTGCCGCGGGGGGAAAAGCACGATCTCTCCCTCCGGTTCCGCGCGGAGTTCCGGCATCCGCACTACGTGTGCGTGCCGCGGCATCCGGTCGACCAGTTCGACCTGCACGTGCGCTTCCCGGCCGCGCCGCCGGCCGAAATCGTGCGGCTGGACCGCGTGTTCCAGGACGACGCGCGCGATCCGCGCGCCCGCGGCACGGCGGTGACCCCGGACGGCTCAGGCGAGGTGCACCTCCGCTTCGACCGCCTCGCGCCCGGGTTCGCCTACGGCGTCCGGTGGAGCCCGGCCGGCTGAACCTCGCCCGGCCGGGCCCGCGCTCAATGCGTGATCATCGCGTTTCCCCTTCCCGGCCGGGATTTCTCCGACCGCACCGGGATCGGCTCCGCCCCGAGCCGCGCTACCGGCGGACGGAACCTGTCCAAGATCTGTCCAGGTCGGCGCGGATTCCGTTGCCGGGCAACGGACAGAAGCTGGACAACACCTGCGCGGGCGCAACGTCCGCACCCGGGCGCCCGACTCCCGGATCGAGCGGGCGAGACCACCGCGGCCGCCCGTACGAAAGGAACGCCCCCTATGCCCACCGCCACCGTGCCCGAACCGGTCGAAGGCTATGTCCCGCTCGCCGCGCTGCCGCGCCCGTCGGCGCTCGCGCAGCGCTTGGAAACCGTGGTCCGCGCGGCCCGCGACGGCGTCCCCGGCGCGGCTCCGGAACTGCTGGAGCTGCTGAAACCGGTCATCGCGCGCTACTGTCGCGCCCGCATCGGCGGACGCGACCTGTCGTATCTGTCGGCCGACGACGTCGCGCAGGAAGTGTGCATCGCGGTCCTGCAGGCGGTGCCGGGCTACGAGGACCGCGGCGGATCCTTCCTGCACCTGGTGCGCGCGATCGCGGCGAACAAGGTGGCCGACGCGTTCCGCGCGGTGTCGCGCGACCGTTCGCGGCCGGTGTCCGACGTCCCGGAAAACCCCGATCTCGGCGACGGCCCCGAATCGCACACGCTGACCGCCGACCTCGGCGCCTCGCTCGGCAGGCTGCTGGCCGGAATGCCGAAGCTGCAGCAGGAAATCCTGACGCTGCGCGTCGTCGTCGGCCTGACGTCGGCCGAAACGGCGAAGGCGCTGGGGATCTCGCCGGGCAACGTCCGGGTGACGCAATGCCGCGCGCTGGCGAAACTGCGCGACTCGATCCGCGAGCAGGGACTCGCCGAAACACTGCTGGCGTGAATTCCCGCCATCGCCCGCACTGGTCCGGACCACGCCCGAAACAATCCCCGAAGTTCACCCGCGCGGGCCGCCTCGCCGAGCACGAGCAGGCCCGCGGCCGGAGCGGCTCACCCGCTTCGAGCCAACACTGCATCCAGCGCAGGAACACGATCCGATCGGTCCTTACCCGCACCGTCCGGGTGACGCAACGCCGCGCGCTGGCGAAACTGCACGACTCGATCCGCGAACTAGTACTCGCCGAAACACTGCTCGCGTGAAAACGCAACGTCCCCGCACTGGTCCGGACCACCGGCGAAGAACTTTCCGAAGTTCACCCGCTCGGGCCACCTCGGGCGCTTCGGACGGGCCGGGAACGCCGGGTCCGGGACCGGCTCAGCCCGCGTCGAGCCGCCGCTTCATCCGGCGCAGGAACGCGATCCGGTCGGTCTCCACGCGCACCGCGGTGCGGTCCGGGTAGATGTCGAACACCCCGGTCATCCCGGTTTCGGCGAGCCGGCGGCCCGCCGCGCCGGAGGGGTCCGCGAGCAGCCGCAGCACCACGCCCTCGGCGGCCGCGCGGTCCTGCGCGGCCCGCAGGACGTGCACGCCCGCGTCGGTGAGCTCGGTCAG
This sequence comes from Amycolatopsis orientalis DSM 43388, assembly GCF_000411975.1. Lineage (GTDB taxonomy): Bacteria > Actinomycetota > Actinomycetes > Mycobacteriales > Pseudonocardiaceae > Amycolatopsis > Amycolatopsis orientalis_D. The sequence goes on from NZ_ASXG01000026.1 coordinate 34,245, forward strand.
CCCGGTCAGGTCCAGCACGAGCGCCATCGGGCGTTTGGCCAGCGCGAACGTCACCGCCCGCACCACCACCAGCGCGGTGCCGGCGTCGAGCTCCCCCGCCAGCAGCAGCGTGAGCACGTCGAGGTCGTCGTAGCGGTACGACGACTTCAGCCGTGCCGATCCCTGTGAGCCGGCTTCCATCCGCGTGCTGCACTCCCTGTCCAGGCGGGGCCCGTCGCACCCGCTCGTCCACCCGACACCATTCTGGACCTCGAGGCATGGTGACCGCGCTCACAGTCCGCGTCCGCACCGATCCGGCGCGGGCTGCACCGCTTGACCTACGACGAAAGTCGGGAACTGAGCGGGCCCAAACCTTCGGCGGGTTCCGTCATTTACCGACATTCACGACGGTGGGTCAGTACCTGACCGCTACTCCCCGTACCCACCGGAGTTGATCCCCAGTGCGAATCGCGCGTACCGCCGCAGTCCTGTCCGGCTTGGCCTTCGCCGCCGTCGCCGCGGCCTCCCCGGCCGCGGCCGCTCCCGCCCAGCCCGCCATCATCGACGGCAGCACCGCCGACTCCCTGCACGCCGCCGCCCGGATGTTCGCCGGCGGCCAGGAACTCTGTTCCGCCACGATCATCGCGCCCGACTGGATCCTGACCGCTCGGCACTGCACGCAGGGCGCCGGCGGCAAGCAGATCACCTTCCACGTCGGCAGCCTCGACCAGACCCAGGGCACCGAGGTCTCCGCGACGTCGGTGCACGACTCCCCTGACGCGGACATCTCGCTGGTGCAGATCGACCAGAAGGTCCAGACCGAGTACGCGCCGCTCGGCACCGCGGGCGACGTCAACGTCGGCGACACCGCGCAGGTCTACGGCTGGGGCGCGACCTGCACCGACCAGCCGGAGATCAACTGCCAGTCGCAGGTGCTGAAGGTGGCGAACGTCCAGGTCACCTCGGTCGACTGCCCGGACGGCGCGGCCGGCGTCTCGGTGTGCGCCAACCGCGGCGACGGCATCACCGCAGGCGGCGACTCCGGCGGCCCGATGTACGCGAACGGCAAGCAGGTCGGCGTCGCCTCCACCAGCGACCGCCAGTCCTACACCGCCTACATCAACGTCACCCGCTACCGCGACTGGATCCAGTCGGTCGCGGGCGTCTGATCCGCAGCGGCCCGGACCCGGACGGATCCCCGGGCCCGGGCCGCTGTTTCACCCCTCCGCCCGCGCGAGCACCTCCATCTGCAGCTGGTGATCACCGAGATCCGCGCCCGCTTGCCGTCCGCCGGGGTGAGCAGCACCGCCGGATCGACCGGGTCCAGCGAACAGCGAGTCGTTCGCCATTTTCCCACTGTCGTTGAGGCCTATGGCCAAAGCCCCGGCGGGCGCGAGCGCCGAAAGCGGACCACGGGGGGAACAGCACGGACATCGCCCTCGACGGAGAAATCCGCCGCCTAGACCATTCCCAGTCCAGCGGCCCGAATCCCCCCGGACTGGCCTGGGAAACCCCATCCTCCGCTAACGCAGGTCACGTCAGCGACAAGCGTTTCCTCCTCGCCGAGGAAACAGGAAACCCCTTTCCGCACTCCTTCCCGGATCGCATTCTGGGTGCACGCCGCTCGTTCCGGGCGGTTCGCCGAGAATCACGGGAAAACCCGAAAGCCACGAAATACCATTTCGCGGCTGGTTTTTTCCGTGCCTGGATCCGGAAGGGAGGTGCGGGAAATGCAGACGCACGGAATCGTTCTCATCCTCACCCTGCTGGGCCTGGCCTGACGCGGGGAAGGCCGGATTCGCCGCGAGGGCGGATCCGGCCGCCGGTCAGCCGCGTGCGCGCAGGTGGTCGCGCAGCGAGCGGGCGACCCGGGCCATCAGGATCTCCGCCTCCGGCTGAATCGCCGCCGGTACGCGGGATTCGGTGAGCGCGGCGACCGCGAACACCTGGCCGTCCGCATGCTCCACCACCCCGATCTCGTGCCGCAGATTGACCAGCGTCCCGGTTTTCGACGACCACTTCGCGGAATCCGACGCGAAATCCGGCGCCAACCGTTGGCGCAGCAGGTTTTCGCCCATCAGCTGCCGCACCCGCGCGGCGGTGTCCGGGTCTATTTTGGACGGTGTCCACAACGCGGTCAGCAAATCGGCGAAGGCGCGCGCCGACCCGGAGCTCGCCCGGGAAACGTCCAGCTGCCGCACCGGGTGTCCCCGTCCCTCGGTCACCGCGCCGATCGCCAGCGAATGCGCGAGGTGTGCTTCGGTCGCGTCGAACCGTTCGAGCGGGGTGTCGTTCAGCTCGCTCAGCGAATGCCGCACCGAGAGGCCCGTGATGCCCCACTCCCGCACCGTCCGCGTGACCTCCGCGGGCGAGGTGAGGGCGAACAACGCGTCGGCCGCCGCGCTGTCGCTGATCGCGGAGGCCAGGTACATCAGGTCGTCCAGCGCCACCCGCGCCGGATGCCGGAAGCGGGCCAGCCCGGTCGGTCCGGCGTTCCGCGCCCGGCCGGGTTCGACCTCCACCTGCCGCGCGCCGTCCAGTTCGCCGCGCCGGATCCGGTCCTGGGTCACCGCCACGAGCGGGACCTTGACCAGCGACGCGGTCGCGAACTCCAGATCGGGCTCGATCCCGATCTCGCGGCCGGACCCGAGGTCGCGGACGAGGAACGAGCCGCGCAGCCCGCCCTCGTCGAGTTCGTCCCGCAGCCGCGCCAGCAGCGCCTCAGTGTTCACGGCACCAGTCTGCCGCAACAGTCGCGCCGAGACAGCGGGCGATCGCCGCGCGCAGCGGCTCCCGCACCCGGTCCACGTCGTCGCCCAGCCCGGCCGCGACGTCGTAGCCGCGCGCGAGCCGCACTCCGCCCACCGGACGCCACGCCAGCCCCAGCTCCCGCGCCTGATCCGCCGAGCACAGCAGCAGATCCGCCGACCCGATCACGCTCGCGGCGGCCGTCGTCAGCGTCCCGGCGACCTCGACCTGCGCGGGCAGCAACCCGGCCGCGTCCCGTGCGCGGAACACCCGGTCGCGGACGTGCGGCACGTCGTCCTCCGGCTGCACCCACACCCGGCGGCGCGCCCCGGCCGCGCGTCCGGCGCGCAGCGTTTCCAGGTACACCACGGCTTCGTCCGGCTCGGCCTCGCCGGCCACTCCGAGCGGCACCTTCCACACCCCGTCCTCCGGCGGCACCGCGACGAGCGCGGCCCGCACCTCCTGCGTCCGCACCAGCTCGGCCCGCTCCGCCGGACCGGCGACGCGAAACTCCAGGAACACCTCGACCGTCCGCGCCTGCGCCTCGAGTTCGGCGAGATCGCGAGTGGTCGACGTGTCCGGGACCGCCAGCCGCAACGGCCGCCGCCGCGCGCGCCGGGCGTCGTGCTCCATCGCCTCGGCGAGCCGGACCAGGCGCTGCGCGGACGGCAGCAGGTCCCGGCCGAACGGCGTGAGCCGCGCCCGCCGCGTCGACCGGTCGAACAGCCGCTCCCCCAGGTGCTTCTCGAGCGCCGCGATCCGGCGGCTCGCCACCGGCTGCGGAATCCGCGCGGCCGCCGCGCCGCCGGTGAAACTCCCCGCTTCGGTCACGCTCACGAACGCCTTGCAGCAGCCGACCAAGTCCACGACCTGAGCTTATGCCAGATGCGCATGAAGTCGCACAAAAGTGTCTTGGACCGCATGAACCGGCCGGGGGCACGCTGCCGGAGGAGATGATCGACTTCGGAGGGAGAACCCCGTGTTCCGCAGGCTGACCCTGGCCTCTCTCGCATTGGTCACGCTAGCCTCGTGTGCCGCACCGGCACCATCGGACGCCCCGGCGAGTTCGGCGCGGTCCGCCGCGCCGGCCGCCGCGAAGACGGTCGCCCAGCCGGATTTCGCCGCGCTGGAGAAGGCTTTCGACGCCCGGCTCGGCGTCTACGCGATCGACACCGGCGACGGGCGCGAAGTCGCCTACCACGCCGACGACCGGTTTGCCTACGCTTCCACGCACAAGGTGTTCAACGCGGCAGCCATCCTGCACCGCGGGGACGATCTCGCCCGGACGGTCACGATTCGGCAAAGCGATCTCGTGCCCAATTCCCCGATTACGGAGAAGCACACCGGGGAGCAAATGTCGTTACAGAGCGTCCTCGACGCTGCGCTGCGTTACAGCGACAACACGGCGGATAACGTCATGTTCGGCGAAATCGGCGGTCCCGCCGGGCTGGCTGCGGAGCTTCGCCGGCTGGGGGATACGGTCACCCGCGTGGACCGCATCGAGCCCGCTCTCAACGAGACGAGCCCTGGTGACGTCCGGGACACGACCACCCCGCGAGTCTGGGCCAAGGACCTGCGCGCTGTCGCGCTCGACGCGGGACTCCCGGCGGACAAGCAGGCCGTGCTCACCAAGATCATGCGCGCCAACACGACCGGCGCGCACGTGATCCGCGCCGGCGTGCCCGCGGACTGGCAGGTCGCGGACAAGACCGGGACCGCCGACTACGCCACGCGCAACGACATCGCCGTGCTCTGGCCGCCGCGCCGCGCGCCGATCGTGCTCGCCGTGCTGTCCGACCGACCCCAGAAGGACGCCAAGACCGACGACAAGCTCATCGCGCAGGCCGCCGCGGCGGTCGTGAAGGCGTTGCAGTGACCGGAATCTACCGAGTGGTCACCCACGTGCTCGCGGTGCTTTTCGTGCCGGTCGCGTGGGTGGTCGCGCGGGGCCGGGCCCGGCACGTCGCGTGCCAGTGGGCGCTGGGGGCCCGCTACCCGGCCGAAAACCTCGCCGGGCTCACGCCGGGCACGTACGCCGCGTTCACCGCGGCGCGCACCGAAGCCTTGTGGCGGCACGGAATCCTGCTCGGCCTGACGTCGGGCCACCGGGACGCCGCGACGCAGGCGGATCTGTTCCGCGCCGAAGTCCGGCGGGCCGGTTCGCACGAGCTCGCCCTGCACCTCACGCTCCCGCCCGCGCAATCGCAGCACGTGCGCGGCGTCGCGCTCGACGTGCGGCCGTACGAAGGCGCGCAATGGCTCGAAGTCCACGGTGGACGGTTCGGCCTGTATCGCGTGTACGACAACGAATGGTGGCATTTCGAGTACCACCCGGACGGCCGTCCGCAGCGGCTGCCGCACCCCGGATTCGCCGCGACCCGCGCCGCCAGCTGAGGCTGATGCGTCCACTGTGGACTCGGCCGTGAGGCACGGATCCGTGACGAAACCGGACAAGCCGTAACGAACCCCGGATCCAGGCGATAACCGGATGCGCCCGGGGCCGTCCTGGGCCTGGCCCGAACGGAACTCGCATGATTCGCCCGGTCTCGAACCGTCTCCTCCTGCGTTGCGGTGCCGCGGTGGCCGCCGCCGCGCTCGCGGGCACCGCCTGCTCCGGCTCCGGCGGCGGCACCGCCCCGCCGCCCGCCAGCCCGGCCGCGACCTCGCCGTCCGCGCCGTCCGCCGCCCCGCCCGACGCCGCGACCGTCGGCGAAACGGTCAAGGCCGCGATGAAGAAGTCGACCGCGGTGCACGTCAAGGGCTCGAAGAGCGAAGACGGCAAGATGAAGGTCGACATGCAGTTCAACAAGGACAGCGTGAGCGGCTCGATCGAGAAGGACGGCGTCGAGGTGCCGGTGCGGCGCGTCGGCGACAAGGTCTGGATGAAGTTCAGCAAGTCGCTGGCCAAGGCGGCCGGCGTGCCCGCCGAGGCCGCCGCGATCGTGAGCGACAAGTGGGTGTCGCTCGACTCCCCGATGGCCCAGGGCATGGGCGAGGCGTTCAAGCTGTTCCTGGACTACGACGTCTTCGTCGGCTCGATGGCCGACGACGCCGACAAACCCGGCTACACCGCGGCCGGACCCGCCGACGTCGCGGGCGCCCCGGCGCTGAAGTACCAGAACGGCAGCCGGACGATCTTCCTCGAGGCCGCCGGCTCGCACCGCCTGCTGCGGCTCGAGTCGCCGGAGGAAGGCCTGATGGAGTTCAGCGGCTGGGACGAGCCGGTCCCGGCGCAGGCCCCGCCCGCCGCGGAGATCTACTCCGGCCCCGGCTCGTGACCGGACGGCCTCGCGTTCCCGCGCCGTTCGGGAACGCGAGGCCGCCGCGGACCGGTAATCCCCCGGTCCAGGACGGACCAGCCGTAACGGACTCCGGATCCAGCCGATAAGCGGATGCGCCCGGGGACGTCCCGGCCTCTCCTGAACGGAAACCGCATGATTCGCCCCCGTTTTCTCCTGTGCTGCGGCGCCATCGCGGTCGCCTTCGCGTGCGCCGCCTGCTCCGGCTCCGGGACCAGTCCCGCCCAGTCGCTGGCCGGCGCGCCGTCGAGTTCGCCGGGCAAGCCGTTCGACGCTCCGCCCGACGCCGCGACCGTCGGCGACACCGTCGCGAACGAGCTGAGCGTGGCGAGGGCCGTCCACGTCAAGGGCACCAACACCGACGGCATCAAGGTCGACCTGCAGCTCAACAAGGACAGTTCGAGCGGCACGCTCGAACAGGACGGCGCGGTGCTGTCGCTCGTGCGCGTCGACGACAAGATGTGGATCAAGGTCACCAACGGGTTGACCAAGATCGCCGGGGTGCCCGCCGGGACCCTGTCGAGCATGGACGGCAAGTGGCTGTCGGTGGACGCTCCGCTGCTCCACGGTCGCGGCGCGAGTTTGAAGGGCTTCCTGGACTGCGCTGCCTTCCTCAGCGCCCTGTCCGACGATCTCGACCGCCCCGGCTACGCCGCGGGCGAACCCGTCGACCTGGCGGGGACTCCGGCGGTGCGGTACCGCAACGGCAGCAAGGCGATCTACCTCGGCCGCTTCGGCACGACCTACTCCCTGGTGCGGTACGAGTCCGTGGAGCAGGGCGCGATGGAATTCGACCTGGGCGACCCCCGTCCGGCCAATGCCCCGCCCGCCGCGGAGATCTACTCCGGCCCCGGCTCCTGAAGTTCTGCCGACCGGGCGATCAAGTGCGACACTGCCCGAGATGATCGGTCTGCTGTATCCCACTCGCGATTGCGCCGAGGACGACTTCACCGCACTGGCCGGGTGCCTGGACGCCCGGCCCGGCGTGGAGTTCGCCTACGTGCCCTGGGCCCGGCGGGCGGTCGATCGGGGGAACGTCCAGACCGCCGTGCGAGAGCTCAGCGAGCCGGACCGGCTGGTGCGGACGGCCGCGACCTTCACGTCGTCCCCGCGCGTGGTCAGCTGGGCGTGCGCGAGCTGCAGCTTCATCGACGGCGTCGCGGTGGCCAAAACCCAGACCGACGCGCTGACGGACGCGCTGGGCGTCCCGGCGAGCAGCACGTCGCTGGCGTTTCTCGCCGCGGCGCACCGGCTCGGCCTCAAGCGGATCTCGCTCGCCTCGGTGTACGCGCCCGAGATCACCGACGCGTTCTCGGCGTTCCTCGCCGAGGAAGACATCGCCACCGTGCGCGCCGTGTCGGCCGACGCCGGTTCGGACCGCGACCTGGCCGCCTGGGACAGCGACCGCATCCGCGAGCTGGTCGATTCCGCGGCCTCCTCCGACGCCCAGGCCGTCCTGCTCCCGGAGACCGCCCTGCACACCGCGCCGCTGCTGGCCGAACTCGAAAAGCGCGCGGGCAAACCCGTGCTCACCGCGACGCAGGTGACGCTCTGGCACTGCCTCACCCTGCTCGGCCGGCCGGCCGCCGGACCCGGTCTCGGCACGCTGCTCGCCCACCCGCATTGACGGTCCGCTGCAGACAGACAAGGTCCCGGGCATGACCGCGGCCGATCGCGGGTAGTTCCCCGATCATGAGCAGCCACCTGATCGCCGTCGCCATCGACTGCCGAGACGCCGACGCGCTCGCCGAATTCTGGCGGGAAGCGATGGGCTATCCGCGGGCCGAGCGGTGGACGGACAGCCATGGACTCACCTACGTCGAGCTGAAGGCACCGGACCGGCCGTCTCTGCTGTTCCAGCCGGTGCCCGAGGGGAAGACGGTCAAGAACCGGCTGCACCTGGACATCGCGCCGGACACGGTGGAGCAGCGCGACGAGGTGGCCCGCCTGGTCACGCTCGGCGCGAAAGTCGTGGAAGACGCGGAAAACGACCACTGGATCGTGCTGAAAGACCCCGAAGACAACGAATTCTGCGTGCTTCCCCGGCGGTCCTGAGCCCGCGCTACGATCTGCGCCGTGCCCGACTCCCGAGCGCCCGCGCAGCCCGACCTCGGCATGCTCGCCGGGCGGCTGTTGTTCGCGGTGCAGCGGGAGCTGTTCACGGCGCTGGCCGCCGAGGGTTTCGGCGACCTGAGCCCGCGGCACGGCGCGGTGCTCGCCTACCTCGGCCCGGACGGGGCGCGCGCGACCGAGCTGTCCCGCCGGTCCGGACGGCGCAAGCAGGTCATCGGCACGATGGTCGACGAACTCGCGACGCTCGGCTACGTCGAACGCCGTCCCGACCCGGCCGACCGGCGCGCGAAACTGGTCTGCCCGACCGAACGCGGCCAGGCCATGACCGCGGCCTCGACCCGCATTCTCGCCGCGATCGAGAACCGGCACGCACAGCGGCTCGGGCGGGACGAGTACGCGGAGTTCAAACGCGTCCTCGCCGAGGTCACCGACGAGCAGCGGCGCTTCGCCGGGCAGTGATCACTGGCCCGGCCACCCCTGCTGCGGCGGGCCGGAGGCGGGCCACTGCCCCGGCATCGGCTGCTGCGGATACGGCTGCTGCTGCGGATAAGGCGGGTATTGCTGCGGCATGCCCGGCGCGCCGTACTGCGGCGGATACTGCGGCGGAACCGGACCCGGCTGCGGATACTGCTGTCCCGGGTATTGCTGTCCCATCGGAACCTGCCCCGGATACTGCGGCATCCCCGGAACCTGTGCCCCGTAAGGCATTCCGTATCCCGCGGGCGGAGGCGTCTTCGCCGACACCGCGGGCAGCCACAGCACCACCGCCAGGATCGTCATCAAGCCGAACGCGACACTCTCTTCCCAAGAACGATAAGAGATCAGCAGGACCAGCGCACACAACAGCTGCACCGGCGTGCCCCACAGCAGAATGCGCCCGACCGATTGCCGCCGCGCGAGAACCATCCCGACACCCGCGAGAACCACAATCGCCAGCAAGCCGGAAAGCACCGAGACGTACGTGTGGACGCCGACATTGCTTCCGCTTCGCACGAGGTGGATGATCGACCCGATACCCCCGTATGCCGCGTAAATCTCCAGCACTGCGAGCAACACCGCCACCGCGATGCCGATCCCCGTCACCTTCGGCCGCATCACCGGCTGAGTCATCCCGGTCCCCTCCGTCACCCTCCGGAGGGACAACTCTACCAAGCGCATCCACAGTCCACAGTGGAACAACGCCCCCGGTCCCCGCGACCGGCCCGGACGCCCTCTACGATCGGCCCGTGACCGCCTACGACGACGTCTTCGACCACCTCGACGCTTCGGCCCTGCCCGAGCGGCAGCAGCGCATCCTCGCCACCATCCGGGACTGGGTGGGCAGGCACGGGTATTCGCCGAGCACGCGCGAGATCGGCGAAGCGGTCGGGCTGCGGTCGACGTCGTCGGTGTCGAAGCATCTCGCCGCGCTGGAGGACAAGGGTTTCCTGCGCCGCAGCTCGACCATGTCGCGGCCGATCGACGTGCGCGCCTTCCTCGGCGACGTCCCCTCGCGCGACGGCGGCGACTCCGTTCCGGTGCCGGTGGTCGGCGACATCGCGGCCGGCACGCCGATCTCCGCGCAGGAGCACGTGGACGACGTCATGCAGCTGCCGCGCGGGCTCACCGGCCGCGGCACTGTGTTCGGGCTGCGCGTGCGCGGCGATTCGATGGTCGACGCGGCGATCTGCGACGGCGACATCGTGGTGGTGAAGCAGCAGTCCGAGGCGCATTCCGGCCAGATCGTCGCCGCGATGATCGACGAGGAGGCGACGGTGAAGGTCTACCGCCGCCGCGACGGGCACGTCTACCTCGAACCCCGCAACCCGGCCTACGACGTGATCGACGGCGACCGGGCCACGGTGCTCGGCGTGGTCGTCTCGGTGCTGCGCAGCATGTGATGTCGTGCGCGGCGTCGCCGGTTAGAACCGGCAACGCCGCGCACGACCCCCAGTCAGTCGACCGCTACCGGCACCCGGGCGCCGGCCAGGTCCGCTTCTTCGACGGCCCGGCCCTGCCACGGCCGCGCGATCAGCCACAGCACCAGCCCGGACACCACCAGTCCGCCGAACATCACCGTGGCCATCGCGACCGCGTTGTTGCCCAGCAGGCCGACCACCGGCGAGACCGCCGCGCCGACGCCGAACTGCACCGCGCCCAGCAGCGACGCCGCCGTCCCGGCGTTGTCGCCGTGCGCGTCGAGCGCGACCGCGGGCGCGTTCGGCAGGATCAGCCCGGCGAAGAACAGCACCGCCCACACCGGCACCGCGACGCCGAACATGCCGCCGAAGCCGGTCAGCGCGGTCGCCAGCAGCACCGCGGCCGAGGCCGCCGCCGCGACGCTCGCGAAAAGCAGCACCTGGTGCGGTTCGAACCGGTTCATCAGCCGGGCGTTGACCTGCGTCGCGGCGATCAGCCACACCGCGCTCGCCCCGAACATCAGGCCGAACTGCTGCTGGTCCAGCCCGTACTGCTGCTGGAACACGAACGACCCGCCGCTGACGAACGCGAACAGCCCGGCCATCGCGAACCCGGCCACCAGCACCAGCCCGACGAACGAGCGGTCAGTGAACAGGCTCCGGTAGGACCGCACGGTCGCCCGGAACCGGAACGGCTGCCGCCGCGCGGGCGGCAGAGTCTCCGGCAGGGCGAGCGCCGCCGCGACGCCGCTCGCCAGCCCGATCGCGGCGAGCGCCACGAACACCCCGCGCCAGTGCGTCCACGCCAGCAGCGCGCTGCCGAGCGTCGGCGCGAGCACCGGGGAAACGCCCATCACCAGGATGAGCTTGGACAGCAGCTTCGCCGCGGCGCGATCGGTGTAGAGGTCGCGCACCACGGCCAGCGCCAGCACCGCGCCCGCCGCGGCGCCCAGCCCCTGCAGCACGCGCGCCGCGCTCAGCAGCTCGACCGTCGGCGCCACCAGGCACAGCAGCGACGCGAGCACGTGGATCAAACTTCCCGCGACGAGCGGGATCCGCCGCCCCATCGCGTCCGAAAGCGGGCCGGCGACCAGCTGGCCGAGCCCGAGCCCCAGCACCGTTCCGGTGAGGGTCAGCTGGATGGTCGACTCCGTCGTCGACAGTTCGCGGGTGATGTCCGGCAGGGCCGGAAGGTACATGTCGATGGACAGCGGCCCCAGTGCCACCAGAACGCCCAGCACGAGCACCAGCTTCAGCTGGCTGCCCGCGCCGCGCGCTTCGCGTGTTTCGTTCACGCCACTCCCCTTCGTCGTGAGCACGCCAGTCACTTACGACGAAGAGGGCCGAGAAATTCCGGGAGCCCCGAACAGATCACACCCTGGGAATCCCGCTTGACAAACTCACCCGAGACCGAGAGCGAATACGTGGAGGTCCGGATCGGCCGGGAGCGTCACCGTCGCGATCTTCTTTCCGGCCGGGATTTCCAGCGGCGAGGTGGCGTATACCGAGGCGCCGATTCCCTGGCCGCCGGGCTGATTCCGGTGCGCGGTGCGGGCGACGAGCGTATTGCCGAACACTGGTTCGGCGTTTCCGCCCGGCAACACCCAGTCACCGAACGAAAGATCGGCGGTCGCCGTCGTGCCGTCGGTGAACGCCACCGTCGCGCTCCCCCGATGGTCTCCGTTCGTCGCCGAACCGACGAAAAGCAGGCGACTGGCTGAAGTTCCACTTAGATCGAGCTTCTGCCCGGACGGCGCCGCGTTGTCCGGACGGCCGGACGGCGCGGCCGGCCAGACGAACGTCGTCCCCGCCGCGTGTCCGGTCGATCCCGGAGCGAGACCGGCGTCGGCGAGAGCTTTCCGCGAATAGCTGTTCCCGGCGCCGTCGAAATTCGCCGAACCGCCGTCGCCGTCGTCGGAGATCCCGACATTGTCGAAGGCTGCGGCCAGGCTTCCCTTCGGCGCGACCAACACAATTGCCGAGGAAGAAACCGAATGTCCGGCTCCGCGCAACGCCACCGGCACTTCGTAGTAACCCGCGGGAGTGCCCGCCGCGGCCGTCACGGTCAATTCCGTTTTCCCGCCGCCGGTCTGGTCGTCGAGCCCCACCGAACGCGGACCGGACACGGTGATCCCGGCCGGTGCCGACGTCGAGATGTTCAGCGAGCGCGGGTGCCCGCCGAGCCGCTGGCCGTTCACCGCGACCGTGCCGGAGCCGCCCGGTTCGACGGTGACCTGGTTGGCCACTGAGGCGACGAAAGGCTCCTCGCCGTCTCGATAGGACGGTGGCTGCGTGTGCGCCGCCCAGTTCCGGTCCGGCCGCGCGGACAGCGCGAAGTCGAGCCGACCGCCGTCCCGTGCCAGGTTCTGCGGCAGCGACGTCCGGTCCCACCGATGCCCGTTCAGCGCCAGGCCGTGCACGTACTGCGTGGTCGTCGACGCTCCCGGCGCACGGATGTCCAGCGTGCGACCGCCGGGCAAGGTCAGCACCGCGCGTTCGAACAGCGGGCTGTGCACGGTGAGATCCGCCGTGCCCGGAGTCGCCGGATACAGCCCCAGCGCGGCCCAGACGTACCAGGACGACTGCGCGCCGAGGTCGTCGTTGCCGGGCTCGCCGTCCGGGGTCGCGCTGAACAGCGTGGTCGCGATCCGGCGCACCACCTCCTGCGTCTTCCACGGCTGGCCGACGTGGTTGTACAGCCAGGGAACGCCGAAGTCGGGTTCGTTGCCCGCCCACATGTACGGTTCGTTCGGGCCGACGTTGAGCTTCTGGAAGAACGTGTCGAGCCGCGCGGACACCGCCGCCGGACCGCCCATCGCGGTCACCAGCCCGGCCGCGTTCTGCGGAACCAGCCAGGTGTACTGCGCGGCGTTGCCCTCGTCGAACCCGTCCTGGCCGAAGGTGCCGGGCGCGGGCGGCTGGTAGGCCGGGCCGTCCGGGAACCGGCCGTCCTGGCCGCGCGGCTGGAGGTAACCGGTGGCCGGGTTGAACAGGTGCTGCCAGTTCTGGCCGCGCTTGGCGAAGTCGCGGGCGACGCCGCGGTCGCCGATCGCGCCGGCGAACTGCGCGATGGCGAAGTCGTCGATCGACCATTCCAGCGTGATCGAGGCGCCGACGCGCGCGTGGTCGCCGCGCGAGGCGTCGTTGTTGGGCAGGTAGCCGCGGGCGAGATAGTCCGCGATGCCCCGGCGCTCCTGGTACGCGCCCGGCGTCTCGTCCGCCGACGTCGCACCCTTGACCAGGTACTTCAGCGCGGTTTTGACGTCGAAGTCCCGCGCTCCGAAGGCGTAGAGGTTCGACAGCAGCGGGACCGAGCTGTCGCCGGTCATCTGCCCGGTGTAGCCGTTGGCCATCGGCCAGCGCGGCCACCAGCCGCCTTGGACCGCGTCGTTCGTCAGCGACTGCGCCATGTCGCTGGCTTCCTTCGGGAACAGCATGCCGTGCAGGGGCGCGAGCGAGCGGTAGGTGTCCCAGTCGGAGAAGTTGGCATATTGCGCGTGTCCGGCCGGGAGCGTGCGGATCTGGTTGTCGAAGCCGAGGTAGCGGCCGTCTGCGTCGTTGAACGTGTTGGGGTGCATCAGGCTGTGGTAGAGCGCGGTGTAGAACGTCTTGAGCTGCGCGGAGTCCTTGCCCGCCACGCGGATCCGCCCCAGTGCGTCGCGCCAGGCGTCCCGTGTCTTCTGGCGCACCGCCCCGAAGTCCCAGCCCGGCGCCTCGGCGGCCATGTTCTTCTTCGCGCCCTGAACGTCCACATAGGACATCGATACCTTCGCGCGCACCACGCCGGCGTCGCCGAACGTCAGGTACGCCCCGGCTTTCGGCGCGTCGGCCTGGTCGCTGCCCGGCTGGACGGTTTTGCCGTCCCAGGTTCCGTGCGCGGTGAACGGACGGTCGAAGATGATGTCGTAATAGACGGTGTAGTTGTTCGGCTTCCCGCAGAAGCGGCCGGTGGTCGCCTGCCCGCTGACCTCGCGGTCGCCGGTGATCCGCAGCCCGGCCGCGGAGTTGCCCGCCAGGCTCGCGCCGCCCTTCACCAGGACCTGCGCGTTCTGTCCGGTGGGGAAGGTGAACGCGGCGAGGCCGGTGCGCGTCGTCGCCGTCAGCTCGGTACGCACGCCGGAATCGGGAAACGTGACGGCGTAATAGCCCGGCTCGGCCTGCTCGCCGTCGTGCGTGAAGCGTTCGACGCGGTCCCACGGTTTCGCCCCGACGTCGCCGGTGACCGGCAGAATCGGGACGTCGCCGAACGCGTTGCAGCCGACCGACGCGTGGTCGAGGCTGAAGCCGCGGATCTTGTCGCTGTGGTACTGGTAGCCCGCGTAGGATCCGTCGGTGTCCGGCGAGAACTGCATCATCCCGAACGGCGCGGCCGGGCCGGGAAAGTTGTTGATCTCGCCGACCGAGGCGCCGCCCCGACCGGTGCCGATGAGCGGATCCGCGTATGCCGCCGGATCGCCGACCAGGCCAGCCTGCGGCGCGGCTGCCGCCACGGTCCCCGCTCCGACGACCGCCGCCGTCGCCAACGCTGCCACGACTGAGTACCGCACGCTGCCTCCCAGACCTCGTGTTGTCCGACCTTTCCGGCTCGCGGGCGGCGAGGTCAACCGAATGACAGAGATCTGGCCGGTTCCGACCGGACAGACATCCGACCGGCGGCACGGGCGGCGCTCGCCGCGCCGAGGCAGGCGAGGGACTTCGCTTCCGAGCGGATTCCGCCGAAGGGCCTCCGCATCGCGTCCGGCGGGCTAACGTTGGCGGACATGACAGCACCCGCCACCCGGGACGTCGAGGGCTACGAGGTCGGCTCCAGCGTCTCCGTCATCCGCGAATACACCACCGAGCCCGGCACCGGCCCCCGGCTGCACCGGCATCCCTACCCCGAAACCTTCGTCGTCCAGCGCGGGCGCGCGCTGTTCACCATCGGAAGCGAGCAGCGCGAAGGCGTCGCCGGGGACGTCCTCGTCGCGCCCGCGAACGTGCCGCACAAGTTCGTCGCGCTCGGCCCAGAACCGTACGAGGCCGTGCACATCCACGAGAACGACCGGTTCGTCACCGAGTGGCTGGAGTGAGGTCGAGCCGCATTTGTACGTCCCGTGTATCCCGCTCGGCGATCCTCGACCGGGACCGATCAGGACCGGGAGGACACGGATGCTCAGGAAACTCGCAGTGCTCACCGCCGGGGCCGCGGCGGCGGCCACGGTCGCCGTCGCCGCTCCGGGCGCAGCCGCCGCGCTGCCGGCGGCGAACATGGAGGCCGTGCTGCTGGCGGCCCAGATCGACCCGCAGCGCGCCGACAGCACGCAGACGCCGGGCGCGCACGACAGCGTCCTGCTGGTGGAGAAGGCGCTGCAGGCGAAGGGGTTGCTGGACGCCAAGTACGTCGACGGCTACTTCGGCACCACCACCATCGACGCCTACTCGAAGTACCAGAAGTCCCTCGGCTACACCGGGCTCGACGCGTCCGGCCTGCCCGGCAAGACGTCGCTGGAGAAGCTCGGCGCCGGCAGGTACACCGTGTCGAACGTGGTGTCCGCGGGCAGCCACGTGACCTATCACGGCGTCACGCTGAACACGCGCACCAAGGCGATGCTGCAGGCGGCGGAGAAGCTGTTCGGCAAGGAGGTCGGCCTCACCCAGGGTTCGTACAACCCGGGCGGCGTCGGCGCGTCGGCCGGAACGCACGACGGCGGCGGCGCTTTCGACGTTTCGGTGGCGAACATGTCGTCGGCGACCCGCACCGAATTCGCCAAGGACCTCCGGAAGGTCGGGTTCGCGGCCTGGGTGCGCACGCCGGCGCAGGGCGACTGGGGCTACCACATCCACGCGATCGCGGTCAACGACCCCGATCTGTCCTCGGGCGCGCAGCACCAGGTCGGTGCCTACTACCTCGGGCAGAACGGCCTCGCCAACCACGGCAAGGACGACGGTCCCGCGGTGAACCCGAAGCTGACCTGGGAGCAGTACCAGCGCGGCTGACTCGCCCGGCTGCCGCAGTTGCTGGCGCGAGTGCGGCAGCCGTGGTTTCGTGGGGCCATGGCGGGAAAAACATTTCGGTTCGGGGTCGTCGCGGCGGCGCAGGAGGGCAGCGCGAAATGGCGGGAAACCGCCCGCCGCGCCGAGGACCTGGGGTACTCGACACTGTTGTCGCCGGACAATCTCCATCTGCCGACGCCGACCGCGGCGCTGGCCGTCGCGGCGGCGGTGACGACCGAACTGCGGGTCGGCACGTTCGTGTTCGCCAGCCCGCTGCGGACGCCGCGCGCGGCCGCGTGGGAGGCGCACAGCCTCAGCGAGCTCACCGACCGCCGGTTCGAGATGGGGATCGGCACCGGGATCCCCGCGATGCGCGAGGCGGCCGCCGAGATCGGCCTGCCGTACGGCACCGGCCCGGAGCGGCTGGCCCAGGTGTCGGACACGATCTCGCACCTGCGCCGGCTCGACGGCGACGCGCACACGCCGGTGATGGTCGCTGCGGGCGGGCCGAAAATCCGCCGGCTGGCCGGGGAACGCGCGGACATCGTCGCCCTTGCCCAGAACGTCCTCGCCAGCCGGGCGGAGACCGCCGAAGCCGCGGCGGAGGTCCGGGCCGCGGCCGGGGGCCGGGACGTCGAGCTGACGATGAACATTTTCGTCGTCGGCGAGCAGATCCCGCCGTGGATCCGCGGTTTTGTCGGGCACGACATCGAAACCCTCGTCGAACACGACTCCCTGACCCTGCTGCGCGGCGGTCCGGCCGCGATGGCCGAAGAGCTGCAGCGCCGCCGCGAGGAACTCGGCGTGTCGTATTTCAGCGTGAACGGCGCGTTCCTCGAGGACTTCGCCCCGGTCGTCGCGCGGCTCAGCGGACGCTGACCCGGCCGGCGGGAATAGCCGCGCCCGCCGGTGGATTGCACCGAGGGTGAAAGCTGTGACCTACCGCCAGTTCGGCGGCCCGGAAGTGCTGACGTTGTCCGAACTCGCCGTGCCGGAACCGGGGCCGGGCGAGGTGCGCGTGCGGATCGTCGTGTCCGCGGTGAACCCGACCGACTGGAAAGCCCGCTCCGGTTCGCGTTTCGCCGCCGAGGCGGAGTTGTCCGTGCCGAATCAGGACGGCGCCGGCGTCGTGGACGCGGTCGGCACCGGCGTGGACGGACTTGCCGTGGGCGACCGGGTGTGGCTGCTGCTGGCCGCCGCGCATTCGCCGACGTCCGGGACCGCGCAGGAGTACACCGTGCTCCCGGCCGACCGGCTCGTCCCGCTCCCCGCCGAGGTCGGGTTCGACGAGGGCGCGGCTTTCGCGATCCCGGCGCTCACCGCGCACCGCGCGCTCACCGTCGCCGAGGACGGGCCGAAGCGGCTCGCCCCGAACGCGTTGGCCGGGCAGACGATTCTGGTCAGCGGCGGGGCGGGCGCGGTCGGCAACGCGGCGATCCAGCTGGCGCGCTGGGCCGGAGCGACCGTGATCGCCACGGTCAGCACGGAGGACAAGGCCGCGCTCGCGCGCGCCGCCGGTGCACAGCATGTCGTCCGGTACCCCGAAGGCGACACCGCCGCGGCGATCCGGGAAATCGCGCCGGACGGGGTCGACGTGATCGTGGAAGTGGCCGTCGGCGTGAACGCTCCCCTGCACGCCAAGGTGCTCCGCCCGCGCGGGGTCGTCGCGGCCTACGGCGACGACCGCGGCACCGGGAAGGTGACCGTCGACTTCGGACAGAACGTCTGGCTCAACAGCCGCTACCAGTTCCTGGTGCTCTACACGGTCGGATTCGACCTCCTGCGCGCCGGCGCGGAAGACCTCAACGCGGCCCTGCGCGACGGCGGGCTCCGGCTCGGCCCGGACCACGGGCTGCCGGTGCACCGGTTCCCGCTGGCGGAAACCGCTCGTGCGCACGAAGCGTCGGAGAAGGGCGTCACCGGGAAGGTGCTGATCGACGTCAGCTGAACCCCGGCTCGACCCCGGTCAGTTCCACGCTCGCCGCCCACAACCGGGCAGCCGCCTCGGGATCCGCGTACGGCCCGCGCACCGGTTCCGGCCTGGGCGCTCCCTTGAGGCCGAACATGCGCGGGCCCCAGATCTGCCCGCTGTGGACATCCGGGCCGACCGCCGCCCGCACCGCTGGCCGCGCGCCGTCGTCCTTGCCCTGCAAGGCAATCCGCGCGAGGCTCAGTTTTCTGTTCCGCACGTGCAGCGGCGGCCGGTCCGGAGTCAGGCTGTCCAACGCCCCGCCGGGGTGGGCGACGACGCTCAGCCTGCTGCTGCCCGCCGCCCGCAGCCGCCGATCCAGCTCGAGCGCGAACAGCGTCTGCGCGAGCTTCGACCGCTCGTACGCGGTTTTCGGCCGATAATCGCGCTTGCTTTGCAGATCCTCGAAATCGAGCTTCGCTGATTTCGCCGCGAAACTGCCCATCGTCACGATTCTCGCCTCCGGTTTCAACCGGTCCCCCAGCGCGGCCGTCAGCGCGAAATGCCCGAGGTGGTTGACCCCGAACGTCATCTCGTGCCCGTCCTTGGTCTCGCGCCGCTCCGGCCCGTCGAGGTACACCCCCGCGTTCAGCACGACCGCGTCGAGTTCCCCGACCTCGATCCCCTTCACCGACGCGAGGTCGGCAAGGTCCAGCCGCGCCCACGACACCCGCGCGTCCGGCACCCGCTCGCGGAGCACCCGGACGGCGACCTCCGCCTTCGCCGCGTCCCGGCTGCCGAGCACTACCTCCGCTCCCGCCTCGGCCAGCTGCTCCGCGACGAAGTAGCCGATCCCGGCGTTGCCCCCGGTCACCAGCACTGTCATGACACCCTCCTAAACCTGAAGTGATTCTGACTTTAGACCCACTTCAGATTTAGGTAGACTGGGGGCCGTGGTCAACACCGGACGACGCGAACGCCGCAAACTCGAAACCCGGCGCCGGCTGGACGAGGTCGCGCTGCGGCTGTTCCTGAAGCACGGCTACGATCGCGTGACCGTCGCGCAGATCGCCGAAGAGGCCGACATCTCCGTGGCGACCCTCTTCGCGCACGTCCCGGACGGCAAAGAGGCCCTGATCTTCGACGACGGATCCGAACGCCGAGCCGGAATCGTCGCCGCGGTCCGAGACCGCGCCCCCGGCGAACCGGTTCTCGCCGCCCTGCACCGCTTCTTCGCCGCCCGCGGCCCGTACTCGAGCGAACTGCCGCCGGAGCACGCCCCGAAACGGGATCTGATCGTGCAGACGCCCGCTTTGCGCGAATACGCGCGCCGGCTGTGGCATTCCTGCGAACCCGACTTGGCCGAGGCACTGGCCGAGGAAAGCGGGCTGCCCCCGGACGACGCGGCGGTCCGAGCGTTAGCGCGGTTCGTGCTGGAGATCCCGGATCTGACCGGTACCGCAGCGGATCCCCGGGCGGCGTTGGCGTCGGTGTTCGGATTGCTGGAATCCGGGTGGCCGCCTCGGTCTTGACCACGTCCGTGCCCTCGAACTGCTCGCCGGAAGGTATTCGGTTCCCGGAAACGCCCCGTTCGATCGCCGGCAGGCGAACGAAGACAGTTGCTTCGCCCCTGGCCGAGGACGAGCACGCGTCGCACCCCGAGCGCAAGAGGCGGCCTGTCAAGGCCATCCATGAGCAATGCCGTCGAACGGGAGCGGTTGCGGACCGGAAACAAGGTGTTGCCCACGAGCCCGGGAACGCGAACAGTTTCAGCTGCGGCGAAATACGCGGCCGGGCTTTCCGGGGCAACCCCCTCCAGCAGACGCCGGAACCCCCCTGCCCTCCAACGGACCCCTCCCCGCACCCAGCCGATACCACGTCCGGCGGATCGCGCGGAACCTGACTTTCGCAGGTATCGCGAGACTCGCGGCACCGGTATACCTGGACACCGGTCCAGGAAAGGTCTGGACCACTCTGCGGACCGGTCCGGTGTCCGAACGGACGTCCCGCCCGTCCGCCCGAGTCGTCCGATGGGGAGGCATCATGCACCGGCTGGACGCGGCACAGGATTACGCGCTCGGTTTGTTCCGCATCGTCGTCGGGTTCCTTTTCGCCTGCCACGGCGCGAAATCGCTGTTCGGGGTGCTCGGCGCGCACGGCGCCGCGCCGGCGGGCTCCTGGCCGGGCTGGTGGGCCGCGCTCATCCAGCTCGTCGCGGGCGGGCTCGTCCTGCTCGGCGCCGCCACCCGGGTCGCGGCGCTGATCGGGTCCGGTTCGATGGCCTACGCCTACTTCTCCGTCCATGCGCCGCAAGGGCTTTTCCCCATCGAGAACGGCGGCGAGGCGGCCGCGATGTTCTGCTGGGCGCTGCTGCTGCTCGCGTTCGCCGGCCCCGGCCGGTTCGCGCTGAGCGGCGCGCTCTCGGCCCGGCGGCCGCGGGGCTCGCGCATCGGAGCGGTTCCGCACGCCTGACGAACCACCCGCCTACCCCCGGGTCGACCCGCGGACGATCAGTTCGTACTCCGCCGGCCCGGGGACTGGCGGCTCGATCCCTTCGACGCGGTCGACCAGCACCGCGACCGCGGTCCGGGCCAGCTGCACCGGCCGCAGATCGACCGCGGTGATCGGCGGGACGCACGCCCTGGTGTGTTCGGAATCGGAATCCGCGCCGCACGCGATGCGCACGTCTCCGGGCACCGCCAACCCCCGTCCCAAGGCGGCGGCGAGCACTCCGGCCGCGTGCCGCCCGGTCTGGCAGTACACCGCGTCCGGCGGCGAAGCCAGCCCGAACAGCTCCTCGCCCGCGTCGCGTCCGCCCGGCTCCCCCGCGACCTCCGCTCGGCGCACCGCCAGCGGTTCCTGCCCGCGAGCGCGAACCCAGTCCAGGTAAGCCTTTTCGGCGTCCAGGTTCCACTCGTTGCGATCGGTGCCCAGCACCGCCGCGACCCGCGTCCCGCCCGTCGCGGCCAGGTGGTCGAGCACCTCGGCGACGATCCGCCCGGTGCCGAGGTCGAGGTAGTCCGGCGACGCGGGCCGCGCCGGATCCCGCCCGACGCCCAGGAACGGCACGCATTCCCGGTCCAGCATCGTGATCAGCGGATCGTTCTCGACCGGTTCGGTGATCAGGAACCCGTCGCAGGCGAGGCCGACCGCGGGCGCGTCGGCGCGCGTGGGGTCCGGCACCAGCATCAGGCCGTACCCGCGTTCGACCGCGGCCAGCGCGGCCGATCCGGCGAACCGCAGGAAGTAGTCGACGCCCTCCAGGAACGCGGTGTCCGAGGGGTCGAGCGGCCGCACCACCAGCCCGAGCACCCCGAGCCGGCTGGACCGCAGCCCGCGCGCGACCGTGTCCGGCCGGTAGCCCAGCTCGCGCGCCGCCTCCCGCACCCGTTCGGCGGTCCCGGCCGCGACCGTCCCGTTGCCGCTGAAGGCGTGCGACACCGTCGTCGGCGACACCCCGGCGCGCCGGGCGACGTCCTTGATGGTCGCCCGCGTTCTCTTCCCGGCCATGACGCAGCAGCCTAACCTCGCCCAAATCGTTTTGGAACCGGGTTTGCCGGGAGCATTGCCCAAATCGATTTGGGTCCTTACCGTGGCCCGAGTCGCTTCCCCGGTCCGGAGGTTTCGCCATGACCGCTCCCGCCACCCCGCCCGTGTCGCCCGGCACGTCCGCGCCGCCCCCGCCCCGCTCCGGGCGCGGTCCCCGGGTGGAGGCCCACGGCATCGACGTCATCAGCGACGCGGAACGGCACGGCCGGGCCCGCGACCTGTTCGGGGTGTGGGCCGCGCCCAACGTCAGCTACCTCAGCCTGGTCGTCGGCGGCGCGCTGGTGCTCAGCGGACTGAGCCTGCTGCAGGCGCTCGCGGTGATCGTCGTCGGCAACCTGTGCTGGGCGCTGGTCGGGCTCGTCGCGGTCAGCGGCCCGGCGGCGGGCGCGCCGAGCGAGGTCATCATGCGGGCGATGTTCGGCACGCGCGGCAACCGTGTCGTGATCGGGCTGAACGGCTGGCTCATTTCGGTCTGCTATGTCGCGTTGAGCTGGTCGGCCGCCTCGGTGACCGCGTTCAGCCTGTGCTCCCGGCTCGGCATCGAACTGAACACGCTGGGCAAGGTCTTCGTGATCGTCGCGATCGCCGCCGCGACGCTGGTGATCAGCGTCTACGGCCACTCCGTGATCGTGCGCCTCTACCTCCCGCTGGCCATCGTGACGACCGCGGTTTTCCTGGTGCTGGGCGGATTCCTGATCCGGCACACCGCTTGGAGCTACCAGCCCGCGACGCCGCTGCACGGCGTCGCGCTGTGGGCGGCGCTGGCCGGCGGCGTAGCGCTGGTCGCGTCGGCTTCGCTGTCTTACAACAACAGTGCGGACTTCGCGCGGTACCTGCCGCGCGACACCAAACCGTTCGCCGTCGCCGGCTGGACCGCCGCCGGAGCCTTCCTGCCGAGCATCGTGTTCACCGCGCTCGGCGCGTTCGCCGCGACCACTTTGGACATGAGCGATCCGCAAGCCGCGCTGGAATCCGTGCTGCCGCAGTGGTTTACGCCGATCTTCCTGATCGCGGTGATTCTCGGCGCGATCGCCAACAACGCGATGACCGTGTACAGCTCCGGTCTCGCGCTGCAGGCGATCGGCGTCCGCCTGCGCCGCTCCCGCAGCGTCCTGCTGGACGGCACCGCCGGCGTGCTGCTCACCCTGTATGCCCTGCTGGTGTCGGACTTTCTCAAGGCAGTCAACGACATGATGCAGCTGATGGTCGTCGTGCTCGGCCCGATGATGGCGATCTACGTGACCGATCTCCTGCTGCGGCGCAACCGCTACGACGGCCACGCGCTCGCCGACGAACGCCGCGGCGGCCCGTTCTGGTATGTCGGCGGCGTGCACTGGCCCGGCATCGCCGCCCTCGTCCTCGGCGCCGCCGCCTCCGCGTCCTGCCTGGCCGTTCCCGGGATGTACACCGGGTTCGCCGCGAGCGCGGCCGGCGGGATCGACTTCTCGCTGCCCGCCGGGATGCTGATCGCGGCCGGCGTCTACCTGCTCGCCGGCCGCCCGCGCGCCACCGCCTGACCTCGACCGCAAGGAACAGAATGCACCTGCTCGTCAACGATCCGGACCCGCACGCCCGCGGCGTTTCCCGCGGCGCTCAGCTGCGCGCGGGCTTGACCGACGCACTGGAGCTGTACCTGCGCTGGTTCGGCTCCCTCGGCATCCCCGAACCGCGAATCCGCGCCGACGCGCTCCGGCTGCTGGACCACGTCGCTGCCTGGCGGAGCCGCTACGCCGACGAGATCGCGGGCATCGCCGAGGGCGCCGGAATCGAGCTGTGGCAAGCGGCGGCGCTCAACGGACGCACCGAGATCATCGCCGCCGCACCGCGCACTCAGCCGGAATGCTCCACCCTCGTGCGAGTTCCCGGCTCCGCTGCCCCGTTCGGCATTCAGACCTGGGACTGGCACAGCGAACTGGCCGAATGCTGGCACACCCAGGAGGTGCGCGGCACGCGGTACGCCTTCGCCGGGATCACCGAACACGGCATCCTCGGCAAAATCGGCGTCAACAGCGCGGGTCTTGGCCTGTTGTTCAACATCCTCGGCCATCAGGACGACTCCGCCGCCGGAGTCCCGGTCCATGTGCTGGCCGCGGCCGTCCTCGGCGAAGCAGCCAGCATTGCCGAGGCGCTCGAACTCCTGCGCACCGCGCCCATCCGCACGTCCGGAGCCTTCACGCTGCTCGACCCGGACACGGCGGTCTGCGCCGAGCTGAGCCCGGCCGGAGTGACCACCCTCGAACCCGAAGCAGGTTTCCTGGTGCACACCAACCACTTTCTCGACCCCGACGCCGCCGCCCGCGAAAAGCGCGGCCTGTTCGAACCGGATTCCCAGCTCAGGCACGCCCTGATGACCACCCGGCTGCGGGATTGCCCGACGCCCGCGCACGCCGTCGACCTCGTCGCCTTCCTCCGTTCCGGACCCGGCGAACCGAAGCTGTGCTGCGTCCCGGATCCGGACGCGGAATTCGGCGACCGCTGGGCCACCCTGGCCACCGTGCTGCTCGAACCGGCCGCGCAGACCGTGCGGGTGCACGCGGGGAACCCGAACACTCTGAACGGGTGGCGCACGTTCGCCGCGGCGGAAACGGTGGTGGCCCGATGACCGCAGTGCACTACCGCGGCGGCCGGATCTTCACCGCGAGCCCGTCCGGCTGGGCGGAATCCATGGTCGTCCGCGGGGAAACCATCGAATACGTAGGCAGCACCGCGGAGGCGGACCGGATCGACGCGCGCGTGGTCGACCTGGAGGGCGCCTTCGTGCTGCCCGGTTTCGTCGACGCGCACACCCACCTGGTCTCGATGGGCGAGGCGCTCGAGCAAGTGGACCTGTTCTCCGCCACCTCCCCCGAGGACATCCAGCACCGGCTCGCGCGCGCCGCGGCAGCGGATCCGTCCGCACCCCGGATCCTGGGCCGCAGCTGGCTTTTCGACGCGCTCGGCGGCCAAGCGCCGCACCGGCAGCTGATCGACGCGGCGGTCCCGGACCGTCCGGTCTACCTCGCCGCGAACGACCTCCACTCCGCGTGGGTCAACAGCGCCGCCCTGCGCGAGCTGGGCATCGACCGCGACACCCCCGACCCCCTCGACGGGCGGATCGGCCGCGACGCGTCCGGCGAACCGGACGGGATGCTCTACGAAACCGCCGCGCTGCAGCTGATGCGGCACTTCCTCGACGACCGGACCAGCGACGCCGACCGCGACCGGGCGCTGGCCTCGGCCTTCGCGCACTACCTCGCGGACGGCGTCACGACCGCGGTCGACATGGCGCTCGCCGAGACCGACCTCGCCGCGCTGGAACGCGCCCTCGACGGCGGGCGGCTCCCGCTGCGCGTCGCCGGGCACTGGCTGATCGAGCGCACCGGGAACACCGAGGACGACCTCCGCCAGGTCGAGCGCGCGGCGGAGCTGAGCGCGCGGCTGTCCGGGCCGTGGCTGCGGGTGGCCGGGATCAAGGTGATGGTCGACGGAGTCATCGACACCTGTACCGCGGCCATGAAAAAGCCTTTCGCGGACGGCAGCCACCCCGGACCGTTGTGGCCGCTGGAAGCGCTGGCCCCGGTCGTCGCGGCGGCCGACGCGGCCGGACTGCAGGTCGCGATGCACGCGATCGGAGACGAAGCGTCGGACATCGCGTTGTCCGCGCTGGAGCACGCGATCGAGACGAACGGCCCGCGCGACCGGCGGCATCGCCTCGAGCATCTGGAGACGGTGACCCCGGAAAACGTCCAGCGGCTCGCGAAGCTCGGTGCGGTCGCGTCGATGCAGCCGGTGCACGCGGACCCGGCGATCCAGGACAACTGGCGCGCGATGCTGGGCGACGACCGCGTTCGGCGCGGCTACCCGTGGCCGGAAATGACCGCCGCCGGCGCCGTTCTCGCGTTCGGCTCCGACGCCCCGACCGCGCCGCATCCGCCGCTGCCGAACATGTACATCGCCACGACTCGCCGGTCCGCGCTGAACCCCGACCTGGAGCCCAACCTGCCGGAGTACGCCCTGCCGCTGGCCGAAGCCCTCGCGCACGGCACCCGCGACGCCGCGTATGCGTGCCGCTGGGACGGCCTGACCGGACAGCTCGCGCCGGGCTTGGCCGCGGATTTCGCAGTGCTGGACGTCGATCCGTTCACCGAAGCGCCGGACGCCCTGCTGCGGGCCCGGGTGCGCCGGACTTACGTGGCGGGCAAATCAGTTTGACGCGCCCGCCGGGACTGGGCAGGGTGGCGATCATGCGGTTCTCGGTCTGCATCCCGAACTTCGGCGATTTCGCCGACCCGCGCGCGGTCGCCGGGGTCGCCTCGGCGGCGGAAGAGGCGGGCTGGGATGGCCTGTTCGTCTGGGACCACGTGGTGCTGGACAAACGTCCCGGCCGCCCCTTCGGCGACCCGTGGATCCTGCTGACCGCCGCCGCGCTGGCCACCCGCCGGGTCCGGCTCGGCCCGATGGTCACGCCCGTCGCGCGGCGCCGCCCGCAGCAGCTCGCCCGCCTGGTGTCCACTTTGGACCAGCTGTCCGGCGGCCGGGTGGTGTTCGGCGTCGGGCTGGGCGCGCCGCTGGACGCGGAGTACGCCGATTTCGGCGAATCCGCCGACCCGAAGACGATCGCCGAGAAGCTCGACGAGGGCGTCGACCTGATCGCCCGCTTCTGGACCGGCGAACCGGTCACGTTCTCCGGCAAGCATTTCACCGCCCGCGACGTCACGCTGCTGCCCGCGCCGGCGCAGCGCCCGCGCCCGCCGGTCTGGGTGGCCGGCCGGTGGCCCAACCGCCGCCCGATGCGCCGCGCGGCCCGCTGGGACGGGGTGGTGCCGATCTTCGCATCCGCCGGTCCCGCGGGCTTGCCGGACCTGGCCGAGGTGCGGGACCTGATCGCCTACGTCCGCGGCCAGCGGACCACCGGCGCCCCGTTCGACGTGGTGGTCGGCGGAACGAGCCCGAACGACCCGGCCCGGGCCCGCGGCGTGGTCGCCCCGCTGGCCGAGGCCGGGGTGACGTGGTGGGAGGAGAGCCTGCCGTTCGGGAGCCCGGAGGAGGACAAGCTGGAGCACGTGCTGCGCCGGGTGGAGGCCGGTCCGCCGGTGCTTTAGGGCCGGGTTTGCCCGCCTTCCGCTGCCACCGCGGGGATCGCGCCGGCGGATCGATGCTGCGCCGCGGGAAGCCCTCTGACCCGGGTGAAACCCGCCGGTTCAGTGACGCCTGTCCTGCCACCGCATTGCTCGCCCCGCCTCGAAGCCAAGGCCCGGTCAGGCGATGCCACGTCGGACGCGGCCTCGCGCACCGGACCGCTCAAGCGCGAAAGTGCGGAAACCACGGCCGGATTCCGTGCGACTGTCCCGGCTCCGCCAACACGCCACACCCAGCGCGCTCAACGGCCGCGCCTCGGTCAGAGCGGCAGACCTCGGGAAACGCGAAACCCCGCCGATTCAACCCGAGCCTCGCTCCGCCACCACGCCGACCGCGCCACCAGCTCGCCCAACAGCTGCGCCAGGCGGAACAGCGCGCCGGCCAACCCCGCAAAGCGCGAAACCCCGGCTCAGTGCGCCTGCCCCGACTCCGCCAACGCGTCGATCGCCCCCACCAGCTCGTTCAACGCGGGCACCGCCGCCGCGATCAGATGCCGCCACGCCGGGTGCACTCCTTCCAGCGCCGCGGCCAGGATCGCCGCGTTGTGCCCTTGCCACCGCTCCACCGCGGCGCGGCCGGGGTCGGTGAGTTCGAGGGCGACCGTCCGGCGGTCGTCGCCGCCGCTGGTGCGGGTGACCAGGTCGCGCGAGCGCAGTCCGGTGACCATCGTCGTCACCGAGTTCGGGGCGAGCTTCAGCAGCTGCGCGATCCGGCTCGGCCGGGCACCCGGGTTCTCGTAGAGGCAGGACAGCAGTTCCAGCTGCGCGACTGACAGCGTGTTGTCCGGATCGGCGGTGCGCGCGGCTCGCCGCATGGCGCGGCGGAGGCGGGCGACGACGTCGGCGAGGGCGGGTTCGGGCGCCGTCACCGGGCCCGCTCCGGGCGTGCTGCCAGCCCGGTCGCCGCGGCCAGGACGCCCGCCCCGGCCAGCACCGCGAGCGCGGCCGGTTCGCCGCCGGTGTGCAGGCACAGTGTCACCAGCGCCACGCCGAGCGCCGTCCCCAGTCCGCGCGCCATGTTCACCAGTCCTCCTCCGGTGGCCGACATCCGCGCCGGGATCGCGCTCATGACAGCCGAGTTGTTGGCTGGAATGAACACTCCCAGACCGAGCCCGGCCACCACCAGCGACACGCCCACCTCCCAAGGAGCGGACGCCGGCCCCAGCGCCGCGCATCCGGCCGCCGCGACGAGCGCGCCCAGCACGGTCCGCCCGCGGGAACCGAGCCGCTTCGGCAGCACCCGGTCGGCCAGCACCGCCGCCACCGCGAACCCGGCGGGGAGACAGGTCAGCACCGCGCCGGTCCCGCCCGCCGTGCCGAGGACCTGCGGCAGCAACGTCAACGGCCCGAACAACACGAGGTATCCGCACAGCGCCCCGGCCAGCCCGAGCGAAACCACCGGCGGCCGCAGCACCGACAGCTGCAGAATCGGGCTGCTCGCCGCCTTTTCCCGCAGCACGAACCCGATCGCCGCGCCCACCGTCGCCGCGGCCAGCGCGATCAGCAGCCATCCCGGCATCTCCAGCCCGGACACCCCGGAAATCACCAGCAGCAACGCCGTCGACGCGGTCGCCAGCAACCCGACCCCGGCCCCGTCGAACCGGCCGAGCGGCGTGCGCTCGCGAGTGCGCGGCAGCAAGTAGCGCCCGGCGATCAGCCCGGCCAGCCCGACCGGCGCGTTGACCAGGAACACCCACCGCCAGCCGACCGTGTCGACCAACAGCCCGCCCACCGCGGGGCCGAGCGCGAGCCCGAGCGCCTGCGCCGCCGCCTGCACCCCGAGCGCGGCGCGCGCCCGATCCTCGCGCACGCTGCGCACCACCAGCGCGACGCTGTTGGCCTGCAACATCGCCGCCCCGATCGCCTGCACGACCCGGAACGCGACCAGCCACCCGAGCGTCGGCGCGAGGCCGCACGCCACCGACGCGACGGTGAAGACGCCGAACCCCTGCACGTAAGTGAGCTTCCGCCCGACCGCGTCCGCGACCCGCCCGACCGCGGCCAGCAACCCCACCAGCGCGAGCAGATACGCCAGCGACACCCATTGGACGGCCGCCAGCGGAGCCCCGTACTCGTGCTGCAACGCGGGAAAGGTGAGTGTGACGATGCTGGCGTCGAGCTGCCCCATGAACGCCCCGAAACACACCGCGCCAACGGCGAACCACCCGGCTTTCGGATGCTCCCGCACCACCGCCGGCCGAGCCCGCTCCAGGCCGATCGTCACTGCCGCCTCCCGCTCGATTAGTTCTGTTACAGAACTACTATACGGGATGTACGTACATATGACAGCCCTTGGATTGTGACGTTTGCCTGAGCGATGAGATGAGATAGGTCGACCGCCGAGTTAACTGGAAGCAAAAGCATCGACCTGACCGGAGCGCTGGGCAAGCCGGCGGTCATCGACTGCCCGCATGTTCCGACACTTGGCGACACAGGTCGCCAAGGACGGAAAATGTATAATATTCTCAAGGTCGCCCGACAGGCACGGAGGTCGGCAGATGAAGCCCGGATGCTTGCCCGCCCGCGGCCGGAACCCGCACCGCCCGTGGGAAGACGCCGTTCCGGCCAGCGTTCTCCCCGGCAGAGCAGCACCGCTCCGACGACCCGTCTCCGGCTCGTGACCGCCGAGCAGCCGGGCGCGACCGAGTACCTGGTCGGCTCATGGCCGGGACAGCTGCGCGTCACCAGGTACCCGCGTGAGGACGCCCCGCGCGTGGTGTTCCTGCACGGCGGTTCGCACACCCGGGCGTGCTGGTCCTCGACCCCGGACCGGCGCGCAGGCTGGGCGCCGCAGTTCGCCGCGAGCGGTTACGACGTGCATATCGTCGACTACATCGACATCGGCCGGTCGTATCCGGTCTTGGAACGCACCGCCGAGGAAGTCCTCGACGGGCTGGCCGCGCTGCTGCGGCGGATCGGTCCGGCCGCGCTCGTCGGGCACAGCCTGGGCGGCGGGCTGGCGATCAAAGCGACCGAGCGAGTGCCCGATCTTGTCGAAGCCGCGGTGCTGCTGGCCCCGGCGTCGGTGGAGGTCCGCAACCCGGGCGTCCTGCCCGCGCGGGCCGGCGAGGCCGCGATCCTCCCTCGCGAAGTGGCGGTCGAATACCTCGCCAACGCTCCGAAGTTCCCGAAGGCCGACCTCGAAGCCTGGCTCGCCACCCTGGTCTCCTACAGTCCGCACCTGCGCAACGCCGGTTCCGGAGCGACGCCGGAACTGAAAGTCGACCCGGACCGCGCGGCGGTGTGGCGAACCGTGCCCGCATTGCTGCTGCTCGCCGAGGAGGACCGCACTGTCGCCCCGGCAACCGCTGCCCGCACGGCGCAGGCGATGGGTGTGCCGCCGACTTTGCTCGGCGCGGACTGGAATCTGCCCGGCCACGGACACATGTTCATCGTCGAACGCGACAGCGAAGCGATCGCGGACCGAGTGCTCGGCTGGCTCGCCGGAGCCCGGCAGGCCCGGCGATGAACCGCCCCGGTAGCGCGGACCCGGCACCCAGTCCGGCCCAGGTACGCGGCTGACACGAGCGGCTCCTCACTGCTGATAAGGAGCCGCCGCCGACTGGGCTGCTGTGATCAGCGCGCCCTTGTTCTTCGGCCAGAACGTGCTGTCCACGCACGAATACCGCGGCAGGAACCCGCCGCAGGCGCCGCTCTGGCCGCCGACCTCGAAGGTGAAGCTCGCGACTCCCAGCGCACCGTAGGTGAAGTCGTCCGTCGTGCCGCTCGTCGAGTAGCCCACGGTTTCCGCGTTGGTCCCCACGAGGTACCCGTTCGACTCGCTGAACTTCGCCCCGAGCTTGCGCAGCGCGGCGTCGTTCGGCGCGGGGTCGGAGGTGAAGCCCCAGGGGACGATGATGTCGTTTCCGTAGCTGTGCAACGTGATCATCGTGCCGCGCGCGGTGTCCGGAGCCGGGTCGTTGTCGCCGCTGCCGCGTTGTTCGGGGTAGATCGAGCGGAAGAGCGTCTCCAGCGCCTGCACTTCCGGTTCCGATCCGGCCTCCGGTCCCTGGTAGGTCTCCGCGCACGGCGAATCCGAGTCCGCGCCCCAGCGGAAGGTCGAGTTGCGGTTCAGGTCGACGCCGATGTTCGTCCCGCCGCAGTTGCCGTTGCCGGTGTTCGCGTTCTTGCGCTGCAGTTTCGGCGAATTCCCGCCGGAGGCGACGATGTCCACGCCGTCCGGGTTCGCGATCGGCACCACCCACACCTCGGTGGTGTCCAAAATGGACTTCGCGGTGGCGTCGCCGCCGTAGCCGTCGGCGAGGTAGTCGATCCAGCGCCAGGCAAGCTCGCCGGTGGAGATTTCCCGCGCGTGGATCTGTGCCATCAGCACGAATTTCGGCTTCGGGGATTTCGCGGACAGCGTGCAGTCCCCGTCCTGCTTCTTGGTCAGGCAGATCGCCTTGACGTCGTGACCGCCCTTGCCCTGGGTCTTCCGCCACGACTGGCCGATCGTGTACTCCGTCGCCAGATCCGGATGCGCCGCAGCGACCTTCGCCAAGTGCGCTTCGTGCGCCGCGACCGTGCGGTAGCCGCCGTAGAACGTGTCGCCCGCCGCGCGCGCAGGCACTCCTTTGTAGACGGTGTCGAAGAATTCCGGCGCATAACCCCGATCCCGCAATTGCCCCGCGACCGCCTGGTTTCCGAGCACATACGCCACGCCCGGACTGGTGCCCGCGACGTCGAATCCGGCGCGAGCCAAGGAAGCCGCCTGGGCGGGCGTAGCGGGGACGCGCCACGAGACCGGATCGTCCGGCGCGGCGGCGGCGGTGGCGGTCGTGGCGCCGCCGAGCGC
The DNA here is from genome assembly GCF_000411975.1 of Amycolatopsis orientalis DSM 43388. Classification (GTDB taxonomy): domain Bacteria; phylum Actinomycetota; class Actinomycetes; order Mycobacteriales; family Pseudonocardiaceae; genus Amycolatopsis; species Amycolatopsis orientalis_D. The sequence continues at coordinate 65,585 of NZ_ASXG01000026.1, forward strand.
GGCCAGCACCCCGACGACGCTGAGAGTGAGCCGGATCGAGAACTTGCCCGCCATCGGAGCTCCTCACGCAGCGAAGGAAGGCCACCACGTGCGGACGGTGACCACTCGGCAGCGCACAGTGTGCTCCCCGGGACGAATCCGGCCCACCTCCGAAAGTCGGGTGTCAGCAGGTGACCGAAACCTTCGCGCCGCGCTTGAACGAAACGTGGACGTGGTCGTAGTGGTTCGCGGTCTCGCCGCCGCGGTCCGCCATCGGCGACCAGCCGCTGCCGTCGTTGTAGCGCTGCTGCCAGATCACGTACTTCGCGCCGAGTTCGTCCTGGTGCTCGAGAACGTAAGCGGCCAAAGCGTTTCCGGTCTTGGTGTCGACCATGAAGTCCAGCGCGAGGCCGGCCGGGTGGTCGCTGGCACCGGACCGGGCGGCCCGGCCGCCGACCGAATCCACCGAGAACTTCTCCTTGAGGAAATTGCCCGCCTGCGCCACCGACGGCTGCGTACCGGCCAAAGTGGACGAACACGCTTTCGCCGCCGGGGTCGTCGGAGTGCTCGAAGTGGTTGTGCTGGTCGACGAAGGCGAGGGCGAAGGCGACGAGGCCGGCGCAGCACTGGCAGACGTCGTGGGCGGCGTCGAACTGGTGGACGGAACGCTGCTCGACGCCCGTGGCGCGCTGAACGCGTGCATCTCCGCGGCAGCGGCCGGAAGCTGTTCCGGTTCGGCCGAGCTGGCGGTCAGCCACACCGGCACCGCCAGCGCACCGGCCGCCAGCACGCCCGCCGCGGTCGGCAGCCGCCACGATTTCGATCCGTCCCGATGTCTACCGGACACCTCGCACCACCATCTCCTCGTTCGGTCCGCAAAGCCGCCACGACATTACGAATTGGACACGGCAATGTCACCGACAAGTGACAGCGGGCACAGCCCGACCAGGATGACCGCAGGTCAGCGTGCGATTACCAGGAGAACGCGCGGCCTGCTCAGGACGGCGGGATCTCCGCCGAATCGGTGAGCCGCAGCTTGCGCCGGGCGCGTTGGTAGAAGGTCGTCATGCCGAGCCGGACCACGCGGGCCGCGTTCGGCCGGGCGTGCAGGTCGATCGTTTCGCCCGGCCCGACGTACCCGGCCACCTGGCCGTCGACCTCCACCGCCAGCCGCCCGCTCGACGGCAGCACCTCCAGCGTCACGGTGTCGTGCACGGACAACACGACCCCCCGGCTGTACGCCGAATGCGGCGCGGCGGGCGTGACCAGCAGTGCTTCGACCGCCGGGCTCGTGATCGGCCCACCGGCGGAAAAGCTGTACGCGGTGGATCCGGTCGGCGTCGCGACCACGACCGCGTCGGCGGCGTAGCTCACGAACTGTTCCCCGTTCACCAACACCGCGACCACGGCGCTCCCGTCGCCGGGCACGCGCACCACTGCGACGTCGTTGAACGCGGTCTCGATCCGTCCGCCGAGCCGCGCGTCCACCGCCAGCCGCGGCTCGACGGTGAACTCCTCGCGGTCGATCGCGGACAATGCGAGCGGAAGGTCCGGCACGTCGACCTCGGCGAGAAAGCCGAGCTTCCCGAGGTTGACGCCGAGCACCGGCGCGTGCTGCCCGTCGGCCAGCCGCATCGCGCGCAGCATGGTCCCGTCGCCGCCGAGGCTGACCACCAGGTCCGACCGGGCGCCCAGCTCAGCGGGCGGCACCCCGGTCGCCGAGCAATCGACCCGGGCGATCTCGTCGGCGATGCCGAGGATCTCGATCCCGCGCCCGGCGGCCCAGCCCAGCACCGCGTCGACCGCGGCCTTCGAATCGCGGCGCGGGTGCAGCACGAGTCCGGCGGAATGCATGTCGGGTCTCCTAGGTCGGCCTGTCCCCCAGTCTGCCGCGCCGGAGCCGGTTAGGCTCGGCGCTCGTGATCGAAAACTGGGCTGGCAATCTGACCTACCGCGCCCGCGAGGTCGTCTCCCCGCGCACCCTTTCCGAGGCACAAGAGCTGGTCGCCGGCGCGTCCCGGCTCAAGGCCCTCGGCAGCCGGCACAGCTTCAACGCGATCGCGGACAGCCCGGACGGCGTCGCGCTCGATCTCTCCGCCCTCGACCTCGCCCCGGAGATCAACGCCGCGTCGCTCACCATCGGCGGCGCGACCCGCTACGGCGACGTGGTCGCGCAGGTGCACGAAGCCGGGTACGCGCTGGCCAACCTGGCGTCGCTCCCGCACATCACCGTCGCCGGCAGCGTCGCGACCGGCACCCATGGCTCCGGACAGCGACTGCCCGGCCTGGCCTCGGCGGTATCCGCGGTCGAACTCCTCACCGCCGACGGCGCCCTGCGCACCTTCTCCCGCGGCGACGCGGAGTTCCCCGGGGTGGTGGTGAACGTCGGCGCGCTCGGCGTCCTCACCCGGCTCACCCTCGACCTCGAGCCGGCTTACTCGGTGCGCCAAGACGTTTTCGACGCCCTCCCCTGGTCCGCCGCGCTCGAGCACTTCGACGAAATCCAGGCCGCGGGCTACAGCGTCAGCCTGTTCACCAACTGGGCGCGCGACGTGGTCGACCAGGTCCTGCTCAAGAACCGCGTGCCCGCCGACGTCCCCGACGCGCTGTTCGGCGCGCTTCCCGCCGACGGTCCGCGCCACCCCGCCCACGCAGCGGGCATTTCGGCGGAAAACACCACCGTGCAGGGCGGCGTTCCCGGACCGTGGTACGACCGGCTTCCGCATTTCCGCCTGGAATTCGCGCCGAGCGTCGGGGCGGAATTGCAGAGCGAGTACTTCGTGCCGCGCGCCCACGCCGCCGCCGCGTTCGAAGCGTTGCGCGGCATCGGCGACCGGATCGCGCCGCTGCTGGTGGTGTCGGAAATCCGCACCGTCGCCGGCGACGGGCACTGGCTGAGCCCGGCGTACGGCGGCGACCAGGTGGCGATGCATTTCACCTGGCAGCAGCGGCAACCGGAGGTCGAGGCGGTATTGCCGTCGATCGAGGAGAAGCTGGCTCCGTTCGGGGTTCGCGCGCACTGGGGAAAGCTGTTCCACGGTGCGGCCCTGGATCTCGACCACCGCGGGGTGCGGCAGTTCCGCGCGCTGGCGGCCGAGCTGGATCCGGCCGGGAAGTTCCGGAACCCGTTCCTGGACCGGCACCTGCTCCGCTAGTCCACAGTAGACATCCAGTAACAAAGGCGGTACAAAACCTCCTTCCGTACCACCGCGCTCACCATGTGGGAGTCCCAAGAGGACACTCGACAGCCGGGAACCCCGCGGGTCACAGTGGCGGTCGCCCTCTCCGCGATCCCCAGGAGCCACTGTGAGTTCTCCTCCGACGCTGCGCCCCGTGCCGGCGCCGTCCGCAGGTCCCGAGCCGCCCGGCGAAGCGCGGTTGCGCGAATTGGCCGGGAAGAAAGTCGCCCCGTTGCGCCGTCCCGGACGCTGGGCCGCCGCCGCGGTCGTGCTGGTGCTGCTCGCCCAGTTGGCGCACGCGCTGATCACCAATCCGGTCTTCCAATGGAGCGTTTTCGGCTATTGGTTCTTCCGCCCGGTAGTCCTCGACGGGCTGCTGCTCACCCTGGAGCTGACCGGCCTGGCCGCGGTGTTCGGGCTTGTCGGCGGCATCGTGCTGGCGTTGCTGCGGCTGTCGAAAAACCCGTTGCTCCAAGCGGTTTCCTGGGCGTATGTGTGGATCTTCCGCTCGATTCCGCTGATCGTCCTGCTGCTGTTCCTCGCCAACGTGACCGCGCTGTACAGCACGCTCAGCATCGGCATTCCGTTCGGCCCCTCGGTTTTGAGCTTCAGCGCCACCGACGTGCTGAGTTTCTTCGTCGTCGCCGTACTCGGCCTGAGCTTGAACGAAGCCGCCTACGCCGCGGAAATCGTGCGCGCCGGGGTGCTTTCGGTGGACCAGGGCCAGCTCGAAGCGGCGGCCGCGCTGGGGCTTCCGCGGTCCCGGCAATACCGGCGGATCATCCTGCCGCAGGCCACCCGCGCCATCGTGCCCGCCTACGCGAACCAGCTGATCGGCCTGCTCAAGGGCACTTCGGTCGTGTACATCACGTCGCTGCTGGAATTGTTCGGCGTGGTCGAAACGCAGGCGAGCACCAACAGCGGGCAGATCATTCCGCTGCTGCTGGTCGGCACGGTCTGGTACATCATCCTCACCAGCGTCCTCTCGGTGATCCAGTATTACGTCGAGCGGTTTTTCTCCCGCGGCGCGCTGCGCACCATTCCGCCGACGCCGTTCCAGCGGTTCCGCGCCCGGCTGCGCACGCTGGGGGTCGCCCGATGAGCGCCGAAGTCCGCGTCCGCAGCGCGGTCAAGACCTACGACGGAAACCGGGTGCTCGACGGCATCGACCTCACCGCGCCCAGCGGCCAGGTGACGGTGGTGCTCGGCCCGTCCGGTTCCGGCAAATCGACATTGTTGCGGACCATCAACCATCTGGAACGCCTTGACAGCGGCTACGTCAGCATCGACGACGAACTCGTCGGCGTGCGCGTGCACGGCGACCGGTTCAAGGAGCTGAGCGAACGCGCCATTCTGCGGCAACGGTCCCGGATCGGGTTCGTATTCCAGAATTTCCACCTCTTCCCGCATCTCACGATCCTCGACAACGTCGTGGAAGCGCCGATCGTCACGCAACGGCTGGCCCGCGCCGAGGCGGAAACGCGGGCGAAGGAATTGCTCGCCCGCGTGGGTCTCGCGGACAAAGCCGGCGCGTATCCGCGGCAACTGTCCGGGGGTCAGCAACAGCGCGTCGCCATCGCCCGGGCGCTCGCGCTCGAACCCCAGCTGATCCTGCTCGACGAACCGACCTCCGCGCTCGATCCGGAACTGGTCGGCGAAGTGCTGGCGGTGATCCGGGAACTGGCCCGTTCCGGCACGACGATGATCGTGGTGACGCACGAAATCGGATTCGCCCGCGAGATCGCCGACCACGTCGTGTTCCTCGACGAAGGGCGCGTCGTCGAAGAGGGACCGCCTTCCGAAGTGCTCGACCATCCCCGCCACGACCGGACCCGGGCCTTCCTCGGGAAGGTCGCCCGCCTCGAAACCCCGGAGAACGCATGAGAACCCGCGCATTTCTGCCCGTCCTCGCCGCCGTCGCGCTCCTCGCCGGCGCCTGCGGAGGCAACACCCAGGCATCGACCAGCGGAAACGGTTCGCAGACCGTTTCCGTCGCCGCGAACACCTCGGACGCGCACCCGGTTTCGCTGACCGTGCCGGTCGTCGCCGAGATCCGCGCGCAACTGCCCAAGAAGTTCCTCGACCGCGGCAAGCTGACGATCGGCGTCGGCGCGCTGCCGTCCGGGTTTCCGCCGCTGGCGTACGTCGGCACTGACCAGCGCACCCTCACCGGAGCCGAACCCGACCTCGGCCGGCTCGTCGCCGCCGTGCTGGGGCTCGAACCGGACGTGCAGAACGCTTCCTGGCAGAACCTGTTCGTCCGCCTGCAAAGCGGCCAGTTCGACGCCGGATTCTCCAACATCACGGTGACCGAACAGCGCAAACAGCAAGGCTTCGACTTCGCCGCCTACCGCGAGGACAACCTCGGGTTCGAGACGAACCGCGCGAGCACGTGGAATTTCGCCGGGAATTACGAGGTGCTGGCGGGCAAGACCGTCGCCGTCGACAGCGGGACCAACCAGGAGAAGATCCTCCGGGAATGGCAGCGGAAGCTGACGGCCGAGGGCAAGACCCTCGAAGTGCGCAATTTCGCGGACAAGAACAGCACGTACCTGGCGCTGGCGTCCGGCCGGATCGACGCGTACTTCTCGCCGAACCCGAGCATCGCCTACCACGTGGCCCAGACCGCGAAGACCCCGAACCCGACCCGCAGCGCGGGCACGTACTCCGGGGCGGGAGCCAAGCTGCAGGGGCTGATCGCGGCGACGACCAAAAAGGACAACGGCCTCGTGAAGCCGGTGGCCGCGGCTATCGATTACCTGATCCAGCACGGCCAGTACGCGAAATGGCTCGCCGCGTACGGACTGGAGAACGAGGCGGTGAAGAAGGCGGACATCAATCCGCCGGGCCTTCCGTTGAGCGATTCCTGACCGTCTGGTGAGTGCCGGTTCGCCGGCACTCACCAGCTCAAGCCGCCTCCCGCCAGTCCTCCGGAACGCGCACCCGGCCGAACGAAGTCTCCCGCCGCAGCCGGAACCCCATTCCCTCGTACCGCCGGATCGCGTTCGCGTTCGCCGCCGCCGCGTGCAGGAACGGCGTCTCGCCCCGATCGCGGATCCCGGCGGCCACCGCACGCACCAACCGCCCGGCCAGACCGCGATCGCGATACGCCGGGTCCGTGCACACCGCGCTGATCTCCGTCCATCCTGGCGGGTGCAACCGCTCCCCCGCCATCGCGACGAGCGAACCCCGGTGCCGGATGCCGAGATACGTCCCGAGCAGAACGGTGCGCGGCAGAAACGGGCCGGGCTTCGTCCGAGCGACCAGATCCAGCATCTCCGGCACGTCCGCCGCCGTCAGCCGCACCGCCTCCGGGTCGGGCGCGGCGTCGACGCCGGCGTCCACCAACTGGACCCCGGCCATCTCCTCCAGCAGCTCCCAGCCCGCCGGAGGCGGCCCGGCCTGCGGAAAGACCGGCACCACCGCGCCCGGCCCGGCGAGCGCGGCGACGTCGTCCCACACCCTCCCGGAGGGCTCGTCCGGCACCGCCAGAAAGACCGAAACATCGACCGGGTAACGCACGGCCTGCCCGGCCCGCTCGGCGAACCCGGCATGCGGCCCGGTCAGCGACGCCCAAGCCGCGTTGTCCAAAACAGACATCAAGACCGCCGAGCCGCCCGGGCGATCATCCGGGCCAGGTCCGCCACCAACGCCGGATCGTCCGGCAGCTGCCCGGTCGCCACGCGGATATGCGGGGTCCCCGGATTGCCCGCACGCGTGCCCGAGCCGGCGGAAACCCCGTTGGCCGCCAGAGTCATCAACGTCCGCGACTCCTCCGGAACCGGCACCCACAACGTCAAGCCGTCCCGAGCCCGTACCGAAATCCCGTGCTCTCGCAGCGCTTCCGTCAGCGCCGCCCGCCGGTGCGCGTACCGATGCCGCGCCCGGTTGAGCAGTTCCGCGCTGCCGGGATCGGTCAGCAGAAACGCCTGCGCGTCCTGAAGAATCCGGCTCGACCACACCGACCCCGGTCCGCGCTGCTGCCGCACCCGTTCCACCAGCACCGCCGAACCGCCGATCACGCAACTGCGCAATTCGAGCCCGAACGCGGTGCAATACGAACGCACCAGCAGCACCCGGCCGGGCAGGTGCGTGCCGAGACTCAGCGAAGGGGCCGAAGCCAGCGGCCCGAAATCGTCGTCCTCGATCACCGCGATGTCCTCTTCGGACAGTACCGCGGCGAGTTCCGCGAGCCGGTCCGCCGGGACCGAATGGCCGAGCGGAGACTGCGCCCGCGGCTGATAGACGAACGCGACGGGCCGATGTTCCAGCGCCGCCGCCAGCGAGGACGGCAGCGGCCCGTCCTCGTCGCACCGCACCGGCACCACGTGGATCCGCGACCGGCGCAGCACTTCGCGCAGCCACGGCATGGTCGGGGCTTCCAGCGCGATCACGTCCCCCGGCCGCGCGACGGCCTGGCAGGCCAGGAGCATTCCGTCCTGTCCGCCGGCCGCGACGGTCCACGATTCGGCGGCGAACGGCCACGTCGGCCTGACCGCGGCGCGCAACTGCGGCGTGATCGAGTTCTTGACCGGACCGCCCAACCGTTCCGTGTGGACTCCGGCCGCGACGGCGTCCTCCAACGGCGGCAGCAGTCCAGGATCCGGGAGGCCGTGTTCCAGGTCGACCGTCTGCCAGCCGGAAAACGCGCGCTCCGGCGGCGGGCTCGACGGCGGTTCGAGCACTATCGTGCCGCGCCGCCGGCCAGTGCCGATCAACCCGGCCGCCCGCAGCTGCGACCACGCTTCCGCGATCGTCGTGGGGCTGACCGAAAGCTCCGCGGCCAGCGCCCGCACCGTCGGCAGCCGCGTGCCCGGCGGCACCTCCCCGTCGCGGATCAGGCCGGAGACCGTCCCGGCCACGCCCCGCGCCGTGCGCTCGCCGATGCGGGACCCGAGCCAGCCTGCCCCGACCGGCAGCGTCGTCGTCGCGAGTTCGCCCGTGGCCACGCACCGGCTCCCCTCGTCACCCGGAAATCCGAAAACCTCTGACCCGATCAGAAGCTAGAGCGGCAACGGGACGCGGCAAAGGCGTTTCACATCCTGGCGGGCCCGCCCGGTACAAAACGCCCGTGACGTCCGACACCGGCGCGGTGTCCGGTTTCGGATATTCCCTCGGTCAGGTTAGGCTAACCTTCATGAGTCACTCCTGGCCGGAAGCACCGGCGCTCGCCGGCACCGGGCTCGCCCTCGGCTACGGCGCGAAGCCCGTGGTCCAGGACGCGGAGATCGTCCTGCGCGCGGGCGCGGTCACCGTTCTGGTCGGCCCCAACGGTTCCGGCAAGTCGACGCTCCTGCGGTCGCTCGCCCGGCTGCATCCGCTCACCGCGGGCGACGTCACGCTGGCCGGGCGGGACGCGCTCGCGTTGTCCCCCAAGGAGTTCGCCCGCCACGTCACGCTGCTGACGCAGTCGCGCCCCACGCCCGGCGGCGTGCGCGTGCGCGACGTCGTGTCCTACGGCCGCCATCCCTACCGCGGCCGCTTCGGCTCCGGCGACCCCGAGGGTCCGGAGCTGGTGGAACGGGCCATGCGGCACACCGGCGTCGACGGAATGGCCGAGCGCCCGGTGGACGAGCTGTCCGGCGGCGAGCTCCAGCGCGTCTGGCTGGCCACCTGCTTCGCCCAGGACACCGGCGTCGTCCTGCTCGACGAGCCGACCACCTTCCTTGACCTGCGCTACCAGATCGAAACGCTGGACCTCGTCCGCGATCTCGCCGACGAGCACGGCGTCGCGGTCGGCGTGGTGCTGCACGACCTCGACCAGGCCGCCGCCGTCGCCGACGAGGTGGTGCTGCTGTGCCGCGGCGCGATCCGCGCCACCGGCCGCCCGGCCGACGTGCTGACCTCCGATCTGCTCAGCGACGTCTACGGCCTGCGCATCGACGTCCACGTCGACGACGCAGGACAGGTCCGCACGCGCCCGGTCGGACGGCACACCTCCCGGCCGCGGCCGGTCCGCTCAGCTTGACCCATCCCTCTAGTCCGAAGGAAAACCCGTGTCCAGTCTGTTCTCTCGTCCTGCCCGCAGAACGGCCCTGGCGACCGCGGCGGTGTTCGCCGCCTTGGCGCTCGCCGCGTGCGGCACCACCGAAGCGCCCGCCGCCGGGGACCAGCCCGCCGCCGCGAAGCCGTCCGGCCCGGTCCGTCTGACCGACGAACGCGGCAAGGTCGACCTGCCCGCCCCGGCGGCCAAGATCGTGTCTCTGGAATGGGGCCTCACCGAGAACCTGCTGGCGCTGGGCGTGAAGCCGATCGGCGCGGCGGACGTCAAGGGCTACAACACTTACGACCAGGTGATGCCGCTCGCGGAGTCCACTCCGGACGTCGGCACGCGCGGCGAACCGAGCCTCGACGCGATCGCCGCGCTGCACCCGGATCTCGTGGTCACCACCACGGACCTGCCGGAGAACGTCATCGCGCAGCTGTCGAAGCAGGCGAAGGTGCTCACGCTGCGCGGCTCGGATTCGGCCGACCCGATCGGCTACCTGCGCAAGACCGTGACCACGCTGTCCGAGGCCACCGGAACGCAGGAGCAGGGCCGCGAACTGCTCGCCGAGTTCGACGCCAAGGTCGCCGAAGGCAAGAAGAAGCTGGCCGACGCGGGCAAGGCCGGGGCCAAGTTCGTCATGGCCGACGGCTCCTCGACCTCCGGCACGGTCACCGTCCGGATGTACACGAAGGGCTCCTTCCTCGGCGCGGTCGCCGAGCAGCTCGGCGCCGCCAACCAGTGGACCGGCGAGGGCGACAAGGACTACGGCCTCGCTCGGACCGACGTCGAGGGCCTGACCAAGATCACCGACCCGGCCACGACGTTCGTCTACGCCGCCAACGCCGCCGAATCCGACGTCTTCGCCCAGGACCTCGCGGGCAACGCGGTGTGGCAGCAGCTGCCGTTCGTCAAGGCCGGCAAGCTGCACCGGATCCCGGACGGCATCTGGATGTTCGGCGGCCCGAAGTCCGCGATCGCCTACGTGGACGCGCTCACCGGCGCTCTCACGCGCTGATCCGATGACCGCACCCGCCCCCGCGCGCGTCTCGCGGCTCACCGCGTCCGTCGTCTTCCTGACCGGGATCGTCGCGCTGCTCGCCCTTTCCGCCGTGCACCTGCTGCAGGGCACGTCGCACGTCGGACTCGGCGAGCTCGTGCGCGCCGTTCTCCCCGGCACGGACGACGACGCGCGCAGCCAGGCGGTGGCGGTGCTCGTGGCCAGCCGGCTCCCCCGGCTGGCCGCTGCGCTGCTCGTGGGGCTGGCGCTCGGGTTCGCGGGCTGCGTACTGCAATCGGTGGCGCGGAACCCGCTCACCTCGCCGGACACTCTCGCGGTCAACGCCGGTGCGTACGTCTCGGTGGTCGGAGTCGCCGCCTTCGGGATCTCGCTTCCCTTCTACGCCAACGGAATGGTCGCCTTCATCGGCGGTCTCGCGGCGGCCGGGCTGGTGCTGCTCGTCGCCCGCAGCAGCAGCGGCGGAGCGGCCCGGCTCGTGCTCGCCGGGTCCGCGATCGCGCTGGCGCTGACCGCCCTCACGTCGGTGCTGCTGATGCTGTTCCAGGAACGGACCGCGGGCCTGTACGGCTGGGGCAGCGGCACGACTGTCCAATCCGGACTGCGGCAGGTTTCCCTTGCCGCACCGGTGATCGCGGTCGGCGTCCTGGCCACGCTTCTGCTCGCACACCGGCTCGGCGTGCTGAGCCTCGGCGACGACCACGCGCGCGTGCTGGGCATCGACGTCCGCCGCACCCGCACTGGTGCCGTCGTCGTGGCGGTGCTGCTTTCGGCGGTCGCGGTAACCGTTGCCGGACCGATCGGCTTCGTCGGCCTGTGCGCTCCGGTGATCGCGCGCCTGCTGGCCAGCCGCGTGCCCGGACTCGGCAAACATCCGCTGCTGCTGCCGCTCGCCGGACTCACCGGGGCGCTGGTCGTGGTAGCCGCCGACGTGCTGCTCCGCGCGCTCGTCCCAGCGGACAAGGCGGTGGCGGTGCCGACCGGCGTCGTGACCACGCTCGCCGGCGCGACCGTCTTGGTTTGGCTCGCGCGTCGGCAGCCGTCCGGAACACCGTCTGCCCGCGGCACGCACGGCACCGTCCGGTCTCGCCGTTGGGTGGCCGCGACCGGCGTCGTGCTGGCGGTCGCGCTTTTCGGCGCGGTGCTCGCCGCGCTCCTGCTGGGCGACCGGATCGTGCTGCTCGGCGACGTCCTGAACTGGCTGCGCGGAGTGTCTGGCACCGAGGTGTCGTTCGCGCTCGACCTGCGCTGGCCGCGGCTGCTCGCCGCACTGCTCGGCGGGGCGGCGCTGGCCGTCGCGGGCGCGCTGGTGCAGGCGATCTGCCGCAACCCGCTGGCCGAACCGAGCCTGCTCGGGGTGACTCCGGGCGCGAGCGTCGGCGCGATCAGCGTCGTGCTTCTGGTGCCCGGCATCGGAATCTGGCCGATGATGGGGGCGGCGACCGTCGCCGCGTTCGCGACGTTCGCGCTCGTGCACTGGCTCGCCGCCGGGCGCGGTTCGGCCGGCCGCGGCGTGTCGTCGGACCGGCTGGTGCTGGTCGGCATCGGCGTCAGCGCGGGCGCGCAGGCGATCACGACCCTGGTCGTGGTGCTGACCTCGCCGTGGAACGCGAATCTCGCGCTCACCTGGCTCGCCGGATCGACCTACGGCCGGGAGTTCAGCCAGGTCCTGCCGGTGCTGGCGTGCCTGGTGATCGCGCTGCCGATCGCCCTGTCGAACGCGCGGACGCTCGACCTCGTCTCGCTGGACGAAGACGTGCCGCGCGTCCTCGGCGTCCCGCTGGACCGGTCCCGCCTCGCCTTCGCCGCACTCGCCGCGGTGCTGACCGCGGCAGCCGCGTGCGCGGTCGGCGCGCTGGGCTTCGTCGGACTCGTGGCCCCGCACGCCGCACGCGCGTTGGTCGGCTCCCGGCACGCGCGCTCGCTGCCGGTGGCGGCCGCGCTGGGAGCGGTGCTGGTGTGCGTCGCGGACACGCTGGGACGCACGGTCCTCGCCCCGACCCAGATCGCGGCGGGCCTGGTGACCGCGCTGATCGGGGCCCCGTACTTCGGCTGGCTGCTGTGGCGCAGCCGCGCGAACGCCTAGCCGAACCAGGTGCCCGTCGCTGCGAAGCGCCCACTCAAGGTGCAATGACTCACTAAGTTGTACTGTTGCACTTTTTGTATGGTTCCACTTATGCTCGGTGCGGACCACACCGGCACGAGAGGGGAAAACCATGAACGAGACACCGCGCATCGCGATCGTCGGCGGCGGCCCGGGCGGGCTGCTCGCCGCGCACGTCCTGCACCGGCACGGCCTCGGCGCGACCGTGTACGACGCCGACACCGCCGTGGACTCCCGAGACCCCGGCGGCACGCTCGACCTGCACGCCGACAGCGGGCAGCTCGCACTGGAAGACGCCGGCCTGCTGCCCGCCTTTCACGCGCTGGCCCGCGCCGAGGGCCAAGCCATGACCAGACGCGACCACCACGGCACCCTGCTGAAGGAGTTCGTCCCCGCCGACGACGACACCGCCGCCCCGGAAATCGACCGCGGCCAGCTGCGCGGCCTGCTGTACGAACGGCTCGCTCCCGGCACCGTCCACTGGGGACACAAGCTCACCGAGGTGACCACCGAAAACGGCGTCCACCGCTTGCATTTCGCGGACGGCTCCACAGTGGACGCCGACGTCGTGATCGGCGCGGACGGCACGTGGTCGAAGGTGCGCCGCCGGCTCACCGACGCTCGGCCGGAGTACCTCGGAGTGTCCTTTTTGGACGTCCGGTACGACGACGTCGAGACCCGGCACCCGGAGATCGCGGCCCTGGTCGGCCACGGGCAGCTGTTCACCGCCGACGGCGCTGGCCGGGCGGTGATCGTGCAGCGCAACAGCAACGGAGTGATCCGCGGCTACGTCGCGTTCCGCGCCGAAGAGGATTGGGCGGCACGGGAAGGCGTCGACCTGGCTGAGCGCGCTTCGGTGCGCGAATTCCTGCTGCGCGAGTTCCGCGGCTGGGGCGCGAAGGTGCGTCCGCTGCTGACCGACAACGACGGCGACTACGTGGCCCGCGCGTTCACCGCCCTGCCCGCCCCGCTGACCTGGGAACGAGTCCCCGGCATCACCGTCCTCGGCGACGCCGCGCACGCAATGGCCCCGTTCGGCGGGCACGGCGCGAACCTGGCGCTGCTCGACGGTGCGGAACTGGCGCACGCGCTGCACGAGGAGCCGGACGTCGAAGCCGCGTTGACCCGCTACGAGACCGCGATGTTCGCCCGCACCGGCCAACTCGCCGCCGACGCGAACGCGGCGCTGCGGGAGTTCTTCGCCGACCGGCCCGACGGTGCTCCGCAGGACGTGCCGGACCGGGCGGAAGAACTCCGCGCTTACGAGACTCGGGCCGCCGAATACCGCGCCTCGCGCACGCCCGCGGCCCGCTAAGCCGTGCGGGCCACCCTCACGGCCAGCCAAACCCCCGCGCGGCCCGTGCGGGCCACCCTCAAGGCCAACCAAACCCCGCGCGATCCGTGCGGGCCACCCTCAAAGCCAACCAAACCCCGCGCGATCCGTGCGGGCCACCCTCAAGGCCAACCAAACCCCGCGCGATCCGTGCGGGCCACCCGCACAACCCACCACGCCCGCCGAAATCCGTGCGAGCCACCCTCACGGATTCTGCTTCCCGCAGGGTTCCCCTCACGGCCTTCGCCGCCATCAGGGCACCCGCCCGAGCGACCGTCCGGGTGCACGCCGGTCCGAGCTGTCCGTGAAGGGCTCCTCGAGGGAATCAGCGTCCCTCAAGGAGCCCTTCACGGCGTTCGTCAGGAGCGCTTGCGGCGAACCGCCACCGCCGTCACCAGCACGCCGCCGATGAGCAGCAACGCGCCGCCGCCGATGAGGTAGCCGCGGATGTCCGCGCCGGTCGAGGCGAGCGGGCCCTGGTCGGACGGGCCGGCGCCGGGGGCCACGCCGCCGGAGTTGCCGCTCGTGGTCGTGATCGGGGCCGGGACTTCCGCGGACGACGAGCTGGACGTCGCCGGGCTCGTGCTGCTCGCCGAGGACGTCGGCTGCGAACTCGAGGACGCGGCGCTGGACGACGTCTGCGACGGGCCGGTCGGCGTCGGGGAACTGGTCGAAGACGTCGTGGAACTGGTGGCCGTGGACGACGTCGTGCTGGTCGGCTCGGTCGTCGTGGAGGAAGCCGAAGTGGTGCTGGACGTCGGTTCCGTGCTCGACGTCGTGGTGCTCGACGTCGTGGTACTCGACGTGGTCGACGTGGACGTCGCGCTGGTCGGCGTCGCGGAAGTCGTCGTCGGGGCGGTGCAGTCCGGAAGATCCCCGGTGAACGGATAGGCGTGGAACTCCTGCCCACCAGCCGCTCCATCGGACGTGTGCAGCAGATTGCCCGCGGTGAAGAACCGCCCGTTGGTGCCCGAAGCAGTGACCGTCGTGTCGCTGGCCGGGTTGCCGACCAGCACGCTGCCCTGGAACTGTGCCTGCCCGGCGATCTTCACCTTCGCCGCGTCCGGGAAGTTCCACAGCAGCTTCTCGCGCAGGTGGTTGATCGGGTCCTGGTCGGCGAGGTCGCCGGTGTAGGTGTTGATCACCCGGGCACCGCCGACGAGGTTCACCAGGACGGTCGCGCCCGCCGGGATGCCGGCGAACTCGAGGCCCTGCATGGCACCGCCGGGGCCGGTGAGGTCGAAGTCGACGTTGAACACCTGCAGCGCGGATTTCCCGTCGCCGGTGAACAGCGTGCGGTAGCCCTCGTTCTTCGCCGTGCCGGTCGCCGCCGACTTGCCGTAGCACGTGCTGGCTTCCTGCAATTGCGGCCGGAGCTGCTTGTACGGATCGGCCGCGTTCGGGTCCTGCTTCAGCGTGCCCGTCACAGTGCCGGTGACCGTGCCGCCGTACCGCACGACGCCGCCGTCGGCGAGCAGCCGCTGGTTCGGCGCGACGGTGACGTCCTTGCCGGTGGTGAGGAAATCGGCGCCGTCCGGCGGGGGCACGCGCGAGCCGACGCCCGCGATGCCGACGTTGTAGACCGAGGACGCGCCCGCCCGCTTGGCCATGTCGAAACCGCCGAGCACGACGACCCGGCCCTCCGCCTCGGCGGCGCCTTCGCGCACGAGGAAATCGCCGCCGGCGAAGACGTTGATGCCGTTGTCTCGGCCCGCGAACGGCCCGTTGTTGACCGGCGGGTACTTGCCCGGGCAGGCGTCGCCGACGCACGGCCCCAATCCCCCGGGCAACGGAGCGGCGCTCGCGCCGGGACCGGCCACGAACGCCACCGCACACACCGCCGCGGCGAGAGCTCCGCCCACGACGGCCATTTTCCTGGCACGCATGCGGCCGATCTTCACCCGTACCGCCCCATATCAGGCAGCGGAAACACCGTAACCCACCCGAACGGGTCAGAAAAAGGCGCACCCCTCAGACAAGTAGACTAGTGACGCTCCACACTCGACACCCCGCCGCCCGAATGTCCCGCAGTAGCCTCGCTCCCGCAGCTCCGCCCGACCAGAAAGCCCTCCGATGCCCCCTCTCGTGCACCGGCACCCGCTCGCCGCACAGGCCGCCGAAGTCCTTCTCGGACGCATTCGCGCCGGCGAATGGCCGCTGGGCCACAAATTGCCCGGGGAAACGACTTTGGCCGCGCAACTGGGCGTCGGCCGTTCGACGCTGCGCGAAGCGATCCGCGAATTGGCGGGCAAAGGCGTGCTCGATTCCCGTCAGGGCGCCGGCGTATTCGTGACCGCGCTCGACGTCTCCGAGGATTGGGACGCGGTGCTGCGCCGCGCCACCGTCGGCGCGGTGATCGAGGCGCGCATCGCCATCGAGGCGGAAGCCGCCGCCCTCGCCGCGCACCGGCGGACGCCGACCGACCTGCGCGCGATCCGCCGCGCGCTCGCTGCCCGCGCGATCGGCGACCCGGACATCGAGGCACTGGTGGACACCGACACCGCGTTCCACCGCACGGTGCTCGTCGCCGCGCACAACGACGTGCTGATCGAGTTGTTCGACAGCTTCGTGCCGCGCATCCACCGCGCGATGACGGACTTTCTGCGCGCCCGTCCGATCACCGCCCCCGAAGAGGACCAAGCCGCGCACCTGGCGCTCGTCGAAGCGATCGCCGACAAGAACGCGTCCGCCGCCGCGGAACTGAGCCGGGCGCACCTGACCGCCTTGAAGGAGGCACTTTCGTGAGCGAGGTCGTGCTGCAGCTGACCGACGTGGTGTTCCGCAGGCAGGGCAAGGAAATCCTGCACGGCGTGAGCCTGACCGTCCGGGCGGGCGAACACTGGGCGCTGCTCGGCCCGAACGGCGCCGGGAAAAGCACGATCCTCGGTTTCTGCGGCGCGGTCACGCATCCGACCAGCGGCACCGTCGACGTCCTCGGCGGACGGCTCGGCCAGGTCGAGCTTCAGGCGCTGCGCCGCAGCATCGGGCACGTCAACCCGCGGCATCCGCTGCGTTCGCCGCTCACCATCCGGGAGGTCGTGCTGACCGGCGTCACCGGGAGCATCGACACGCCGCCGCGCTGGCAGCCCACCCCGGCGCAGGTCGAGCAGGCCGACGAACTCATCGCCCTGCTCGGCCTGGCCGGCAAGACCGGCGAACGCTGGCCGACGCTGTCCCAAGGCGAACGCGGCCGGGCCCTGATCGCCCGCGCGCTGATCAGCGACCCCCGGCTGCTGCTGCTCGACGAACCGTCTACCGGCCTGGACGTCGCGGCCCGCGAGCAGCTGCTCGAAACGATCGACCTGCTGACCCGCACCCATCCGCGGCTCGCGTCCATCGTGGTCACCCACCACCTCGAGGAACTGCCGGAAACGACGACGCACGCGCTGCTGATCGCGGACGGTTCGGTGATTGCGTCCGGACCGATCGACCAGGCGGTGACGACGGCCAGCATCAGCCGGGCGTTCGGCCACCCGATCCGCGTGGACCGGCACGACGGACGGTGGAGCGCCCGCGCCGCCCGGACCCGCTCCACCGAAGTCGCCTGACCCAGCTGCCGGTGGCTTCGGCGGTACGTCCGCACCGCCGAAGCCACCGGCCATCAAGCTGTCCGCAGCACCCGCCAAGCGGAGAACGCCAGCAACACCAGCTCCGCCGCCGAAAAACCGACCAGAGCCAACGGACTCGGCACCCACAGCAGCGTCATGCCGACCAGCAGCACCGGCACCACCAGGCCCGCGTAGGCCGCGAGGAAGATCCCCGCCAGCACCTCGCCCCGGGACAGCGGATCGGCCAGCGCCGCCACCGTTCCGACCGCCGCGCGGAACCCGAGCCCCATCCCGCTTCCGGCGAGCACCGAGCCCACCAGGAACAGCGTCAGCGAAGGCAGCAACGCGGCCGCTGAAAGCACCGCCAGCCCGACCGGCATCAGCACGAACCCCAGCCGCAGCTGGGCGCGGGACGCCATCGACGCGAAGACCACCTGCGCCACCGCCGCCGCGCCCAGCATCGAGCCCGCGGTGACCCCGGCGAGCATCCGGTTGTGCTGGTGCAGCCCCTCGGCGAGCAGGGTCGGCGCGAGGGACATGAACAGTCCGGTGATCGCGAACGCGGCGAACACCCCGATCGCCGCGCCGACGAACGCCGGCCGCGCCCCGGCGGGCAGCGACACCCGCTGCGGCCGGTACGCCGGACGCTCCTCGCGCCGCTCGACGGTCTCCGGCACCAGGCACACGCCGAACGCCGCCACCAGCAGCACGATCAGGAACACGACGAACGTGCTGGTCAGCGGACCGTCGATGTACTGCGCGAAGACGCCGCCGACGATCGGGCCCAGCCCGAGGCCGCCCATGTTCACCACGGTGGCGATCAGGCCGGAGCGTCCGAGGTCTTGGTCCGGGCGGGTCACCGCGCGCAGTTCCGACAGGTGCGCAGTGGCGGTGGCCGTCAGCGCACCGATGCCGACGCCGCACACGAAGCGCGCGATCAACAGGCCCGGCACCTCCGGCCAAAGCAGGAACAACACCGCCGACAGCGCCTCGGCGAGCGTCGAGGCGAGGATCACGCGGCGGCGGCCGAGCCAGTCGCTGACGTGCCCGGCGAGGTAGAGGCTGGCCATCACACCGACCGCGTACGCCGCGAAGACGACGGTGACCAGGAACGTCGGAAACCCGTCCCGCTGCTGGTAGAGCGCGTACAGCGGGGTGGGCACGGTGGAGAACGCGAGGCACGCGGCGAACGCGAACGCGACGACCCGGAATCCCCAGCCGTGGCTGACGCGCCAACCGGCCGGGGCGAGGGAAGCGGGCGGAGCTGTGGTGACCATGTCGACCTTCCGAGCGGGAACCTACCCCTGAACGATCCCTCGCCCGACTCATCAAGTCCAACGAAAAGTCTTGGTCACAGTTATCGTGATCCACGATAATTCGACCTATGGATACGCGGCAGTTGGAGTACTTCGTGGCGGTCGCCGAGGAGCTGAGCTTCACGCGGGCGGCGCAGCGGCTGTTCGCCACGCAATCCACGGTCTCGGCGACGATCCGCGCGCTGGAGACCGACCTCGGCGCGACGCTGTTCGACCGGTCCACCCGCCGGGTCGCGCTGTCGACCGCGGGCATGCTCTTCCTGCCCGAGGCGAAAGCGGCGCTGGAATCGGTCGAGCGGGCCCGCGAGGTGGTGCAGCAGGCGTCCGCCGGTCTGCGCGGGAGCCTCCGGATCGGCACGCTGACCAGCATGACCGCCTTCGACCTGCCGGTGCTGCTCGGCGCGTTCCACCGCAAGCACCCCCTGGTCGACCTGCACCTGACGGTGTCCGTCACCGGCTCGTCCGGCCTCGCCGACGACGTCCGGCACGGCCGCCTCGACGTCGCGCTGCTCGGCCTCTCCCGGGCCGAACTGGGCGGTCTCGACGCGACGCTGCTGGCCAGCGTGCCGTACTACGCCGTGCTGCCGGCGAGCCATCCGCTCGCCGGGCACGAGTCGGTCGCGCTGCCGGAATTGGACGGCGAACTGTTCGTCGACTGCCCGCGCGGGTTCGGAAACCGGATCGCGGTCGACCGGGAATTCGCCGCGCTCGGGCTTTCGCGCCGGGTGGCCGTCGAGGTCGCCGACATGCGGACGGTGCCGCGCTATGTCGCCGCCGAGCTCGGCGTCGCGGTCCTGCCCGGCACCGCCCGGCTGGACCTCCCGGGCGTCGTGCCGATCCCGCTCGCCGACACGTCGCTGACCTGGCCGCTCACCGTCGTCGTCTCCGCGAAGCGGCCGCCCTCCCAGGCCCTGCGGACGCTGCTGGACCTGTTCGTCGCCGCGGCGGCGGAGAGAGACATTACGGAGTTCTGACCGGGCCCCCGGCGACCGGAATAGCGACCGGCTCCGCGGCGTCCTCCTGTACACGGACTCCCTCGACGGAAGTGAAGGAAATGACGGAAAAAGCGATCCTGGCCGGCGGGTGTTTCTGGGGCATGGAGGAGCTGTTCCGCCACCAGCCCGGCGTGACCGCCACCCGCGTCGGCTACAGCGGCGGCGACGTCCCCCACGCCACCTACCGCAACCACGGC
>NZ_ASXG01000027.1 GCF_000411975.1 Amycolatopsis orientalis DSM 43388
AAATGGAAGCACAGTAATGTGTTGTCGAGTTGACTGGTACTAATAGGCCGAGGACTTGCCCACAAAGATGTTGCGCATCCGCTCTACGGTTCTGAAACACCACACCGGCTGTCACCGTTGAGGTGGCGGGTGTGTGTTGTTTCGGAGTGTTTCGGTGGTTTTAGCGTCAGGGAAACGCCCGGTCCCATTCCGAACCCGGAAGCTAAGCCTGACTGCGCCGATGGTACTGCAACCGAAGGGTTGTGGGAGAGTAGGACACCGCCGAACTCAACGTAAAAGGAGCGGGGCTCCGGTCGAGAACCTGAAGAGGTTTTCCCGGAGTCCCGCTTTTTTCATGCCTAAAGACGGCGAACCACACAAGCGGCCCGCCGCCCCCTCACTCCGGCCGGCGCAGCAGGTATGTGTCCATGATCCAGCCGTGCCGCTCCCGGGCCGCGGTCCGCGTCTCCCGGATCTTGGCCGCCAGCGCGTCATCCAGCGGCCCGGACAACAGAATCTCGTCCGGAGTGCCGACGTACGCGCCCCAATAGATCCACAACCCCTGGCCGGTGTACCGGTCGAAGGTGGTGTGCGCGTCGAGCAGCACGAAGACGTCGTCGGCGTCGCTCGGCCAGCCCGCGGCCAACCGGCGACCCGTCGTGAGCTGCACCGCGCGGCCGATCTGATTCATCGTCGTACGATGCCGAGCCACCAGTGCGGAGATGCTGCTGATCCCCGGCACGACTTCGTAGTCGAACTCCACGTTCCCGCGGGCCAGCACCGCCTCGATCAACGCGATGGTGCTGTCGTAGAGGGCCGGGTCACCCCAGACGAGGAACGCACCGGTCTCGCTGTCGGCCAGCTCGTCGCGGATCAGCCGCTCGTAGACGTCGGTGCGGAGCTGGTGCCAGTCCGCGACCGCGGTGCGGTAATCGGACGGCGTGCGGTCGCGGTCCGGGTCCTTCGCGCTCACCACGCGGTACCCCGGCCGGCTCACGAACCGCTCCAGTATCTCCTGGCGCAGCTGCACCAGGTCGGCCTTCGCGCTGCCCTTGTCGAGCACGAAGAACACGTCGACGCGATTGAGCCGGTCGACTGCCTGCACTGTCAGGTGTTCCGGATCACCGGCTCCGATCCCGATC
The DNA here is from genome assembly GCF_000411975.1 of Amycolatopsis orientalis DSM 43388. Classification (GTDB taxonomy): domain Bacteria; phylum Actinomycetota; class Actinomycetes; order Mycobacteriales; family Pseudonocardiaceae; genus Amycolatopsis; species Amycolatopsis orientalis_D. The sequence goes on from NZ_ASXG01000027.1 coordinate 1,122, forward strand.
GCGTAGATCTTCCGCATCCGTGCAGTCTCTCCCGGCGGGTAACCGGGTTCACGAGAGGGTCCCCTGGCATGCCGCTACCCCCTAGGGGTATAAAGGAAGCATCGGCAGAGAGCACGATAGGGAGTGTGGCGATGACTGAAGCGACTTACACCGTCGAAGGCATGACGTGCGGGCACTGCGTCAGCTCGGTGAAAGAGGAGGTAGGCGGCCTCGCCGGCGTGCAGGCAGTCGACGTCGACCTCGCCAGCGGCGCGGTGAAGGTCACCAGTGCAGAGCCGATCTCGCGCGAGGCCGTCGAGGCTGCCGTCGCGGAGGCCGGCTACCAGGTCGTCGCGTAAAAAGGAGTGACATGAGCACCACGACACCAGCCCCCGTGCAGTCAGTCGAACTCGCCATTGGCGGGATGACCTGCGCGTCGTGCGCTGCTCGGGTCGAACGGAAGCTCAACAAGGTCGAAGGCGTCACCGCGAGCGTCAACTACGCGACGGAGAAGGCGCACGTCGAATACCCCTCCACCGTTTCGGTCGATGACCTGGTGGGCGTCGTCGAAGCGACTGGCTACACCGCGCAAGCGCCGGAACCGGAGAAGCCGGAGGAACCCGAGCAGGACGAGACTCGCCCGCTGCGCGACCGGCTCCTGTACTCGGCGATCCTCACCGTGCCGGTGATCGTGCTGGCGATGGTCCCCGCACTGCAGTTCACGAACTGGCAGTGGCTGTCGCTCACGCTCGCCGCGCCGGTCGTGGTCTGGGGAGCGTGGCCGTTCCACCGCGCCGCCTGGACCAACCTCCGGCACGGTGCGGCGACGATGGACACGCTGATCTCGCTCGGCGTCTCGGCTGCCACGCTGTGGTCGCTGTACGCGCTGTTCTTCGGCATGGCGGGCATGCCGGGCTTGCGGCACGGCTTCGAGTTCAGCGTGTCCGGGGGCTCGGGAACGGACAACATCTACCTCGAGGTCGCGGCCGGCGTCACCACGTTCATCCTCGCCGGCCGCTATTTCGAGGCGAGGTCGAAGCGGCGTTCCGGTGCTGCGCTGCGAGCCCTGCTCGAGCTCGGCGCGAAGGACGTGACAGTCCTGCGCGACGGTCGTGAGCAGCGAATCCCGGTCGACCAGCTCCGCGTCGGGGACACGTTCGTGGTGCGGCCAGGCGAGAAGATCGCTACGGACGGCGTGGTTACCGACGGTGGCTCGGCAGTCGACGTCAGCATGATTACCGGGGAATCCGTGCCCGTCGAGGTCGCGGTGGGTGACGGTGTGACGGGCGCGACGGTGAACGTCGGCGGCCGGATCACGGTACGCGCGACCCGGGTCGGCGCGGACACGCAGCTCGCGCAGATGGCCCGGCTCGTCGAGGAAGCGCAGAACGGCAAGGCCGCGGTGCAGCGCCTGGCCGACCGCGTCTCGGCGGTGTTCGTGCCGATCGTGCTCGTGCTGGCGGTGGGCACGCTCATCACCTGGCTGCTGACCAGCGGAAACGTCACCGAGGCGTTCACCGCGGCGGTAGCGGTGCTGATCATCGCCTGCCCGTGCGCGCTCGGGCTCGCGACCCCGACCGCCCTGCTGGTCGGCACCGGTCGCGGTGCGCAGCTGGGGATTCTCATCAAGGGGCCGGAGGTGCTCGAGTCCACTCGCCGGGTCGACACCGTCGTGCTCGACAAGACCGGGACTGTCACGACCGGGCGAATGAGCCTGGTGGACGTCCACGTCGGGGAAGGCGTCACGGAGCGCGAACTGCTGCGCTACGCGGGAGCGGTCGAGCACGCTTCCGAGCACCCGATCGCGAAGGCGATCGCAGACGGTGCCCGGGAGCGAGTCGGTGACCTCCCGTCCGCGACAGAGTTCCGGAACACCGAGGGCCTCGGAGTCTCCGGTCTCGTGGATGGTGCCGCAGTTCTCGCCGGTCGTGCAGCCTTCCTGGCTGACTGGAGCGTCAAGATCGACGACCAGCTCACCGAGGCCAAAGCCGCCGCAGAAGAACGCGGCGCGACGGCAGTTTTCGTCGCATGGGACGGCGTGGCACGGGGTGTGCTGGTGGTCGCGGACACGATCAAGCCGACGTCAGCCCAAGCCGTCGCCGAACTCCGCGCAATGGGCCTGCAGCCGGTACTGCTGACCGGCGACAACGCGGGTGCAGCGCGGGCGATCGCGGACGCCGCGGGCATCACCGAGGTAGTGGCCGAGGTGCTGCCGGAGGAAAAGGTGGCCGTGGTGAAGCGCCTGCAAGGCGAAGGCCGCGTGGTGGCTATGGTCGGCGACGGAGTCAACGACGCGGCCGCCCTCGCCCAAGCTGACCTCGGCCTGGCGATGGGCACCGGAACGGACGCCGCGATCGAAGCCGGCGACCTGACCCTGGTCCGAGGAGACCTGCGCGCAGCAGTAGACGCGATCCGCCTGGCCCGGCGCACGCTGGGCACGATCAAGGGGAACCTGTTCTGGGCGTTCGCCTACAACGTCGCGGCACTGCCGCTGGCGGCGTTCGGCCTGCTCAACCCAATGATCGCCGGCGCGGCGATGGCGTTCTCGTCAGTGTTCGTCGTCTCGAACAGCCTGCGGTTGCGGCGGTTCCGGGCAGCATGATTTACCCGGAGACGGGCCAGCAGCGGGGTTCCCGCCGCTGGCCCGTTTTGCCGTGGGTTTGGTGCTGGTCGTTGCGACGATCCCGCTGGCTCCTGGACTGCCGCAGAAACGATCTCCGCGGGCAACCGGATGACGGCCCCGCCCGGGATCTCTGCTCCGCTCCACCCGCGCTAACCCGACGAGGAATCGCCTCAGGAACGCACCAACCGGGCGATCGCGTCGGAGGCCTCGCGCACCTTCAGATCAGCTTCCTCCCCGCCCGCAGCCGCCGCTTGGACGACGCAGGTCGCCAGGTGCTCGTCGAGCAGCTCCAGGGAGAACGACTGCAACGCCTTCGTCGCCGCGGACACCTGGGTCAGAATGTCGATGCAGTACTTGTCCTCCTCGACCATGCGCTGCAGGCCGCGGATCTGCCCCTCGATCCGGCGAAGGCGCTTGAGGTAGGCCTCTCGTTCATTGCCGTAGCCGGTCATCGCACGTCGTCCCTTTTCCTCGGCATTCCGGTCCACTGCTCAGTATACCCACCCGGTGTATCCAGGGCGGTCGCTCAGCCAGCGGGAACGTCGACCCGGTGACGGCGGAGGTTCGGCTTTGTCCAGCGTGAGACGAGCTTCGGGCGGTGGTTGCTGCCAAGTATGGATGCTCACCGCATCCGGAGCTGGTACTCCACAGGTCGAGCGCTAGTCCCGCTGCGGTCAGCGCAGAGGTTAGGCCGCTTGTTCCGCTCAGCGAGCCACCCGTGCGGGACCGGCATCCGCAGAGGCGGATCCGCGAAACGGGCCGCCCCGGCTCGGCGCGTGCTTAGCTAGCGGGAGGGTCTCGGGTGCTAGTAATCGCGAAGAGGCAACCGTTTTGGGTGCAGGCCTGCTCGCGGTGGCGAAGCACCCGTCCTACCCTGCGGCGCTGCCCAGGCCAGCGGTGGACTCAGCGACTCTCGGCGGTGACCTCAGGGAACTGGCCGAGCAAGTACGCCGGTGGTGCAGTTTCGGCCTCGTTCGCGCCGTGCACTGGCGAGCAGGTACAGCGTCGGTCTGGGGCACCCGTTTGGAGCAAGCTTTGCCGTGTCTGCAGCGCTGGTTCGGTCTGGGGCGCGCCTGTTTGGAGCGTGCATCGCGCCGTGCGTGTGCGGCGTGGGTTCGGTCTGGAGTCCGGTTGGGAACGGGTTCCGCCGTGCATGTGCCGCGTTGGCTCGGGGGTCTGCCCAGGCTTCGGTTGACACCGGAGCTGACTGTTTCTCAGGCCGCTGCTGCGGTGG
>NZ_ASXG01000028.1 GCF_000411975.1 Amycolatopsis orientalis DSM 43388
GCGTGTGGAGGGGCAGTGCGCCCGGCCCGGGGGGCCGTGCACACTGCCCCTCCACACGCCGACGCGATCCCGCGTTGGGGTCGGGTTGGGTAGTGCGGCCGGGCGTTGTGGTCGGGTTGGGTAGCGGCCGGGTGCTGGGTCGAGTGGGTGGTGCGACGGCGGTTAGTGCTTCGTGTGGTAGCGGAGCAGGACGACGGCGTTGTCGAAGGTGCGGGTTTCCCGCAGGTCCAGGGTTGTGCGGTCGGCGGCTTCGGCGAAGGGGCGTTTGTCTCCGCCCAGGAGCACCGGGTGGACGCAGACCAGGTATTCGTCGATGAGCCCTCGGCGGCCCAGTTCGGCGGCTAGTGCGTAGCCGCCCATCAGGACGATGTCGCCGTCCGCGGCTGCCTTGTGCCGGGCGACTTCTTCGGTCAGGTCGCCGTTGGCGATCTGGGTGTTCCAGTCTGCTGAGGGCAGAGTGCGGGAGAAGACCAGCTTCGGCTTCTTCCGCCACAGCGGGGCGAAGGCCAGATCGTGCGGATGGTCCGAAATGGACTCCGCATCCGGCCAATAGCTCGACATCATTTCCCAGACGCGGCGGCCGTAGGCGAACATCGCGGCGCGCTCGGACAGTTCGTTCGCGTAGTCCGAGAGTTCCGGGCCCATCAGGGGCCAGTCGAACTCTCCGGCGGGGCCTTCGACGCAGCCGTCGAGCGATGTGTGGACGAGATAGACCAGGTCGGCCATGGCGGGCTCGCTTCCGTGGTGGGCAGGTGGTCACCAGGGAGTCGGAGCCGCCACGGCCGACCGGACATCGTCGCGCCAGGAAGTTTTCAGTACTCGTCGTGCCGCCGCCACCAGCTGCTCGGGGCGTCGGTGCCGCGGGACTCTTCCTCCCACGCCTCCTGCCGTCCGAACGGGGTGACGTCCAGGTAGCGCAGGGTGGAGACGAACTGGTCGCCGCCGCGGCCGTCGGTGAAGTAGGTGCGGTAGACGTCTTCGCCGTCGCGGAGGAAGACGCTCACACCGAAGCCGCCGTCGATCCCGCAGTCCGCCGGGAAATCCGTGCCCGCGGCCGAAACCCACGGAACCGTCCAGCCCATCCGGGCCCAGTACCGCTCGATCTCCGGCGGCGTCGCGGGCGCGACGATTTTCAGCGTGACGTCGCGTGCGTGCAGGTGGGCGGGATGACCCATGGAGTCCACGAGCATCGAGCAGCCCGGGCATCCCGCTTCGTTCCCGGGGCCGAGCATGAAGTGGTAGACGATCAGCTGACGGCGGCCTTCGAAGAGGTCCAGCAGGCTGTGCGTGCCGTCCGGGCCGGTGAATGCGTACTGCTTCGAGTACTGCACCATCGGCATTCGGCGGCGCTCGGCGGCGAGCCGGTCGCCCGCTCGGGTGTGTTCCTTTTCCTTGCGCAACAAGGCTTCCCGGGCGCTGGCCCATTCCGCGGGCGAGACGACGCGGGGGAGTGCGACGGTCATTTCAATTCCTCCAGGATGCGGTCGAGATCTTCGAAACCGGACTGCCAGCCATCGCGGTGCCCGTCGCGCTCGGCTTCGTCCGGGAACGGAGCCTGATGGAACGTCATCGAGGTTTTCCCGGCCAATTCGGCGAAATAGATCGTGACGAGGGTTTCGCCGACTTCGTCCTCCGGATGCTGCCAGCGGAAGGTGAACACGAGCCGGGACGGGGCGGAGACCTCGCGGTAGACGCCCGACACCCGCCGGTCGACGCCGTGCTCGGCGCTGGTGATCCGGCTGTGCCAGGCGCCGCCGGGACGCGGGTCCGTGCTGGTTTCGGACGCCACGAAGCCGTGCGGGCCGAACCAGCTCGCGAGGTGCGCCGGGTCGGTCCAGGCCTGGAACACCAGCTCCCGCGGGGCGTCGAAGACCCGCACGATGGTCAGCTCGCTCATTCGGCTCCCTCCCGCAGCTGCCGCAGGTGCTCGTCCAAGCGGTCGAAGCCGGACTCCCAGAACCGCCGGTACTCCGCGACCCACCCGGCGACGTCGGCCAGCGGTCCCGCTTCCAGCCGGCAGGGCCGCCATTGCCTGGTGCGGCCCCGGCTGATCAATCCCGCCTGCTCCAGCACCTTCAGGTGTTTCGACACCGCCTGCAGGCTCACCTCGAACGGCTCGGCCAGCTCGTTGACGGTGGCCTCGCCCTCGGTCAGACGGGCGAGGATCGCGCGTCGGGTCGGGTCCGCCAGCGCGGCGAAGGTGGTGCTCAGCTGGTCTGTCGGCATCGGTACTCAATCGGTTGGTTAATTAACTGACAGGTTGAATATAGTCCGGATGTCAACCCTTGAGAGCCGGGTCACTGCGGGCTCGGGTTTCCAATAGTAGGAAGTCCTAGTAAATTGAGAGGATGAGCGGCAGCGACCTGTACCGTCCCGCGAACCCGGTCCGGTTCGTCACGGCATCCAGCTTGTTCGACGGCCACGACGCCTCGATCAACATCATGCGGCGGATCCTGCAGTCCCAGGGCGCGGAAGTCGTCCATCTGGGCCACAACCGTTCCGTCGACGAGGTGGCCACGGCCGCCATCGCCGAGGACGTCCAGGGCGTCGCCATTTCCGCCTATCAGGGCGGGCACGTCGAGTACTTCAGCTACCTCGTCGAGCTGCTGAACGAGCGCGGCGCGGGGCACATCAAGGTGTTCGGCGGCGGTGGCGGCGTCATTGTGCGCGAGGAGATCGACCTGCTGCATTCGCGCGGCGTGGCCCGGATCTTCTCGCCGGAAGACGGCTACGAGATGGGCCTGCCGGGCATGATCAACATGATGATCAAGGCCTGCGACAGCGACCTGTCCGCACAGCCGCCCGCCTCGGTCGACAAGCTGCTGTCCGGCGAGGTGCCGGCGCTCGCGCGGGTGATCACCCAGCTGCAGCGCGAAAACCTGCCTGCCGAATGGCTGTCGGCGATCACCGAGGCCGCCGAAAAGCGGCGGGTGCCGGTTCTCGGCATCACCGGCACCGGCGGTTCCGGCAAGTCGTCGCTGACCGACGAGCTCATCCGCCGCTTCCGCCTCGACCAGGAAGACAAGCTGCGCATCGCCGTGCTCGCGGTGGACCCGTCGCGGCGCAAGGGCGGCGGCGCGCTGCTCGGCGACCGGATCCGGATGAACTGCCTGGACGGTTCGCCGGTGTATTTCCGCTCGCTCGCCACGCGCACCACCAGCGGCGAGATCCCGGCCGGGCTCAAGGAATCGATCCTGGCCTGCAAGGCGGCCGGGTTCGACCTGGTGATCGTGGAGACGCCGGGCATCGGCCAGGGCGACGCGGGCATCGTCGACTACGTGGACGAGTCGCTGTACGTGATGACGCCGGAGTTCGGCGCCGCGTCGCAGCTGGAGAAGATCGACATGCTCGACTTCGCCGACGTGGTCGCGATCAACAAGTTCGAGCGGCGCGGCGCCGAGGACGCGCGGCGCGACGTCGCGCGCCAGCTGGTGCGCAACCGCGAGGCGTTCGGGTCCGCGCCGGAGGACATGCCGGTGTACGGCACGAGTGCGGCGAAGTTCAACGACGACGGCGTGACGGCGCTGTACCAGCACCTGCGCGACCAGCTCGCCGAACGCGGACTGTCGGTGTCGGCCGGTACGCTGCCGGAGGTTTCGGGCAAGGTGTCGACGGACGCCAGCACGATCATCCCGGGCAACCGGGCGCGCTACCTCGCGGAGATTTCCGAGACGGTGCGCGGATACCACGAGCAGACCGAGAAGCAGGTCGCCGCGGTCCGCAAGCGCGACCACCTGGCCGCGGCCAAGGCCGCGCTGTCCGAAGTGGACGCCAGCACGGACGCGCTGGACGGCTTGCTCGCCGCTGCGGAGTCCGATGTGGACGGCGAGTCCGCCAACCTGCTCGAACGGTTCCGCTCGCTCGCCGAGGAATACCGGCAAGACGAGCTGGTCGTGAAGATCCGCGACAAGGAGCTGCACACCCAGCTGTGGCGGGAAACCCTGTCCGGCAACCGGATCCCGCGGGTCGCGCTGCCGCGCTACACCGAGTCCGGCGAGCTGCTTTCCTTCCTGCGCCGGGAAAACCTGCCCGGCTACTTCCCGTACACCGCGGGGGTGTTCCCGTTCAAGCGCGAGGGCGAGGACCCGGCGCGGATGTTCGCCGGCGAGGGCGACGCGTTCCGCACGAACCGCCGGTTCAAGCTGCTGTCGGCGGATTCCGAGGCCAAGCGGCTGTCGACGGCGTTCGACTCGGTCACCCTCTACGGCCACGACCCGGACACCCGCCCGGACATCTACGGCAAGGTCGGCACCTCCGGCGTCTCCATCGCGACGCTGGACGACATGAAGGCGCTCTACGACGGTTTCGACCTGACCGCGCCGAACACGTCAGTGTCGATGACGATCAACGGCCCCGCGCCGACGATCCTCGCGTTCTTCCTCAACACCGCGATCGACCAGAAGCTCGCCGCGTTCCGCGAGGAGCACGGGCGCGAGCCGTCCGAGGCTGAGGCCGCGCAGCTGCGCGAGTGGACGCTGCGCAACGTCCGCGGCACCGTGCAGGCGGACATCCTCAAGGAAGACCAGGGCCAGAACACCTGCATCTTCTCCACCGAGTTCAGCCTCCGGATGATGGCCGACATCCAGGAGTGGTTCATCGAGCACGGGGTGCGCAACTTCTACTCGGTGTCGATCTCCGGCTACCACATCGCCGAGGCCGGGGCGAACCCGATCTCGCAGCTGGCCTTCACGCTCGCCAACGGGTTCACCTACGTGGAGTCGTACCTGGCGCGCGGCATGCACATCGACGATTTCGCGCCGAACCTGTCGTTCTTCTTCTCCAACGGGATGGACGCGGAGTACTCGGTGCTCGGCCGGGTCGCGCGGCGGATCTGGGCCGTGGCGATGCGCGAGCGGTACGGCGCGAACGACCGGTCGCAGAAGCTCAAGTACCACGTGCAGACGTCCGGCCGGTCGCTGCACGCGCAGGAGATGAGCTTCAACGACATCCGCACCACGCTGCAGGCGCTGTGCGCGCTGTACGACAACGCGAACTCCTTGCACACCAACGCGTTCGACGAGGCGATCACCACGCCCTCGGAGTCCTCGGTGCGCCGCGCGATGGCCATCCAGATGATCATCAACAAGGAGTGGGGCCTGTCGAAGAACGAGAACCCGCTGCAGGGGTCGTTCATCATCGACGAGCTGACCGACCTGGTCGAGGAGGCCGTGCTCACCGAGTTCGACCGGATCTCCGAACGCGGCGGCGTGCTCGGCGCGATGGAGACCGGCTACCAGCGCGGCCGGATCCAGGACGAATCGCTGCTGTACGAACGCAAGAAGCACGACGGTTCGCTGCCGATCGTCGGCGTCAACACCTTCCGCAACCCGAAGGCGGGCGAGGACGACGTCGAGGTGGAGCTGGCCCGCGCGACCGAGGACGAGAAGCAGTCCCAGCTGCGCCGGCTGGCGCAGTTCCAGCAGGGGCACCGCGAGGAGGCCCAGCAGGCGCTGAAGGCGCTGCGCGAAGCGGCCACCCGCGGCGGCAACCTGTTCGACGTGCTGATGGATGCCGCGCGGGTGTGCTCGCTCGGTCAGATCACCGAGGCGTTCTTCGAGGTCGGCGGCCAGTACCGGCGCAACGTCTGACCGCTCACGCCCGGTCGGCGGCCAGCCGCCACATCGGGACGAGGACCCGGCCCTGCTCGTCGACGTCCAATGCGTCGAGCGCGGTCGGGTCCGGCCGTTCGCCCTCCGAGACGGCGGAGACCGCGGCGATCAGGCCTTCGCGGCTCATCGCGGTGGTGTACACGGCTTGTTCGAGTACGGTGATCGTCCAGCCGTTGCCGACCGTTTCGCGCAGATTCTGCTCAGTGATCCGGTACGGCACTGGGAAGTTCGCCGGTACGGCGTCGGAGAAGCAGAAGATGTTCAGCCGTGCGCCGGGTTTGGTCGCGCGCACGAGCGCCGCGACGTACGCGTGCCGCTGCTCTTCGTCGAGACAGTGGTAGAGCGCGCTGTCGAGGACCGCGTCGAAGCGGCCTTCGTAGCCATCGAGCCGGGTCGCGTCGGCCTGGGCGAAGGTGACGTCCAAACCGCGCTTCGCGGCTGTTTCGCGGGCCCGGGCGAGTGCGGTCGGCGCGCCGTCGAGACCGGTCACGCGGTGTCCGCGAGACGCGAGGTACAGCGCGTTTTCGCCTAGGCCGCAACCGATGTCGAGCACTTCGCCGTGGAAACCGCCGTCCGCTTCGAGCGCGACCACCGCGGGCTGCGGGCCGTCGATGTCCCAGGGCATCTTGTCCCCGATCGGGGTTTTGCCCTGGTACATGTCCTCGAAGTCGACGTCCGTCACGTCCATTCGGAGCCTCCCTATTCAACGGGTGATGATTTAACGCTAGCGGACGAGGCCGGTGATCTGTCAACACTCCGCGGGAATACCTGCCCGATCCGCGGAGTAGAAGGAGGCATGGAATTCGGGATCTCGACGTTCGTGACCGACGAAGGCATCCGGCCCGACGTGCTGGGCGAGGCAGCGGAGGAGCGCGGGTTCGCGTCGCTCTTCCTCGCGGAGCACTCGCACATCCCGGCGAGCCGCGAAACGCCGTACCCCAGCGGGGGCGAGCTGCCGCGCATCTACTACCGCACTCTCGACCCGTTCGTGGCGCTGACCGCGGCCGCGGTGAACACCTCGAACCTGCTGCTGGGCACCGGCGTGGCGCTGCTGATCCAGCGCGACGTCATCCACACCGCGAAGGAGGTGGCGTCGCTCGACCTGGTGTCGCGCGGACGGGTCGTCTTCGGCGTCGGAGCCGGCTGGAACCGGGAGGAAATGGTCGACCACGGCACCGATCCGAAGACCCGCGGCGCACTGCTGGACGAGCAGATCCAGGTGCTGAAGGAGATCTGGACCCAGGAGCAGGCCGAGTTCCACGGCAAGCACCTGGACTTCGACCCGTTCTTCGCGTGGCCGAAGCCGGTGCGGAAGCCGCATCCGCCGATTTACGTCGGCGGCGCGAGCGACGCGGCGCTGAAGCGGCTGGTGGAGTACGGCGACGGCTGGATCCCGAACCCGGCGGTGTCGCCGGACGACGTGCGTCGCGTGCGGCAGCGCCTCGCCGACGCGGGGCGCGCGGACCTGCCGTCGACGCTCTTCGGCGGACCGGCCGACGCGGACGCGATCAAGCAGTACGCCGATGCCGGGCTGAACCACTACGGGATCATGCTGCCGACCCTGCCGGAGGCGGAAACGCTGTCGCTGCTGGACGAATACGCCCGGCTCGCTGCCGCGTTCCGGGCCGAGTGACGTGCCGTGAAGGGCTCCTTGAAGGAATCTGATTCCCGCAAGGAGCCCTTCACGGACGTTCAGCGCGGCAGGCCGAGCACGCGTTCCGCGGCGGCGGAGAGCAGGACCTGAGTGGTGCCGCCCGCGATGGACAGGCAGCGGGTGAGCAGAAACTCTTGCGCCGCTGGGGTTTCCGCGACCAGTTCCGGTGCGAGATCGAGCGCGAACTCGGCCGTTTCCTGCCGATGTCGCACCCCGAGCAGCTTCGCGACCGACGATTCCGCGCCGGGACCGAGCCCGTCCAGCCTCCGCAGCGTCGCGCGCAGGTCGAGCACCGAACACGCGCTGCCCAGTCCGATCAACGCGCCGAGCCGGTCGCGATCCACGTCCTCGGGCGCGGAGTCCAGCAGTTCCTCCACGTTCTCGCCCACCGCCGAGCCTCGGCCCAGCGCGACGCGTTCGTTCGCCAGCGTCGTGCGTGCCAGCTTCCAGCCCGCGCCGGGTTCGCCGACGACGTCGGCGTCCGGGACGAACACGTCGTCCAGGAAAACCTCGTTGAACACGCTCCGTCCGGTGATCTCGCGCAGCGGCCGCGTCGTGATCCCGTCGGCGCGCATGTCGACGAGGAAGTACGTGATTCCCTTGTGCTTCGGCACCTCCGGGTTCGTGCGCGCGAGGCAGATCGCCCAATCCGCCTCATGGGCGAGCGACGTCCACACCTTCTGCCCGGTCAGCAGCCAGCCGCCGTCCGTGCGGCGCGCTACGGTGCGCAGCGACGCGAGATCCGAACCGGCACCGGGCTCGCTGAACAGCTGACACCAGGTCACCTCACCGCGCAGCGTCGGCTTGGCGAAGCGTTCGCGTTGGTCGTCGGTGCCGTGCGCGAGGATTGTCGGCACCGCCCAGCCGCCGATTACCAGGTCCGGCCGTCGGATGTTCGCCGCGGTCAACGCGGCGTCGATGCGCAGCTGTGTCGCCGCGTCCGCGCCCAGACCGTACGGCCGGGGCCAGTGCGGGGCGAGCAATCCGGAGTCGGCGAGCGCCGTGCGGCGGTTTTCTTCCGGCAGGGCCGCGATTTCCGCGACCAGCCGGGTGATCTCGGCGTCCTCGCCGACGTTGACCCCGAGCGTCCGCCGTTTTCCGGCCAGCGCCAAGTCCGCGGCCCGCTTCCGCCATCGCTGGGAGCCGCCAAGCCACTGCCGCAACGCCAGGGCGCGCCGGAGGTACAGGTGTGCTTCGTGTTCCCAGGTGAACCCGATTCCGCCGAGCACCTGGATGCAGTCCTTCGCGTTCTCGACGGCCGCGTCCAGCGCCACCGCGGCAGCGCTCGCGACCGCCAGCGGGTCGTCGACTGCCGAGGCCGCGTCCCACGCCAACGCCTCAGCCGCTTCGGTGCGGCACAACATCTCCGCACAAAGGTGTTTCACCGCCTGGAAAGCGCCGATCACCTGGCCGAATTGTTCTCGGACCTTCGCGTACTCGACGGCCGTCGTGAGGCACCAGCGCGCCACGCCCGCCGCCTCCGCGACCGCGAGCGTCGCGGCGAGATCGCGGACGTCCGGCAAGTTCAGCACCTCGCCGGACACGTCGGCCTCGACGCGCCCGAGCGACCGGGAGAAATCGAAGGGCGCCAATGGTTCCACTGCCGCGCCGGGCGGGACCAAGACATACTGTTCGCCGCGTGGAACAAGCAACCACGAGCCAGCGCTCGCGCCCGGAATGGGTGCCGATTCTTCCAGCTGCACCGCGACCTGTGCGGTGCCGTCCGCGATCTCGGCGGCGAGTTCTTTCGCCGGCTCCGCGAGCAGCAACCCGGCCAGCGCGGTGCTCAGCAGTGGTCCCGGAACCAGCGCTTCCGCCGCGGCGGCGAGCCCTGCCGCGAGATCTGCGACAGTCCCGTCCGCGCCGTTCACCGACGCGGGCAACGCGATGCCGGTAAGTCCGAGCGCGGAGAACCCGTCCGGCAGACTGGCGCCCGTGGTTTCGGCCGCGCGCACCGCCGCGACCGGATCGTGTGCCGCCGCCCAGTCCCGCACGGCGGCGGCGAGCGCGGTTTGGTCTTCGGTGAGCGCGACCGGCATCGGTCTCCTCCTCGCGGGGTACGGAGCTACTGGCGAGTGTAGAACGTGTTACAGTTTTTCCGCCAGGCGGTCGAGAGTTGAACCTTTCTCCAGGGCAGGTACGCTTACCCGGAAACTGGAACGAGTTCCGTAAGGCAGAGGGGAAGGGCGATGCCGGGGAAGGCGAAGACGCCGGCGGCCAAAACGCGGGCGAACGGCCTCGGCGCGATGGGCGAGGAACTGGGCTCCGCGGCCCAGCGGGACCGCCGCCGCCGCATCATCGACGCGACGCTCGCGCTGGCCTCCAAGGGTGGCTACGACGCGGTGCAGATGCGCGCGGTCGCGGAGAAGGCCGACGTCGCGCTGGGCACGCTGTACCGGTATTTCCCGTCGAAGATCCACCTGCTCGTGTCGGGCCTGGCGCAGCAGTTCGAGGCCGCGCACGAGAAGATCCAGCGCAGCGCGATCCCCGGAGACACCCCCGCCGAGCGGCTGATGTTCGTGCTGGGCCGCAATACCCGGCTGATGCAGCGCGACCCGCACCTGACCGAGGCGATGGTGCGCGCGTTCATGTTCGCCGACACGTCCGCGGCCGCCGAGGTCGAGCTGGTCGGCCGCCTGATGGAGGACATGTTCGCGAGCGCGATGGGCATCGACGAGCCCACCGAGTCCGACCGCGACATCTTCCACGTGGTGGCCGACGTGTGGATGGCGAACCTGGTCGCCTGGGTGACCCGGCGCGCGTCAGCGGCGGACGTAGCGACCCGGCTGGAGCTTTCCGTCCACCTGCTCCTGGACAAGTAGCCGTCCTCACGCCCCAGCGATCCGCAGCCACCCCACTCAACTCACCAAGGCACCCAGCCCTGGCCCTGCACCCCAAGACCGTCAGCACAATCAAGCTTCGGGGTGCCCCACGCCACCCCATATGCAATGTCGCCGCCAGGCGACGAGCCGAATTGTCAGCCCCAAGCGATACCGTGCCGGAGTGGAGTTCGACCAGACCACCCAAGCCACCTACCTCCCCTCGGATCCCCCGCGAGAGGGAGTTCTGGCGCTGTGGGGCGACGAGATCGAGGGGGACACCCCGATCCAGCTCGTCCTGCCCGGCGGCGGGAAATTCGCCCGGACCGAGGTGGTGGCGCGGCTCGTGCCGCTGGCGAAGGCCATCCCGCGGCTGCTCGTGGCGCCGGACGAGGCCAGTCCGGCGCTGGCGGCGTGGTCGGCCGTGGTCAACGCCGGGGTCAATCTGGTGGCGCGCGGGCGGTTGCGTCCGGCGGCCACTCCGAGCGGGCTCGGGACCTGGCGAGTCGGTCCGCTCGACGCGGCGGACGAGGAACTCCTGCGCGGGCTCGCGGCCGCGTTGCCGCCGGAAGCGCACGCGCTGCCGTTGTCCGGCGTCAAGCGAATCCGACTGCACTCGCCGGAATCGCTGGTCCGCGCGGTGTGGGACGCGGCGGCGGACGTGCTGGTGCGGAGTCCGGCGGCGGCGGTCGGCTCCGGCGGGGCGGCGTTCGCGGAAACCCAGCCGACGCTGCTGGATCCGGACGGCGCGGCCTGGCTCGCCGAGCTGGAAGCCCGCGGTCCGGACGGTGCGCAGCTGCTCTTGCGGATCGAAGCGACCGACGAGGAGTTCTCCGGAGTCCTGGCTGTCCGTTCCACTCTCGAACCGAGCCTGGTGGTCGAAGCGGCCACGCTCTGGGACGCGCCCGAAGCGGTCCTGCACCGGCTGGGCGACCAGGTGGAAACGCAGCTGCTGCTGGGTTTGCGGCGAGGCGCCCGGGCCTGGCCGCCGCTGGGCCGGATCCTGTCCGAACCGGCGCCCACCACGCTGCCGCTGTCCGACGACGAGGTCGTCGACCTGCTCGGGACGGGTGCCCGGGACTTGGGCGGCGCGGGCATCGAAGTCTTGTGGCCCAAGGATCTGTTTTCCGGAGAGGTCCGGGCGAAGGCGAGCGTCACGCAGGCCCCGGCGAGCGAATCCGGTCCCGCGTTCCCGCTCAACGGCCTGCTGGAGTTCCGCTGGCGGTTGAGCCTCGGCGGGAGCGAACTCACCGACGAGGAAGTAGCGGCGCTCGCGGAAGCGAAACGTCCGCTGGTCCGGTTGCGCGGGCAGTGGGTGAAGCTCGATCCCGCGCTGCTGGCGCGGATGCGGGCTCGCCGGTCGCGGCTCACCGGTGCGGAAGCGCTGGCCGCGGCGCTCACCGGGGAGCTGGAGGTCGACGGCGAGCGAGTCGAGTTCGCCCCGCAACCGGCGCTGGCGGGGCTCGCCGAACGGCTGCGGGAAAGGGAACCCGCGCCCGTCGAGGAACCGGCGGGGCTCACCGCCGCCTTGCGTCCGTACCAACGGGCCGGGCTGGGCTGGCTCGTCGCCATGACCGACCTCGGCCTCGGCGCCTGCCTCGCCGACGACATGGGCCTGGGCAAGACGATCCAGCTCATCGCGCTGCACCTGCATCGCCGGCCGCGGAAGGCGGGGCCGACGCTCGTGTTGTGCCCGACGTCGTTGCTGAGCAACTGGGAACGCGAGTTCGGCAAGTTCGCGCCGGACGTGCCGGTCCGCCGGTTCCACGGCGGCGGGCGGCATCTCGACGACCTGGCCGCGGACGAGGTCGTGCTCGCCACGTACGGGGTGCTGCGCCGCGACCGGGAACTGCTGTCCGAAGTGGACTGGGGAATGGTCGCCGCGGACGAAGCGCAACATGTGAAGAACCCGTTGTCCGCCACCTCGAAGGAACTGCGGCAGGTGCCCGCGGCGGCTCGCGTGGCGCTCACCGGCACGCCGGTGGAGAACCGGCTCACCGAGCTGTGGTCGCTGCTCGACTGGACCACGCCGGGGCTGCTCGGCCCGCTGGAGAAGTTCCGGCGAACGGTGGCGCGGCCGATCGAACGGGACCGCGACGAGACGGTCACCGGACGGCTCGCCGCGACGGTCCGGCCGTTCCTGTTGCGCCGCCGCAAAACCGACCCGGACATCGCGCCGGAGCTGCCGAGGAAAACCGAGACCGACCGGTACGTCCCGCTCACCGCCGAGCAGACCACGTTGTACGAGGCGGTGGTGCGCGAGAACCTCGCGCAGATCCGGGAGGCGCAAGGGGTGCAGCGGCGCGGCCAGGTGCTGAAGCTGCTCACCGAGCTCAAGCAGATCTGCAACCACCCGGCGCACTACCTCAAGGAAAGCACCGGCGTGCTCAGCGGACGCTCAGGCAAGCTCGCCGCGTTCGAGGAACTGCTGGACGTCATCCTCGACGAGGGCGAGAGCGTGCTGGTGTTCAGCCAGTACGTGCGGCTGTGCCGGTTGCTGGAGCGGCGGCTCGCCGAGCGCGGGCTGCCCACCGCGCTGCTGTCCGGGGAGGCCGGGCCGAAGCGGCGCGACGAGATGGTGGCCGCGTTCCAGTCCGGCGAGGTGCCGGTGTTCCTGTTGTCGCTCAAGGCGGGCGGCGTCGGGCTCAACCTCACCCGGGCCACGCACGTGATCCACTACGACCGCTGGTGGAACCCGGCGGTCGAGGACCAGGCCACCGACCGCGCGTACCGGATCGGGCAGGACCGGCCGGTGCAGGTGCACCGGCTGATCGCCGAAGGCACGCTCGAGGAACGCGTCGCGGCGGTGCTGGAAACCAAGCGCGGGCTGGCCGACGCGGTCGTCGGCGCGGGGGAGGACTGGATCACCGAACTGTCCGACGACCAGCTCGCCGACCTCGTCCGGCTCGGGAGCGGCTGATGCCGCCGCGGCGGACGTTCGGGCGCCGGTGGTGGGGCCGGGCGTGGGTGGAAGCGCTGGAGCAGCGCGCGAAACTGGACCCGAACCGGCTGCCGCGCGGGCGGACGTACGCGCGCAAGGGCGTCGTGGACGAGCTGTCGATCCGTCCCGGCGAGATCACCGCGTGGGTGCGGGGCAGCCGGCCGGATCCGTACCGCGTCGCGATCCGGATGCGCGAGTTCAGCGCGGCGGAATGGGACAAGCTGCTCGACGTCGCCGGCCGCCGCCTCGGGCATGCCGCGGCGCTGCTCGACGGCGAGCTGCCGGAGGAACTGGCCGTCCAATCGCGCGAGGCCGGGGCCGACCTGCTGCCCGGTCCCGGCGACCTGCGGCCGCGCTGTTCCTGCCCGGACAGCGCGAATCCGTGCAAACACGTGGCGGCGGTGTATTACCTGGTCGCGGACGAGGTCGATGCCGATCCGTTCGTGCTGTTCACCCTGCGCGGGCGGGGCCGGGACGAGGTTTTGGCTCAGCTGCGGGAGTTGCGGACTCCCAGCGCGGCTCGGCCGGCGCGGGCGCCAGAGGTCGGGCTGACGCCGAAGAAGGCGTACTCGCGGCGGATCGCGCCGCTGCCGCCGTTGCCCGCCCTCCCCGGCGAGCCCGGTCCGCCCGCCGTGCTCGACCTGGACCCGCCCGCTCGCTCCGGGCTGACGTCCGCCGGGCTCGCCGCGCTGGCCGCCGACGCCGCGGCGCTCGCACTCGACCTGCTGCACACCCAGGATGCCTTGGCGGACTTGACTTTCTCCGAGGACCTGGCGCGTCGCGCCGCTCGTCCGGGCGCGGACGTCTTCGGCTTGGCGGCCGCCGCGCAGGTCGCGCCGTCGGAGCTGATCGTGGCCGCGCAGGCGTGGCGGGAAGCGGGCCGGAGCGGGCTGGCGGCGCTGCGGGACGTGTGGAGTCCCGGCCCAGGCCCGCTGGCGGTGGCGCGAGCGGAACTCGCGGAGTTGCCGGGGGAGGTGAAGGTGTGGCGCAACCGGGTGACGGCCGGTCCGGTGCAGCTGCGGTACGGACGGGACGGCCGGTGGTACCGGTTCGTGCGGGTGGCCGGGCAGTGGTGGCCGGACGGGCCTCCGGCCGAGCAGCCGGTCGACCTCGCCTACCCCGCGGAGAGCTGACTCGAGTGCACTCGCGAAACGAGACGGTCCGTCTCGTTTCGTGCTACCGTCGGCGGCATGGCGAGAACCTGGGTGATCACCGGAACGAGCCGCGGCCTCGGCCGGGCGTTGGCGCTGGCCGCCGCGGAAGCGGGCGACCGGGTGCTGGCGACCGTCCGCACGCCGGGCAGCGCGCCGGGGCACCGGAACGTCGCCGAGCAGGTGCTCGATGTGCGGAACCGGGCTGCCGCACGGGAAACCGTGCAGCGGGCCGTCACCGAATTCGGCCGGCTGGACGTCGTGGTGAACAACGCCGGATACGGATTGGCGGGCATGGCTGAGGAGGTGAGCGAGGAGGAAGCGCGGGACATCCTGGACACGAACCTGTTTGGCGCGTTGTGGCTGACGCAGGCGGCGCTTCCGGTGCTGCGCGAGCAACGGTCGGGGCACGTCGTGCAGATTTCCTCGGTCGGCGGCGCCGGTTCGGTGCCGGGATTCGGGCTGTACAACGCGAGCAAGTGGGGTCTGGAGGGGATGAGCGAGGCGCTCGCCCAGGAGGTCGCGGAGTTCGGCGTGCGGGTGAGCATCGTCGAACCGGGCGGGATGGACACCGCATGGGCGACCGGCAGCATGCGGTTCGCCGCGCCGAACCCGGCGTACGACGGGCTGCGCGAGCGGGTGTTCGGCACGCCGGCCGTGCCGTGGGCGACCGCCGGCACCGGCGGCGGCACCCCGCCCGCGGAGATCGCGGCCGAGATCCTGCGGCACGTCAACGATCCGGCCGACCCGCGGCTGCGCGTCCTGGCCGGGGCCGATGCCCCCGAGATGGTCGCGACCGCGCTGTCGGGCAGGCTGGCGGATTACCGGCAGGACAAGCGTTTCTCCGCCGCGGAGAACTGACATGGCCCGCGCCAGCACTCGCGCCCGCGTGCACGCCGCGGTGCTCGCCCTCGCCGCCGAGTCCGGTTACGGCGGCCTGACCATGGAGGGCATCGCGGCCCGCGCGGGCACCGGAAAGCAAACGCTGTACCGCACGTGGTCGTCGCCCGCCGCGGTGCTGCTCGATGCGCTGCTGGAGCAAAGCCTCGACGCTTCCGGCGAAGTCGCCATCCCGGACACCGGCGACCTGCGTGCCGACTTGGCAACCCTGGTCCGCGGCATGCTCGCCGAACTCGCCGATCCGGCGACCGACCGCCTGCTCCGCGCCGTGACCGCCGAACTGCAAACCGACCCGGCCATCGGCGCCGAAGTCCTGGACCGCCTGCTGGGCCCGCAGTTGCGCGCCATCGCCGACCGCCTGGCCCGCGCCGGAATCGAAGCCCCGGAGGACGGCGCGGAACTGCTGCTGGGCCCGGTTTTCCACCGCTGGCTGCTGCGCACCCGGCCGTTCCCGGAGGACTGGCCGGCCGCACACGTGGAGCGGGTACTGCGCGCGGTCTCCTTCGACGGCTAGCTTCAGGTAGGGACCGCTGAGTGCTGCCCGCGCGGTGTATTCGCAAAGGGGCGATTCGCCACAGCAGAACCAGTCCACAAGATTCTTCGAGCGGCGTCGAACTGGCTGGAGTCGCTGCGCGGAGATTCAGCGCGAACCGAAACGCCCGCAGGCCGGATCAGCTGCCGGCTGACTCTGTCCCCCGGAGCTCCACGCAGCACCCGCCGTCGCGAGGGGCGACCCGGGCCGTCGACACGCCCGGGACCTGCAGGCCTTCCACGACTCCGCTCAGGAACCGGTCCGTCATTCCGCACACCAGGTCCGGCGCGCGTTCCGCCAGCGGCTGGAACGGGCAGTTCCGCAGTCGCAGGCACACCGGCGTCTCGCGGTTCGGTTCGAAACCGTGCCGGGCCAGGACCGTGCTCGTCAGGGTCAGTCCGCGTTCCGTGCCCAGCCGGCCCGGCCGGGAGCGTTCGCGTTCGGCGGCGCCGGCCGCGGCTCCGTGCCGTCCGGCTTCGCGCAGGGCGGCGTCCCGGGCCGGTTCTCCGGGAGCGGCCGAGGCGACCGCGTCCACCAGGATCGCGGCCAGCACGTCCGGGTGCCGGGGCGGGATGGTGATCGCGAAGTCGGTCGCGGCGGGTTCGTAGACCTTCGGGGCGCGGCCCACCTTCCGGACCCCGCCGACGGTTTCGTAGCGGGCGCGCAGCAGGCCGGCTGTCACGAGTTTGTCCAGGTGGAACGCGGCCAGCTTGCGCGAGATGCCGACCGCCGCGGCGGCCTCCTCGCGCGTCACCGGGCGGCCGGCGTCCCGGATGAAGGCGTACATCCCCCGGCGCAGGTCCTCGTCCAGCGCCGCTACCGCGCGGATCGTCGCCAGGTCACTCGTCACACCCCCACGATAACGCCCAGCAAGGTTCCCCGAACCCGCCACCTGGCTTGTTCACCTGGTCACATTGACTCCGCCGCACAATAAGACAAAGATTTATCGGCGAAACCCCGTCCCGCCGCCAGCCGAAGCCCGAGGATCGCCCATGCAGTCGTCCGGAACCGCCCTCCGCGTCGTCCACGAGCCCGTCCCCGGCTTCGACCTGGCCGCGGCCGAAAACGCGGCGGGGGACTTCCTGCGCGCGCTCGGCATCAGCCTCGACTCGGAGAGCCTGCGCGGCACCCCCGGCCGGATGGCGCGCGCGTACGCGGAGCTGTTCACGCCGCGCTCGTTCGATCTGACCACGTTCCCCAACGACGAGGGCTACGACGAGCTGGTATTGGCCCGCGACATCCCGGTCCGGTCGGTCTGCGAACACCACCTGCTGCCGTTCACCGGGGTCGCGCACGTCGGGTACCTGCCGGGCGAGCGGATCCTCGGGTTGTCGAAGCTGGCGCGGGTCGTCGAGCACTTCGCGTGCCGCCCGCAGGTGCAGGAGCGGCTGACTAAGCAGATCGCGGGCTGGCTCGGCGACCAGCTGTCGCCGAAGGGCGTCGGTGTGGTGATCGAGGCCGAGCACACCTGCATGACCCTGCGCGGCGTCCAGGCGACCGGCTCCTCCACGGTCACGTCCACCTTGATGGGCACGCTTCGCGAGGACGCGCGGTCGCGTCAGGAATTCTTCTCGCTGACCGGGGTGAACGCCTGAGCGTGGGTCCAGTCGAGGAAGTGCTCGACTGCGCGCACGACATGGGTGCTGCGGATCGACGGGAACACGTCGAACGCGTGCTGTGCTCCGGCAAGCTCCGCGTACGCCACCGGATGGGCGGATTTGGCGCGCAACCGGGCGACGAACTCCCTCGCCTCCGCGACCGGCACGAGCGAATCGTGCTTGCCGTGGATCACGAAGAACGGCGGGGCGTCCTCGGCGACCCGGTCCAGCGGCGACGCGGCGAGGTAGTCGTCCAGCCGGTGCTCCGGGGCGAACACCCGCCGCGCCATCAGGCTTTCCAGCCGGTACCGGCTTTCCGCCTCGCCGGTCGACGCGGCGATGTCGTACACGCCGTAGTGCGGCACGCAGGCCTGCACGCTCGTGTCCGCCTCCTCGAACCCGGGCTGCAGCGCCGGGTCGTTCTGGCTCAGCGCGAGCAGCGCGGCCAGGTGCCCGCCCGCCGAACCGCCGGTCACCGCGACGAATCGCGGGTCGCCGCCGTATTCGGCGATGTGCTCGCGGATCCAGGCGAGCGCTTGCTTGGCCGCGACGATGTGCGCGGGCCAGCGCGACGCGGGGGAGAGCGGGTAGTTGATCGCCACGCAGACCCAGCCTCGCCGGGCCAGATGGCGCATCAGCGGCAGGCCCTGCTGTTCCTTGTTGCCGATCGTCCACGCGCCGCCGTGGATCTGCAGCAGCACCGGCGCGTCGCGGACTGTTTGGCGCGGGCGGTAGACGTCCAGCAGGAAGCGTTTGCCGCCCGGGGCGTATGCGACGTTGCGGTCCCGCACGACGTCCGGCTCATGTATCCGGAACGGCATCAGGAGGCGGCCCCACGGCGTCGAAAAGTCCGACGGGTTCTCGAGGTGGTCTTTGTAGTCCTCGCCGAGCACTTCGACGAGCGCGGCTTCGACCTCGAGGCGCGCCTTCAGCGACGTTCCGATGAGCGATGCGAAACCGGCCGCGGACAGCCCGGCCAGCGCCAGCCCGACCCGGTCGCTGGGGCGGCGCACCCCGTGGCGCGCGACGTGCTGCAGAGTGTCGGTCGCGGTGAGGGCGAGCAGATGCGGCGCGAGTTCGCCGGTGAGCCAGCCGGCGAAGAACACCGGGATCGAGGTCGGCCGCGGTTTCGGCGGGCGCAAGGCGAGCGCGGCGAGACCGAGCTGCGCCGCCCGGCGGGTCACGAAGTCCGGTTTCACCTGCCCGATGCTACCTCCGCCGAGCGCCCTCGCCAGGGTTCTGCCTTACGCTGGAAGACATGCAGCGACTGAGCGGGCTGGACGCGAGCTTCCTCTACCTCGAGACGCCCTCGCAGGTCCTGCACGTCTGCGGCCTGCTCACCCTCGACGGCTCCACCATGCCCGGCGGCTACGCGTTCGGAGAGTTCAAGCGCCGCCTCGCCGAACGCGTCGCGGTGATCCCGGCGTTCCGCCGCAAACTCCACAATCCGCTCTGGAACCTGAACCATCCGGTGTGGGTCGAGGACGAGGATTTCGACCTCGACAACCACGTGCACCGGGTCGGCCTGCCCGCGCCGGGCGACGATCGCGAACTCGCCGAGCTGTGCGCGCACATCGCCGGGCAGCGGCTCGACCGCGCGCATCCGCTGTGGCAGTGCTACGTGATCGAGGGACTGTCCGACGGACGGCTGGCGGTGCTGCTGAAAATGCACCACGCGAGCGTCGACGGCGTCGGCGGGGCCAGCCTGATCGGCTACCTCGCCGGTCTCGAACCCGACTCGCCGCTGCCCGAGCTGCCTGAAGGCGAGCAGCACAATGACGGCCTTCCCACCCGGTTGCGGCTGCTGCGCGAGAGCGCCGATTCGCTGCTGCACCGGCCGTTCGAGATCGCCCGGCTGCTGCCGGAGCTGCTCGAGCTGGTGCCGAGGTGGCTCGGCAAAGCGTTGCGCGGCAAGGGGATGCCGGTGCCGTTCACCGCACCGCGGACCTCGCTGAACGGCACCATCACCGGCCACCGCTCGGTCGCGTTCGCTCAGCTGGACCTCGACGCGGTGAAGCAGGTGAAGAACGCGTTCGGCGTCACGGTGAACGACGTGGTGCTGGCGCTGGTTTCCGGTGCGCTGCGGCAATTCCTGCTCGGCCGCGGCGAACTGCCGGACGACCCGCTGGTGGCGACGGTCCCGGTGTCGGTGCACGAACGCACGGAACGCGACCGGGGCAGCAACCGCGTGTCCGCCTTTTTCGCTTCGCTGCCAACGCATTTGCCGGACCCGGCGGCGCGCGTGTTCTACCTGGCGGAGGCGAACCGCCGGGCGAAGGACCACCACTACGACATCGACGCCGACATGCTCGCCGACTGGGCCCAATTCTCCCCGGCGACGGTCTTCGGGCTCGGCGTGCGCGCGTACTCGGCGCTGCGGCTGGCCGAACGGCACCCGGTGGTGCACAACCTGATCATCTCCAACGTTCCCGGCCCGCCGATGCCGCTGTATTTGCTGGGCGCGCGGATCACCGGGCTGTACCCGCTGGGGCCGGTGTTCCACGGGGCGGGGCTCAACATCACGGTGTTGTCGAACGACGGCAAGGTCGGCGTCGGACTGTTGGGGGCCAAGGAATTGGTGAAGGATCTGTGGCCGCTGGCGGACGCGTTGCCGGAGGCGATGGACGAGCTCAGCAAGGCTGCGCCGGTCTGACCTGTGTCAGGAACAGGCCTGTCGCAGCTCTTCGAGGTCGGAGCCTAGTTTCTTGTTCATGGCTTTCGCGGCTTCGAGGTCCCGGTTGTCGATGTCGGTCGCGATCATCCGGGCGTCGCTGGCGACGGTCCGGATCCGTATGCGCACCCGGCTGGTGTCCGCTTCGTCCGCGGCATTGTCGAATTCGGTGCCGTAACCGCGGAACTCCGCGGCCATCGCGCTGGCGTCGGACGTCCCGGCGAGGTTCGCGGTGATCGAACGGATCACCCCGCCGGCCAGCGCGCATCCGGGGTCCGGTGTGGTCTCGGCCGTCGCCGGGCGCGTCGGGATCCGGGTGATGCTCGGCGCGCGCCGGGTCGTCGGACTGGGCGACGGCGACTCGGACTGCGCGGTCGTCGGCGGATGCGCGGAGTGGCGGTCGAACCAGGCTTTCAGCTCGTCCCAATTGTGGATCCCGAACCAGGCCAGCAGCGCGAGCACCGCGGTCGCCACCCCGAGCCACTCCTTGACGTGCTTGGGATCGCCGCCGGACGGGTTACCGCCAGTGCTTTCCGCCGGTTCAGACATCGGACCCCCCCTCTTCCGGAGGTCTATTGTGGCAGATTCCGCACCTTTGGTCACCCTCCGTGTCTGCGGTGCCGCGTCTTGGCCGTGTGGGGGATGTCGGTGAACTTCAGCGTCGCCCGCAAGCTCCGCACCGCCCGGTCCAGCCGCAGCAGGGCGACCTGAGAGAGCGTGAACAACTCGTCCACGTCCCATGCCCGCCCGGCGGCGGCGAGCACGACGGTGTCCGGCGCGCCGCCCAGCACGCGTCCGGGGTCCAATGTGGACACTTTGTCGGCGAGCTGTGCCAGCGCTTCCGGTTCGTCGTGCAGAGCCTCGGCGGACACGAGCGCCTGGGTGTAGAGGTGGCTGGCCGCGGTAGCCCGGCCGAGCCATTTGACGTGGATCAGCTCGTCCTCGGGACCCAGCAAGTCGCAGAGTTCGAGGCGCGGATGCAGGGGAGTGCTCGCGAAATCCTTGTCCAGGCAGAGATATCCCGGGGCAAGAGCGGCGACGCGCTGGCAGTACCGGTGCTCGTCGTCGGGCTGCCCGCTCGGTTTCCACGTGACGTCTGGCCAGATGTGCTTGCGGGCCAGCACATCGCGCACCTGCTCTCGCATCTGCGCGACGTAAGTCTCGCCGATCCGGTACCAGCGTGACTGATGGAAGACATACCGCGTGTGCTCGACCGTCGTCTCGAACACGAGCCAGCGGGAGGCGGGCAGCGGCGCGCCGGCGGGCTCCGTGCCAGCCTCGTCGGCGCACGTCGTGATGCGGCCCGCGCGCAGCGCTTTCAGCCGCCGCTCAACGGGAATTCCGCTGAGCCTTGTGGTCAGGTGGTCCAGTTCCAGGCGGCCGGGAACGTGGATCGTACCTCCGGGGCCGAGGCCGGTGATGCGGAACGAACCGGCGTTCTCCGCGTCGTTCGCGGCGCTGGACGGCCAGGCCAGACCGAGCGCGTGACTGCCGCCGAGTGCTTCGGCGAGTTGCCGTTCCAGTTCGGGGACGAGCGGATGGTGCCGGTCCATCGGGCGGGTCTGGGCGATGAATCGCAGCGCGGAATCCTCGTCCGGTTCGTCGACGACGGCGCCGACCGCGTCGAGATCGGCCAGGAACGCTTCGGGATCCTTCGCCAGCGGTGCCCACAGCGAGGTGCCGACGCGGATGCGGTAGCGCTTGCCGGTCACGCGTCCGTAGGTGAGATCGGTGAGATCCGCCGAACCGGCGAGCCGGTGCACGAGATCGCCGTAGGGTTCGAGCCGGAACGCGGACAGCTCGCCGCCGCCGGGAATGGAGATTTGCGTGGCCCGGGCGGAAACATCCAGCGCGGCGCTCGCGACGAGCCCGAGGTCGAACGGGTCGAGCCGGCGGATTCCGAAGCGCAGCCCGAAGCCCTGCTCGATGTGTTCGTCGTTGAGCACGAGATGGCCCGCGCCCCAGGTGACCGCGTACGTCCACGGCGGGCGCGGCACGAGAAGCACAGCGAACGGCAGCGTCGAAGGCAGGTCGAGCGGGCCGCCGCCGAGTGCTTCGGCGTGCTGCAGCCACTGCGGGGCCTCGGTGCGGAAGGCGCCCGCGACGAGCCGGGCGCGGGTGCCGGGGAGATCGACCGGGCGGTCGGCGCTGACCTGTTCGGCCGACAGCGGGTTCAGCAGATCGGATTCCGCCGCGGAGCCGTCGAGACGGAAGAGGGACGCCGGACGGCTGGGGGCAGGCATGACCACCACCGAAGGACGGAATTCCAGGACGTCCGATCAGCCTAGGCGGCGCGGCGGTCCATCCGGTTAATCACGGAGCGCGAATGGCGTGCGAAATAGTGAAATTCCGCTGAATCACCCATTCACGGGACGCGCGCACGGCCGATGATAGGGTTTCCTTTCGGGATGCGCCACAGCGGGTTTTCCGAGGACGGGCAACGGGTAGGTGATCCCGTGATGGCCGTTTACTGGACGCGGAATTGCGATTCGGATAAATTGTCCGGCACCGGGGAAAGAACCTGTTCGCTGGGCACGGCTGGGCTGACCGGGGCGATATCTCCGCATTTCGGTGACGCACGGTGAGCGATCCGGCGGACGCGGCCCTCGGCGAATGGGCTACCCGGGTCGGGTGCGGTTCGCGGGACGGTTCGCGCTGCCGCGCGTGCCCTACTACGCTGGCCGAGTCGTTTCCGGTCGGCCCGCCTGCGGGGGCAGCATGATGACAGTCCCGATGTTCGCGCACGGCGACCGTCTCACGCGTCGGGACCTGGAGACGATCTCGGATGAACGCCGCCGGTACGAGCTGGTGGACGGGACGCTTCTGGTGAGCCCGTCCCCGCGTCCGCTGCATCAGCGGGTGGTCGCGCGCCTCCTCGCCGCGCTCACCCCGGTGTGCCCTGCCGACTGCGAGGTCCTCCCCGCGCCGGTGGACGTGGTGCTCGACGAGTTCACCGTGATGATCCCGGACGTCGTGGTCGGGCGGCGCGAAACCTTCACCGAACGCGCCCTGGTCGGCGTCCCGGTGCTGGCGGTCGAGGTGGTGTCGCCCTCGAGCAGGCACATCGACCGCTTCCTCAAGCCGGCCCGGCTCGCGCTGGCGGGCTGCCCGTACTACTGGGTGATCGAGCCGACCGAGCCGACGCTGAGCTGCTTCCGCCTGACGGACGGCGAATACGTCCTGGACGGCGAGGCGACCGGCGACGCCGTGGTGCGGCTGGAGGAGCCGTACCGGCTGGAGCTTCGACCGGCGGACCTGGTCTCGACGTACTGATCGTTACGCGGCCGGTGCTTTGTTCGCGACGGTGAAGACCAGATTGAGCACGCCGACGGGGACGAAGATGGAGAGCCACCACTTCAAGCTCTTCAGGCACGCTCCTTTCAGCCAGTTCGCGCTTCGGCGGTAGATACCGGAGTTCGTCGCTGCCCACGCCAAGACGAATCCCAGCGTTGCCAGGTACTGCAACACCGTCTGTGCCGCACCGTCCACCAGGACCGCGGCCGCCGTCAGCAGAATCGCCGCGACGAACGTGCCGGTGGCGAACCTGGTCGCACTGACGACTCGTTCAAGTCCTTCCGCGACGTCGGTGCGGGCGGAGCCGGTCAGGGCTTCCCGAGGGCTGCTGGGCACGGGATTTTTGAGACGTGCTTTCTTGATTCGCTGCGACGCAGCGGCCGCGCTGCTCGGCAACTGGCGGAGCACCAGCCGGGGCGGGCGGGGGTATCCGTGCTGGTACAGAAGTGTCGCTCCGGCAGGCCGCAGCCGCAGCAAGCCGACGCCGCGTTCCGGGCGCTCGACGATCGTGCCGTTTTTGCCGAACGTCTGCCATCGTTGGAGATCGGGGTTCACCGAGTGCCCGAATCGATAGTTCCGGCGTTGGTTGTGATGCCTGCACCGGGACCATTCGCCCGGCACCCAATTCCGGCACGCCCAGCCGCGACTTGTCTTCGGGTAGGCGCACTGCACCGGCCATACGCGGCCCCGCAAGATCCAGATCACGACCGAGACCGCCGCGACATAAATCGGGAACAGGGCGCCTATCCACAAGGGCCAAGGCACGTTCGAGACGGACCCGAGCCGGTTCGAGACCCACTGCAAGGTGGACGGCAGCAAGGACAGATAGTCGTTCAACGCGCCCTCCCCGGCGACACGACGTCAAGGCTGGCTACTAGCTGTACTCGACTGGTCGCACTTCGGAAATCCGCTGTACGGAGAGCTGTCGATCACTCGCTCGCCCACCACGCATACTCGAGGTGATCACGAAGTGGCTGTCGTGGCCGGTGAGACGGCGGGCCATCTATGTGGGTGAGCTGTCGGGGGCTAGGCCGAGTCCGCGATCTCCGCCGCCCGTTCCTGTCCGCCGATCGCCGCCTGTACCGAGGTGCACGCCGCCATCAACGCTGCCTCGAACTGGTCTGCCGCGAAGACGCACGCGGTGTGCCCCGCCGGGATCTCGTACGTCGCGGCATCGGCGATCCGCCGCGCCAGGCTGCGTTGATGCGCCGGGGCGATGAAGCCGTCCCGCGAAGTCACCACGACCGCCGTCGGCAGGGTGAGGGTGTGCAGCCACGGCGTCGAGTCGAAGCGGCCGATCTCGTCCAGCGCGACCGCGATCGCCCACGGGCTCGTCGAGCGGAATTCCTCCAGTGCCCACCGGTGGTCCTCCAGGCGGGCGAGGCGTTCGCGGCGGGGTTCGCCGGGGACCAGGCCGATGCGGGCCTGGTCGCGCAGCAGGTGCAGGGTGCGGCCGAACAGGTCGAGCGCCACGCGCTGCCGGATGCCGCGGCGGAAGTTGCTCGCCGTCGAGCACAGGACCAGGCCGGTGACGCGGTCCGGGAAGCGGCGGGCCGCCAGCTGGCCGACCATGCCGCCCATCGAGTAGCCCGCGACCAGGAACTTGCCGATGCCCAGCGCGTCCGCGACCGCCGCCACGTCGTCCGCGCAGTCTTCGAGGCTGAATTCTTGCGAGCGGATGCCCTGGCCGTGCCAGCGCTGGTCGAACACCACCACGCGGTGATTCGCCGACAGCCGCTTCAGCACGGGATACCAGGTCAGCAGCCCGGTGCAGGCGACCGAGTGCAGCAGGACGACCGCGGGCGCGTGCCGCGGGCCGGCGTCGACCACGACGGTCTGGCCGCGGCCGGGCAGGGACAGCGGCTTCGGGTCCGGGACGCCCACGGTCGGCGGGATGGTCGCGAGCTTGCGGGTGGCTTGCCAGCCGAGGTCGCCCAGCGCTGATTTGAGAACTTGTTCCGCGCCCATGTCGGCGTGCCGCCCCTCTCCGCTCCACCGGTCGATCCCACAGCGTCCTCCGGGTATCCGGGGTTGCCGAGTCAGTCCATTCCGGCTAAAAATAGAACGTGTTCCACCTAGGTGGAGGGAGACCGGAGTGGACTTCGCCCCCGACGATACGCAGAGCGAGATCGCCTCGCTCGCCGCGCAAGTGCTCGGGAAGGCCGACGAGCCCGCGGACCAGTGGCGAGCGCTGGCCGACGCGGGCCTGCTCGCCCTGCCCCTGCCCGCCGATCTCGGCGGCGACGGGCTCGGCGCCGACCACGTCGCCCCGGTGCTCACCGAGGTCGGAAGGGCTGCGGCGGCAGTGCCCGCGTATGCCGTGCTGGCGCTCGGGATCCTGCCGATCGAAGCGCTCGGCACCCCGGCGCAGCGTGCCGAGTTCCTGCCGCCCGCGGCAGCGGGGGAGACCATTCTCACTGCCGCCTTGCACGAGCCGTCCGCGCCGCTGACCTCCATCCCCGGGACCAGCGGCGCGGCGGCAGACGGCGCGTGGGCGGTGACTGGCGTCAAGACGCACGTGCCCTACGCCGCGGAGGCAGCGCGAATCCTCACGCCGATCGCGTTGCCGGGCGGCACCGGTGTCGCGCTGGTGGATCCGCGTGCGGACGGGGTCGAGGTGCTGCCCGCGTACAACGCGACCGGGATGCCCGAGTACACGGTGCGCTTCGACGGCGCGCGGGTGAGCGAAGCGGATTTCCTTCGCGACCGAACCGCCGGGCATGCGCAGCAGACACTGCACCGCTACGCATTGGCAGGCGCGCTCGCACTCGGCGACGGACTTCTCGCCGGAGCGTTGGCATTGACGGCCCAGCACGTCGGCGAGCGCACGCAATTCGGCCGTCCACTCGCGACTTTCCAAGCCGTGGCGCAGCAAATCGCGGACGTCTACGTCGCTTCTCGCACCGTGCACCTGGCCGCGGTTTCCGCGGTGTGGCGGCTGGCGTCCGGATTGGACGCGGACACCGAGCTGGATATCGCGGCGTACTGGCTGTCCGAGGAAGCGCCGTCCGCGCTGGCGATCTGTCATCACCTGCACGGCGGCGTCGGCGTCGACCGCAGCTACCCGCTGCATCGGTATTCCTCGGCGGTGAAGGACCTCGGCCGCGCGGTCGGGGGAGCGGCGCACCGGCTCGGCCGGCTGGGCGAACGAGTGGCGGGATGAGCATGCACATCGAACTGACGGCCGCGCAACAGGAACTGCGGGCGCAGCTGCGCGAGTACTTCGCGGGGCTGCTGACGGCCGACGAGCGCCGGGCGTTGCTGCGCGAGCGGCACGGGCAGGTGTACCGCGACGTCGTGCGCCGGATGGGGCGCGACGGGAAGCTCGGCGTCGGCTGGCCCAAGGAGTACGGCGGCGGTGGTTTCGGCGAGATCGAGCAGCACATCTTCGTCGACGAGGCCGCCCGTGCGGATGTCCAGCTGCCGTCGGTGACGCTGCAGACGGTGGGGCCGACGTTGCAGGCGTTCGGCACCGAGGAACAGAAAGCCTTGTTCCTGCCCAAGATTCTGGCCGGGGAAGTGCATTTCGCCATCGGCTACACGGAACCGGAAGCCGGGACAGACCTCGCCTCGCTGCGCACGCGCGCGGTGCGCGACGGCGACGACTACGTGGTCAACGGCCAGAAAATCTTCACCACCGGCGGCCACGACGCGGACTACGTCTGGCTCGCCGTGCGCACCGACCCGGACGCGCCGAAGCACAAGGGCATCTCGATCCTCATCGTGGACACCCGCGACCCCGGTTATTCGTGGACGCCGATCATCACCTGCGACGGCGCGCACCACGTGAACGCGACCTTCTACTCCGACGTGCGGGTGCCGGCGAACATGCTGGTGGGAGAGGAAAACCGGGGCTGGCGGCTGATCACCACGCAGCTCAACCACGAGCGCGTGATGCTCGGCCCGGCCGGGCGGATCGGCGGCCTGCACGACCGCGTGTGGGCGTGGGCGGCGGCGCGCCGGACCGCGGACGGCACGCCGATGCTGGACCTTCCGGACGTGCGCGCGGCGCTGGCCGAGACGTTCGCGGTCGCGCGGGTCAACGAGCTGCTCAACTGGCAGGTCGCCGCGGCGGCGGAGCACGGGTCGGTCGAGATCGCCGACGCCTCGGCGACGAAGGTGTTCGCCTCCGAGCGGATCCAGCGGATCGGGCGGCTGCTGGAGGAGCTGGTCGGGCGGCACGGCGACCTCGCCGACCCGGACACCGCGGAACTCGCCGAATGGCTCGACGTGCTGGCGAAACGGAATCTGGTGCTGACGTTCGGCGGGGGCGTCAGCGAGATCCAGCGCGAACTGATCGCCTCCGCCGGACTGAAACTGCCGAGGGTGCCGCGATGACGATCGAGGAAGCCGCCGCGAAAATCGCCGCACAGGGCGAAAGCGCGCCGAGGTACGCGCGCGATCCGGTGAACCAGGCGATGGTGCACAACTGGGTGGAGGCGATCGGTGACGCCAATCCGGTCTACACCGACGCGGAGTTCGCCGAGACGAGTGTCCACAAGGGACTCGTCGCGCCGCCGGCGATGGCGCAGGTGTGGACGATGCCGGGGCTGCACGGCGTGCGCGGCGACGACGATCCGCTCGGCCTGATCCTCAAGGTGCTCGACGACGCCGGGTTCACGTCCATCGTGGCCACCAACTCGGAGCAGAACTATCACCGCTACCTGCGGCCTGGCGAGCACGTCTCGACCACGAACGTCCTGGAGGACGTCACCGGTCCGAAGCGCACCGCGCTGGGCGAGGGCTGGTTCGTGACCACCCGGACGAATTGGTACGTCGACGGGGAACTGGTGGCGGACATGGTCTTCCGCGTGCTGAAATTCCGGCCGCGCGAACCGGAACCGCCGCCGTCGCCGGTGCTGCGGCCGGTGATCAGCCACGACACCAAGTTCTTCTGGGACGGCCTGCGCGAAGGCGAATTGCGCATCCAGCGGTGGGGCGACGTGCTGCGGCATCCGCCCGGCCCGATGCCGCCGGACGGGTCGCTCGACACGGTGCCGGACTACGTCGTGGCCAGCGGACGCGGCACCGTCTACAGCTTCGTCGTGCACCACCATCCCGCGGTGCCGGGCAAACGGCTGCCGTTCGTGGTCGCGCTGGTGGAACTGGAGGAAGGCGTGCGGGTGATGGCCGAACTGCTCGACGCCGACCCCGAAGAAGTCCACATCGGACTTCCGGTGACCGCCGCGTTCGTGCGCGTGGACGACGAATTGACCCTGCCCGCGTGGAAGGTGGCTGTCTAATGCTTTTGTCAAGCGGCAGGGGTGACTGTGGTGTGGTTGGCCTGGTACGG
>NZ_ASXG01000029.1 GCF_000411975.1 Amycolatopsis orientalis DSM 43388
CTGCGGTCTGAGGGTGGTTGTCAAGGCACGCTTTCCCGCCTTGACAACCACCCTCAGACCGTCAGCACACTCGGGCTTCGGGGTGCCCCACGCCATTCACCCACCTGCAATGTCGCCCGCCAGGGCGACGAGCAGGCCCCCACCCGCTCAAACCTGCCGATCCCCCTGCTCAGCAAACACCCGCACCGCCTCATTAACCGACGCGGTCCGCGCCCCCCGAACCGCCTCCGCCAGCGGCCGCAACGCCTCCGCCCGTCGATTCACCGCGGAAGCCGACAACGCCCCACCGGGATCATCCGCCTGCGCCACCGCGAGAATCGCCGAAATCTCCTCCGCCCGCTGCAGCACCCGCAGCGCCCGCCCTGGCGTCCCGGCGGGCCACTCCACCTGCGGCCGAGCCCGCAAATGCGCGGACAACTCCGCCCGCACCCCGGGCCGGTCGCTGGCCACGTCCAGCGCCTGCAACGCTCCGGCACTGGCCCGGATCGCGTCGGTCAACCCGTGCTCTGCGTCGGGCAACGGCTGGTACTCCAGCGAAACCGGCGCGGCGAGCGAGTACACCGTCCACCGCATCAGCCCCTCGGCGATCGGTTCGGGCACCAACCCGAAGCCGAGCCCGCCGAGCACGACAGCCTCGCCGCACCGCAACGCGGCCTCGGCGAAAGGCCCGCCGCCGCCCAGACCGCGCACATCGCCCGGAACCGGCAGCACCAGCTGAACGCTCACCGCGCCCTGCGCTCGCAGCGCGAGCAGCAGCTGCACGGGAGTGGCCGCCCGGTGAAAGGCGAGCGGGAGATCGAAGGCCTCGGCCGCGGCGGGATCGGCCGCGACGACGTCGTGGGCCTCGGCCCAGTCCTGCAGGGCGTCGAGGACGTCGTCGGACGCCGCGGCCCCGTTCAGCCACGCGGAGGACCAGACGGCGAGGGTCGCACTGGGTCGGCACACGACTGCTCATTTTACCGGTTCCTCCCGCCTCCGCCGATCCCCGCCCGGCTGGAGCCGCTCCACATCGACGGATGCCGGAACGGTCAGTAGCGTCGAAGGGGTGAACGCAGTTCCCGACGCTCTTCCCCGTACTGCCGGCGAGCTCCGCGCCGCCGGATACGCCCCGCGCCCGATCGCGCGCGAGATCCACGACAACCTGCTCGCCGCGCTGCGCGAGGGCCGCGACGCCTGGCCCGGCATCGTCGGCTTCTCCCGCACCGTGCTGCCCCAGCTCGAACGCGCGCTGCTCGCCGGGCACGACGTCGTCCTGCTCGGCGAACGCGGCCAGGGCAAGACCCGCCTGCTGCGCACCCTGGCCGGCCTCCTCGACGAGTGGACCCCGGTCATCGAAGGCTCCGAGCTGGGCGAACACCCGCTCGAGCCGATCACGCCCGCCTCGATCCGCCGCGCCGCCGAACTCGGCGACGACCTGCCGGTGGCCTGGCGGCACCGCAGCGAGCGCTACACCGAAAAGCTGGCCACGCCGGACACGAGCGTGGGCGACCTGATCGGCGACGTCGACCCGGTCAAGGTGGCCGAGGGCCGCAGCCTCGGCGACCCGGAGACCATCCACTTCGGACTCGTGCCGCGCGCGCACCGCGGCATCGTCGCGATCAACGAGCTGCCCGACCTCGCCGAGCGGATCCAGGTCGCGCTGCTGAACGTGATGGAGGAACGCGACATCCAGGTCCGCGGCTACACGCTGCGGCTGCCGCTGGACGTGCTCCTCGTCGCCACCGCCAACCCCGAGGACTACACCAACCGCGGCCGGATCATCACGCCGCTGAAGGACCGTTTCGGCGCGGAAATCCGCACGCACTACCCGCTGGACGTCGAGTCCGAGGTCGCCGTGGTGCGCCAGGAGGCGAACCTCGTCGCGGAGGTCGGCGAGCCGCTGCTGGAGGTGCTGGCCCGGTTCGTGCGCAACCTGCGCGAATCGCCCGTGATCGACCAGCGTTCCGGCGTGTCCGCCCGGTTCGCGGTGGCCGCGGCCGAAACCGTCGCGGCGGCCGCGCTGCGCCGGGCCGCGGTGACCGGGGAGGACCCGCCGGTCGCCCGGCCGGTCGACCTCGACGCGGTGCCCGCCGTGCTGCGCGGCAAGGTCGAGTTCGAGCCCGGCGAGGAAGGCCGCGAGGTCGAGCACCTCGTGCACCTGATGCGCCGCGCGATCGCGGAAACCGCCCGCGAACGGTTCGCCGGACTCGACCTGCGGCCGCTGTCCGACGCGGTCGCGGACGGCCACCTGGTCGCCACCGGCGAGCGCGTCCCGGGCGCGGACGTCCTGGCCGCGCTGCCGGAACTGCCGGTGCTGCACGAGGTCGCCCAGCGCGCCGGAGTGGCCGCGGACGAACCGGCCGGCCGGATCGCGGCGGCGGTCGAACTGGCCCTGGAGTCGCTGTTCCTCGCCCGCAGGCTGGCGAAGGACTCCGACGACGGCACGACGGTGTACGGCGAATAATGCCGCTCTTACCGGAGGGATATTCCTACGGCCCGTGGCACGACGGGCCGGATCCGCTGGCCCCGCCCGCGGACCTGCGGGACGCGCTGGACGAGATCGGCCGCGAGGTCATGGGCGGTTCGTCCCCGCGGGCGGCGCTGGAGGAATTGCTGCGCCGCGGCACCGAACGCACCGCGGGCCTCGACGAGCTGACGCGCCAGTTGTGGCAGCGCCGTTCGCAGATCCAGCGACGGCACCGCCTGGACGGCACGCTGCAGGAAGTCCAGCAGCTGCTGCAGGAAGCGCTTCAAGCCGAGCGCCGGGAACTGTTCCCGGACCCCGACGACGAGGCCCGCTTCCGCGAAGCCCAGCTAGATGCTCTGCCGCCCGGCACCGCCGCGGCGGTCCGCGAGCTGAACGAGTACGACTGGCGTTCGGACGAAGCCCGGCAGAAGTACGAGCAGATCCGCGACCTCCTCGGCCGCGAGATGCTGGACGCGCGGTTCCAGGGCATGAAGCAGGCGATGCAGAACGCCGGCCCGGAGGACGTCGAGCGGATCAACCAGATGCTCGGCGACCTCAACGCGCTGCTTTCCGCGCACGCCCAGGGCGCGAGCGACATCGGCGAGCGCTTCGCCGAGTTCATGCGGCGGCACGGCGAGTTCTTCCCGGAGAACCCGCAGAACGTCGACGAGCTGATCGACGTGCTCGCGGCCCGTTCCGCCGCCGCGCAGCGGATGCTGAACTCGATGTCGGAGGAACAGCGGGCCGAACTGGCCGAGCTGGCGCAACAGGCCTTCGGCGACCCGCGGCTGGCGCAGCAACTGTCCGCTTTGGACTCGCAGCTGCGCGCGCTGCGGCCGGGGGAGGACTGGACGTCGTCCTCGCGCTTCCGCGGGCAGGACCCGCTGGGGCTCGGCGAAGGCGCGCAGGCGATGGCCGATCTCGCGGAACTGGACGCGCTGGCCGAGCAACTGGGCCAGTCCTACCCGGGCGCCCGCCTGGAAGACATCGACCTGGAGGCGCTCGAGCGCCAACTCGGCCCGGACGCGGGCGTCGACGCCCGCCGGCTGTCCGAACTGGAACGAGAACTGCGTCGGCAGGGCCTGTTCGAACGCGCGGCGGACGGAACGCTGCGCCTGTCTCCCAAGGCCTTGCGCCGCTTGGGGGAGACCGCACTGTCCGATGTGGTCAATTCGCTGCGCGGCAAAACCGGGGAGCGCGAGACCGAATCCGCGGGCGCGGCAGGCGAACCGACCGGTTCGAGCCGCCCCTGGCGCTTCGGGGACATGCAGCCGTGGGACGTTCCCCGTACCGTGCGCAACGCCGTGCTGCGCTCCACCGCGGTCGGCGCGGGAAGCGTCCGCCTGGAGGTCGAGGACGTCGAGGTCGTCGAGACCGAACACCGCTCGCGGGCCGCGGTCGCGCTGCTGGTCGACACGTCGTGGTCGATGATCCAAGAGGGCCGCTGGCTGCCGATGAAACGCACCGCGCTGGCCCTGCACCAGCTGATCAGCACCAGGTTCCGCAACGACGCGCTGCAGCTGATCACCTTCGGCCGCTACGCGATGCCGGTGGAACTGCCGGAACTGGTCGGCCTGGAAGGCGCCTGGGAACAAGGCACCAACGCGCACCACGCCCTCCTGCTGGCCGGCCGGCACCTGCGCCGGCACCCGGACGCCCAGCCGGTGGTGCTGATGGTCACCGACGGCGAGCCGACCGCGCACCTGGAACCGGACGGCGAAGCGGAATTCTCGTATCCGCCGGAACCGGCGACCATCTACAAGACACTGTCCGAAGTGGACCGGATCGCCAAACTGGGCGCGTCGGTGACCGTCTTCCGGCTGGGCGACGACCCGAGGCTGGAAGCCTTCGTGGACACCATCGCCCGCCGCTCCGGCGGCCGGGTCGTGGCCCCGGACCTGGACGGCCTTGGCGCCGCGGTCGTCGGCGACTACCTCCGCACCCGCCGCCGCTGACCCCTCCGGCAACGGTCCGTGAAGGGCTCCTTGAAGGAATCAGATTCCCGCAAGGAGCCCTTCACGGACTTGCCGGCGCTGCTCGACGACGGCAGCAATCGCTCGTGCTCGCGCCGAACCGCGGTGTCCGCGAGACTTGACCCTCACGCGACGTGAGGCGTGATCGTGGTTCTCGCAAGGGCCGTACGGCCGCAGAAACGGGGGAGAGCGATGGGGTACCGGGTGGGCGAGGTGGCGGCGCTGGCCGGCGTCACCGTGCGCGCGCTGCACCACTACGACGAGATCGGCCTGCTGTCGCCGAGCGGGCGCACCGCGTCCGGCTACCGGCGGTACGAGGACGCCGATCTCGACCGGCTGCAGCGCATCCTGCTCTACCGGGAACTGGGCTTTCCCCTGGAGACGATCGCGTCCGTGCTCGCGGATCCGGGAACCGACGCCGACGCCCACCTGAAACGGCAGCGGGAGCTGCTGGCGGCGCAGGCGGACCGGATCGCGCACATGGTCGCGGCCGTCGATCGATTGCTGGAGGCGAGAGCCATGGGCAACGCGTTGACGCCCGAGGAGAAGTTCGAAGTGTTCGGCGGGTTCCAGGCGCCGGACGGGTACTCGGAGGAGGCCGTCCGGCGATGGGGCGGCTGCGCCGAATGGCAGCAGACCCGGCTGCCGGAGAGCAAACAGGAGTGGGCCGAGGCGGAGCGGCAGCGGAAGGACTGGGTGCGGCGGCTGGTCGCGCTGGTCGACGACGGTGTTCCCGCGGACAGCCCGGAGGCGGCCCAGCTCGCCGAGGGGCACCGGGCGATGCTGTCGGCGGTGATGGGGGAGTGCGGCTACGAGATGCAGCAGCGGATCGCCGACCTGTACGCCGACGAGCCCGCGCAGCTGGCGTTCCTCGTCCGGGAGGACGAGCAGCGTCCCGGCATCGGGGCGTACGTGCGGGACGCCGTCCGGGCCAACGCCGTGCGGCAGCGGGTCTGACCGGTCCCGGTGGGAGGGACACCACAGCGGTCTCTCCCACCGGGTGGGATAACGGACGGACGTCCCGCTTACAGTCGAGGGCATGCAGACTTGGTCCTCCGTCGCCGTGCCCCGGCTGTCCGGCACGCCCCGTCCCCTCCGGCTCCACGACACCGCGACCGGGCAGGTCCGCCCGACCGCGCCCGGGGCCGCTGCCCGGATGTACGTCTGCGGCATCACCCCCTACGACGCCACCCACCTCGGCCACGCCGCCACGTATCTCGCGTTCGACCTGGTCAACCGGGTGTGGCGGGACAACGGGCACGAGGTGCACTACGTCCAGAACGTCACCGACATCGACGAGCCGCTGCTGGAGCGCGCGGAACGCGATTCGGACGACTGGGTCGTGCTCGGCATGCGCGAAACGGCGCTGTTCCGCGAGGACATGGAGGCGCTGCGGGTGCTGCCGCCGCGCCAGTTCGTCGGCGCGGTGGAGGCGATCCCGGAGATCGTCGAGGTGATCGCGAAGCTGCTCGCCAACGGGAGCGCCTACCGGGCGGACGACGCCGAGTTCCCGGACGTCTACTTCGACCACAGCGCGACCGGCCGGTTCGGCTACGAGTCGAACTACGACGCCGAGACCATGGGGAAGTTCTTCGCCGAACGCGGCGGCGACCCGGACCGTCCGGGCAAGCGGCACCCGCTGGACGCGCTGCTGTGGCGCGTCGCGCGCGAGGGCGAGCCGTCGTGGGAGTCCGAGCTGGGCGCCGGACGGCCGGGCTGGCACATCGAATGCAGCGCGATCGCGGTGAACCGGCTCGGACTCGGCTTCGACGTGCAGGGCGGCGGGTCCGACCTGATCTTCCCGCACCACGAGTACAGCGCCGCGCACGCCGAGGCGGTCGCGGCCGATCACCCGTTCGCCCGGCACTACGTGCACGCCGGGATGATCGGGCTCGACGGCGAGAAGATGTCGAAGTCGCGCGGCAACCTGGTCTTCGTGTCGCGGCTGCGCGCCGACGGCGTCGACCCGGCGGCGATCCGGCTCGCGCTCTTCGCCGGGCACTACCGCGAGGACCGGGCGTGGACCGGCCAGCTGCTGGTCGACGCGCAGGAGCGGCTGGCCCGTTGGCGCGAAGCGGTCGCACTGCCGGCCGGGCCCCCGGCTGACGATACCGTGGCCCGGCTGCGCGACCACCTCTCCGACGACCTGAACACCCCGAAAGCCCTCACGGCGATCGACGCGTGGGTCACGTCGGCACTGCGCCGCGACGGCACCGACCAGGCCGCTCCCGGGCTGATCAAGGACGCCGTGGACGCGCTGCTGGGCATCGTTCTCTGAGCCTGCTGACCACGAGCAGGGGCCGGAACTCGCTCCGACCCCTGCTCGCACAGCCGACTGTATAACGACCTATACATCCTGGCGCTGGCCGTTCGCCAGAGCCAGGTGGTCGCCTTCCCAGCGGCGGCGCAACCACCGATCATGCGAGGCGAGGACGACCGCGCCCGGCGCGCTGTCGAGCGCTTCGGACAATTCCTCGGCCAGGCTGAGCGACAGGTGGTTGGTCGGCTCGTCCAGCAGCAGCACGTCCGGCGGCTCGGCGAGCAGCACCGCCAGCGCCAACCGCCGCCGCTGGCCCACGGAAAGCTCGCCGACCGGCCGGTCGTGCTCCCTCGGCGGCAGCAGCCCGAGCGTGGACAGCGAAGGCGCCGCTTCGCCGGCCGCGGCCCGGTACACCTCCTGCGCGGTCCGCTTCGGCCGAGCGAACGCGACGTCCTGCTCCAGCAACCCCACTCGCACGCCGGGTCCGAAGTGGACAGTCCCGGCCGCCGGCGTGAGCTGGCCGGCCAGCACGGACAACAGGGTGGATTTGCCCGCCCCGTTGCCGCCGGTGACGAGGAGCCGCGCGGTGCGGTCGACGTCCAGCTCGTCCAGCCGCACCCGGCCCGGCACCGCGATGCCGCGCACCGACACCGCCGGACCTTCGCCGCCGGTCTCCGCGGTGAGCGTGGCCCGAAACCGCAGCGGTGCGGGCGGTTTCCGGACCTGCTCGCGCTCCAGCGTGTCGAGCTTGAGCTGTGCGTTGCGGACCCGGCGGGAAATCTGCTTCTGCACGCGACCGGTCTTGAAGTCGTAGAGCATCTTCGCGTTGTCCCGCGGCGCGCGGTTGTGCGCGACGCGGCGCGCGGTGCCGTGCACGGATTCCCGCAGCTGCTTGAGTTCCTCCTGTTCTTCAGCGAATCGCTGCTCCCACCGTGCTCGCTCGGCCTTCTTCTGGCCGAGGTAGTCGGTGTAGCTGCCGCCGTAGCGCGTCGCGCCGCCCACGCGGCGGTCCGCCGGAACCGGGTCGAGGTCCACGATGTCCGTGCAGACCGCGTCGAGGAACACGCGATCGTGCGAGGACAGCACGACGACGCCGGTCAGTTCCGCGAGATGCCGCTCGAGGAATTCCATCGCGTTGTCGTCGAGGTGGTTGGTCGGCTCGTCGAGCAGCAGAATGCGCGGCCGCCGCACCAGCAGCGCGGCCAGCCCGAGCCGCGACCGCTGTCCGCCGGAGAGCGTCTGCAGCCGCCGGTCGTGCTCGAGGTCGCCGAGCCCGAGACCGGCGAGGACGAGATCCGCGCGCCGGTCCGCGTCCCACAGGTCGTGGTCCTGCGCCCATTCCAGGACGTGGCCGTACTCGCTGAGTGCCTCCGGGTCGTCCGGGCGCTCGGCGAGCACGGAGGCCAGCTTGTCGAGCGTCGCCGCCGCGGTGCGGATCTCGGCGAGTGCCTCGTCGAGGACGTCGGAAACCGTCGCGGTGCCGGAGAACGGCAGCTCCTGGAAGAGAAACCCGAGGTCGCCGTGCCGCACGACGTCGCCGCCGCGCGGGGTTTCGAGCCCGGCCAGCAGCCGGAGCAAGGTGGATTTCCCGACCCCGTTCTCGCCGACGAGGCCGATCCGCCTCCCGGGCGACGCGACGAGCGAGACGCCGTTGAGGACAGTGCGGGCGCCGTAGCCGAAAACGAGGTCGGTGGCGTGCAGGACGGTAGACATGAGTGATCACCGGGCCTTTGCGATGGTGGCAAACGTCCCCGACGGGCGACGCGAGGCTCCCGGGAGCAGGGCTCGACCGGGAGCGGCCTCGATGCGGGGAGGGCTCGGCTCAGCTGTCCATGATGGCCGGGAGCATAACGCGGGACCGGCGGGGAAGGGCAAACGGTTTTTTCCCGGTTTTCGCCGAAGGCGTGGTCCGCGCCGCTAGCGTTGCCGGCGTTCAGGCAACTGGTTCGTCGGCTGAGGGGATTTCCGCGACATGGCTGAAGTCGTGCTGTACCACCACATCCAGGGGTTGACCGACGGCGTGCGGCGCGTGGCCGACGAGTGGCGCCAGGCCGGGCACACGGTGCACACGCCTGATCTGTTCGAGGGCCGGACGTTCGCCAGCATCGAGGACGGCTTCGCCTTCGCCCGCGAGGCGGGCTTCGAGAAGCTGCGCGAGCGCGGCATCGCCGAGGCCGAGGCGTTGGGGGAGGAACTCGTCTACGCCGGGTTTTCGTTCGGCGTCATGATCGCGCAGCGGCTCGCGCAGACTCGCCCGGGCGCGCGCGGCGCGCTGCTCATCGACTCCTGCCTGCCGGTCACGGAGTTCGGAACCGCGTGGCCGGACGGGGTGCCGGTCCAGGTCCACGGGAAGGAGAACGACGAGTTCTTCGAGGAGGATCTGCCCGCCGCTCGCGCACTCGTCGGCTCCGCCGCGCACGCGGAGCTGTTCCTCTATCCCGGCGACCAGCACCTCTTCGCGGATTCCTCGCTTCCCTCGTACGACCCCGAAGCGGCCGGCTTGCTCAGGGAGCGCCTGCGCGCTTTCCTCGCCGCCCGGTAACCGGCCCGCTTGACGCCGGACGGTCGGCCTGCAACTCTGAAAGAACCATTTCGAAAGAAACCCTTCAGAGTTGGGCCGGCCGATGACCGAACTGCCGCCGAGGAAGCGGATCGACGACGCTGAGCTGCTGCGCGCCCTGGCGCACCCGTTGCGCTCCGCCCTGGTGCACCACCTGATGGCGGTCGGTCCGTCGACGGCGAGCGAGTGCGCGGACGCGGTCGGCTCCACGGCGTCCAACTGCAGCTGGCACCTGCGCAAGCTGGCGGAACACGGCCTGGTCGAGCGGGCCGAAGGCGGCGACGGACGGGAACGGCCGTGGCGGGCGTGCCAGGTCGGGCTGGTGCTGGGCGGCTCGGGCGGCGACGACCCGGCGCTCGCGGCGGCGCAGCTGGCGGTCACCGGGACCGAACTGGCCGAGGAGCAGGAGCTGACCCAGCGGTACCTTGACACCGCAGAACAGCTCGACGCGGACTGGCGCGAGGCCGGCGGCTTCTTCTCCTACGGCCTGAAGGCGACGCCGGAGGAAGTCACCGCGCTGACCAAGGCGATCGACGAGCTGGTCCGGCCGTACGTGAGCGCGATCCGCCAGGACGCACCGGCCGACGCCCGGGCGGTCTTCCTCTCGATGCGCGCGTTCCGACGGATCGGGCACGACGGGAAACCGGCATGAGACGGCTGCTGGCCGCTCCGGGGTTCGCCCGGCTCTGGGTCTCGGCGTTCTTCGGCGA
The DNA here is from genome assembly GCF_000411975.1 of Amycolatopsis orientalis DSM 43388. Taxonomy (GTDB): domain Bacteria; phylum Actinomycetota; class Actinomycetes; order Mycobacteriales; family Pseudonocardiaceae; genus Amycolatopsis; species Amycolatopsis orientalis_D. The sequence continues at coordinate 9,950 of NZ_ASXG01000029.1, forward strand.
GACGGCCGAATGGATGCTGCAGGTCGCGCTGCCGGTGTATCTGTTCGTCCGCACCGGTTCCGCGGTCACCACCGCGTTGAGCATCGTGCTCGGGCTGTTGCCCGCGGTGCTGCTGAGCCCGGTCGCCGGGATCGTCGCCGACCGATGGGACCGCCGGGTGGTGCTCGCGGTCGTGTGTGCCGGGCAAGCGGTCGTGGTGCTGCCGTTGCTGGCCAGCGCCGAACTGCCGGTCGCGGCGGTCTACGCGGTGATGGCGGCGCAAGCGGGGTTGGCATCGGTGTTCGAACCGGCGCGCAGCGCGCTGGTGCCGGAGCTCGTCGGCACCGACGACGTCACTCCGGCGAACGGGCTGATGAGCGTGAACAGCAGCGTCGCGCGGCTCGCGGGCGGCTGGGCCGGAGGAGCGCTGCTGGGCTGGGGCGGGCTGGACCGGGTGGTCATCGGCTACCTCGTCGCACTCGCGGCGGCGGGGGCGCTGCTCGCGTTCCCGTTCCGCCGGGCGGCGGTGCGGAAGCCCGCGTCCGAGCAGCCGGATTGGCTCGCCGGCGTTCGCGATCTGGCTGGTCAGCGGCTCCGGGCGACGAGTCTGTCGGCGTCGCTGACTTCGCTCGCGCAGGGCATGTTCCTGGTGCTCTTCGTGGTGTTCGTGCTCGACATTCTCCGCGGCAGCGAGGCGGATGCCGGGCTGTTGCGCGGCGTGCAAGCGATCGGCGGGCTGGCGGCCGGGTTCGCGGTGGCGACGCTGGCGCGCCGGGTCGCGCCGGTGCTGCTGCAGGGCTGGGGGCTGGTCGCCGCGGGTCTGACGTCGACGGCGATCTGGAACCTTCCGGGCGCGACAACGGCGCTCGGGGTGTACGTCGGGCTGTTCATGGCTGTCGGCGCGCCCGCCGTCGTGGCCGGGGCCGGGCTGCTGTCCCACGTGCAGGCGGAGACCGGTCCGGAGCGGGCCGGACGGGTGCTGAGCACGGTGTACGCGCTGATAGCGGCGGGAACGGCGGCCGGTTCTCTGCTGGCCGGCGCGCTCGTCGCGGTGACCGGGCCGACACTGCTGCTGAACGTGCAGGCAGGCCTGCACGTGACTGCGGGCCTGGTCGTTCTGGGGTGGGGGAAGGGGCGGTTCCGGCGCTCCCGGGCGCGGAAAGTCGTTACGGTGGACGAGTGCCGTCTCTCTTCGCCACCAGCGACCTCCACGTGACCCACGAGGGCAACGGCCCGCTCGTCGACGAAATCGTGCCCGAGGGTCCCGGCGACTGGCTGCTCGTCGCCGGCGACGTCGCCGAGTCCGCCAAGGTCGTCCGGGAGACCCTGGCCAAGCTGCGCGAACGGTTCGCGAAAGTCGTGTGGGTGCCGGGCAACCACGAGCTGTGGACCACGCCGAACGACGAATGCCAGCTGCGCGGCCAGGCACGGTACGAATTCCTGGTGGAGCAGGCCCGGGCGATCGACGTGCTCACCCCCGAGGACGAATTCCCGGTGTGGGACTTCGGCCCGGAGCCGCTGACCGTCGCGCCGCTGTTCGTCTTCTACGACTACAGCTGGCGCACCCAGGCGACCGAGGGCAAGACCCGCGAAGAAGCGCTCGCGCACGCCCGCGAGATCGGCGTCGTGTGCACCGACGAGTACTACCTGCACCCGGATCCGTACGAGTCCCGCGCGGCCTGGTGCGAGCAACGGCTGAAGGTGAGCCAAGACCGGTTGGATGCGATCCCGCACGACCGCCGCACGATCCTGATGTCGCACTGGCCGCTGCACCGGCACCCGACGAACCCGTTGTACTACCCCGATTTCGCGCTCTGGTGCGGCACCACGCAGACCGAGGACTGGCATCTGCGCTACCGCGCCGAGCTGGCCGTCTACGGGCACCTGCACATCCCGCGCACGACGTCCGCGGACGGCGTGCGGTTCGAGGAGGTCTCGCTCGGCTATCCGCGGGAGTGGCGGAAGCGGGCCCGCGGCGCCGTTCCGGTGCGGAAGCTGCTCGCCGCCTGAGCGCGACCGGCCTGCCCGCGCAGCCCGGTCGCGTCCATCGGCGGATCAGTCGAACGAGAGCCGGCAGGCGGTCGCCGCGACCTGTGCGGGGACGTACTCGCCGTGCAGGATCCAGTAGCACTCCTCGAACGTTTCGGCGTCGTACGCGTTGTGCGCGAGCCAGGGTTGGACGTCGTACTCGCCCACTGCGTAGTCCATGCAAGCGCCGAAATCGTCCCCCTTCACCGGCGAAACGCGGTGATCGCGCCCGCCGCGAGCACTACCGGCGCTAGTGCGTTGCCGAACATCCTCGTACGTCCTGGTCCGCGCGATGTCGCTCGCACCAGGCCAGTCAACGAGAGCCGCTCGACAGGGCACCAGAGCCGTGCGGCGCGATCAGTCAACGGCGCACGCGCGGTCATCCCGCCGAGCGGCGCGGTTCACTGGTCGCAGTCGAGCGCGCACGGTGCGTTCCCTCAAGCGGGACGGCCTGCGAGGGGTCAGCGGAGGCCGAACCCGCCGTCCTGCCCGGGCCGGCGCCGCCGCAGGTAGCGCTCGAACTCGGCGGCGATTTTGTCGCCGGAGACCTCTTCCATGGTGAACTCGGTCTCGGCGTCGCCGCGTTCCTCGAGGCCGCGCACGTACTCGCTGATTTCCTCGTCCTCGTCGGCCATCTCGCTGACCGTCTGCTGCCACTCCTCGGCCTGCTCGGGCAGCGCGCCCAGCGGGATCTCGACGTCGAGCACGTCCTCCAGCTTGTGCAGCAGCGCCAGCGTGGCCTTCGGCGAGGGCGGGTGCGAGACGTAGTGCGGCACCGCGGCCCAGATCGACACCGCCGGGATGCCCGCCTGCACGCAGTAGTCCTGCAGGATGCCGACGATGCCGGTCGGGCCCTGGTAGTTGTTCACCTCGAGCCGGTACTTGCTCGCGGTGTCCTTGTCGTAGGCCGACCCGGTGACCGGGACGGGCCGGGTGTGCGCGGTGTCGGCCAGCAGGGCGCCGAGCGCGACCACCATCGCCACGTCCAGCTCCTGGACGTGCTCCACGATCTCCGCGCAGAACTTCCGCCAGCGCATGTTCGGCTCCGGGCCCTGCACCAGCACGAGGTCGCGGTCGAAGCCCTCGGGACGGCACACCGACAGCCGCGTGGTCGGCCATTCGACGCGGCGGGTGATGCCGTCGACCATCTTCACCGTGGGGCGGCTGACCTGGAAGTCGTAGTAGTCGTCCGGCTCGAGCTCGGCCAGCGGCGTCGCGTCCCAGGCGAGCTGGAGGTGTTCGATCGCCTGGCTGGCCGCGTCGCCCGCGTCGTTCCAGCCCTCGAACGCTACAATTAGTAGACGGCCGGGGTTGGCCTTTCCGCGGTCGTCAGGATGTTGGGGTGTTGACACATTGGACAGAGTAGTGCTTGCCACTCGGTACTCCGGAGAGGACGAGGCCGGGGTCATCGACCGTCACCGAGCGTTACTAGGCGCGTGGCTCGTTGAGGACGAAGAGCGGGTGATGGCCGAGGGGCCAGACGGGGGCTGGGTGATCGATGAGACGGTCTCCGGCTCGATCAACTTGGACGAGCGCAAGTCGCTCGGGCAGTGGCTCCGGGAGCCTCTGCTAGGCAACTGGGACACCCTCGTCGTGCCCGAGCAAGACCGCGTGACCCGTGACGACATTCACTGGTGGGTGTTCGTCGGGCGGCTGATGGAGTGGGGCAAGCGCCTCGTCGTCCTGGACGACCCCGGGCTAGACCTCTCGACGCCCAACGGAAGGATGATCGCGGGGATCAAGGCGACTCAGGCCGCGAACTACCGCAAGGACGTCCAGAAGAAGCTGATCAACGCGAAAGCCGAATACGTCAAGGACGGCCGCTACGTCGGCGGGCACTGGCCGTTCGGGTACCGCGCCGTCCCCCGCGAGGGACAAGAGGGCTGGGAGCGGGTGATCGACCCCGTGTCGTCCAAGTGGGTGCGGGAGGCGGTAGACCGCATCCTTGACGAGGAGAACCCGGGCTCGACGCAGAGCGTCGTCAAGGACTGGACGAAGCGAGGCATCCCGACCGCCCGAGAGTGGCAGGCGAAGAACACCCCACCGAAACCGGGGACAAAGCCGAAAGAGCCCAAGGGCTACAAGTGGCAGGCGACTAGCCTTCAACGGGTATTGCTGAGTCCCAACCTTCTCGGGTTGGGGACCTGGCAAGGCGAACTTGTCCGCAAGGACGGGCTGCCCGTTCAATTCGCCGAGGCGATCATCAGTCCCGCCGAAGCTCTCGAATTGCGGGAAAGGATTCTCAACAACGGCAAGAAGCGGCGGGGCATCCGGTCCAATCGGTCGCCCCTGCTCGGTGTGGTCTATTGCTCGTGCGGGTCGCCGATGACCTACAAGCATTACAAGCGCCCGGACAAAAAGTACCAGTATTACCGGTGCTGTCGGGTGGCTAACGAGTTCACCGGCTGCCCTAAGAAGGCTCGAATGTGGCCACTCGACGTGGTGTACTCCTACCTTGAGGAATTGTTCCTTTCGGAGCTGGGGGATGAGCCCTACCAGAAGCACAAGTTCGTCCCCGGCGTTAACCACTACCCGGAAATCCAGACGCTCACTGAGGCTATCGAGAACCTTGCGGAGAACCTTGGGGAGCTTCCCAAGGGGAGCCGTGCCGCGCGGGCGGCAATGGAGAAGATGGCCGAATACGAGAAGAAGTTAGACGAGCTGGAGGCGCAACCGGTCACGCCGTCCCGGGTGGTCAGCACGCCGACCGGGAAAACCTTCCGGGACATCTGGGAGGGCATGGAGACATGGGACGAACGCGGGGCGTTTCTCGCCCGCGCCCACGTGATGTGCGTCTTCGCGGGCACGCAGACGAACCCCGACGTCACACTGAAATGGCCGGATGATCTTCTGGGGCGCGTCACCCGCGCCGTCCCAATGAGCGTGTGAGAGCCACCCTCACCGGAGGCTGAAACGACAAAAAGCCCCCTCCCGGCCACTAGGGCTAGGAGGGGGCTTTACTGTGTCCTGGCGACCCCGGGCGGACCGATGTGCCTGCGCCCGGGGTCGTCTGTCACTCGGCGTTCTTAGGGGCGCAGAGAGCGCCCACGGCCGCGAGTACGCCGGTGATGACGGTTGCCCACCCGGCCGGGAGGCCGGGGACGAGCGTGGTGATGGGGACGGAGGTCAGCGCGCCCACGAGCGCGCCCACGAACTTGCTGTACTTGCTCACTTGGGGGCCACCTCGATACACAGGCTGTACGGCTTCTCGCTCTGGACGTAGGCAACGAACTGGTCCTGTCCGTCCGCGGCCTGGATGTAAACCCGGGTGTGGTCGGCGGCGACGCCCTTCCACTCCTTAGTCACCGGGTACTGGCCGCCGGGCAGCCCGGCCTTGTCGTCGCCCCGGATGCTCTGGAGCCGAACGTAATCCGCGCCGCCCGGGGCGTTCATGCACTTGAAGCTGAGCCACGCGTTAGCGGTTACCTGGCTGACACTGCCGACCGGGAGTACGAACGTGTGCGCCCGGGTTGCAAGCTTGCCGTCCGCGCCGCGCGGGCAGGGGTCGTAAGAGAAGATCTGAGCCACGTCGTCTCCGTTTTTCGCTTTAGGGGCGGGGTTGTTGACCAGGCCGCCGGGCACGTAGTCCGCGATGACCAGGTTTCGGTCACAGGTGATTCCGCCGACCGTCACCTTAACGTTGTTGTCCTGCCAGTAGTTGGCGTGCGGCACGAGGTCGCTTCGGCGGCCCGCCTGCCAGAAGGCGGAGGCGTGGCCGACCGCTGCGTTGAGCGCGTTGTAATAGCCGTACGCGCCAACGCGTTCACGTCCGAGCACCGACGCCGCTCCGTCTAGGTACGCCTGCCACGCAGCGACATTCGGGACCGTGGTCCGGTCGTTGGTGAAGTAGATGACGCCGGTGTACCCGAGGTAGTCCGCGCCTGCCTTGGCGCGAGTGGCGCGGTTTACGCCGCCCTGCCAACCGGAATCGGCGTCGGTCGTGGTGCCCTGGTGGACCAGGCGGACCGTGAGCCCGGCCGCGAGGTGCGACCGGTACTCGTCAAGGTTGGTGTGTTTGGTGCCGAGTAGCTGCGGGGCGTCGATATAGCGGATGACGCCGGTGTAACCGGCGTTCCGAATCGTGCTACCCGAAAGCTTCGCGGCGGAGTAATCCAGCCAGTAAGCCATGGGGTTCCTTAGGGCTTGACGATCTGCAAGACGACCGCGGCGATAGCGATAAGCGTGGTGAGCGCAAACATCACGTTCGCCCGGCGGATCGCCCGGCCGGATTCGTCGTCGGCCTTTAGCTCATCGATTTCCTTGCGGTGCTGGGCCAGCTCCGCGCGGTGGGAAACAAGTTCCTCGGCGTGCCCGTCGAGCTTCTTGGACACGCCGTCTACCGCCTCGAACAACCGGCGGAGCCAATAGCCCGGCTCATCGGGGAATTGGGGGAGGGTCACGTTGGGGTCCGTATTCTTCGGATCACGTAACCGGGTACGGGGTGGACAAGCGTTATCCCCCGGTCCGGTACAGCGAAATATGAGTGGTTTCCTCGGCCGCGGTCTCAATGGTCCGGTTAGATCCGCTGGTGTTCAGCGCGGTTACCTTGACCTTGTTTCCTGCGGCCAGTCGGATAGTCGTGGAGACAGTTCCCATGAGGCCGCCCAGCCAGCCGGACTTACGCCGCCAGGTTGACCCGCCGTCGGTCGACACCCAGAGATTGAGTTCCAGCGTCCCCGCCGGAGCGGTCATGCGAACCGTCGATTCGATCGCGTAGACACCGGCGTTCACGATGGTGAAAATCGAGGACGCGTAGGTGACGTCAGAAGACGACCGCACAGAGTTCTCAAACGGGACGTCTACTTGAGCCCCGTTGTTCAGGGCGGTAGCTGCGGTGGAGTTCCGCTCGGTGCCAGTGCGGGTTTCCAGCGCGGCGACACGGGTGTCAAGGGCGTTGTTGCCCTTGGTCGCATCCTGCGTGATCGTGATCCGGGAATCGTTGCCCTGGGCGATCGTGTTCGCCGCGGTGCCGTAGACCGGCGAGATAGTGCGGTTGGCGGAGAGGTCCCCGCCACCCTGCAAGCCGTTCGCGGTGGACACGGTGCGAGTGGTGGGGACCTTGCCCGACTCCACTGCGGAAACTCGGGAACCGAGAGCCGGGTTTCCCGTTGTGGGGTCGGTGATCCGCGCCTGGATGTCGTTGAGGTTGTCGACCACCGGATAGCCGAAGGCTTGCCGGGAAATCTCCGGCCGGTCAACGGCCGAGTGGTCGATAGCGTTCCACGTCACGGGGTTGTTTCCTCCGGATAAGGACGACCCGGGATAAGCAGGTATCCCGGGTCGCCGAACATTTCAGGGGGCTGCGGGTCGCCCGGAGCTAGCGCCGCGGACGCGGTTGCGGCATCAGACATTCCAATTCGATTCCCATCCCTGGAGCACCGAGTCCCACAGGGCGGAGCCCGGCACGGCCAGCACGATTAGCGAAAGCGAGTCGCGGAAACCGGCAGTGGTCAACGTCGTGTCAATGCCGACGATTTGCGCCGTGATCGTTCCCGTGAGCGTCGCGTCCCCGGTCAACCCGATGACGTCGAACAGCTCGCGCGAGGGATCGTGCGGGAGCGTGATATTCGATATCTGGATAAGACCGTGCGTGTACGAGTTCACGAGGTTGAGCGCGAGCGCGGCGCAGGAGGCGTACGTCTGTCGCCAGTCGGACTCCGGCAACTTGTAGGACTTGGTGCCGTAGATCGCGGCGTCGGCGTCCGCGGTCTGCGTCTTCTGGATGAGCTGGACGTCCGAGTACTGCCGACCGGCCACGCGGATGCTCGGCTGCTGCCCGCCCGCGTACGACCCGATGAAGATGGATTCGGTCGTGTTTCCCTGGCCGAACAAGGTAAACCCTCGCTGGCGGTCGAACCCGCGCACGTTGAACGCCCACCCCGGCCATGCCGCTTTGGTGTTGTCCGCTTGCTGGACGGCGGAAGCCGTCGTCAGCCGGACGTCCACGACGTCGGTGTTTGCCGGGGGCGTGACGCTGACTGTCGAGAGCTTCTGGACAACCGCCGTCACGTTCGAGAGCGGATACGAGGTGTTCCAGTTCTGGTTAACCGCGGTCGGGTAGTCAAGCGCGCCCTGCGATTTCCACACCACTGTTTCAACCGCGTTGCGGAAGCGGCCGGGCACGGTCACGCTGTTTTTCTTGGTGTCCGCTCGCGGCGTCAGCTCGATTTCGCCGACCACCGAATCGTCATACTGTGGCGTGTTCGGGCCGATCGAGTTAGAGGCGGTCGCCGAGATCGTCGCCCGGGAGGCAACGTGAACGGTGCCGTTGGCGTCCATCCACAGGCCGCCGAATTCCGCGCCTACTTGCTCTTTCAGCGACTCCCACGCGCCGACCGACTGCACATCCGGAATCCACGAAAGCTCCGTCAGCGAGCGGGTCAGGTTGACCATCGGGAACCCGTTCGGCAGCGTCGGCAAGGTGATCTGCGACGGCTGGACGAACCGGGCCGCCCCGACCGAAGTCGGTGCCGACCAGATGGAAACGTGGTGCGACGGCAGCGAACCGACGAACCGGCAAAGGTTCGTCCGCGAGTCGTCCGGGTAGCCGCCGGAGCCCGACGCCGCGAAGTCCAGCGTGTTCGCCGTGCCGCTCGTGGACGTCGGAGTGACTGTCGCCCCGTCAATCTGGATCGTGATTGCGATCGTGGTGGACATGTCGAACACCGCGGCGTAGTGGTGCCACCCGGCGGAAAGCGCCTTGGTGGAGCGGTCCGCGCGGCGGATCGTCGGGCTACCGCTGGACGGCTGGCCGGAGACCGCGGCGGCGGCCATCGAGCCGTCCTGGCCGACCGCGAGGGCGAGGCGCGCCCGGTTGTCCTGCTGGTTGACGTCATCGAGAAGATTCGTCTTTTCCAGGTACACCAGGACGTTCGACACGATCCCGGGGTCGCCGGACGGGTCCACCTTGAACCAGCCCGACAACCCCACCGAGGTGGGCGTCTTGGTCGGGTTGCTGGTGTTCGGGACAACGATCGCGTTCTGCGCGGTGCATAGGCCGGTAGAGGCGTCGCCGGGCGTCAGCGCGGTACCCCATCCGAACGGCGCGGTACCCTCGTAAAACTCGGGATCGAACGCGGGCAAGTTGACGTACGGACCCGTCGCCCAGCCGTCCACGAGACGGCCGACTGACGGCAGAAGCGAGCCGGACAACGACCAGTGCGCTTGCGCGTCCGAGCGGATCGGCGGGGCGACCAGACGTCCCGCCTGCCGGAGGGTTTCCTCCCAGCACCAGGAGAGCAGGATAGACCGGGCCGCCTTGGCGTTCCCGGAATTCCACGTCGCGTACGGGGACGCGGTGCCCACTGCCCACAGGGGCAGGGTTACGTTGTCGCCCAAGATGTCTAGGTGATCGTTGGCGACGAGGGTCACTGTCCGCGCCTTGCGGCGCGCGGTGAATTCGCGAATGAAGCCGGAGAAGATCCGCTGTTCCTGGACGCCGGTCGAGGTGGCGAACACCGCGAACGCCTCTATCCGGCGGTCGGTAATGTCCTTGCCGTACAGGGGAGACGTGGGCCCGGCGAACAGTTCGTAGGCCGTGAAGTCGCCATCGCCCCCGCCGAGTTCGAGCGTGAGTTCCCCGCTGCTGTAACCGTTCCCGCCCGCGTTGAGGTCTTCGGGGGAGTAGGTAGCGGTGCCGCGGTTGAGCTTGACGCTGCCCACCATGGCCGTGATGTCGGACTGCGGGTGGTCGTACTTGCCGTTGCCGTTCCAGTCGCAGACCACGCGGACCGAAGGCGAACGTTCGAGGCTGTCAACCGCTGCGCGGAACGAGGCGGGCAGCGTGAGCATTAGACCTCCGAGATAGTGACCGCGTTATCGCGGTAGGGCCACAGGACAGAAGAGCGGTCCGCCGAGGACACATAGACGCGGCAGACGCCGCCGCCCGGCCGCCACGGGGTGGCGGTCGCGCTCGCCTCAAGCTGGAGCGCGGCGAGCTGGAGCGTTGCGCCGTTGGGGACAGAGAACGTCGGGAGAAGGGTTCCGGTGGCCGATGTCGCCGACACGCTTACCCGCGTCCACGCGGACGGTGTTCCCGTGCTGGCAGTGCCGATCACCGCGTTTCCGTCCGAGAGCTGAACGCCGACGTTGGCGGATGCCTTGACGTAGGCGGAGAACGTGTGGACTACGGGCCGGACCGGTACCGCCGGGGTCCAGAGAGTCTGTGTCACGCCGGAAGAGTTCACCGACGTGACTTGGTTGCGGTGGCCGGGCGTCACGGCGAACGGGGCAGTCGCGGCGACGATATCCGCGCTGAGCCCGGGAACGGACGTCGTGAACGGGTTCCGGCCCGGCGTAGATCCGGCCGTCGCGACAATGGGGGAGAGCAGGTTTGTCGTCAGCGGGTCCACCAGGTAAAGCGGACCGGCGAGAGCGCCGGTGAGCGCCATGGTGAGAATCGATTCCAAGTCCTCAGTGAGTCCCTTGTAATCGAGTTTCCACGACCGCTTAGTGCCGAATCGCTCGACGGTCGCTGTTCCGTCGATAGACGAATTGACCGCTTGCACCGGGATGATGTCGGGGGTCACGGTTTCCGCCAACGGGATGGCCGTCAGCGCCCCGACCGGACCTAGGTAGTACGGGTGGTATGGAGCCGCCACGGCTTCTCCTAGTCAAGGGTGCGGAGTAACGTCTCCGGTCGGAAGTGCGAAGGGGGAGACATGGGACGAGTGCGCGCGCGGGCGCTGGCCGCCTGGGTGGCCGGGGCCGTGATGTTCGGCGGAACGGCGACGATGGTCGTGGCGACGCTGGTAGCCGCCCCGGGCAAGCCGCCGGTGACGGCTGAGACCGTGGCGACCGGGCGGGATTACCAGGGGTACGCCACGGCCAACCGCCTGATGGGGCCGACCGGCTTCGGCGAGTACAGCGCCACGATCGTCAACTCCGCCGGGTTCGCCGACGAGATGTGCAAGGACATCGCGGCGATGCCAGAGAACGAGTTGGGGGCCGCCCGCGGCCTGATGGCGGACTACCGCGTTGCCTACGACCGGCTGAGCGATGCTGAGCTGTCGGGGATCGTAGGCAACGCGAAGGCGTTCGTCTGCTCGCGCTAGCGGACGGAGTTCAGCGCCGCGCCCCGAGTCTCGAGAGTCGAGATTCCGCGGGGGTCGAGGTTGATCGTGACCTGGCTCATCCCGGCCACCACGGCCGCCTGGAGCTGGCTGGCGAACGCGGCGAGCACCTGCGCCGGGACGTCGCTCGCGGCTGCGGCCTGCATCGGGATGATGATCCGCGGGGCCATGGAGCCGACCCACGCCCGTCCGCTGGTGACGTCCGACTGGAGCGCCGGGTCCATCATCGCCTGCGCCAGGATCGCCTTAGAGCGGGCGGAGCCGTTCGCGGGGATGTAGTACTCCGGCACCCGGAGGTTGTCGCCCACGATGCGCCACGTAGCCGGGGCGACCCGCTGAGCAATGGGGCTCATCGGCGTGAGCCGCTGCCCGCTGGCCAGCCCGAGCACGCCGCCGGACGCCATCGGGACCGCCACGCCGCCTGCGGCGAAGTCGGCCCGGGTGCCACCGGCCGGGGCGCGCGGAGCGCCCCTGACGTCGTACGTGACGACGATCGTGGAATGCCGGGTGCGAGCGGCGTCGTTGATCGCCTTTTCAGCCTCCGCCGTGTGGGCGTCGAGGTTGACCCATCCCCACGAGCCGTCTGCCATCCGGAGCCAACCCTGTACCTTCCCCGTGGCGGGGTCGATGCGGGAATCGAGAGTCGCCCACGCGTACGACCCGTTCGCCTGGCGCGTCCAGTATTCGAGCTTGCCCGTGGCCGGATTGGCTCGGGCGTCAAGCGTGGTGTAACCAGTGGTTCCGTCCGCCCGCTTTTGCCAGACGGTTACGGTTGCCTGCGCCTCGCCATCCGTGGCTTTGACGTGAACGACACCGAACGTTCCATCAATCGTATTCTTGAAATCCGAAAGACCCTTTCGGCCCTCTTCGGTATTCGCGAAAACTTGGAACTTACCGTCAGGAAGCTGGACGATCTGGTACCCGAGGTCGGTAAGCGTCTTCCGCGCGGTGTCGGACATGACGTCAACGCGGATTCCCTTGCTATCGGGGAACTTCTTAAGCTCGCCGAGGATTCCGGAAAGCTCCGTCTGCGCGTCCGCGTTGCCCTCAAGCCGAAGCTGAGTCACGACGTCCGCCGGGATCATCCCGTAGTGCTGTGCGAGGCTGTCAATCTGGCCCTGCGTCAGCCCGGCCGCCCGGAGTTGCTTGCCTAGCTCGTCGTTCATGCCAGCAAGGCGGCCCTGAATCTGGTCCGCCGGGACGCCCGCGCTCTGCCACGCCTGCGCCTGCGTCGCCCACGCCTTGGACGTGTTCATGATGACGTCGTAAAGCTTGCTGCCCTCGGCGGACTGCGTGTTGATCGCGCCGGAGGCGTCCACGAGGTCGCCCTTGAGCTTCTTAAGGTCAACGCCCTTGAGCGATTCGCCGACGCTCCGGAGAGCGTCGTTCCATCCCTTGGTCGCTTCCTCGACGCTCGGCGTCTCGCCGCGGAGCAGTCGGACGGCCTGTAGCAAGTCGTCCGCTTTGGACGCGGCGTCCCCGCCAGTCTTGGACAGCTCGTTGAAAGCCGCGCTGAGCGAACGCGTCGTGGTGTCCGCTGCGCGCTCGCCGTCCGTGAGCGCCTTGTGGGCGTCGGCGGCCCCTTGCATGGCGGCCGATTCCGCCCGAGCGGCGTCCGCCGCGTTGGCGAACGTGCCCGCGTTGTCCTGCATGATGTTGAGCAGGTCTTGAGCGTTCTGGGCCGCGGCCGTCATGTGCTTTTCCGACGCGCCAAGGGCTTGGTTGTATCCGCCGTACGCGGCGGTGCCGGTCGAGGTGCCGTCGCGGACAATCTGCTGGAGCGTCGCCTTGAGCTTGTCGCCTGCCTGGGCGCTGCCCAAGAACGCGTCTACGAGCTGCCCCGCGCCTTGCGGTCCCGCCAGGTGAGTAACGTCCTGGATCAGGTTCCGGGTGCCCTCATCGAGCACCTGATACGCGGAAAGCTGTTTCACAGCCGCGGATCGCACGCTCTCGTCAATGACGCCGTTGGACGCCCGAAGGGCGTCGGTCAGCGTGTTGACGCGGTTGGCGGCGTTCTGCGCGTTGAGCGCCATGTTCCGTTGGTGCTGGCCCAACAAATCCAGGCCGACGCTGAGCGCGCCGACCGCGAGGGTAGCCGGGTTGAACGCACCGGCGGCGAGCCCGCCGACAGCGGTCTTCGCCTGCGCGGCGAACTTCGCCGTACCGGACAGGTCAGCTCCGGCCGCCCGGATCTTCCCGCCCAGTCCCTCGAATCCCGCGCCGACGTCGAGCCCGAACTTTGACGCGACCATGGACGTGGCCGACAGGGCACCGGCGAACTGTGTCAGCCCGGACGGCAGCGTGTTAATCACGGACGCCAGGATGTTCAGGACGGCAATCATGCCGCTGGCCGACGACGTGAACCCGGAGAGGAAGCTAGTTCCCGCCGCGCCCTGCTGCGTCAGCTTGATCAGCGCGGAGGTGACGTTGTCCACCATCGCGCGGAGGTCGCCCAGCGGGCCGCCGCTGATGTTCGACAGGTTGGCGAGCAGGGTTCCCAGTCTGCCAAGCAAAAGCTGAACGATGCCGCCGAGTTGCGACATGCCCTGTGCCGCCGAGACGGAGCCGTTCGTCAGCTCCGAGAAGAAATCCGAGAGACCGGAACCGGTCTGCGCCAAGAGAGACGCCAGACCGGCGACCGGGGGACCGGCCGCGGCCGTCGCCTTGGCGAACCCGGGCATGGCGTTCTCTGCGAGGTCTAGCACGCCGCGCGTGAGCGGCGCGACGTAGCCCGCCGCAGTGGTCATGGAATTCTGAATGAGCGGGTTCACCCGCTCGAACGAATGCCCGATGTCATCGATAGCCGCGGAAACCGGAGCCTCGAACTTCTCGCCAACCCCGCTGAACGATGCCTCGATGTTGTTCACCATGCCGGTGAACTTGTTGGCGATCTGGTCATTCTGGGCGGCGAGGTAAACCCCGAGCCCGGCGAACGCGGTAGCGATGCCGCCGAGGGCGACGGCGGTACCGGCCGCACCAATGGCAGCCGCGGCCGGGAGGCCAACGGACAGCGCGGTGAACTTGAGCGCGTCGAACTGTGCATTAGCCCGCGAGGCAACGCGGTCTAGCTCGTCGCGGGTCTTCTTGCCGCCCTTGTCCTGTTCCTCGTACGACTTCCGTAGCGCCTCCTGGAAGCGCTGCTCAGCCTGCGTCGCGTGGTCAATCGCGGCGTCCAGCTTGCGGAGGTTGCTGTTGTGTTCCTCTTCGGCCTGGGCGAGCTGCGCGACGGTTGCCTTGGAGTTGTTGCGGACCTCGGCAAGCTTCGCTTCCGAGACACGGGCGCGACCGGCGGCATCCTCGGCGGCGTCAAGGGAATTCTTGAGGTCGCGTTCCGCCTTTTCGACGTCACGCGTGACCTTCCCGGCTTCCTTCATTTTCGCGAAGTACTTAGCAATCTCCGCGTCGAGGATGACCTTTACTGTCCGGTCGGTCATTCGTGTTACTCCTTCAAGTGAACCGGCCAGACCTTGAGTGCGTTGGGCTGCGGGGAATCGGCGTACGCCTCTTGCTGCTTGGCCAATGCGTCGCAACGGTGGCAACGGTGGGGGAGGTCAGCCACGTACTTGCCCGCGTTGTCCGCGTCCGTGGTCTCCGGCAGGAAGCCGCCGCACCCGTGGCACACGAGGGCTTCGTATTCGAGGAAAGCCATTACGAGCGAACGATCTTCCGGTGTCCACTCAGGACTACGGGTGGTCACCGAGCGAACCAGCCGCCCGGATTCGTCGTACTCGTATTCGGTGACCTCGCTCGGTTCCTCGCCTGCGAGCCGGGACGGCGAGATCCCGAGCTTTACTGCCGCTTCTACTTCTCGTCTGAGCCGGGCATCAGACGAGAGGCGGCCTGGCTGAAAACCGGGCCGTCCGGGGTGTCCTTGCGGTTAAGGTTCCACGCGGCCTCGGCGAGCGCGTCAAACTGCTTGCTGGTCAACGCATCCAGGAACGCGTCCAGCTGGTCGCCGTCGAGCTCCGGCGACACCATGGATTCCCGCACCAGGGCCTCAAACATGGTGTCCGTGTTAAAGCCCATGATCTGGTCGGCGGGGCGATCCTTGCGCGGAGCGTTGTCCGCGACGAGCTTGAGCCACGGCTTACGGGTCAGCGCGCGGAACCGGACCTCTACGGTGCTCTCCGCCATCTCGGCCTCAAGCTCTTTGATCCGCCGCGCCAACTCCATGTCGGCATCGGACGGCGCAAGCGTCTCGCTCGTCGCCTGGCGGGAGGTCAGCTCACGATCCAGCTTCTCCCAGTCGGCTTGCAGGTCGCTGCGGAGGCAGACGGACACGGCGGTTTCGGGCAGCTTGGCAGCGGCCAGAAGACTGTCAATGCTCATTGGGTTTTCTCTCGACTCGCTCTCGACTCAGAAGGGGAATGCGCCCGCCCGGGAGTCGAGGACCGGGCGGGCGCAAGCAATCACGACCCGGCGACAACCGCGGCGTCGTACTGCGGCGGCGCGCTCACGAACCACTTGCTCTGGAACTTCACCGCGTTGTTCGCTTCCGGCTTCTGGAGCTTCCGCTCACCGGCCGCGCCCGGGAAGATGACGGGCTTGTCGCCCGCGGAGAAAGCGGTCTTGGACGGAACGCCGTACCGGATGGCGAGATAACCCTTGGTGCCACGCAGAAGCGTGGTCCACGCCTTGTCCTCGGTGTTGTCCGTCTTGCGGACGAGGGTCAGCTCGACACCGTAAGTGGCGCGGCCCGGAGCCTCCGCGTTGCTGGTGTCGCAGAGCTTCGGGATGGAAATCTTGTCCTCGTCAACCGAGATGTCCAGGCCATCCGCGGTGATGAGGCAGGAGAGGTCAACGCCCGCGTTAAGCTCCGTGACGGTCGGCGCGGACGGGTCCGCAATCGTCGGCACGAACTGCACGCGGATCTGACCATCGGTGAGCATGTCAGACATAGGTCATTCACTTTCTTTTCTGCGGGGTCGCGCGGCTTTCCGAGGGAAAGCGGCGGGCTTGGGGCCATCGGGCACGGGGCCGTCTACGGCCTGCCAGCCCTCAATGTGTCCGAGTTCGAGCGCTGTTTTCGGAAGGGCAGCGATGTGCCCGGTTTCCGCGCAGCGGGCACGAACGAAATCGTTGCCCATGGTTTCCTTTCAGCCCGCGAAGGAAGAAAAGTGGTACGTGTCAACCGCGTACATCGGATGTAGATCCGTGTTCGGGTTGGTGACCTCTTCGTTTGCGCGGACGGGAATTGCGGTCTCGTGATCGATGCGCGTGCACACGCGGCCGGGGACGACCGGGGTAGCGTCGATCAGCTTGGAACGGGCGGCGTCGGCGACGATCGCCACGCCCTGCGGCGACTCGGCAACCGAGGTGATCTGAAACCGAAACTCGGCGCGGTCCGACGAACCCTCAAGCTTCGTGCCGGACTCGGTGCCCGTGTCGAAATAGACGACCCGGTACGGGTACGTCGGCTTGGCGGGCACCTGCCCGTCATAGAACGGGAGCGGCGCGAGAAGCGCCCGGATGGCGTCGTGGTGTTCGAGGATCATTAGAGGATGTCCTCCGCGACGTCCGCTAGGGCCCGCTCGAATCGCGGAGCCTCTTTGTCAAGCGGCGGGTTGATGTTCAGAACGCCGTTGGTTTTATCGGTGCCGAAATACAGCAGGTTGCCAAGCGCGCCCTGAACCAGGTCCTTGTCCGGACCGATTTCCGCGCCAAGCCCGCCGTTGATCTCGTCGTACGTGATCGAGCGCGGGAAATGGCGGTAGGTCGGGTGGCCGGTGGCGTCGCGCCGCATGTCGTTCTTGACGTTCACCGCGCCCTTGCGGACGACCGGGAGAACCTTCTTGCGGATGTCGTCGGCCGCGATCTCGAGATCGTCGGCCAGCTTTTCTACCTCGGACCAGTCGACGCTCACCCGGTCACCTCTTCGACCTGGAGTCGTACGGCCGACTGGAGAGACTTGCGATCGTCGGACTTCACGCGGAAGATGCGGCCGACATTATCCGGGTCGGCGGACGCGGTGATCCGCACGCGGTGATCCACGCTGATAGCCGCGGTGCCGTTGACCGGCACGTGGAGTTCCAGGCTTTCCAGCGTCCACAGGTGTTCACCGGC
This sequence comes from Amycolatopsis orientalis DSM 43388, assembly GCF_000411975.1. GTDB lineage: Bacteria > Actinomycetota > Actinomycetes > Mycobacteriales > Pseudonocardiaceae > Amycolatopsis > Amycolatopsis orientalis_D. The sequence continues at coordinate 27,091 of NZ_ASXG01000029.1, forward strand.
AACCGGCGTCTGCGGGAAGCTGCCCCGTAGCCGCTGAATCTTGCACTTGCCCGAGTAGACCGGCGGCCCGTACGTCGGCGATACCGTGCCGTCCGGGTTGGTCGTTCTCCCAGTGACGGCAACGACTTCGCACGCGTCGAGCATCAGCGATTCAGCGGCCCGGCGGGCGCGGGCCACGAGCCCGCGCGTGTTCCTCATCGGAACCTCACCATGGCGACCGATCCGCCGAACCGTGCGCGTAGCCGCTTGCGGGTGGCGTCGGGCAGCTCGATAACCCCGGCCAGACGGCCGGAGGCGGACGAGTTGTAGCCCTCGCTGTAGTCATCGATCCGAAGCTGGGTCAGGTCGCCACGGGAGCTGTAGCCCCCGTCTTCGGCGTTCGCGAGCGCGAGCCCGACCAGCGAGCACACGAGGTCCACGACGTCAGCCGGTACCTCGTCCAGCCCGCCGTTAGCCGACACGGTGACGACCCGCGGGCAGTGGGGGTGTCCCCAGCCGCGTTGACGCCACAGGGAACCGTTGACCAGACGCCAGTCCGTCACCGGCTCGCCGTCGAGGAGAACCCATGCGACAGACCGAATCGGCTGGGCGGGCAGCGTCAGCTCCGACTGACCGATGGCGGGAATGTCCGCCGTGTAGTCGGTCCGTGTGATCGGGGACCCGGCCGCGGAGCGAACCTCCGAAGAGGCGGCCGCCAGAAAGGCGGCCACCCGTTCGGTGTTCGTGACGTCGATCCCGCGCGCGGCTAGGTCAGCCGTTCCCGCCAGACTTGGCAGCGCCACGAGAGGTGCCCTTCTGGCCGGGCTCGGTCACCTTGACGTCCCGGAGGTCGTCGCGGCGCACGAGCTTGCGGAAATAGTCAATTCGTTCCTGGTCCGCTTCCCGCTCGTCATCGAGCAGGAAAGTGACCTTCTGGCCTTCGTTGTTTTCGGTGGTGACGTGAACAGCAGCCATTACGGCTGACCTCCTAAGCGCGAGTTATCAGAGAACGGTGACGTCCACGTCGCAGACCACCAGGGCCTCCGGGCGGACAACCTTCGCGCCGTACAGGTGCAGTCCCTTCACGGCGTCCGAGAAGCTGTTCTGCGGGCGGTAAGCCTCGGTCTTCGAGATCTGCTCCGCGTACGTGGTCGCCATCGAGTGACCGGCAACCAGGAAGTTGGAAACCGCCGGAGCGGTGCCCGCGGTGCCCTGCGGAATCGTGTTCGACACGATCACCGAGAAGCCGACAATGCGGCCAACCTCGCCGTTCATGATGCCCGCGGAGCTGCCGTACTTGGAGACGTCCACGAAACGCGGGTCACCCAGCAGAACGGCGTAAAACTCCGGGCTCACGATCAGGAATCGACCGGTGGCCGGGACGTTCGCCTTGTCCAGGGCGACGCGCGCCTTCCGGATGAGCACGTACGCGCCGTTCTGCGCGGCCGTGGCGTCCGAAGTGGACAGAGCGGTAGCCGGGAGAACGGTACCCGCGCCCGCGACCATCAGGCCGGACAGGAAGGTGTCCGCCGCGGCCGACAGACCGCGCGCGGCCAGCTCGGCGGCCTTGGTCATCACCTGGCCGTTGTCGCGAACCTGGCGAGCGTCGATGTCGTCCAGCTCGAACGCGAAGTACTTCGCCTGGTCGATGAGCAGAAGCTGCTCAGTCGTGGTCAGCGTCGCCGGGTCGATCTGCGTGGTGTTCTTGACGTAGTTAGCGATCGACGGCGCGGACAGCGCACCGATGTGCACCGTGTCGCCGTAGGCGGAGATGTCGCCTTCGTAGTCGTGATTGACCACGCCGCCCTGGGCGAAAATGTACTGGGTCGGAAGCGCGGTCAGGAGTTCCGCGTTCCAAACTTCGGGGATAAAGGTGTCAACAGCCATTGTGGCGATTCCTTACGGGTGGTTATTTGATCCCGTAGAGATCGTTAAGGCGGCCTTCGGCCTTGGCCTTCATGATCGCTGCGGGGCTCATCTTCGCCAGTTCGGCGCGAGTGAGCTGGGACGGCCGCGCGGGCTGCTTGCGTGCGCCCTGGTCGGCGGAACCCTGGAACCGGCCCGTTGCGGTACCTGCCAGGTGTGGTTTTCGGGTGAGCAGGTCGGCAATCGCGTCCGCGATTTCCTCCTGGTCAACGTTGCCGTCCTTGTCGACCTCGAACTGTGAGGGGTCGATGTTCAGAACGGCATCGGAAACGTCGGCGAGCTTGCCAGCCGCGGCGGCTCGAATTTCCGCGCGGATAATTCGAGTGTTGGCCTTTTCGAGGGCGGCGGCCTCTGCCTTCGCCGTCAGCGCGTCGAGGTCGGGCTGTTCGCCTGCCTTGGGCTGCGGCGCTTTCAGCGCTTCGAGTTCCTTGCGAGCCTCGCGAAGCTGCTGCTTGTACTGGTTCCGCTCCGCCTTCATGGCGTCGAGGGCTTTCTTGCCCTTGTCGCCCAAGGCGTCCTCGCCCTCTAGCGGGGCGTCGGTGTCTTCGGTTTCGGCGGCGGAGCCGGTGCCCTCGGTCTCGTCAACCTCGGGGTTGGTGCCATCGTTTTCGGGTTCAGCCATTGCGGCGGAGCCTTTCTCGACTCAGAGGATGTAGCCGTGTTGGCGGAGGAGCCGTACGGCCTCGTCGTGATCGCCGTTCGCGATCTCGTAAATTCGTTCCGGCATCAGGCGGACTGCGCCCTTGAGGCGTCGGCCCGCGGTGCCGAACCGGGTGGTACCGGTCGTGGTGGTGCCAGCGGCGGACATCCCTTTGCGGGCGTTGACCACCTGGCCCATGTCGGCCCCTTCGCGGATAGCTTGGGCACCGTCTTTGGTGAAGATCCGGTCTTGCTCGTCTTTCGAGAGCGACCGGAAGTATTCGAGAGGGTCTGCCGTCAGACCCATGGCGCGAGCGTCGTGCTCGGATGTCGTCGGAATCGCGTAGCAGTCGCACCCGGGGTGCCGCTGAAAGTCGGCTTTCCAGCTATAGACACGGCCCGCCAGGAGAATGCAGCGGGAGCACGTCTCGCCGTAGATCACGCGGACCCACTCGGCGTTACGAGTGGCGACCGCGATTCCGTCAGCGACCCGGCCCGCGTCGGACACCTGGGTTCGCACGATCGCTTCTAGGTGGGCTTGCCCCAAGGCCATAGCGCGATCAACCGACGCCCCAAGCCCGATAGCGCGCTTGGTCGTGATCACCGGGTGGAACAGAAGCGATGGCAACGGTCGGCCGTCGCTTGCGATTCCGGCGAGCGAGTGCGGCGCGACGTCCCCGGCGGAGTCGAGCCGTTCGCCCTGCTGCCGGAGCACCGCGTCCGCGTAGTCGTCCGCAGTGGACGTCTGGCGTAGCTGAGCCTCCGTCACGAGGGCCGTAAGCCTTGCGACAGAGGCAATCCAGGTATCAAGCCGCTGTGGATCCAGCGCCGCCCACAGGCGGCGTCCCTCCTTGGCCGTCGCCTTGGACAGGCTGCGTCGGGCCCTCGCCCGGCGTTCCGCTATTGGGAGCATTAAGGTTTCTCGCGATCTCGGCGATTGGGTCGGTCTCCGCCTGGCGGCGGCGCATCTCGACCACCTCGGCCACTTCCTGGGGCGTCAGCCCCCACTTGGCGGCCAAGTACTCGAACGGGAAACCCACCTGCGAGAGCTTGAGCAGGGCGTCCGCAAGCTGTGACTGCGAGCGGAATTCCTCGTCAGCCCAAAGGGACCGTCCCGCGCGGAGCGCTTCGGCCTTGGCCGTGTTGCCCTGGGCGAGCGCGATAAGCGCCGCGGCTTCGCGAATGGCCGCGCCGAACCACAGTTGCTTTTCCTGCGTCCGCTTGACGAGGCCGCCTTCCGCGGCGATAAGCGCGTCGCTCGACAGGTTGGCAATTTTGCCGATGAGGTAGTGCTGGGGCGTGCGAGTCTGCGCCGCGATGTGGCCAATAGCAGTCTCGATGATCTCGGTAAACGCGGTCAGGTTGGTTTCCGAGAATTCCGCGACCTTCGCGTTTTCGTCGGTGACGAACGCGATGCGGTCAATCGCGAACCGCTCCATGTCTACCGGGCGCTCGCCGATGACCGTGCCCTTGTCGTCAAGGATGGGGATCATCGGGCGTTCCGCGCCGAGGATGAGCCGTTGCTTGAAACCGGCGTAGTCGGACGCGGTGAACAGAAGCGACCACAGGAGGTTTACGCCATCCTGCATCGAGATAACGCCGGTGACGTCCGAAATGGGGTCGGCGAGCAGAGTCGGCTTGTTCTGTAGCTCGACCATCGGGACAACGCCCATCGGGTTCGGCTGGGGGTTGGGCTCCGAATCGCCCATGTCCCGCGTGGCCCACTTGTCCAGCTCTTCATCAATCGCCGCGTCGGCGTGCGTCTTCGTGTTCTGCGAGAGCGGGCGCTCGAATTTCCACACCTCGTCCGGCAGATACAGCGTCGCAAACTCGCGGTTGCCGTCCTGCCACGTTTTCAGCGCCGCGCGCCGGAGGCGGCGCGAGCCGGGAACGTAGGCGATGATGCACTGAGAGGCGTCCTCGAACGTGACCATCGGGGTCTGTTCGTCGTCCGGGTTGCCCCAGACGAGGACGAACGACCGGCCGGAGTTGATAGCGCCGAGAAAGCCTAGCTGCGAGTCGACGTCGAGCCCGTTCGTCTGCCAGACGCGCCAAATCTCTTTGTCCGCCTGGGCTTCGCCGTTCGCGTGGATGCCCTGCCAGGTAAGCCGCTCCACCGGAGCGTCAGACACCAGCGGCACCCAGTTGTCCGCGAACCCCTTGTAGCGGTCCGCGTGGTACTTCGCGAACTGCTCGGAAGCGAACTTGAGCCGGTGGTCACCGCGGTAATACCGGTCGATCGTGTGAATGGCCGGGCGGCGGTTGCGAAGCTCGTTGTACATGACATCCACGAGCGCGGAAGCGTCCTCAATGGTCGCCATGCGTAAAGCCTTCCTAAGCTCCGTAGTAGTAATTCCGCCGCTTGGCGGCCAGTCCGGCGGCGCGGACGTCGCCCGCGGCCTCGTGCGTCAGCACGGACGTCACACAGGCGTCAATCTTGAGTTTGTCGCTGACTTTCACGAGCACGTAGCGATCGGCCGGGCGCGCGGCTGCGCGCGTATTGCCGACGTGGGCCGTCGTGATTTCGCAACCGTCGTGCGTGAAGCCGGAATCGGCCGTCATCACATCGGTTTTCAGCCGCTCGGCAGCGTCGTGCATCTGCGCCGGACGCCGGGTGTACCAACGGATAACCCGCTTGGCCCCGAAGCTCTCGGCCCACGCGTCGATCTCGGATTCCCAGTACGGCGGGTCGCAATACATCCGAACGACGTCGTACCGCGCGAACAGCTCGCGAACCGCGGCGTCCACTTCGAGCCGCGGCACCTGGCCGTCAAAGTCGGCCGGATTCCAAATCGTCTTTCGGCCGTTCGGCCCGTAAGTCGGGGTGAACTGGAAACCGTCCATGGTTTCCGCGCGAAGCGCTGTCCAGTCGTCAACGTCCGAACCGTCGAACCCGAGCACGATCCGCGTACGCGGCTTGACGACGCGGTCAGCCTTGTGGCTTTCCCACGCGGCGAGGTCCAGCCACGTATCCGTGCCTGCCGTGATCCGGTTGCCGAAGAATCGCTCGGCCTGCGCGGGGTCGCGCGTGAGCAATTCGGCAACCTCGGCCTCGATGCCGTCAAAGTCGATGTGGCTCGAACCGGCGTAGACAACCTTGTAGATCTTTCGCCGGTCGGCTTTGTTCTTGAATGACAGGTTGGCCGGGGCTTGCGGGAAGAATCGGAAAACGTCGTCCACCGTGGTCTGGTGGGTGAGCTGTGCCGTGCTCTCTTCCGTTGGGTCCCACGCGTTCGTGGTCTCGATTACCCGGCCACCCATACCGGCCGCGCCGCGGCGCTGGGTGTCGGCGACCTTCACCATCTTGTTCTGTTTGGTGTAGGTTCCGGTCTCGTCCTGAACGGCGAAAATGATGGGGTTACCGAGACGCGATTGCGCCGACGAGGTAACAACGGTGATTTCGCCATCGCGGGGAAGCCGCGTGAATTCCTCGCCGACCCGGCAGACGTCGCCGAGCGGGCCGAGTTTGAGCATGGCCTTTAGCGGACGGTAAACATTGTCTACCTGGTCTTCCGATGTGGCCAGAAGCTGAATTAGCGGCGTTGTCCACGGGCGGCCCATCGGTTCGCCCGGTTCGTAGACGTACATCCAGCCGCACGGGCAGCCCCAGTCGGCGCAGGCGTAAACCTCTCCGCCTGCCGCCCAGCCGTCGAAAACGACCGGGCCGAGCGCTTCCGCGATTGTCTGCGCCGCGGCAAACGGGCCCTTGCCGGACTTCTGCGGCATGACGATTTGCGAACGCCGGTAGTAGAACGCGGGGGCGAGCTGCCCCCGCTCGGCGGTCGGCTTGACGCGGTAGTGGTTGGCCAGACACCAGAGCTGCCACGGGTAGAGCTCAAGCTGAGCACCCCGGGCGTCCCGGTCGGGTACCGGACAGTGAGCCTCGATCCAGTCCGGGACAATCCACAGGGTAGGAAAGTCCACGGTGAAGTCATCCACCGTGAGCCTCCTATGTCAGTATTCGTCCCGCCATTCGCCTTGTTGAATGGCGCGGTTGGCGGATGCGCGGGTTCGATGACTTCCGAATCGGTGGCGCAGCCGCCCGTGAGTGCAATAGACGCAGTCGGGACCGCACGGGCGAACGTAAGCGCGCGTCTCACCGCGCGCCAGGCGCACTCGGTACGGTGCGGTCTTATCCGTGTGGCTCACAGGACTTTCCTGTCAGTCGTTTTTAACGACCCTCATCCGGTTCTTTGCGGACGGCCGGGTCGGTTTGGTTTCTGCGGAAGGCGTGCTGTTGTCGGCTTCCTCGATCCGCCATCGGTTGCGAAGCATTCCCTGAACGGAGAGCCCGAGGGAGTCGAGATACTGTCGGACGACTTTCTGAAGTTCGACGGAGGCTTTCGGCATTTCTGCTTCGCAAAGCTTCCGGACGAACATCGCAACCTCGATCGTCTGGTCGAGTTGTCGCCACATGATCGCCTGCGGTCGCTGCCACAGGTCGAGCCAGAACTCGACTTCTCGCTGCGTGGCCTGGATTAGCGGCCACTCCGGCGGCGGCTGGTATTCCGGCTCGCGAGGGAGCGTGGTCCAGCCAGCGGCGTCCGACGGACGTTCGCGGCGGAGAGCATTGGGATCGGGCGGCGGTCCGGAGACCGCGCGTGCACCACCACGGGGCATGTCGGTCTCCTCGGGTTGGTTTGGGGCTAGCGCGATCGGCCCTTTGCGACAGCGCTCCGCGGTGCAAGAAGCCTTGCGCGGGCTGTGAACCGATCGCCTTACCGGCTTCTCGGCTAGCGTTGTGCGCGGGCGGGATTCGGACCCGCGTGGGCTGGAGCATCGGGTGAATCCGGACCCGCTCTCAGTCCTGTATCCGGTGTCAGCATTCGGCCAGCTCTGCCACCGCGCGTGCCGGTCAACGGCTCCCGGCTTGCCCCTTCGCAGGGCCGCCTGAATGGTCGGCCGTTTGGGGTTCCCCGGTAGCGACCCGGGCACTTTTGCGACCCGCCCTGGGCTGCCAGGGGCAGCGGAACGGGTCTTGCTAACGCGGCAGCTCTGCCATTGAGACTTACCGGGGAGACTCCTCCTCGGGCGGGACTCGAACCCGCAACCACCGCCACGCTGGCCTCCCTGGACTCGAACCAGGAACCGGCGGATTAACAATCCGCTGCTCTGCCAATTGAGCTAGAGACCAATGGTACCCCTCCACGGATTCGAACCGCGAACCTTCCGGGTCTGAGCCGGACGCCTCTGCCAGTTGGGCTAGAGGGGCGAGCGATCCGGGCGAGCCCTGCTTCATTTGAGCTTCGGCGGCTGCGTCTACCCGAAGCCCCGGATCTAGCGGAGAGCCGAGGAATCGAACCCCGCGGCTGAGCCGCCCCCGGTTTTCGAAACCGGGTGCCCACCATTGGGCTGACTCTCCAGTGCCCGTTTAAGCGGCGAGCGACCCGCACAGGGCGGCTAGCCGACCTGCTAGCGCTTTGATGACGTTCAACCCCGTTAGCTTTCCGGCGGTATCCACCCAAGGGCCGCCAGGCGGCGGATTAGGCGGTTGACCGCTTCCTCCATCGCTTCGAGCTGCGCCCGATCCGATTCGTGCTCCGCGGCGAGACAGGTGAAGTCGGTCTCGCACACGCACGGTTCGTCGCTCACTTCGGCAACCCTCTCGACTTGATAACGACGGTTACGCCTGGTCGCCGCGCGCTTCGGGCGCGCGGCCGTTATCTAACGGCGACCTTTTGAACCTGACGGACCCGGCAGAGACCTCCCCGGCGGTCCAGGCATGATCCACATCCGGGGGTACCCCCCACCCCTATCCGCTTTCGAGGTCCCCGAAGCCGACCGAGGGGTTTGTTTCGAGGGTCACCGAGCGAGCCCGGAACCTTGGTTGAGCGCCGTCTCCCGCGAGTGGCACGAGTGACACAAGCCTCTTCCGTTGGCCTTGTCATTCGGGTTCATGCCCTTGAGGACTAGCTGATCCCTACTCAGTGGCCAGTGGTCCGCGTGTACCGCACGCTTGCGTCGGCACAGCACGCACACTGGATCACGAGCGAGCACGCCTCGCCTGAACGCCTCGTGTCCCTTGCCTCCGTAGCCACGGCTGGCACTGGTGCCCCGTGCCCGGTCCGCCCGTGCCCTGTGGTCTGGGCACCGGCCGCCACCTTCGGTCAGCTCCGGGCATCCGGCAACGGTGCACACCCGGTAGCCCGGCCTCACGGGAGGGCGAAGCCGCAGGGCGTCTCGTCGTCGCCGTCGTCATCCTCGGCTAGCTCGGTGATGGTGCCTAGCCCGAGCGTTACCTCTCGCTCGCCACGGCTGGCACTGAGGGAGAAGATCTCCCGGCCGAAGAGGCACACGCAGATATCCATAGCTAGCCTCCGGGGGAGTAGGTAGGGGGCAGGGCGGTAGCCCTGCCGTACACAAGCCGACCGGCCGACCATCCGTGGGCCGGTGCGTTTACGGCTGGTGCCCGGTCACCGCAGGGAGCTAGCTAGCTCGGTACCCACGATGACCGGGAGTTGTCTCCGTTGTCGACTCGGTGGCGCGATAACCCTTAGTCCACGGTGGACAACGGAAGAGAGACCGACCGGGGAGCATTACTGAGCACCAGGCGGAGAGAGGGACGCCTAGTTAGCTGCGTAAACCGCTCAACCACGGTCGGAAACCTAGTTAGCGTAGTTGACTTTGTTAACCAAGGCCGTTCGGCTGACGCCGACGGCTTTACTGTGTTGACGTAGTTAACTGCGCTGTGTTCGCTGTGTTCATCCTATAGACACTGTTCCAAACGCCGATCCGGAACATGAAGTGACGTAGTTCACTCGGTTGGAGCAATCGCCGTGCCTTTACGCGTGCCGCTAGCGCGTGTGAAGTCGTGGGCATGACGAACACGATGAGCGCCACCGAGACCCGCGTTATCGACGGCGTTACCTACGTCTGGGTGCCCTGCCACCGCTGCGGCGGGACGGGTCACTTCGGCCCCGTGTCCGTGATGGGCGGCAAGTGCTTCGGGTGCACCGACGAGAGCGGCCAGGCGGCACGCGGTCGCTGGGTTGCCGAGACGACCGTCATGCGCCAGGCTGCCGACAAGCGCCGCCGGGACGCTGCCCGCAAGGCTCGGGAGGCCAAGCGGCTGGACGCTTTCCAGGCACGCACTGACGCTGCCGTGGCCGCCCTGGTGGCCGTGGGCTTTACCAACGTGGCGGAGCTGATGCGCTCGGACGATCCGCGCGAGGCGTACCCGGCGCAGCTCGCGGCGCACTCGGTTCGCGACTACGGCACCGACCCGGCGGAGGCGTACGCCGACTGGCTCAACCGGTGACCGAGGGCCCCCCGCTTCGGCGGGGGTTTTCTCGTCTCCGTGACTTGACGAGTGCGGGCAGCGCGTGTAAAGTCAGTGGCAACAGCGAGCGAGGGAGACGAAATGCTTACGGTCATCGAGAACGACAGCGAGGGCACCATCCGGGTTCACGGCTCCGAGTGCCGCGACGTCGCCAAGGACGCCCGGGGCGCGCACGTCTACGTGACCCGCGTCGGCGACCGGGCCGAAGCTCTCCAGACCGTGGCCGACAACCAGGACGCCGAGGTTGAGGAGGTGGAGGGGTTCGTGACCTTCCTCCCGTGCTGCGGCCACTGAGGCACCGAGAGCCCCCGCTTCGGCGGGGGTTTTCTTGCATCCCATAGCCTGAGTCCGAAGGAGGACCCAATGACATCCCAGCGCAAGACGCTCGCCGCGCAGTACGTGTCCCGGGTGATCAACGCCGCGAAGCTCGGTATCCGCGTTCAGGAGTCGCACACCCGCTTCACCGGGCGAGAGGGCGTCTGGGCGGCCAATCGGGGGGATGGGGCGGTGAGCGTGGACGTAGCGAGCTTCGACCGTGACGACGCGATGGAGACGGCCGGAGCGCTCGTGCGGGTTCTCGGACCCCTGTTCGCACTGGAGATGACGTATGAGCCGCCGGACAGAGAGCCGCAATTGCACTACGTGTGGTTCACAGTCCGCCGCTGACAACTAGCCCCCGGAGACCCCGGGGGCTTTTTGCTGCCCGGAGTCTGCCCGATGCTCCGGGCTCGTGACCAGCGGAACGCCCGCGACGCTACGCCATCCGGGTGACCCCCCGGAGAAAGTGCTTTACAAGTGCTGACGGCGCACGTAAAGTTCTCTGTGTCAGGCCGAGAGGCCAGACGGAAACACCGGGGACACGGACTGCGCCGCGAGGTAGAAGCAGCAACGGGAACCGGGATCGGTCGCCAGACCGGGGAAGCTTTCACCAGGGCCTGAGAAACCCTGGGGACCTCGGCGAGGGGGCCAGCGGGGCGGCGACTGTCGGGAGACAGATAGCGCCCGCTGAACACAGCCACCCGGCTAGGAAGCCAGCCGCAGAACCGCCAACGTGCGGGGAAGGTCGCGGCGCGGGGTTCGATTCCCCCGGGTGGCACTGGAGGTACTGAAATGCACTGGAATTCAACCGCAAGCCACGAGAAAGCGTTCGGGCGCATGGTCCCTTGGTCGGACATCGAGCCGGGGCAGACCATCCGCTACCCGCTTCGACCGACTGAGCACACAGACAACGAGGGGTGCTCGGTGGCCTACTCCGAGCCCCGCCCGGTGCGGGAGGTCCGCCGGTTCGATAACGGCGCAATGGTCATCGTCTGGGACGACGAGCGGATCGCGGGCCGGAACGGCGAGCTTCTGCTCACCAAAAACCACGGGTTGTTCTCACCGATGGTTCTGCCCAGCTGAACCAACCGGGGTGACCGGCAGGCACCGAGGTTCGAGCCCTCGGCACCCGCTCTAGTATCAGTGCAACGCAACGAAAGGGGCCGCGCGATGGCTGGGACGAACGGGTTCACCTACTACGACGTGACGTACAAGCTGGACGGCGAACCAGGCGAATACCGCATGAGGTGTCAGACGGACGGCGAGACGACCACGGACGACTTTCCTGAGATGATCGGAGCCCGACTCTGGGGCAGCCCGAAAGCCGGGGCAGAGCGCATCATCGTCGTGAGGTACGAAGAAACGGACAACGATTAACCCTGACTTAGAACGCAAGGGCCGCAACGTGAACACCCGCGTTGCGGCCCTTCGTGTGCCCCCGAACGGAGAGACCATGCACGCGAGACTCACGAGAGCGGCCGAAGTGATCGGGTTCGCCGGGATCGCCGCCGCCACGGTGCTGGCCGCCCTGGTGGGCTTGGCGGCCTGCCGGACGACGGACGGGCACCCGTCGCCGCGCGCCCCGTACACCGAGGACGCGGACGCCAAGGACTACCTGTGCCAGTACGACGGCAACCGGCGTTGCCCGATCACCGACGCGGAAGGACGGATGTAATGGGCAAGGACAAGCGCGGCAAGACGGCTAGCCACTGCGCTAGCTGCGGTACGGGCCCCCAGTGTCAGAACTGCTCGGGAACCGGTCGGTGGCTCACGCGCCAGGATATCGCGTGTTCGCATTGCAACGGCAACGGCCGTTGCCCGATTAACTCATGACTTCTAACTTGACATGTGCTGAGAGAGGATGCTTAACAATGGTTATAGACGTGGCCAAGGCTCTGGAATTGCTGGAACGCGCCGTCAAGGAAAAGGGCGCGGATTACCTCTACCCCCGCACTTACACTGCCGGTCTGCCGGTGTGTGCTTACGAGCGGAACGGCAAGCCCTCGTGTCTGGTCGGCACCGCGCTGTCCTACACCGGAGTGACCGTGGAACAGCTTCGCGAGATGGACGCGGCCGGGTACGCCTCGTTCGCCCGGCTCTACATGGACGACCGGTTGCCCGTGGAGCTGACGGACGACGCGGTTGACGTGTTCCAGGCCGCCCAGACCGCGCAGGACATCGGGGACATCTGGGGTACGGCGCTGGAGAAGGCGCGCGAAGAGGCAGCGGAGATCGCGAAGAGGGACAAGCGGTGACTCAGAAGACATGGCACGCAGTGGCCGGGACCCTCTTCGGGTTCCCGGCCCTGCCGCCTGACGAGGACTGGACCAGGGACCCGTACGCCAAGATCCTGGCGGGCCAAGCCGCGATCCTCGACAAGGCGGCCAAGGTGAAGTACCGCAAGCCGACCAAGCCGCGGGGGTTCAAGGGTCCGAAGCCGGGTGACGGCGAGTTCGCGCCGAAACCCGGTCAGCCGGGATCGGTGCTGGAGTTGGACGGCAAGCGGTTCGAGGTGTGGGCCGACGCACCCGCGTGGGATGGCGGTAAGGCGGTATGGGCCGTCTGTGACGGCCGATACTTCCGCATCAACAAATACGGCGATTACGCGGAGTTCGATGCGTTGGGCTACCAGATCGGCGAAGCGCGCCGGGGCGACTATGCGGGCAAGGCCGCCGCATGAAAGGTGAAAACCCGGCAACCGCGGCACAGCGGACCCGGTTCATCAAGAAGGCGCTCCGGGACGCGGGGTACTCCGGTCGCGTCACGAGTGAACCGCCATCGCACAAGGCGCAGATGTCCACCGTTGACCAGTGCGACGACTTTGACGCGGTGAGCGCCTACCTGACCGGGTACCTGGTTGGTCTCGCGGACGTGAAGCGATGCGAAGGATTCGTGTCCGTCGTCTGGGTCGGCTCATGACGACGGAGCGGCGGTGCAAGCGGAACCACGAGCCGAACTGGCACAAGCCGCCCAACGGTTGGCCGTACTGCCGGACGTGCAAGAACGAGAGCCAGGCGGTACGGCGGAAGCCGCGGTGCACCCACGACGGCCCGCACCTGGTAGCCCGGGACGCCAACGGGAACCGCTACTGCCGCGTGCAACGGGCACAAGGGCTCCGCGCGGCACTCGCTTCCCGCGATGCCAAGGCGGCGGCCGTTCCCGTGGACGGCTGGGAGGCTGAATACGGCCCTTGCCCGCCGAAGGTGCCCGAACACCTGTGGGTTGACCGGGTGGCCCTGGAGCGACACCTCCGGGGCTTCCCGGTCGGCCGCCCGCTGACGGCGGGGGAGCGGCGGGCGCTGGTGTTCCTGTCGGCGCTCCGCAGCGAGCTGCCCGACGTGATCCAGGCCGCATAGGGCACGCGCCGAGGATTCGTTGCAACGGCCAACAGCGGAGCGATGCTAGCCGCGGCCGGACCTCCGCAAGCACGGAGCGCGACGGCTGGACTGTGGTACAAACGGGTGACCTTTAACGGTTGTTTACTGCAAGGTAGTGGCCCATTCGTTACCGGGGACAGGTAACGATGCAGGTCATGGCCCTGACGCTGGGGATCTTTGGACGCCCGTCCAACCCGGGTTAACCCGGCTACATCGATCGAACACCCGTGCGATGTTACCTTCTGTTATCCGCTCGTTAGGTGATGCTCGACACCGTGTGAGAAGTTTTCGGATTCAACTAACGTGGACATCGCTAGCCGAGAGGGGAGGAAATAGACGTTCGGCCGCTTGACGCCTGCTCTGAGCGCCTGTCAAGATAGGCGCAACATACCGAAGGGGCGGACCAAATGTCACGCGGCGGACTTGATAGAGACATAATTGTTGATCTGCTCAAGCAGCCCGGAATGACCCAAGCGGAAATTGCGCGGATGTACGGGACAACACGGGCAGCGGTGAGCTATCACCTCCGGAAGAAACCGGGACCGGCATATCCCAAGCGGACGGCTGACAATCTGGCTGAGCGCATGCCGTGGCCGGAGGCGTCCGGGAAGGTGAAGCGTACGCCGGAATGGCGAAAGCTTCTCAACCACTTGGAATACGTCGAAACCGGTGGCCGTGGCATGTCGGATGACAAGCTGGCACGGCTGGCCGGGTTCTACAGAGAGCTAGAAGAATTCAATGTAGTGGTCGAGTTTGACCCGAGCATTCCGCCGCGGCCGGGGTCCGCGGGCGGCGGGTGGGCGTTCGTTCCCCGTACCGAAAAGGACGGGGACCTTATCATCCGCGTGAACGAGCACACGCAGATGACGCCGCGAGACTACACAGTGTGGAAAATGCCGAAGGTTCGGCCAAATAGCGAGAGGTAAATATGACTGGGGAAACCGTCGTCTCGGAACACGGGGTTATCCACGCTACCCGAGAAGGCGACGGCGGCGGTTTGTGGCTGCTCATCGTTGACCGGTCAGTCCTGTGCGAAGAGGGAGACCCCCTCTTCGCGCCGGTAGCGTCGATCCTCGAAAGCTCGTGCACAAGCCTCGTCCTGGTGGACGAACGCGCGGACGGGGAATTCCTTTTCAACCGCGCGGTGATGACGGTCTACCGGAGTTTCGGCGGCTGCCCGGGGGCGGCCGTCGCCCACAGATGCCACACCAGCGAGGGAGTGGACAGGGAGGTGAAGGAGTATGACGGAGGCGAGCGAGAAGCGGCGGCCTAGGTATTCGGTCAGCCAGCACAAGCAATACCGGCAGTGCCCGCACCAGTGGTACCTACAGCGCCGCGTGAAAGCGTGGCAGCGTCCGGCCGCCTGGCTGGCTCACGGGACGGCCGTCCACGCGGCGGCGGAGTTCTGGGAGCGGTCGGGCCGCGCGGCCAGCCTCGCGGACGCTCAAGCCGAGTTCGCCCGGGTGTACGCGGCGACGTTGGCCGCGGACATGGAGGTCACGCCGAATCTTGAGTATTGGTTCCAGTCGGGGCCCTACGGTGGCGAGGCGGACGTAGAGCGCCGCTACGGCATCGGCCTGGAGCAGGTCGCCAAGTACATCGATTACTACTCCGGCAAGGGAAAGAACGAGGTCATTTGGATCACCCCGGACGGGACGCCCGGGATCGAGCTTCGGTTCGATATCGAGCTGGACGGCGTGTCGATCATTGGCTATATCGACCAGGTGATTAACGGCGAGGCGCGGGACATCAAGACCGGCCAGCCGCCGAAGGATACTTTTCAGCTCGGGGTGTACAAGGTCGCCCTTGAGGAACAATGGGGGCTCAAGTCCGACCAGGGTTCCTACTGGCTGGCGAAGTTCGCCCGGCCGGTGCGGACGTTCGACGTGAGCGACTGGAGTCGCGAACGCGTCGCCGACGAGTTCGGGAAGCTACACGAGGACATCACCGCGGAACGGTTCGACCCGGTTATTGGGGATCATTGTCAAAGATGCCCAGTGTCCGGGGCGTGCTCTTTTTTTGCCCGCTAACTTGACATGTGCTGAGAGAGGACGTCAAGTGAATAAGAGAATTGCTGTCGGGGCCCTCGCTGCGGGGGCCCTTTTGCTATCCGGGTGCAGCTCGATCACGGCGGGCACGGTGAGCGGCAAGGAATACGAGCCCGGGTCGACGTGGCTTATGCCCGTGAGCACGGGGAAGGTAACCGTCCTAGTCCCCCAGACCGACCCGGAGTGCTGGCGGCTCGACCTTGTGAGCGGCGAGGACACGGGCAGCGTGTGCGTTTCCCGCCAGGACTACGACGCTTACCGGGCCGGCGAGCGGTACCCGCGGTGACGTACGTCTTCGCGATTTTCTTTGTGCTCGCGTTCGCCTTTTGGTGGGCGGCCGAGCGACCCGATAGAGAGGAATAAGAGAGTGGCCAAGTTCAAAACGGGCGACCGGGTGCGCTACATCGGGGATGCCGAGCACGGGCTGTGGCCGTCGTTCCGTGCCATGCGTACGCCGGGAACGATCGCGGAAGTTCTCGGAACGAGGATGCGAGTCCACTTCGATGGATTCGGTGCCCGGAGTTTCACTACTAGCGAATTCGAGGTCAAGGCAATCGAGGGAGAAAAGATTACACACAAGTTCGAGACGACGTACCGGGGTGTCAAGGTGCCGGAGTCGCTGACGAACAACCTTGGTACAGCCGAGGCATCGTGGTTCAAGCGCGGTGTCGATGCGGCGATCGATGCCGCTCCGGCCAAGGTCACGGTCGCAGGGTACGAGCCGGAGAAGTTCGCAACGTTCCAGCTTCCCCCGGCCGGGATTTTCCCGGCGTCGTACTGGAGGGATCTGCTCAAGCCGAAGTTCCGCTACTTCCGTAGTCAGAAGCCGTCGCGGGCGAACGGCGAACACCACTACTGGCGGACCGCGGGCGACGCGACGGAGCTCTACTCGTTGTCTAGCAAGCGTTGGGAGGCCGCGACGGTCACACTCGACGCCCTTCGGTCTGCCGCGCAGATCTCCGAGGTTCTGTCCGGCGACGTGCCCGAGCATGTACGGAACGCCCCGAAGGCAGAGGGCCGCACCGCGGCTACTCGCTACTTCCGTACCTCGCCCGGGTTCGGCGGCCAAACTCTTTGGTACCGGTTCTCTGGCGGCAAGCTTGAGGTCTGGGACAACGTGAGCGGCTGGGACCCGAGTATGTGCGCCAGCCCGGAGCGGCTGAAGGCGTTCTGGCCGGAACGAACCGTTCACGAGGTTCGGACCCTCGACGTCCCCTTCCGCATCCTGAACGCCAAGTGAGAGAGGGGAAACAGCGATGACTGACCACAAGCTGATGTATCGAGGCGTCGAGATCCCGTCGTGGCTCTCGCCGCTCAAGAGCAACGCCAGCCCTGCCACTCTCCAGGTGTTCGCGGCCGGGGTCAATGCCGCTCTCGACAAGTCGACCGAGGCGGCACCGGCGTACCGCTATTTCCACGACGGCGACGACCCGGGGCACCGATTTTACTACCGGGTCGCGGCGGACGGAAAGATCGAAAACTGGTACGAGAATCGCAAGCCCCTCGAATGGAGGGACGCGACGGAGTTCAGGCGGCTGGAAGAGCTGACGGACACGGACGGGTACACCGAGGTTCGCGCGGACCAGGTTCCGGCGCGCGTCCGGAATGGCTAAGGGGTGCAAGGACTGCGCGGCCGAGGGCTCGCCGCTCACTCGGCCCGCGGATTACCCCGGCCCGCGGTGCTACACCCACCACAAGGCGGTCAAGAAAGCCCGGAGGGAGCGGGCTCAGGCACAGCGGATCGAGCGCGTTTACTCGATCACCGAGGACCAGTACCAAGAGCTGTACCGAGCGCAGGGCGGCGCGTGCGCCATCTGCCAACGGGCAACCGGGAAGACGAAACGCCTTGCGGTGGACCATGATCACTCGTGTTGCCCCGGCCCGGTCTCGTGCGGCAAGTGCGTCCGCGGCTTGCTGTGCACCCCGTGCAACAAAGGTGTCCTAGGACATCTCAGAGACAGTCCGGACGCGCTACGGCGCGCCGCGGAATACATCGACAACCCGCCCGCGAGGCGGGTTTTTTCATGAGGGAGAACGAATGAGCAAGGTTGAAAAGACGGTCGGCGCTGTCGGCTGTGTCCTGGTGGGCGTGTACGTCCTCCTGGCGGTGGCCTTCTGGGGTGCGGTCGTCTGGGGCATTGTCGAGCTGGTCTCCTGGCTGGTGACCAAGTGAGCGACTACAAGCTGACGTACAAGGGCCTTGAGGTGCCCGGGCGGTACTGGAGGATGCTCCCCGGGCTCGCCGACTGGCAGGCCGGGGCGGACGCCCGCGAGGCGGCCGACGAGCCCGTGCCGGAGTTCGACTACTTCACGAACGGCGTCGCGGTCTGGCGATTCCGGCCGGGTGCGCGACTGGGCGAGCGCATCGGATTCAGCTCGGGGTCGGGCTGGCGGCGGGCGGCGGCGGACCGGGAGGCGTGCGAGAGCCCGTTTACCGGGGTACGGCGCATCGAATACGGGCAGCTTCCCAAGCACGCCAAGTAAAGGGGGTACCCATGAACCCGGCCGCGGAGGCCGCAGTCAGGTACACAGCGCTCGGGTATCGGGTGTACCCGGTCAATGTGTCCTACGTAGACGGGAAAAAGCGCCCTTCGTTCAAGGGGGGCGCTTGGGACCCGGCCAAGGGCGCGGAGTACCCGACGGAGCCGGACGAGATCCGGGCGCACTGGGAGGGCTTCTCCGGTGTCGCGATCAATACCGGGCTGTCCGGCGTCGTTGGTATCGACATCGACCAGGGCAACGGGAAGTCCGGAATGGACAACCTGCGGGCGGCCGGGGTCCAGCTCGACCCGACGCCCATGGTTGCCATGACGCCATCCGGGGGACGGCATCTGCTCTACCGGGCGCACCCGGACCACCCGGCACCGACGAAGAAAGACATCCCGGTTCCACAGGTGGACGTCCGCGGCGTCGGCGGCATCCTGTTCGCCTACCCGACCGCTGTGGGCGACAACGCCTACAACTTCATCGGGGACGAGTGGGTCGGCCCGGCGGACCTCCCGGTCATCTCTGACCAGTGGCTCAAGTTCTTCCGCGAGCGAGAGCAGACACACGGCAACCGCCGTTCACTGCCAAGCGACCCGGGGGAGCTGCTACAGCGAGTGCGGGACCTCCCGCCCGGCGGTAGCTGGGACGAGCTGGGGCCGCTATCGATGCGGTACGCGGCCGTCTGCCTTGGCCGGGGCCAAGAGCCCGACGACATCGCCGAGGCGTTCGTAGAGGCGTTCAGGGACCGGGGAACCGGCGACCCGAAGGACGCGGAAAACTCGATCCGGTCGGCGCTCCGCAAGGTGGAGCCGTGGGAGCCGGACGACGGCGAGGGGGCGTACGAGCGGGACGTAGCCGAAGAGCTTCGGAGGCTGCGCGTCCGCGCCGAGGCGCAGCGGCGGCACCAGGCCGCCGAGGCACCCGAGGTGGACGAGAGCGCGGACGTCGTTTCAATCGACGGCCACGACGAGGGTCGCCGGTGGATCGTGCCGGACATGTTCCCCGCGGGGGACTTCATGATGATGTACGGCCCGAGCCGGGCCGGGAAGTCGGCGCTTCTCATCGACCTTTCCTGCCAGCTCGACACCGGCGGTGTCTTCATGGGGCACCAGCTCGACCGTACGCGAGGGCTTTATCTCGCGGCGGAGTCAGCTAACGGTGTCGCAAGCCGGTTTCGGGCGTGGCAGGCGTACCACGGGCAGCGGGTCAACGTCGTGGTCCGGAAGAAAGGCGGGCTGTCGCTCGACAACCCGGCATCCGTGGCGAAGTTCGCCCGCTACGTCAAAGACGAGGGTTTCGGCGTGGTCTTTGTGGACATGGTGAAGCACGTCGCGGGTTCGCTGGAGTTCGACAAGAACGCGGGCGCGAACGGCGCGCTTATCGCGCTGAACGACGTAGCCCAGCAAACGGGCGCTCTCGTCATCGGCACCCACCACAGCAAGTCAGCCGCGCCGACACTGATGGAGGGCAACCACGCGGCACTGTACGGCACCAGTAACTACGTGATGCTCGTTCAGCGCGAAGAGCACGGCGAGTTCACTGCCGAGTTACTGAAAGACAAGGACGGCCAAGACGGACGGCAGTGGACGGGGCACGTTGTCCCGGGCCCCAACGGGGTCCCGGTCTACGTATCCGATCGTCCGGTCGGAGGAGTGTTCCGCTAGGAAAGGCAAGCAATGTCAGACACGACTACCGTAGTCGTCCCGGACGCACAGATTCCGTATCACAACCGGAAAGCGCTTCGGGCGCTCATCGGCTTTATCGGCGACTTTCAGCCGGATAACGTCGTCAATATCGGGGACCTGGCGGACTTCCCCCAGCCGTCGCGCTGGAGCAAGGATTCCCGGCTGGAGTTCGAGGGCAGCATTTACCGCGACGCGGAGATTGTTGCCCGCGACTGGTCCGAGCCGCTGAGAGCCGTCTATGACGGCCCGGTGGGCATCCACGAGGGCAACCACGATGAACGACCGCGGGTGTACCTGGAGAAGTACGCCCCGGCGCTCTCCGGGACCAAGGCGTTCCACATGGAAACGTTGCTCAAGTTCGATGAGTACGAGTTCACGCGGCTACCGGAGTTCTACCGGATCGCGCCGGGCTGGCTCTCGACTCACGGGCACCGCGGCGGAATCCGGCTGACTCAGGTCGCGGGGATGACCGCCTTCAAGGCGGCCGAACGATTCCAGCAATCGGTGATCATGGGCCACACGCACCGGCTCGGGAAGGTCAGCAAATCCTACGGCTACGCCGGGGAAATCAAGAGCACGCTTACCGGCGTCGAGGTCGGAAACGTCATGGACATGAAGCGCGCTAACTACCTCAAGGGCGCTACCGCCAATTGGCAATCCGGGTTCGCCATTGTGCGGGCCGCGAAGAAATCCGTTCAGGTAGACACGATCGAAATCACCGGCGGCCGTTTCCAGGTCGACGGGGTTTCTTATCAGGTCTCCTAACTTGACATGCGCTGAGAGAGGATGGAAAGTGCGGGCGACCAATGCACTTGTTGACGAGGTGAAGCGCGCCGCCGCGCGGTCGGCGCGTAGCTGGGATGGCGTCGCCGAGGCCGACGACATCGCACAGGACATGTGGCTTCACCTGCTGGAGAAGGGCCGCGTTGACGCGGTCGCCGAGATGGACGACGAAGTCCGGCCGAAGGTGCTGGGCCGCATCGCAGACCAGGTGGCGAAGCAGGAACGCGCCGACTACGAGGCGTTCCGCGGCAATTTCGTCTACAGCACCGACGAAGTGCGGGCAATCCTGGAGGACGCGGCAAGCGTGCTCGACCCGGAATCCCGGTCGGGCTCGTGGTTCGTGGCGTCCGGCGGCACCGAGAACGTCGCCGACGCGGCGGACACGCCGGGCTCCGAGACGCACGCGGAACACATGGACCTCGCTGCCGGGCTTGCCCGGTTGCGGGACAGCAATCCCCGGTACGCGGACATCCTCACGCGGCACTACGTGCACGGGGAGGAAATCGGCTACCGGATCGAGCTGACGCGTGCCCGCGACGCGCTGACGCGCGAGATGAACACAGTCCGCCGTGAGGCAATCGCCGACCACGACGGACCGAGGAAGGGAGGCCGCAAGCCGTGAGCAAAGGGGAATGGGACCCGTTCCAGAACCCCGGCGGGAAACCGCCGGAGGCGGAATCGCCGACCGAACTCGAACATCAAGAGGAAACGGTGAGCGTAGAACAAATGGCAGACGGACGAATCTCGGTCACGTTCAAGGCGACCGGGGGCTATGAAGCCCCCTGGGTGGTCGCGGACGGAACCCCCGAGTACATCGCGAAATTGCTTGCGATCGAGGGCTTTACCGGCAAGATCTCCCAGATCATGAAGCAAGCCGTAGCGATCGACACGTACTACAAGAAACAGTACGTGAAGGCGGCGGAGACCAACCCAAAAGCCTAAAGCCCGGCCAGCCCCCGGGCAGCGTGGAACCGCCCGACTGGGCGGGAGAAGCGCCGAACTGTGACCACGGAGTTCAGCGCCGTTACAAGACGATCGCCAAGAAAGCGGGCGGCGTCGGACATCTTTTCGAGTGTGTAGCCGTTCGCTACCCGGACCCCGGGCAGTGCGAAGCGGTGTGGATCGATCCTCCGAAGAAGGGAAAGTAAGCAATGGCTTGGGAAACTGTCGGCGGCAACGGCGGGGACTTCGAAGAGCGCGAAACCCTCTCCACCAACATCGGCGAGAAGTTCGAGGGGACCTACGTCCGGCGCGGCAACATGATGCCGTCCAAGTTCGGTAACGGCGACTTCTGCTACGTGGACGTGGACCTGCCGGACGGCACCAAGGCGACGTTCCCTGCGGCGGGCATTCTGCTGGAGCGGATCGACGAAGCGGGCATGGTCGCCGGTGACGCGTTCCGCGTCGAGTTCTTCGAGTCGGAGAGCAAGGCGGGCCGCAAGTACAAGAACGTTCGTCTCCAGATCAACCGCGGTGGCGGCCAGCTCGCCCCGAGCAAGCCGAAGGCGGCCAGCAAGCCGCAGGCCGCGAAGACGGCCCCGGTCGCGGACGACGACGAGCCGCCTTTCTGACGTCTCGTAACTTGACATGTGCTGACGGCGGGGGGGGGGCAAACACCCCCNNGCTCTTCCGATCTCAAACACCCCCGCCGATTGGCGCTGAGAGGAGGAAATCTATGACCGACGTTGCCGCGCTCGTTCGCGGAGTCACCGATCTAGCGGCGGAGAACCGGCGGTTGCGGACCACGCTCGCCTACCGCGAACGCGCCAACCGCAAGCGGCTCACGCCCGCCGAGGTTGCCGAGATTCGGCGGTTGGCGGAAACCACGTCGCTGACACAGCGGGAAATCGCGGCGTCATTCGACGTCAACCCGGCAACCGTTTCGCGGATCGTCCGGGGCATCTATTACGGCCAGTAGGAGAAGGGGCAGGGCGTGAAAGGAACGGTTTCATTCGATATCGAGACGCACTCGGCGAGCCTCTTGCACACCCTGCCCCCCGAAGAGATGTTCCGGTTGGGCGGGTACAAGTGGGCCAACTCGTACCGGGTGCACATCACCACCGACTTGGACGAGATGCGGGAGGTAGTCCGGTCCGCTCGCTGGATCATCGGGCACAACATCATCAATTTTGACCTCCCGGTGATCTTCGGTACCAAGTCGGACGAGTGGGTACAGCTCGCCATTGACCGCCGGGTGATCGACACGTTCACGTTGGCCACCCGGCGGAATCCCGCGCCGTTCAAGTACACCAACCGGTTTGGCAAGGAAGCGTTAGCCGACTCGCCGGAGCGCGCGTTGTCCTGGTACGGGCTGGACGAGCAGGCGTTCCAGCTTGGCGTACAAGGGAAAACCCATGACCTCAAGGCGCTGGCGTTCGAGTTCGGCGACCCCGAGTTGCCGAAGGCGGAGCGGATCGCGGACGGCTTCGGGAAGATCCCCGTTGACGACCCGCGTTTCCGGGATTACCTCGTCGGCGACGTCGAGGCGTCCGAGGCGATCGGCCGCGCGCTCATGCGGCGGGGCGGCCAGCTCACGCCGTACGAGCTTCGCGAAATCGAGATCGAGGCGCGGAAGATGGTCATCTCGTGCAACGGTCTCCGGGTCGACAAAGAGCGCGCGGAGGCGCGCGTAGCGGAGCTGGCCGAACGGCGTGCGGTCATCATGGCCAACCTCGTTGAGTGGTACGGCCTGCCGACCGAAGGTGACGCGCCGTGGGCCACCAGCGAGGGCAAGGCGGCGATCCTGAAAGCCCTTGCGGACTACGGGATCACCCCGGAGTCCCGGCCGGACTGGCCGAAGACGCCCGCATGGGAGAACCGGGAGGCCAAGAAGGCGGAGGCTCGCGCGAAGGTTGCGGGGCTCAAGGCGAAAGTCGAGGTTTGGCGGGGGGAGCTTGCCAGCGGCGAGAGCATCAAGGGCAAGCGGCTTACCGCGAAGCAAACCGAAGCACGTCGGAACTGGATCACCAGGGACAGCGCGGCAATCGATGCGCTCGAATGCCATCCGTTGCCGGTCGGCTTCGGGCTCAACCTCGGTGGCGACACGCTCAAGGAACTGACCAAGGGAACCCCGGCGGAGGAACTGGGCGCCGCGCTCGCGGAGCTGAAAGGCCAGCGGTCGCTGGCGCAGCTCGCGCTTGACTCGATGCACGAGGACGGGTTCGTACACCCCGATATCACGATGCTACAGGCGTCGGGGCGTTGGTCCACAACGAAACCCGGGCTGACGGTGTGGAACCGGGACGGCGCAGAGAAGGAGTATTTCGTCCCGGACAACGAAAACGAGGTGTTGCTAGAGATTGACTACAGCAACGCTGACGCTCGCGTGGTTGCCATGCTGTCGGGCGACCGGAAGTACGCCGAGCGATTCGAGGAAGGCGCGGACGGCCACCTGATTAACGCGTGGGCCGCGTGGGGCAGAGACGTTGTCGGGACGGACAAACACAACCCGGTGACGTTCGAGTACCGGCAGAAGGCCAAGCCGCTAGGCCACGGCTGGTCGTACGGCGGGGGACCGAAGGGTCTAGCGAAGGCGTCCGGGTTGCCGCTGGAGGACGCGGAGACCTTCTGCCGAGGGATGAACGCCGAGTACCACGTACTCGTTGCCTGGCAAGACAAGGTGCGGAAGTTCGCCCAGCGCAACGGGTTCGTAGTCAACCGCTGGGGCCGGGTGATGCCTATCGAGCGTGGACGCGAGTTCACGCAGGCACCGGCGCTCATGGGCCAGTCCGGTACGCGGGAAATCGTGTGCGATGCGCTGCTCGCGCTTCCGTTGCACGTGCTCCGGCGGGTTAAGGCGCAGGTTCACGACGCTCTGTTGTTCAGCGTTCCCAAAGTCAATTGGGAAGAGTGCCGCGATTACCTCAAGCAAAAGATGACGTTCGAATTCCCCGCCGAGAACGGTGGGCAAGAGATGGCGTTCCCCGTGGACGCCGGACCGGCCGGGGCTAACTGGGCCCTGGCGTCGCACTGAGAGAGGGATTCAGAATGGCCATGAAGTATCACGGCGAGCTGGACGAGACTGACCCCTTGGGCGGTAGCCTCGGGTTCGTTGTCGAGGCGCGAGAGCTCGACTGGCGGAAATACGTCTCTGTGGAGATTTCCGACGTCGCGGTTTCGCACGGCCCCGTTGACTACATGCTGGGGCTGACGCGCGCGGGCGCTAACCGTCTGTCTCTCGCGCTCGCCGAGGCAGCCGCGGCGCTGGACGGCGAGACGCCTGCCCCGGTGCCCCCGGCCGACGAGACGCGGGCAACGGCGATCAGGGAGGCGATCGAGGCGCTTGGGTTGCTCGACCAGGTGCCCTACGGCGAGTTCGCCGCGGCTGTCGGCTCGGTGGTCGAGCGGCTTAAGGCGGCGCTGTGATCGAGAAGCGCTCAAAAGAAACGTATGGCAGGTCGCCCGATTCGTCGGGCGAGACTTACGAGATTGAGGTGTGCTGGTTCGGTTTCAACGGTCGCGATTGGTCATACGTCACTGCGGTAAACGGTGGATCGGAAGGGACGCGTGTGGCGTGCCTCGCGGTGCCGAACGCGGAGCTTCGCGACATGGCCCGGTGGATTCTGGAGAACATCCCGGAGGGGGCCAAGTGAGCGCGCGCGACAAGCTGAACGACTACGCCAGGGAAACGGCCACCCACACATTCACCGTGTCCGCCACGGGCAACCAGGTTGAGGTGCCGGTGGGCCAGCGGGGCGAACTTGCGGGCAAGGCTTTCGTTGCCCTGCAAGATGTTCTGTCCTACTTGGACAGCGCAGACGACGGCCACGGGGCCGACACGGACGACATTCGCGAGATTATCTGGAGGGCTTTCGCGTGACCGAGGACAACCACCGCAAGGCGCTGCTGACCGAGGCTGAATCCCTGGTGAACGGCGACCGCAACAACACGTACGGCGAGCCGCACCAGGATTTCCAGCGGACGGCAGACATGTTGTCAGCACTGGGTTTCCAGCACGCGCACCCGGGCGGGGTCCGGGCGATTGCGGCGCACGACGTGGCCGTGATCCTCGCGGCCGTCAAGCTCTCGCGGCTCACGTGGTCGCCGGAGAAACGGGATTCGTGGGTCGACCTCGCGGGCTACGCGGCGTGCGGGCACGAGGCGTTCGAGCTGACGCACCCCAAGCCCGAGGAACCCAAGCCGGAGCCGGAAGCGCCCGCGCCGCCGGACGAGACGGCCGGATTTACGGCAGTCAGGTCCGCCTACGGGCGACGAATCACAGCGTTGCTCGGCAGGGACGGCAAGCGGGTGCGGTACTTCCGGTCCCCGATGGGCAACTTCTACCGGCTAGCAGACAGCGAATTTACGTTGATCCGCAAGGGGTTTGAGCGCAAGCGAGCGCGCTCGGGGTACGGGGGTATTTGGGACAACTTCGAAATCCCGGTGTCCGAGGTGCCCGTGTGGGCCCGATGACCGAGCTTCGGAGGTTGGCGGCCGTGTTCGTTGCGGCCGCCGCCTCGGTCGTTTTCCTTGTCCTGCTAGCGGATTGGCGGTTGTGATGACTGAGTACGTCTACCGGGTTGCCGACGCCGAGGGGGCTTCGTGGCATGGGTACAACAACGAAAGCGGTTGGTACCGCACGATCCGGGGCGCACGGGCCGCCTTGGGGTACCTCCGGGGCATCGCTCGCCGGAACAGCCACCCGGACCCGGGGTGGCGGGTACAGCGCGCCGCGCTCGAATGGGAGGACGCGTGACCGCCGACGACCCGCGGATCGCCCAGTACGAACGCGAGCGCGCCGAGGCTATCGAGATCGCCCACAAGGCGATGACGACCAGCTACATCGGCGCTCCGCCGCCAGGTCTCCGCGGGGACGCTGACCGCATGGTCGCCGCGCTGATAAAGGCGGGGTGGACTCCGCCGCAGGCGGACGAGGTACCCCGCGTCGCCGACGCGCTCCACGCTCGCGACTGCGAGCACTCGGGGCACGAGGAGCCCCGGGACTACTACGAGGACATGGCGGCCGTGGCCGTCCGAGTGATCCGGCAGTACTGATACAACAAAGCCCCCTCCGGGTAGCCCACACGGGCCGCCTGGAGGGGGCTTTTTTTGCGTTTCAGCTCAAGTCAGCACGGCGGCTGGAATCCCGGAAGCCAACCGGAGCCCCCGCAGACCTCGCAGCTGCGAACCTGGGGGACGCCCCAGCCGTCCTCGTTGAAAACCAACTCGACCACGTCCCCGTCACCCATCGCTGGCGTGCGGTGCGGACGGTAAACGCCATCGGAGGTCCAACTGTCACGCATGACCATCGGCCTGCATCCGTGGCACGCGGTCCGCCGTGGCTGAGTCATGGTGTCCATGCTAGCCCCTCCCGCCCTTGCCCGTGCCGTTGCACGTCTTGCACGGTTCCTCGTTCCACACGGTCTCCGTCTTCCCTTTCGAGTTCACCTTTACGCGCTGGACCCTTGAGAGCCCGCTTCCGTTACAGGTGTTGCAGAGAACGACGTCGCCAGTCTTAGCCATCCTTCTCCCTCTCCTCTTCGGTTGTGTCCTCCGGTTCGTCCTTCCGGGGCTCCGGCGTCCGGGGCTTGTCCCCGTGCACCCCGCCGGAGTTGCCGCCCCACCACTCGACTAGAGGCATAGCGGCCCCCGGTACAGCGAGGGCGGGGCCGGGGGAGCGACCTCCGCGAGCAGGTCCCTTAGGTAGTCCTGGTCCGCCGGAGTCTCCCGCTGGTACGCCCTAAAGACCGCGAGGTAGAACGGCATCAACCCGTACTCCTCGCGAAGCGATTTCAATCCCTCGTCAGCCCTGTCCGTCTGCCGGATCTGTTCCGAGGGGGCCCCGAAGTGATCCACGGTCATCGACGCCCCCATATCCCGAGGGGACGGAACCTGTTCAACCACCAGACGTAAATCCGCATCCGGATCACGGAACGCACCTCCTGAGCTTGGAACACCAACGGAGCCGAGGCACCGAGGAATATGCACCCGGCCCCGTTGGCTCAAACTGAGCGTACAACTGAGACTCAAGTTGAGGCACGGCCGGAGACTCGGCCGACAGGGTGAAATTGAGACTCAAGTAGTGACGATGGGTGAGCGGTGACGTTATGAGGCAGGATGTGCCCATGCTCGAAGAAGACCCCGGCCCGATCGTTCAACGGCTGGTCCTCGGCGAACGCCTGCGGGCGCGGCGCGAGGCCAGCGGTATCGGGCTGGACGCTGCCAACGATCGCCTTAAGTGGTACCGCGGCAAGCTGTCCAAGATTGAGAACGGCACGCTTGGGCTGACGGAGAAAGAGCTGTCAGCCCTGCTGACGCTCTACGGCGTGACCGGTCCCGATGCCGCCCAGATAATCCAGCTCGGCATCGACGCACGCCGCCGCGCGGCGCCCGAACGCGTCAGCGATTGGGCGAAGCAGTACGTACCGCTGGAGCGGGCGGCGTCCGAAATCCGCATGGTGTACTCCACCATTCCGGGATTCCTCCAGACCAAGGGCCACGCTAAAGCGGAGCTGTCCCGGTCCCCGGTTGTCCTGGCCACCGACATCGAATCAATGGCGGCGGCCCGGCAGGAACGCGGTGACCGACTGTTCCGGGAGAACGCACCCCGGGTGTGGGTGGTGCTCGGTGAGGAAGCGCTGTACCGCATCGACACGGCGGAGCGCGCCGGGCAGCTAGCACGGCTCCGGAAGATTGCGGAGCTGCCCAACGTGACTATCCGGCTGGTCCCGATGGAGGCCGGTCCGCAAGCCGGGCTGAGCTGCCCCTTTACGCTGCTGTGGATCGAGGGCGCGAACGCCACCATTGCCTACGTCGAGACGTTAACGGGTGCCGACTACGTGAAGACGACCAGCGCCTATACCCTCGCGTACGAGAAAGCGGAATCGGTCGCCCTGACGAGGGACGAAACGCTAGACCGCCTGGACCGGGTGGCCTCGGGCCACGATCGATAGGAGAAACCCCGTGGAGAACGAAGCTGGACTCCAGTGGCGCAAGAGCAGCTTTAGCGGCGGCGCGCAGCAGTGCGTTGAGGTCGCCGTGACGGCTGACGGCGGGCGGCTGGTCCGGGACACGAAGGACCGGAGCCTCCCTGCCCACCGATACACCGCGGCGGAGTGGGACGCCTTCATCAAGGGCGTGAAGGCCGGAGAGTTCGACTGAGCCAAGCGGACAAAGCCCCCGGTACCCGCCGGGGGCTTTTTCATGTCCCGGTTCAGTGCCACATTGGTGGCCTTCCCCGCGCGAGCGGGGTTAGGAAGCCCCGGCCCCTCGCCGGGGCTTCTCTCGTTTCCAGGGCAGCAAAAAGCCCCCGCCGGAGCGGGGGCCCTTGGGTGATCGTCAGGCGTTGGCCAGCTCGCGCGCGGGCTCGCGGCGTTCCTTGATCTTGGCCTTCTTGCCGCGGAGCTCGCGGAGGTAGTACAGCTTCGCCCGGCGGACGTCGCCGCGCTTGAAGACCTCAATTCGGGCCACGTTCGGCGAGTGCACCGGGAACGTGCGCTCGACGCCGACGCCGAAGGACACCTTGCGGACGGTGAAGGTCTCCCGGACGCCTCCGCCCTGACGGCGGATCACGACGCCCTGGAAGATCTGGTTGCGCTCGCGGTTGCCCTCGATCACGCGGACGTGAACCTTGAGGGTGTCGCCCGGCCGGAAGTCCGGAACGTCCGAGCGGAGAGACTGCGCGTCGAGCGCGTCTAGGGTCTGCATGGTCTGTCCTCGTCAATGGGTGGTATGCCTATCCGGTCCAGTCTATTGGACGGTCCGGCGGACGAGCGAAGGGCCCCTTACCAGCGGATACGCAGTGGCGAGCTTGTCTGCCGAAGTGTATCGTTCCAGCCCTCGAAGGCCAGGATCATGATCGGGCGCTGGGCATCGGTGCGGTCCTGCTCCGGGTCGCCGGGCCGCGGGGTGTCGTCGACAGGCTCACTCACCTGACCAGCCTACGGCCTCCGCCACCTGCGCTGCGCAGCGTGTCCGGCCCCGCGTGTCCCGGCTCGGGTGTGGCCCCGCTCACGGCCGCCCGCGTGGGACGCTGGAGGGGAGCGGGCCCGGCCGGGGCGCGGCAGGCGGACAAGGAGAAACTGTGACTGCACCGTCCTCTTCGGACGGATTGGCGGCTGTCCTCTGGGACATGGACGGCACCCTCGTCGATTCCGAGAAACTGTGGGACGTCGCCCTCTACGAGGCCGCCGAGGCGCTCGGCGGCACGCTTTCGGAGGAAGTCCGGATGACGCTCGTGGGGTCCAACATGGACGCCACCGCCACCGTGCTGCTGGAGCAGACCGGCCGCCCGGTCACGCCGGAAGCGGTCGCGGAAACGGGGGAGTGGATCCGCCGCCGCACCGCCGGGCTGTTCGACGACGCGCTGCCCTGGCGCCCGGGCGCGCGCGAGGCGCTGGCCGCGGTCCGCGCGGCCGGGCTCAAGTCCGCGCTGGTCACCTCCACCGAACGGGCGCTGACCGAGCTGGCGCTCGACACGATCGGACGGGATTTCTTCGACGTCACGGTCTGCGGCGACGAGGTCGACGGCCAGAACAAACCGCTCCCGCGGCCCTACCTGAAGGCCGCTGAGCTGCTCGGCGTGGCGCCGGACCGGTGCGTCGCGGTCGAGGACTCGCCGCCGGGCGCGGAGTCGGCGGAACGCGCTGGTTGCGCGGTGCTCGTGGTGCCCAACGACGTGGCCGTCCCGGACGGTCCGCGCCGGGTGTTCCGCACGTCGCTGGCCGGTGTCGGCGTGCCCGAGCTGGCCGCGCTGCTGCCGCGGCTGTGACCTCGGCGGCTTCCGGGTCACCCGGAACGGCGCGGGCGAGTGCGGGATGAAAGGATCCGGTCCCGTGAAGACCTTCGATGAGCTGTTCGCGGAGCTTGCCGAGCGCGCGCGTACCCGTCCCGACGGGTCCGGCACCGTCGCCGCACTGGACGCCGGAGTGCACGCCCAGGGCAAGAAGGTGCTCGAAGAGGCGGGCGAAGTGTGGATCGCCGCCGAGCACGAATCCGACGACCGGCTGGCGGAGGAGATCTCGCAACTGCTGTACCGGGTGCAGGTGCTGATGCTCGGCCGGGGGATCTCGGCCGAGGACGTGTACCGCTACCTGTGACGCGCTCGCGCACCGGAGACCGAGGAGAGACCGAAATGCTGCGTGTTGCCGTGCCGAACAAGGGAGCCCTCGCCGCCGCGTCGGCGGAGATGCTTTCCGAGGCGGGCTACCGCAAGCGACATGACGGCAAGGACCTGACCGTGCTCGACCCGGTCAACGAGGTCGAGTTCTTCTTCCTCCGTCCCAAGGACATCGCCATCTACGTCGGTTCCGGCGAGCTGGACCTCGGCATCACCGGCCGGGACCTCGCGCTCGACTCGGGCGCTCCGGTCGAAGAGGTGCTCGCGCTCGGCTTCGGCGCCTCGACCTTCCGGTACGCCGCTCCCGCCGGGCGCGACTGGAAACCGGCCGACCTCCAGGGCAAACGGCTCGCGACGTCGTACCCGCGGCTGGTCCGCGAGGACCTCGCGCGACACGGGGTCGAGGCCGAGGTGATCCGGCTCGACGGCGCGGTGGAGATCTCGATCCAGCTCGGGGTCGCGGACGCGATCGCGGACGTGGTCGAGTCCGGGCGGTCGTTGCGGCAGCACAACCTCGTCGCGTTCGGGGACCCGATCTGCGCGTCCGAGGCGGTGTTGCTGCAGCGGGCCGGGAGCGACGGGTCGCGGGCCAAGTCGCAGCTGGCGGCCCGGCTGCAGGGCGTGGTTTTCGCGCAGCACTACATGATGCTCGACTACGACTGCCCGCGCGACCTCCTCGAGCAGGCCATTTCGATCACCCCGGGACTCGAGTCGCCGACCGTGGCCCCGCTCGCGGACGAGAAATGGGTCGCGGTGCGGGCGATGGTGCCGCGCAAGGAAGTCAACCGGATCATGGACGAACTGGCCGAAACCGGCGCGAAAGCCGTGCTGGCTTCGGACATCCGCTCGTGCCGGCTTTGATTGCGTCGGCTCCGCCGCCGCGGCGGGATCGCCTTCAAGCCGGCGTTGGGGTGGAGCGGCATGAGGGGCCTGGCGGCCTGTCACGCCGCTCCACCCCAACGCCGGCGCGATCCCGCGTTGGTGTTAAGTCCGAAGTGGACAGTCTTCAGCGCGGGCGGTTCGGGCGCTTCGGCATCA
>NZ_ASXG01000030.1 GCF_000411975.1 Amycolatopsis orientalis DSM 43388
CACCACCCGGCACCACGATCAACAAACCACACGACGCCAAGCGACACACCACCCGCGCACCCCCCGCCCAACACGCACCCGACACCCCGCCCAACCACCACCCGGCACCACGATCAACAAACCACACGACGCCAAGCGACACACCACCCGCGCACCCCTCGCCCAACACGCACCCGACGCCCCGCCCCCAACCACCACGCGGCACCGAAGTCAAGAAATCTTGCGCCGGTAAATCACGTTGGCGAAGAAATACGCCACCACCAAAATCCCCACGCACCAAGCGAGCGCGGTCCAGACCCCGGCACCGACCGGTCGCTCGGCGAACAGGTCGCGGATGGTGTTGACGATCGACGTCACCGGCTGGTGTTCGGCGAACGCGCGCACCGGTCCGGGCATCGTGGCGGTGGGCACGAAGGCCGAGCTGACGAACGGCAGGAAGATGAGCGGATAGGAGAACGCGCTCGCGCCGTCGGCGGATTTGGCGGTGAGACCGGGGATCACCGCGATCCAGGTCAGCGCCAGGGTGAACAGGATCAGCATCCCGAGCACCGCGAGCCACGCCAGCGGGCCCGCGCTGGTGCGGAAGCCCATCGCGAACGCCACCAGCACCACGACGGCGACCGAGATCAGGTTCGCGATCACCGAGGTGAGCACGTGCGCCCACAGCACCGCCGAGCGCGCGATCGGCATGGACTGGAAGCGTTCGAAGATGCCGCCCTTCAGGTCCAGGAAGAGCCGGAACGCGGTGTAGGCGATCCCAGAGGCGATGGTGATCAGGAGGATGCCGGGCAGCAGATAGGTCACGTACGAATCGGAACCGGAGTTGATCGCGCCGCCGAAGACGTAGGTGAAGAGCAGCAGCATCACGATCGGCGTGACCGTCGTCGTGATGATGGTGTCCAGGCTGCGGGTGATGTGCCGCAGCGATCGTCCTAACAGGACTGAACTGTCGCCGATGAAGTGGCCGCTCATCGCCGGTCCCCCTTGTTTCCGGTGCCGACCAGGGAAAAGAAGACGTCTTCCAGCGTCGGCTGCTTCTCGACGTACTCGACCTTGGCCGGCGGAAGAAGCTGTTTGAGCTCGTCCAGCGTGCCGTTCACGAGCACCCGTCCCTCGTGCAGGATCGCGATCCGGTCGGCGAGGTGTTCGGCCTCTTCCAAGTACTGCGTGGTGAGCAGCACCGTCGCCCCCTGCTCGGCCAGCTCCTCGACGGCACGCCAGACATCGTTGCGCGCCTGCGGGTCGAGCCCGGTGGTCGGCTCGTCGAGGAAGATGACCTGCGGGTTCCCGATCAGGCTCATCGCGATGTCCAGGCGCCGGCGCATGCCTCCGGAGTACGTCGAGACCTTCCGCGCCGCGGCGTCCGTCAGCGCGAACCGCTCCAGCAATCCGTCCGCGATCTCGCCGGGATTCTTCAGATGCCGCAGCTTGGCGACCAGCACCAGATTTTCGCGCCCGGTCAGGATTTCGTCGACCGCGGCGAACTGGCCGGTGAGGCTGATCGACTCGCGCACGTCCGCGCCCTCGCTCGCCACCGCGAACCCGTTGACCTCCGCCTCCCCCGCGTCCGCCTTGAGCAACGTGGACAGAATCCGCACCACCGTGGTCTTGCCCGCCCCGTTCGAGCCGAGCAACGCGAAAATACTGCCGCGCTCCACCTCGAAATCAACGCCGCGCAGCACTTCCAGCTTGCCGTAGGACTTGCGCAGCCCGCGCACCCGAATCGCCGGTGCCGTCATATCGCACCGCCCACCGCGCGGTCGATCGATTCGGTCAGCCGCGCCCGCTCGCGGGAAATCCAGTTCCCCTCGGGATAGCTCCGAAGGAATTCCTCCGCGAACTCGACCGGCTCGTCGCCGACGATCTCCCGGACCGTCGTCCCGCCGGCCACGCTCTGCTCGAACAGGTCGATCAGATCGTCCAGCATCCGCAGATGCCCGTCCGCCGTGCCCGGCCCGAAGTACTGCAGATACCGGTGCAACGCCTTGATCGCGGCCCGGTAGTCCGGCGGCAGTTCCTCGACGCGCGCCTTGTACCGCCGGTACCGCTTCTTGTCCTCCAGCGGCCCGGTGACCACTTCCAGGTAATGCAGATACCTGCTCTTCCCGTCATTCCCCATGATCGATTCCCTCCTTGCGCAGCTGTTCGAGCCGGTCCGAGAGAAAGCGCCAGTTCCGCCAGAACTCGTCGAGACTCGCCCGCCCCGGAGCGTTCAGCGTGTAAACCTTCCGCGGCGGCCCCTTCTCGGACGGCACCTTTTCGACGTCGACGAGCCCGCGCTGCTCGATCCGCACGAGCAACGCGTAAACGGTGCCCTCGGCGAGATCGGTGAACCCCCGCTCGCGCAGCCAGGAGGTGATCTCGTACCCGTAGGCGGGCCGCCCGGCGAGAATCGCGAGGACGATGCCCTCCAAGGTCCCCTTGAGCATCTCCGTCGCCTGCTTGCCCATCGAACGCCCTTCAACTAGTCAGCGACACTGAGTACCAGTAGATAGTAACACTGACTACCGACGACGCGAGGGGAAATTCCGGGCACGCGGGAAACCGAACAGGTTTCGCGAGGTCGTTGCCCCGCAACAGGATTTGAGACCCCGCAACTGTGACTGGGGTCAAGAAGAGGTCACGCGTCGCCGCGGGCAAGCCGAATCAGCGGTCCAACGCCCGGACGCGCCGCGCTGAAGTTCAGGGCAGTTCCCGCCACCGGAGGTCGCCCCAGCCGGCCGAGGTGACGTCGGCCAGTTCGGCCCAGCGAGTCGTCCCGGGTCGCACGTGCGTGTCCGAGCCGATCGACCACTCGGGCGCTTCCGGCTCGACGTGGTCGAACTCGTCGATGCCGGACGGCGTGCGCCACACCGCGGTGCAGGAGTCGCACATCAGCACGACCTTGCCGTGCTCGGTGACGACCGGCCGAATCAGTCCCTGGTCCCAGAACGACGGACATTCGACCAGCCACATCGCGCCACCACCGCCTCGCGCCTCGGAAGCCTCGGAAACCGCCGCGGCCCGAGCAAGGCCGCAGCCTTTCGACAGCACAACACCGCTCCGTGAACGAGCCGCTACGCACGTGCCAACTCGGCCGGAACAGGCGCGGACGATGCCGGACGACCGGCGCCGCTTCGCCTGGATGCACGACCCGGCCCTGCCCCGGAGTCCCGCCGACCGGTGCCGCGCGGCAGCCGATCGCCGCGGCGCGCCGTCCGGGCCCACCGCCCCGCGACCCGAGTTCGACCCGAGTCCAGACAACCGGCCCCGCATCCGACTCACCGTGCGCGAGCCGGAGCGCATGGTCCGAACCAACCAAGCGGACAGCCGGGCCGAGCGGCGGCCGGGCAGGGATGTGGCCGGAATCACCCCAAACCGGCCGAGGGGACGGCAATCGGTTCGGGCGACGCGTACGGTGGTCTCTGCTGTCTGTCAGGCTGGGCCTCTCAACCGATCCAGACAATGACCTGTCTCACGAGCGTCCAGGTGGCGTGTTTCGGGCCACCGGCAGGGGACTAGCCTGGCGGTCAGCAGATGCTTGTGATATCGGATCGAGAATGGATAGAGGCGAGAGCCAGCCGTGGCCAGCAGCAGTCCCGCATCGCAGTTCGGTGCCAATGAGTGGCTCGTCGAGGAAATGTACGAGCGGTTTCTCGCGGACCCCCAGTCGGTAGACGCCGCCTGGCACGATTTCTTCGCCGACTACAAGCCCACTCCGGGCGGCAACGGCACGCAAGCGGGAGAGAACGGAGAGGTCAAGGCCGCCACGCCGGCCCCTGCCGCCAAGACCGCGTCCTCCGCGAAGGCCCCCGAGACCACGGCCCCGGCCGCGAAGGCTCCCGCGGCGAAGGCCCCCGAGGCCAAGGCTCCGGCGGCGAAGGCCCCGGCCAAGACCGCCCCGGCCGCGAAGCCCGCGCAGCAGGCGCAGCCCGCTCCGGCCGCCAAGACCGCACCGGAATCCAAGCAGCTCCGCGGCGCCGCGGCGGCGATCGCGAAGAACATGGACGCCTCGCTCGCCGTGCCGACCGCGACCAGCGTGCGCGCGGTCCCGGCGAAGCTGATGGCGGACAACCGCATCGTCATCAACAACCACCTCAAGCGCACCCGCGGCGGCAAGATCTCCTTCACGCACCTCATCGGCTACGCCATGGTGCGGGCGCTGAAGGACTTCCCGAACATGAACCGGCACTACCAGCTGATCGACGGGAAGCCGTTCGCGGTCACGCCGGAGCACGTGAACTTCGGCCTCGCCATCGACATGAAGGGCAAGGACGACTCCCGCACTCTCGTCGTGGCCTCCATCAAGGCCACCGAGAACATGACCTTCATGCAGTTCTGGCAGGCCTACGAGGAGATCGTCAAGAAGGCCCGCACGAACAAGCTCACCGCGGACGACTTCGCGGGCACCACCATCTCGCTCACCAACCCGGGCGGCATCGGCACCAACCACTCGGTGCCGCGGTTGCAGGCGGGCCAGGGCGCGATCATCGGTGTCGGCGCGATGCAGTACCCGGCCTCGTTCGAGGGCACCAGCGAGAAGACCCTGGTCGACCTCGCGGTCAGCAAGATCATGACGCTGACCTCGACGTACGACCACCGCATCATCCAGGGCGCGGAGTCCGGCGAGTTCCTGAAGCGGATCCACGAGCTGCTGCTCGGCGAGGACGGCTTCTACGACGACGTCTTCACCAGCCTGCGGCTGCCGTACGAGCCGATCCGCTGGGTCGCCGACATCCCGGACGGCCCGGTCGACAAGACCGCGCGCGTCATGGAGCTGATCGAGGCGTTCCGGATGCGCGGCCACCTGATGGCCGACACCGACCCGCTGAACTACCGCCAGCGCAGCCACCACGACCTGGACGTGCTCAGCCACGGCCTGACCCTGTGGGACCTGGACCGCGAGTTCGCCGTCGGCGACTTCTCCAGCCGCGAGCGGATGAAGCTGCGCGACATCCTCGGCGTGCTGCGCGACTCGTACTGCCGCACGGTCGGCGTCGAGTACACGCACATCCTCGACCCCGAGGAGCGCGGCTGGATCCAGGAGCGCGTCGAGGTCCGGCACAGCAAGCCGGAGCCGTCCGCGCAGAAGTACATCCTGTCGAAGCTCAATGCCGCCGAGGCGTTCGAGACCTTCCTGCAGACCAAGTACGTCGGCCAGAAGCGGTTCTCGCTGGAGGGCGGCGAGACCGCGATCCCGCTGCTCGACACGATCCTGGACAAGGCCGCCGAGCACGAACTCGACGAGGTCGTCATCGGCATGCCGCACCGCGGCCGGCTGAACGTGCTGGCGAACATCGTCGGCAAGCCGATCAGCCAGATCTTCCAGGAGTTCGAGGGCAACCTCGACCCGGGCCAGGCGCACGGCTCCGGCGACGTGAAGTACCACCTCGGCGCCGAGGGCAAGTACTTCCGGATGTTCGGCGACGGGGAGACCCGGGTGTCGCTGGCGTCCAACCCGTCGCACCTGGAAACCGTCGACCCGGTGCTCGAGGGCATCGTCCGCGCCAAGCAGGACATCCTCGACAAGGGCGGCGAGGGCTACACCGTGCTGCCGGTCCTGATGCACGGCGACGCGGCCTTCGCGGGCCAGGGCGTCGTGGCCGAGACCCTGAACCTGGCGCTGCTGCGCGGCTACCGCACCGGCGGCACCGTGCACGTCATCGTCAACAACCAGGTCGGCTTCACCACCGCGCCGGAGCACTCGCGCTCCAGCCAGTACGCCACCGACGTCGCGAAGATGATCGGCGCGCCGGTCTTCCACGTGAACGGCGACGACCCGGAGGCCGCGTACTGGGTCGCGAAGCTGGCGGTCGACTACCGCCAGGCGTTCCACAAGGACGTCGTGATCGACCTGGTCTGCTACCGCCGCCGCGGGCACAACGAGGGCGACGACCCGTCGATGACGCAGCCGGCGATGTACGACATCATCGACTCCAAGCGTTCGGTCCGGAAGACCTACACCGAATCGCTGATCGGCCGGGGCGACATCTCCGTCGAAGAGGCCGAGGCCGCGCTGCGCGACTTCTCCAGCCAGCTCGAGCACGTCTTCAACGAGGTGCGCGAACTCGAGCGGCACCCGGCGAAGGCGAGCCCGTCGGTCGAGGGCGAGCAGCAGATCCCGGCGAAGGTCGCCACCGCCGTGTCGCGCGAGGTCGTCGAGAAGATCGGCGACGCGTTCGTCAACCTGCCCGAGGGCTTCACCCCGCACCCGCGGGTCAAGCCGGTCATGGAGCGCCGCCACAAGATGTCCCGCGAGGGCGGCATCGACTGGGCGTTCGGCGAGCTGCTGGCCTTCGGGTCGCTGGCGCTGGAAGGCCGTCTCGTGCGGCTGTCCGGCCAGGACTCCCGGCGCGGCACCTTCACCCAGCGGCACTCGGTGTTCATCGACCGCAAGAACGGCCAGGAGTACGCGCCGCTGCAGCACCTGGCCGAGGGCCAGGGCCGCGTGATGATCTACGACTCGGCGCTGTCGGAGTACGCGGCCGTCGGCTTCGAGTACGGCTACTCGGTGGCGAACTCCGACGCGCTGGTGATGTGGGAAGCGCAGTTCGGCGACTTCGTCAACGGCGCGCAGACCGTGATCGACGAGTACATCTCCTCCGGCGAGGCCAAGTGGGGCCAGCGCTCGGACGTCGTGCTGCTGCTGCCGCACGGCCACGAGGGCCAGGGCCCGGACCACACGTCCGGCCGGATCGAGCGGTTCCTGTCGCTGTGCGCGGAGGCGTCGATGACTGTCGCGGTGCCGTCCACCCCGGCGAACTACTTCCACCTGCTGCGCCGGCACGCCCTCGACGGGATCCAGCGTCCGCTGATCGTCTTCACCCCGAAGTCGATGCTGCGCAACAAGGCGGCGACCTCGTCGGTCGAGGACTTCACCGGGCAGAGCCGGTTCATGTCGGTGATCGACGACGCCACGCAGGACCCGGCGAAGATCCGCAAGGTGCTGCTCACCTCGGGCAAGCTCTACTGGGAGCTGGTGGCCGAGCGCGAGAAGCGCGGCGCGGACGACATCGCGATCGTGCGGATCGAGCAGTACTACCCGCTGCCGAAGAAGAAGCTGCTGGCCGCGGTGGAGCGCTACTCGAACGCGCGGAGCATCACCTGGGTCCAGGAGGAGCCGGAGAACCAGGGCGCGTGGCCGTTCTTCGGCCTCAACCTGCCGCGGAAGTTCCCGGAGGTCTTCGCCGGGCTCGACGTGGTGGCGCGGCGTCCGATGGCCGCTCCGTCGGCTGGTTCGTCGAAGGTGCACGAGGTCGAGCAGAAGGCGCTGATCGCCAAGGCGTTCGACTGATCCTCAGTTGCTCCGAAGGCCGCCGCGGGACTCCGCGGCGGCCTTCGCCGTTGTGGGCTCGTGAGTGGCGATGCCGGTTCTAACCGGCTTCCGCACTCACGACCCCTCCACGCGGA
This sequence comes from Amycolatopsis orientalis DSM 43388, assembly GCF_000411975.1. Lineage (GTDB taxonomy): Bacteria > Actinomycetota > Actinomycetes > Mycobacteriales > Pseudonocardiaceae > Amycolatopsis > Amycolatopsis orientalis_D. Next base: position 7,390 of record NZ_ASXG01000030.1, read on the forward strand.
ACACCGCGATCTTCCCGGCGGCCGCCGCGACTCCGTCCGGTGTCGGCGACTCCGCCAGCCCGGTCGTCACGTACCGCCGGCCCACACTCGGCGGCCCGCCCGCCACCACTTCCCGCAACACCGGTCGCCTCTCCTCGACCGGCAACTCCGCGAACCGCACTCGCCGCGACCGGCGGCCCCGGGACAACGTTCCCTCCTTCGCCGCACGCACGTTCGCCACCCATGCGGCCTTCGGGAACGCCTGGATCAGGTACTCCCCGCCGTGGACGTGCAATACCGCCAGCGGAAAGGTCCGCGGCTCGCCGCTGCGCCGTCCGGGGACGGTGAGCAGCTCGGTCGGCCCGAACGCGAGCCCGGCGCGCTGCAGGGCGGTGATGACCCGGTTGATCGTGTTGACCTTGCGCCGGTATCCGGCTGCTTTGGTGTCCATGCCCTCGAGCGTACGCCAACTTATACGAGTTTCATACTTTCTCTAACTCGTATATATACCCGCCGGGTATGCCCGGGGTGCCGGAACGGCAGTGGCGGCCTCCTCGCCGGACCCAGTTGACTGGTTCGCAAACACCTGAGGAGGGTTGCGGTGCACTACGACGTCGTCGTCGTGGGAGGCGGTGCTGGGGGTATCGCCTCCGCGGCCGGAGCGGCGCGGGCCGGGGCACGGGTGCTGCTGGTCGAGCAGTACCCGTACCTGGGCGGCGCGGCGACGATCAGTTCCGTGCTGACCCTCTGCGGTTTCTTCGACCAGACCGGTCAGCAGGTCGTCGCAGGCATCGGCGAGGACGTGCTGCGGCGGCTGCGTCGGCGCGGTGCCTACGAAGCGAAGACGATGGGCTGGACCGGCAACAAGATCGTCCTGCTCGACCTGGAAACCACCAAACTGGTCTACGACGAACTGGCCGCGGACGCCGGCGTGGACGTCCTCCTGCACACCACGCTCATCGGCGCCCACCGCACGCACGGCGTCGTCACCGAGGTCGAACTGCACCATCGTGGCGGGCTGGAACGGGTCACCGCCGGCGCGTTCGTCGACGCCAGCGGCGACGGCGCGCTCTTGGCCGCCGCTGGCGCCGCCGTCCGCGTCGCCCCGCTGAGCGACCGGCAAACCAGCACACTCGTCTGCCGATTCTCCGGCGTCCCCGAAGACGCCGATCTCTCGCGCGAGGGCCTGCGCGCCGCCGTCGCCGCGTACCAACGAGAAACCGGCATCCAGCTGGCTCGCGACTACGGCATCGCCGTGCACCTTCCGTTGACCCGCGACGTCATCGCGCTCCTGGTGGACGAGCAAACCGACGTCCTCGACGCCGCCTCGCTCAGCCGCGACGAAGCCAGCGCGCGCCGCCAGGCCTGGCAATACCTGGACGCTTTGCGCAAACACCTCTCCGGATGGTCGTCGGCGCGCCTCGAAGAAACCGGCCCGCAGCTGGGCATTCGCGAAGGACGGCACCTGGTCGGCCGTGAACAGCTCACCGGCCGCGACGTCCTGACCGCCCGCAAGCGCCCCGACGTGTCGATCGGCCGCTGCGGCTGGCCCATCGAGGACCACGCGGGCCCGGGCGTCACGCGCTACGAACCGATCGCCGGCCGAGGCTGGTACGACCTGCCTTACGGCGCGATCTGCTCCGCCGACACTCCGAACCTCTGGGCCGCCGGCCGCCTGACCAGCTCCGACGACGACGCGTACGCCTCCGTCCGCGTCATGGGCACCGCCTTCGCGACCGGACACGCCGCGGGGATCGCCGCCGCCCAGTACGTCGACGGCCGAGCCCACGACATCCGCGCGATCCGCGCCGAGTTGCACCGGCAGGACGCGTTGGCTTGACCGCCGCCGCCGGTCACGGGAACCTTCCCTGATCATCCTCCCCGGCCGAAGGAGCGCCTATGCCGAGCCGCTATCGCTGGGTCGTCCTGCTGCTCTGCTGGGCAGTGTTCACGATGACTTCGGTGGACCGGTCGACGTGGGGCCCCGCGTCCTCGGCGGTCAGCGATTCGCTCGGCGTCCCGCTCGCCGCGCTCGGGATTTTCGCCACCTGCTACTACATCGGCTACGTCGTCTCCAACACCGCGGGCGGTTTCCTCTCCGACTGGCTGGGCGGCCGGTCGATCCTCGGCATCAGCTCTCTGGTGGCGGGCGCGCTGATGGTGGGATTCGGCTCCACCACCTCGATCGCCTGGGGCCTGGTCCTGCAAGCCCTGCTAGGTCTGTTCGCCGGAGTCGACTTCTCCGCCGGGCTGAAACTCATCACCACCTGGTTCCGCCCCGAGGAACACGGCCTGGCGAGCGGCGTCTTCATGACGGCGACGTCGCTAGGCACCGTCGTAGCCAACGCCGTCGTGCCCACGCTGGTGAAAAACAGCGGCTGGCCAGTGTCGTACCACCTCTTCGGAGCAGTCACCGTCGCACTCGGCTTGCTGTGCCTGGCCTTCCTGCGCAACGGCGACGTCGCTGCGTCCGGCCGTCGCGCGTTGCCGGATCCCCGCCCGCTCTTCCGCAATCGCGACCTGTTGCTGTTGGGCCTGGCCGGTTTCGGCGGCCTGTGGGGCACCTACGGTTTCGTCACGTGGTCCAACACCCTGATGATCCGCGGCGAGCACATCGACCCGGTCCGGGCGGGCGTAGTCCTGGTGATCTTCTCCGGCACGGCGGTGGTGATCAAACCGCTGATCGGCTGGCTCACCGACAAAATCGGCCTGGGCAGGCGGATTCCGATCATCGCGGTCCTGATCCTCTTCGGCGCCGCCCTGCTGATCTTCGGTTCGCTCAGCAGTTACCGCGCTTTCCTCGTGGTAGCCCCGATTCTCGGCATCGGCGCGTATGCCTACAGCCCGCTGACCGCCGCCATGATCCCCGCTCTGACCGGTGCCGGCCTTGCTGGGTCCGCTGCTGGCGCGGTGAACGCCTTCTGGCAGCTGGGCAGCGTCATCGTGCCCGCGGTGGTGGGCCCGGTTTTCCACGCGACCGGCTCGTTCTACTCCGCGTTCCTCACCCTGGCCGCCGGTCCGATTGTGGGCGCGGCGGTGCTCCTGTTCATGCGAGACGACCGTCCCGTCCGGAAATCAGTTTCCGCGCAGGCCGCCGTTCCGGGAGACTGAGCGGCATGCAGATCCGCCAGTCCACCGCTGACGACGCACCCGCCATCCACGCCGTGCACACCGCGGCGTTCCGGGTCCACAACCCGGACGTCACCGGCGAAATGCCGGAGGCGAAGCTCGTCCCCGAACTCACCGCGGACGGCGATCTGCTCCCCGCACTCTCGCTGGTCGCCCTCCGCGACGGCGAAGTGATCGGCCACGCCTGCTCCAGTTCCAGCCGGCTCGGCACCGACGCGGACTCCGCCATCGGCTTCGGCCCGCTCGGCGTCCTTCCCGACCAGCAACGCAGCGGCGCGGGCTCCGCCTTGGTCCACGCGACGATCGGCGCCGCCAACGCACTCGGCTATGGCGTGATCGTGCTGCTGGGCGACCCGGGGTATTACTCCCGCTTCGGTTTCGTACTGGCCGAGAAGCTCGGCATCACGCCGCCGGTACCGGAATGGGCACCGCACTTCCAGGCTCTCCCGCTGGCGGCGTACCGCCCGGAAAACCGCGGTGCCTTCCGCTACGCGGCGGCCTTCGAGCGGCTCTGAACCCTTACGAGGACTTCAGCCCGTTCCGCCGCAGAAACTCCTCCGCGATGTCCTTCGCGTTCCGCTTCTCGTCCGTGTACTGCACGTTCAGCTCAGTCAGCTGCTCCGTGGTCAACGCCGCCGAAACCCGGTTCAACGCGGCCGTTTCCGCGTCGTTCAACGTGCCCTTCGCCACGAGCGGCACGATATTCTGCGCCGGGAACATGTGCTTGTCGTCGTCCAGCGGCACGAACCCGTTCGACGCGATCGTCGCCGACGTGCTGAACAGGTCGGCCACCTGCACCTCGCCCGATTTCAGCGCGGCCACCGTGACCGGTCCGCCGGTGTCCGTGGTGCGGATTTCCTTGAACTCGCACCCGTAGAGCTGCTTGATCCGGTCCTTCCACCGGCTGCTCCACTGCCCCGGCCCGCCCATCACCAGGTCTTTGCAGCGCGGTCCCAGATCGGAGAACGTTTTCACCCCGGCGGCCGCGAGTTCCTTGCCCACCACGAGCAAGTCCTTGTCCTGCGCGGGCGACTGGTCGAGAACCGTGAACCCGGCCAGGATTTTCTGCTTGAGTTGCGCGTAAACGTCTTCCGAAGTGGTCGCCGCGGTGTTCTTGTCGAAGTACCGCAGCAGGTTCCCGGAGTAATCCGGGACCACGGACAGGGACTTGTCCTGCAACGCTTTCACCACGACTTCGCGACTGCCGACCGGCGGCCGCACCGTCACGTTGTGCGCGCCGACGTTCCGCAGCGCTCCGGCGTAAATCTGGGCCAGCAAAGAGCTTTCCCCGACATCGGAGGCACCGATGATGATGTCGCCGGTATTGCCGCCCTCGCCGCCGCCGGACAGCGGGTTTCCGCACGCCGACGCGAGCAGCGCCAGCCCGGCCACCAGGATCCCCCACCGTTTCACGCCGCTCCTCCCGCAGCCACTGCCCGTCCGGACGCGGCCTGTGCGGCCAGCCGGACTCCCTTGGGCACCAGGGCCCGCTGCGCCGCGGCGAGCAGCAGGTCGACCACGATCGCCAGCAACGCGGTGAGAATCGCGCCCGCGACGACCTCGGTGTAGTCCAAAATGGCCAGTCCGTCGAGCAGGAACCGGCCGAGTCCGCCGAGGCCGACGTACGCGGCCACCGCGGCGGTCGCGATCAGCTGCAGGACGGCGTTGCGAACTCCGCCCAGCACCAAGGGAAGCGCGATCGGCACCTCGACTTGCCACAGTCGTTGCCAGCCGGTCATTCCGATGCCCTGCGCGGCGTCGACGACATCGTGTTCGGCCGCTTGCAGACCGGCGTACGTGCCCGCCAGCACCGGCGGGATCGCCAGCACCACCAGGCCGATGATGGTCGCCGTCGTGCTTTCGGTGAAGAGCAGGAACAGGAACGTGACGAGCCCGAGCGTCGGCAGCGCGCGGATCGCGTTCCCGGCCCCGACCAGCACGACGCCGCCGCGGCCGGTGTGGCCGACGAACAGTCCGATCGGGATCGCGATCACCAGCGCGATGACGAGCGCCAGCGCGACGTAGCCGACGTGCTGGGCGAGCCGGGCGAGGACGCCGCCCGGGCCCTGCCAGTTCGCCGCCGTGGTGAACCAGGTGAAGACGTCGCCGATCATCCCGCCACCTCCGCGGCCGGCGCGCGACCCGCTCTCTCCCAGGGCGTCAGCAGATTGCGCAGCAGCACCAGCAGCAGGTCGACGACCAGCGCGAGCAGCATGGTCAGCACGATCCCGACCACGATCGGCGAGAAGTACTCCCGCTGGAAGCCGTCGGTGAACAGCACGCCGAGCGCCCCGGTGCCGATCAGCGCGCCGACGCTGACCAGGCTGATGTTGCTCACCGACGCCACCCGGACCCCCGCCGCGAGCACCGGCACGGCGAGCGGCAGTTCGACGCTGAAGAACCGGCGCGGCGAGCGGTAGCCGATCGCGGTGGCGGCCGCGACGATGTGCGGCGGCACCGCTTCCAGCGCGTCGAGCACCGGGCGCACCAGCAGCGCGGTGGTGTAGATGGTCAGCGCGACGATCACGTTGACGCTGTCGAGGATTTTCGTGCCGATCACGCCGGGGATCACCACGAAAAGCGCGAGCGACGGGATCGTGTACAGCAGATTCCCCACGACCAGCAGCGCGCTGCGCGCGGGCCGCCAGCGATGCCCGAGCCAGCCCAGCAGGATCGCCAGCACGATGCCCGCGACCAGCGGGACCAGCGCGAGGTAGATGTTCTCGAGCAGATTGGCGAGGATTTCGCCGCGGTTGTTGGGACTCGACAGATAGCGGCCGAGTTCGCCGAAGAAGCCGCCCATCAGGACGCCTGCGGGGAGGCCTCGATCACATCCAAGACCTGGTGCGCGACCACCGTCCCGAGCACGCGGTTCTCCTCGTCCACCACGACGCCGAGGCTGGCCGGAGACGACAGCGCCGCGTCCAGCGCTCCGCGGATCGGCGTGCCCTGCACGTACAGCGATCCGCCTGCCACGAGGTCGGTCTCGGCCAACGGACCGTCCACAGTGGAGCCGGGCGGAAGCCAGCCGCGCGGCTGCTTCTCCTCGTTCACCGCGAGCTGCCAGCCCTCCGACGGACCGTCGAGCTTGCTGCCGAGGTCGATAGTGCGGGCCGGCGACACCTCGACGCCGCTCCCGGGGAGGAAGGAAAGCCCGCGATAGCCCCGGTCGCGGCCGACGAAGGACGCGACGAAGTCGTCCACCGGATGCCGCAGCACCTCGGCGGGCGTGCCGTACTGCGCGAGCTTCCCGCCGACGCGCATCACCGCGACCTTGTCGCCGAGCCGCACCGCCTCGTCGATGTCGTGCGTCACGAATACGATGGTCTTGCCGAGCTGGGATTGCAGCCGCAGCAACTCGTCCTGCAGTCCTTCGCGGACCACCGGGTCGACCGCGGAGAACGGCTCGTCCATCAGCAGCACCGGCGAATCGGCGGCGAGCGCCCGAGCAACGCCGACGCGCTGCTGCTGCCCGCCGGACAGCTGCGCCGGGTACCGCTTCCCGAGTTCCGTCGGCAGCCCGACCGTCTCGAGCAGCTCGGCCGCACGGGCGCGCGCTTTGCGTTTGTCCCACCCGGACAGCAGCGGCACGGTGGCGATGTTGTCCAGCACTGTCCGGTGTGGAAAGAGCCCGGCGTGCTGGATCACGTAGCCGATGCCGCGGCGCAGCACCGCCGGGTCGCCGTCGCAGACGTCCTTCCCGTCCAGCAGTACCGTGCCCGAGGTGGGCTCGACCATCCGGTTGATCATCCGCAGCGAGGTCGTCTTGCCGCATCCGGACGGGCCGACGAATACCGTGATCGTGCCGTCTTCCACGGTGAGCGAAAGGCCGTCGACCGCGACCGTGCCGTCCGGATAGCGTTTGACGACGTCTCGGAATTCGATGGTCACAGACTTCTCCCCACGTCCGGTGCAAAGTCCGACGGTAGCCGACTCGCGCGGGCTTGGCAGCCTGTCTCGGAGGGTGGCCTACTACTCTCGGAGCCCGTGACCGCCCTAGACGACGTCCTCGCCGCACACGGCGCCGCCGTCCGCCCGCTCTACGAAGTGCTCACCCTGCTGCGCGGCGGCTCGTACGAGCTGGCCGACCTCGTGCGGCTCACCGCGGCCCCGCGCCGCAGCGTCGAAGACCTCTTGGCCGCGCTGGAACCGGACCTGGAACGCTCCCCGGCCGGCGTCCGGATCGCCCCGGGATCGCGCTCCGCCTACGCTTCGTACTCCCTGCCCGCCCTGCCCGATCCGCTCGACGCGGCAGTCGCCGCCCAGCCCGCTCTGCTCACGATGCTGGCCGAGCGCATCGCGGCCGTCCCGCCGCCGCTGGCCGCACTGGACCACGTGCAGGCGACCCCGGAGACCGTGCTGCGCCGCGCGTTGTGGCTGAACTCCCGCTACGACCTCCGCCGCAGCAAGGTGCTCTTCCTGGGCGACCACGACCTGACCTCGCTGGCCGTGCGCTCGGTGTGCCCGGAAGCCGAATTGTCCGTAGTGGACCTGGACGAACGCGTTCTGTCCTACCTGGACACCACCGGCGAGCGCGGCATCTTCACCGCGCACGCGGATCTGCGCGTCGGCCTGCCGCCCGCGCTGACCGGCAAGGCCGACCTGGTGTTCAGCGATCCGCCCTACACGCCGGAAGGCATGGGCCTCTTCGCGGCCCGCGCGGTGCAAGCTTTGCGTGAGCCCACCGAGGGCCGGATCCTGCTGGCTTACGGCTACAGCCCGCGGCATCCCGCGCTAGGCGCACAGGTGCAGCGCTCACTCGCCACCCTTGGCCTGACCTTCGAGGCGATTCTCCCGGACTTCAACCGCTACACCGGCGCTCAGGCGATCGGCAGCGCAGCGGATCTGTACGTCTGCCAGCCGACCGCGAAGGCGAAGAAATCGTTCGCCCGTAAGGGAAGCTCGGCGATCTACACGCACGGCCCGCAGTCGGTCGAATCCGCCGGCACGAAACCGGGCCTGCTCGCCGCTGCCCGGGAGATCGCCTCCGAAGGCGGCCTGGCGCTGGAAACCCGCCCGGTCGGCTGGGCCACGTCCGGACCGGAAGGCGACGCGGTCGCGATGGACCTCTCCGCCGACCCCGGCCCGTGGCTCCTGCGCACCCTGCTGGGCACGAACGCCCGCCGCTTGGCCCTGCTGCTGCCGAACAACCACCCAGATCTCGCCGATGCGGCCGCACAGTCGTCGCTCACCTCGCTGGTGGCGGACAAGTACCGGCTCCGCCTGCTGCGCAGCACGCCGGACAACCGGCACGCCATCGTCGTCGCCGACCTGGTGGACCACCCGTCCGAACTGCTGACCCGCGCCCACGCCCGACTGGCGAACGCGGCACTGAACGTCCCGGCGGAACTGGCGGACCTGCGCCTGGTGGACGTCCCGCGGCACCGACTGGCAGAACTCCTCCCCGGCTGACGCTCGCGCGAGGCGAACGCCGGGTGGCGGCACCCGATCGCGACGCCTCGCGCATGCGATCGCTACTGCCGTGCGGGGAAAAGAAAGGGCTCCCCGGCACCGAAGCCGGAGAGCCCTTCCCAGGAAAAACCTCAGCCGGTCACGCCGTCCTGCTCCGCGGCCTTGGCCACCGCCGCGGCCACCTCGGGCGCGACTCGCGGGTCCAGCGGGCTGGGCACGATCCGGTCCGGCCCGAGATCGTCCGACGCCACCGCCACGATCGCCTCCGCGGCGGCCAGCTTCATGTTCTCCGTGATCGCCCGCGCCCCGGCGTCCAGCGCTCCCCGGAAGACGCCCGGGAACGCCAGCACGTTGTTGATCTGGTTCGGGAAGTCGCTCCGCCCGGTGGCGACGATCGCCGCGTGCTGGGCGGCGACCGCCGGGTGCACCTCCGGGTCCGGGTTGGACAGCGCGAACACGATCGCGTCATCGGCCATCGTGGACAGCAGCGACGGATCGATCGTCGCGCCGGACAGCCCGAGGAACACGTCCGCCCCGCGCAGCGCCTCGGCGAGACCGCCGGTCAGCCCGGCCTTGTTCGTGGTCTCCACCAGCTGCCGCTTGATCGGGTTCAGGTCGTCGCGTCCGGCGTGGACGATGCCGCGCGAGTCGAGCACCGTCACGTCCGCGACGCCCGCCGCGAGCAGGATCTTCGCGCAGGCCACCCCGGCCGCGCCCGCCCCGGACACCACGACCCGCTCGCCGGCGATGTCGCGGCCGAGGACCAGGTTCGCGCCGCGCAGCGCGGCGAGGGTGACGATCGCGGTGCCGTGCTGGTCGTCGTGCATGACCGGGCAGTCCAGCGCTTCCTTGAGCTTGTCCTCCAGCTCGAAGCAGCGCGGCGCGGAAATGTCCTCGAGGTTGACCGCGCCGAACGACGGGCGCAGCCGGACCAGGGTCTCGACGATCTCGTCGACGTCGGTGGTGTCGAGCACCAGCGGGATCGAGTCCAGCCCGCCGAAGGTCTTGAAGAGGACCGATTTGCCCTCCATGACCGGAAGGGAAGCGCTCGCGCCGATGTCCCCGAGGCCGAGCACCGCGGTGCCGTCGCTGACCACTGCCACGAGCCGGTCCGCCCAGGTGTACCGCTTCGCCTTGGCCGCGTCCTCGGCGATCGCGCGGCTCACCTTCGCCACGCCGGGCGTGTAGGCGATCGAGAGGTCGCGCGGGTCGGAGATCGGCCGGGTCGCCGCCACGGAGAGCTTGCCGCCCTCGTGCCCGGTGAAGATCTCGGCGTCGGTCACGGCCGCGACGGTGCTGGCCTGGTCGGTCATCGGAGAACCTGTCGTGGGATTGACGGAAGCGGGCGGATGGGTCTGGGTCATCGAACGTACTCCTGGGACTGCGAGCGGGGGACCACCTGGTCGACGGGCGAAGACGCACCCGGCGAGAGTGGGAACTCGTCCTCCGGACGGCAGCCCAGCGCGGTAGCGCCGGCCTGTCGGCGAGGCGTCTGCACGGCCATCCGATCCGTGGGGTGTGGCGATGGCCGCCGACGCTGCGGTCCGTCAATCATGACAGGCCCCCGGTCGGGCCCGACCCCTCGGTGCGGCTCATGTCACAGATTCGCCCATTCCCAAGACGTCCGTCCGGTTTCGGAAGCAGTTCCGTCCCGGCCCGGAAAACGCACTCGATAGGGTGGCGGCCATGGACTTCCGCCCGCTCAAGGTCTCCGGCGCATTCGAGTTCGTCCCCCGGGTCTTCCCCGACGAACGCGGGCTTTTCGTCGCGCCGTTCCAGGAGGAAGCGCTCGTCCGCGCGACCGGGCATCCGCTGCGCGTCGCGCAGACGAACCACAGCGTTTCCCGCGCGGGTTCGATCCGCGGCGTGCATTTCGCCGACACTCCGCCGGGGCAGGCGAAGTACGTCTACTGCCCGAGCGGGTCGCTGCTGGACGTGGTGGTGGACCTGCGCGTCGGCTCGCCGACGTTCGGCGAATGGGACGCGGTGCGGCTCGACTCGGCCGAGTTCCGCGCGGTGTACGTGGCCGAAGGAATCGGGCACGCCTTCATCGCGCTGGAAGACAACACCGTGATGGCGTATCTGTGCTCGGAGCCGTACAACCCGGCCGGCGAGCACGGCGTCAACCCGCTCGATCCGGCACTGGACCTGCCGTGGCCCGCCGATCTGGCGCCCATTGTGTCCGAAAAGGACAAAGCGGCGCCGACCCTGGCCGAAGCGCTCGACCAGGGCCTGCTGCCGTCCTACTCCGATTGCGTGGCGTACTACGAAAAGCTGCGGGCAACGCAGCGCTAGGCGCGCACGCCGTCCTCGGCGATGACCCGTTCGATATTGCGCTCGGCCAGCGCGGTGATCGTCACGAACGGGTTCACGCCGGTGCTGCCCGGAATCAGCGAACCGTCCGTCACATACAGGTTCCGGTATCCCTTCACGCGCCCGTAGTTGTCCGTCGCGTCGCCGAGCACCAATCCGCCGAGCGGGTGGTAGGTGAAGCGGTTCTCGAACACCCGCGTGTCGCCGAAGAGGTCGTAGCGGTAGATCGTCGAGTTCGCCTTGTTGATCCGGTCGAACAGCGATTTCGCCGCGTCGATCGACGGCTGCCCCTGGTCCGGCGTCCACTGCAGTTTCGCCGAATCGCTGGCGGCGTCGTAGGTGAAGTGGCCGCGTTCGGGATTCTTGGTGATCGCCAGGTACAGGCTCGCCCAGGTTTCGAGCCCGGCGGGCACCGGCGCGATCTCGGCGAACACCGGATGCGTCGGGTTGTCCCAGTCGTCGATGCCGAGCGCGGGCATTCCGGCTTCGAGGCTGCCGGTCGTGTCCCACACGTGGTTGGCGCGGCCGAGCATCACGTTGCCGTTGGTGCCCCAGCCCTGGCCGACGGCCTCGGACAGCCGCGGCAGCCGGCCGGTGTCCCGGGCCCGCACCAGCAGTTCGGTCGAACCGAGGCTGCCCGCGCCGAGGAACAGGTACTTCGTGGACAGGTGCTTGGTGGCGAGCACGTTCCCGAGCGCGTCCGACTCGCGCACGACGAGCGTGTACGTGCCGTCCGGCTGCTGGATGATTTCGCGGACCTCGTGCAGGGTCTGGATGGTCACGTGCCCGGTGCCGAGCGCGGCGGCGAGATACGTCTTGTCCAGCGAACGTTTGCCGTGGTTGTTGCCGTAGATGACCTCGGAAGCCAGCGCCGAGCGTTCGACCGTGCCCGCTTCTTCTTTCTTCAGGTACTCGAAGTCGTAGACGCTCGGGACGAACGTCGTCTTCAACCCGGTTTTCTGCGCGGCTTTCCGGGAAACGCGCGCGAACTGGTAGGACTTGCACGTCTCGAACCAGTCCGGATCGATGTGGTTCACGCCGAGGCCCGCGTTCGCGCGCGGGTAGTACTTGCCGTACATCTCGTCGGCGTCCACCTGCGGCAGGATTTCCTCGAAGTACGAACGCTTCGGCTGCACCGCCATCGCGCCGTTCACCAGCGACCCGCCGCCCACGCCGCGCCCGACGTAGACCGACATCCCGCCGTAGTTCACCCGGTCCAGCACCCCGGCGTAGGGATCGATGTCGTGGTTCGCGAGGTCCAGCCACAGGAACGACGCGAGCGGCGCTTCCGTGCGCTTCTTGAACCACATCGACCGCCGGTCCGGCTTCAGCATGTCGCAGAAGACTTTGCCGTCCGGGCCCGGCTCGTTCCACAGCTGGCCCATTTCGAGCATCACCGTGGGCACGCCCGCCTCGCCGAGCCGCAGCGCGGTGACCGCCGCGCCATATCCGGTGCCGATCACGACCGCGGGCGAATAGTCCGGCAGCTTCGCCACCGTCGCGGCGCGTGCGGAAGTCGCCGAAATGCTGGTCAGTCCAAGGGCCGCGGCGGAGTTCAGCGCGGCGAGGCCGAGAAATCGGCGACGGTTGAGGGAGGCCATGCCCGGCATGCTGACGCGGCGGCGCGCACCCTGGCAAGGCTAAAACGAACGTCATTCGCATTTGCCCAGTAAACGGTGTTAAGTTTCACTCGGCCGGGGTAACGAGACGGACCGCTTTCGCCGGTCAGGCGGCTTTCTTGGGGGTTACCCACACCGTGATCGTCGCGGTGACCACCTCGGTCCCGCGAGAGTCCACGACGCGCACCGGAACCGGAAGATCGAACCCCTGGTCGCCGAACTCGGGAAGCTCCGGCAATTCGGCGATCGCGCGCAACCCCGTTTCGGCCTTCGCGACGTAACTCACTTCCATGCCCTTGGGCAGCCACCGATGCGTGGCCGGGACGGTGGCCTCGGCCAGCATGCCCATCGCGATTTCGGCGAGGTTGCAGGCGGCGATCGCGTGGAAGGTGCGGATGTGGTTGTGCACACCCCACCACTTCGGCGCGGTCACCGCGCAGTAGCCGGGGCGGATCTCCCGGATGCTGGGCAGCACGGTGCAGAAGTAGGGCACGCGCAGGCACATCGCGGCGGAAAACAGCTGCTTGCCACCCGGTTTGGCGGCCAGCTTGCGCCACAGCCCGTACGTCGACGGCGTACCCATCGGCACCTCCCAAGTGAAGTTACTCTCCAGTAGCGAAGCACACGACGAGCCTGCCGGGCAAACCAGCCCCGGCTATATTCGGCCGCGTGGCACATCGGCTCTTTCTTCTCCGGCACGGCCAGACCGAATGGTCGTCGAACGGCAGGCACACCGGGCGCACCGACATCCCGCTGACCCCGGCGGGCGAGGAACAGGCGCGCGCGGCGGGCGGCACCCTGCGGACCCTGCTCGGCGGACCCGGGCTGGTGCTGTCCAGCCCGCGCGGCCGCGCGCTGCGCACGGCGGAGCTCGCCGGCCTGCGCGTGGACGAGGTCACCGAAGACCTGGCCGAATGGGACTACGGCGACTACGAAGGCGTCACCACGCCGACGATCCGCGAGACGGTTCCGGACTGGACGGTGTGGACGCACCCGATCCCCGGCGGCGAAAGCGCGGAAGACGTGCAGGCGCGCGCGGACAAGGTACTCGACCGGGCCCGCCGCGAAATCGAGAACGGTGACGTCGTCCTGGTGGGACACGGGCATTTCAGCCGCGTGCTCGTCGCGCGCTGGCTCGGCCTGCCCGGCACCTCCGGTGTCCACTTCGGACTGGACCCGGCCGGTCTCGCGGTGCTCGGCGACGAGCGCGGCGAACCGCAGATCGAGCACCTGAACCTGCTGCCCGCGTTGGAGGGATGAAGTGACCGACCCCCGCGTACGGCGGATCCGGCCGGAAGACGTCGACGCCGTCGTGGAGCTCGTCTACGCGCTGGCCGAGTACGAACGTGCCCCGCAGGAATGCCACCTGACCTCCGAGCAGCTGCACGGCGCGCTGTTCGGCGAGTCCCCGGCGCTGTTCGGCCACGTGGCCGAAGTGGACGGCGAGATCGCCGGATTCACGTTGTGGTTCTTGAACTTCTCGACCTGGCGCGGCACGCACGGGATCTACCTGGAAGACCTGTACGTGCGCGAGGAACAGCGCGGTTCGGGTCTCGGCAAGGTGCTGCTGGCGACGCTCGCCGCGGAATGCGTGGAGAAGGGCTACCACCGGCTGGAGTGGTCGGTGCTGAACTGGAACCCGGCGGTCGGCTTCTACCGGGCACTGGGCGCGTTGCCGCAGGACGAATGGTCGGTGTACCGGCTGACTGACGAGCCGTTGAAGGTGCTGGCGAAAGAGGCGTGAAGCCCCCGGCGGGCTCTGCTCCTCGGGCAGCCCGTCGACCAGATAGCGGCGCGTCGACGATCTGGTTCAGCGCGGATCCCGGTTCCGCCGGGCCGAGGTCGGCTCCGGTGCTCGCCGGGCCGCCGCAGGTGACGTCGGTGGCACACAGGCGGGCCGGTCCAGCGGTACCGACGGGATTCCCCTCGGCGGATCCGGTCGCGCAGTCCGCTCAGTCCTGTTCGCGCCGCTCCCGCTCGGCCCGCCGCCCCGCGAGCCCGCCGCGCTCGGCGGCTTCTTCCTCGGTCTCGTCGTCGTGCATTCCGAGCGCCCACGCCCGCGACGGACGCCGGAACAGCAGCACCAGCGCCGCCAGCCCGCACAACCCGATCGGCACGCCCCACAGCGGCTGCCCGGACGGCCCGAGCAGGTACCAGCCGACCCCGATCAGCAGCAGCGCCACGACGACGCCGGGCGAACGCGCCCACGTCTGCCCGAGCAGCAGGCCGACCGAGGCGGCCAGGAAGATCAGCGCCAGCACGGCGTAGGTGCCGAACTCGGCCCACACGTTGTTGCCCGGGATCGGCGGCGTGCGCAGCCCGTGCACCAGCAGCACCACGCCGAAGACCAACAGGCCCAGCCCGGGCAGCCCGGTCAGGACGCCGGCGAGGCGGACCTCGAACGGGGCGGGCGGCGGGTTCTCGGGATGCGACACGGGCGCGGCCCTTTCAGCTGCGGGGCGGGGAACTTGCCGGGGCACAGCCACCCGACCAGCGCGAGTCACCGTGCGTGAGCACTACCGATCGTATGCCACCCGGTCGGCCGTTTTCCGGGGCGGCGGCTCGCGGAGAAAATCGGATCAGTCGTCGATGAGCGGGCGGTCGGCCCGGGTGCACTTGTCACGACGCGCGGAGGTTTCGCCGTCTGCGAAGGAGGATCGCCCGCCACAGGGTTGCCACAGGTCACCGAGCCGGGACGGCGTGCGCAAGCGGCTGAGCTTCGCGTCACCATGTGGCGCTGAAGGTACGTCTGCCGGGCAGAAAGCACTTACCCTGCGGTAGTGCGCGCCATCCTCGTCGTGAACCCCCAGGCCACCTCGACCACCGCGGGTGGCCGGGACGTGCTGGCGCACGCGCTGGCCAGCCAGGTGAAGCTCGACGTCGTCGAAACCGACTACCGCGGGCACGCGCTCGCGGTGGCCCGTTCGGCGGCCCGCGACGGCTTCGACCTGGTCGTGGCGCACGGCGGCGACGGCACGGTCAACGAGGTCGTCAACGGGCTCCTCGCCGATTCCGCGGGCGCTCCCGGACGCTCCGGGTCCGTCCCGATGCTCGGCGTCGTGCCGGGCGGCTCGGCCAACGTGTTCGCCCGAGCGGTCGGCCTTCCCTCCGATCCGGTCGAGGCGACCCACCAATTGCTCACCGCGCTGGAAACCGAACGGACCCGGCGGATCGGCCTCGGGCTGGCCGACGGGCACTGGTTCACCTTCAACGCGGGCCTCGGCTGGGACGCCGACGTCGTCGGCCGCGTCGCGAAACGGCGCGGCAAGCAAACCAGCGCGAGCCTCTATCTGCGCGCCGCGGTGCGCTCCTACTTCCGCCCGCCGCTCGGGCGGCCGACGCTGACCGTCCGGATCCCGGGCGAGGAACCGGCCGAGGCGGTGACGGCGTTCGTGTCCAACACCGATCCGTGGACGTACCTCGGGGAACGCCCGGTCCACCTCAACTCCGGCTGCTCGTTCGAGACCGGTTTGGGCCTGTTCGCGTTGAGCGGTCTGCGATTGCCCACCGTGTTCACGCATGTACGGCAAGCTCTCCTCACGGAGAGCGATCAGCACGGCCGCCGTCTGCTGCGCCGCGACGATGTGCCACTGATCCGCATCGACGCAGCTGAACCGGTCAACTTCCAGGTCGACGGGGACCTCGTCGGGCAGCGCACCCGGGTCGAGTTCCAGAGCGTCCCGGATGCACTCACCGTAGTCGGATGACGAAACGGCCGCTGATCGCCCGCGGCAAAGTGCGTTCTGCCGCTCGGCGACGCAAACCCTCCGTTCACCGCACCGGCCTTCCGGCGAGCGGAGCTTTTCAGAACGAAACCGCAGGTCAGAGGCATAGCTCGGCCGGGTGAGCTGACTCACCGATCTTCTCGAAACCCTTGTCGAACTCGGTGCTTCGTGAAAGCATTCACAAGCACCCAAAAACACGACCGCCACTACTGTGGCGCGGCCCTCCCGCGTCACTGTGAAGGAGCTCACGAACATGGACTGGCGCCACGACGCGGCCTGCCGAGACGAGGACCCCGAGCTGTTCTTCCCGGTGGGAACCAGCGGTCCGGCTCTGCTGCAGGTCTCCGAGGCGAAGGCCGTGTGCCACCGCTGCCCCGCGGCTTCCGACTGCCTGGCCTGGGCTCTGGCCAGCGGCCAGGACGCCGGCGTCTGGGGCGGAATGAGCGAAGACGAGCGACGCGCGCTCAAGCGCCGCCGTACGCACATCGGCACGCGTACCACCGCCTGAGTCTTTCGGACTCAGCTGCAGTACCCAGAACCAGCTGCACCACCTCGGACCGGACTTTCGCCCGGCGGGCATTCGCGTGCCCGTGCCGCACATGGCGACACATACCCGGTTCGAGCGTAACAACCGAGGTCGGCCACCCCGCATCCGGGTGCCGCCTCGCCCAGGACTATCCAAGTCCTCCCGCGGAACGTTGAACGGGCCGGTACCACACGCTTCACTGGTACCGGCCCTTCAACGCGTCTGGGGTCCACAGTGGACGCTTCAGGCTTCGAGCGCCCACCCGGCCCGCTCGGAAACTCCGGGAGCACCGGAAGCGCTCGCCGAATCCGCGACAAGGCTGGTCTGGTCGTACCCCTGCTCGGCCGCAGCCCGCAGCGCGTGCGCGAGGACCACGCTGGCAAGTCTGCGGCGCGCCCCAATGGTCCACATAGGACTGATTGCGGACCAGCCGGAAATCCTCGTCGAGATCCCGCGTCCAGTGTTCGAAGCGGAATCAGTCCGGACTCGCTGCCTCGCCGACGGCCTCCAGGGGATGTTCCATGCGCTGGAAGTACCGGACGGGCGGAAACCCTTGCCCGGCAAGAATTCTCTGGTTACGGCGATGTGCTCGGCCTTGTGGATGTCGACGGCGAGCAGCCTGTCGCCGGTCTTTCTAGAGCCGCCGGGACAACGGAATCCGCAGTGCCGCTTCGGTGCCCGGCACGCGGTTGCCCGCCTCGTCAGTCCGGACCTGGCGCAGCGAAAGCGAGCCGCGCAGCTCCGATTCGACGAGCGTCCGCACGATCTGCAACCCCAGGCCGTCGCTGCGTTCCAGCGAGAACCCGGACGGCAGGCCCCGGCCGTTGTCTCGGATCAGGATGTCCAGCCACCGCGCCGACCGTTCCACGATCAGCTCGACCTTGCCCGGCCGTCCCTGCGGGAACGCGTGCTCGATCGCGTTCTGCACCAGTTCGGCGAGCACCATCA
This sequence comes from Amycolatopsis orientalis DSM 43388, assembly GCF_000411975.1. Taxonomy (GTDB): domain Bacteria; phylum Actinomycetota; class Actinomycetes; order Mycobacteriales; family Pseudonocardiaceae; genus Amycolatopsis; species Amycolatopsis orientalis_D. The sequence continues at coordinate 25,041 of NZ_ASXG01000030.1, forward strand.
CCAGCGGCGTCGCGATCTCGGCCACGACCACGCCGAACGAGCCCTTGCGCGTCATCCCGACCTTCGATTCCGCGGTGGCGACCTCGCCGACCATCGGGAGCACGTTGTCGAGCAGCTTGTCCAGGTCCACGCGCTCGTCGACGGAAATCGACAGCGCCTCGTGCACCATCGCGATCGACGACACCCGCCGCACCGATTCGCCCAGCGCCAGCCGGGCCTCTTCGCTCGTGGTGCGCCGCGACTGCAACCGCAGCAGCGCGGCGACCGTCTGCAGGTTGTTCTTCACGCGGTGGTGGATCTCGCGGATCGTGGCGTCCTTCGACATCAGCGCGCGGTCGCGGCGCTTGACCTCGGTGACGTCGCGGACCAGCACCAACGCGCCCGCGGGCTGACCGGCCGGGCGCAGCGGCAGCGCCCGGAACAGCACCACCGCGCCGCGCTTCGAGTCGGCCTCGGTGCGCGTGGACGGCTTGCCGTCGAGGGCCTCGATGATCCGGTGCGACACCTCGGTGGCGTCGAACGGGTCGCGGATCAGCGACCGGGTGAGCGGGGCCAGCCGCTGTCCGACGAGGTCGGATTCGTGGCCCATCCGGTGGTAGGCGGACAGGCCGTTGGGGCTGGCGAAGACCACGGTGCCGGCCTGGTCGAGCCGGACGAGACCGTCGCCGACGCGCGGGCTGGTGTGCGTGTCGGTCTGGTTCCCGCCCGCCGGCGGGAAGGTGCCGTCCACGATCATCTGGCACAGGTCGCCCGCGCTGCCGAGATACGCGATTTCCAGCGGGCTCGGCACGCGCGGCGCGGCCAGGTTGGTCTCGCGGCTCAGCACGGCGATCACCTCGCCGCCGAAGCTCACCGGCACCGCTTCGCGGCGCATCGGCAGGTCGCGGTACCAGTGCGGGTCTTCCTCGCGGCAGATCTTGACCTCGCGCATGGCCTTGGCCAGCTGCGGGTGCTCGTCCACGGTGAACCGGGTACCGACGACGTCCTCGGGATGCGCGGTGGGCGCGGTCGTCGGCCGGGCGTGCGCGACGCACACGAAATCGCCGCCGTCGGGCTGAAGTTCGGCGGAAACCGGAACCCACAGCAGGAAGTCGGCGAACGAAAGGTCGGCCAGCAGCTGCCACTCGGCGACGACGGTCTGCAGGTGGTCGGCCGCTTCGCCGGGAAGGCCGGTGTTCTCGGCGAGCAGGTCGGAAAGGGTCGACACGGCTACCGGCCGCCCTCGAATGCGGTGGGTTCGTTCATGCCTGCGCACCTCCTGAAGTCCATCCAACCAGAGCGTAGGCGCGGGTGCCGCCGAGGAGCACGGAGGCCGCATGACACACTGGCACGGTTGACCCGTTCCCGGCCGGTGTGTCGAACCCCGCCCCGGGACACTCAGCGGACACCCGAGGAGAGAACATGTCGAAGCGCGCCCGCAAGCGTCGCGACCGCAAGAAGAACGGCGCCAACCACGGCAAGAAGCCCAACGCCTGAGTCCGCGCCCGGACCTGACGCGGCCCCCGCACCGGATTCGGTACGGGGGCCGTTGTCGTGCAGGGGGCTCAGTCGCTGGTGGTGCGCTGTTCCACGGTGATCTCGGTGCGCTCCATGGTGACGCCGCCCTGCGTGGCGACGGTCTGCCGGATGGAGGCGCGCAGCCTGCTCTTCAGCTCCGCCGGGGCGAGGTCGCCGCCGCATTTGCGGGCGAGCAAGGCCTTGATCTGCTCGTCGATGCCGTACTCCTCGAGGCACGGCGGGCAGTCCTCGATGTGCCTGCGCAGTTCCGCGTCCCGCTCCGGACTGCATTCGCGGTCCAGCAGCAGGTAGATCTCCGCGAGCGCGTCCTCGCAGGGCATCTTCTCCGCGGGCACGTCTTCCGAGCTCATCGTTTCGCCACCTCCTCGCGGTTCCCCCGGATGAAGCCGCGCTCGCGCGCGACGTCGGCCAGCAGGTCGCGCAGCTGGGCGCGGCCGCGGTGCAGCCTGGACATCACGGTGCCGATCGGAGTGTCCATGATCTCGGCGATCTCCTTGTACGCGAAGCCCTCGACGTCGGCGAGGTAGACCGCGAGCCGGAACTCCTCGGGCAGCTTCTGCAAAGCGGCCTTGACGTCGGTGTCCGGGAGGTTGTCCATCGCCTCGACCTCGGCCGAGCGAAGGCCGCTCGAGGTGTGGCTTTCCGCCCGGGCGATCTGCCAGTCGCTGATCTCGTCCGTGGGCTGCTGCACCGGCTGCCGCTGACGCTTGCGATAGCCGTTGATGTAGGTGTTGGTGAGGATGCGGTACATCCACGCCTTGAGGTTCGTGCCCGCCTTGAAGGACGCGAACGCCGCGTACGCCTTCAGGTAGGTTTCCTGGACCAGGTCCTCGGCGTCGGACGGGTTGCGGGTCATCCGCATCGCGGCCGCGTATAGCTGGTCGAGCAGGGGCATCGCGTCGCGCTCGAAGCGCTCCGCGAGCTCCAGTTCGTCGGCCGCCGTCTCCGGCGCGGAGTTGGGGGTGCTCGGCAAACCGTTCCCTTCCCGTTCGGCGTCGATGCGCGTCTGCGCATACGGCAGCACCGAGTTTACGCGGGGGGTGGGAAAGCCGGTCCCGGGACGGCTCCTGCCGGTGCGGGGAATGGCGAGCGTCGTGGTCACGATGTCTACAACAGAGTGTGCCGACCAGGCATTCCCGGCCGGTTCGTAGACTCGCTCGCATGGCGGGCAAGGGCACACCGGCGACGGCGCTGCTGCAGAAGCAGAAAATCGCGCACACCGTGCACACCTACGACCACGATCCGCGGGCCGAGTCGTTCGGGCTGGAGGCGGTGGAGGCGCTGGGCCTGGAGCCCGGGCGGGTGTTCAAGACGCTGGTGGCGGACGTCGACGGGAAGCTCGTCGTCGGCGTGGTGCCGGTCACCGGCCACCTGGACCTGAAAGCCCTCGCCGCGGCGGCGGGCGGCAAGAAGGCGAAAATGGCCGACCCGGCCGCCGCCCAGCGCGCCACCGGGTACGTGCTCGGCGGGATCTCTCCGCTCGGCCACCGCAGCCGGCTGCCCGTGGTGCTGGACAGCTCGGCGCTGAACTACCCGACGATGTACTGCTCCGGCGGCCGCCGCGGGCTCGAGGTGGAACTGGATCCGGCCGAGCTGGTCCGGCTGACCGGCGCGGTCGTGGCCGGGATCGCGGCGGGTTAACCGGCGTCGGGTGCTTCGGGTGCTTCGAGGACGAAGAACAGGAAGCAGAGGAAGGCTTCCTTGCCCCGCATTTCGTCGGGGAACTTTTCCTTGGCGCCCTCAGCCGGGTACGGCTCGCTGACCACCGAGATGCGGAAACCGGCCTGGGTGAAAGCGTCGGTCATCGCGTGCAGCGGGCGGTGCCAGTACGCGAGCACGCCCCGCTGGCCGTTGAAGGTGTATTCCTCGGACCAGCGTTCGACGGCGAAGTAGTTGCCCTCGGGGTGCGCGAATTTGTAGAGGATCGGATGGTTGACGGCCAGGATCAGCCGCCCGCCGGGCCGGATGATCCGCCGCAGCTGCGCCAGCGGGGCGGACCAGTCCTCCAGGTAGTGCAGCACCAAGGCCGAGATGACGTCGTCGAACGCCTGGTCGGCGTAGGGCAGCGGCTGGCTGAGGTCGGCGACCCGGAGGTCCGCGTCCGCGCCGAGTCTTTTCCGGGCCAGCTCGACCATGGTGGCGCTGGAGTCGAATCCGCTCACCTGCGCGCCGCGGTCCCGCAGCGAGGCGAGCAGCGGCCCGGCGCCACAGCCCGCGTCGAGGATCTTCCGGCCGGTCACGTCGCCGGCGAGGGCGAGAATCGCGGGGCGCGTGTAGTAGGCGTTGATGAGACTGTGCTCGGTTTCGATCGCGTAGGCCTCGCCGAAGGTGTCGTAGTCGTTGGCTAGGGCCTCGTCGGAAGCGTTGCCAGTCATGGGATCCACCCTGGCACTGGACGGATCAGTCAGGCGGCCGTCGCGCGCCAATAGCGTTTCAGCACCTCCAGCTGGAGCGTGCATTCGACGGCGGTGACCTCGTCGCTGCCGGGAAAACCGCCGCTGACGAACTCGGCCAGGTCCTCTTCGCCGCGGAAGACGCCGTCGAAGACGAAGGTGGACGCCGCCGCGGTGAGTGCGAGGAACCGGGTCGCCGGGTGCGCGGCGATCGCGGCGCCGAGCCGGGCCGTCGCGGCCGGCGGGCAGGAAATGCCGAGGACAGCCTCGACCTGGTACCCGAGCTTTCCGGGCTCGATCTCGACGCGAGGCCGCAGCAGCCCGGACCCGAACATCGAGGTCGCGACGCGGCGAGCCCTGGACTCGGAAATGTCGAGCGCGCGAGCGACGTCCGAGTACGACGTCCGCGCGTCGTCGCGCAGGACCGCCGCGACTTCGCGTTCCAGCGGACCTAGCTCGCCGCCGGATTCCTCCGCCGCGACCCCCGCGTGCATAGCGAGCGCCTCCTCCTGCTCACGGGTCAGCCGGCGCAGCCGCCACGCCGCGGAACTGGTGAGCCGCCGCAGTGCGGACTCCGTGCGCATCGAGCGGATTCCGGGCACCGCGGGGATCGCGTCGAGCAGCGCACGGGCCGTGGCACCGCGCGTCATCCCGTGGACCACGGCGTAAACCTCGCCACGGCCGGAGGCAAGCGCGACGTGCGTGGTGTCGTCCCGCCGCACCAGCGCCTCCGCGACCGCACGAGACCGGCCGGGTTCGGTGCCGAGCCACACGTGCGCGGGCGGCCCCTCGGCGAGCAGCGACCAGTCGACCTCGCAGATCACGCGGAGCAGTCCGTCGTCCAGCATCCGGCCGTAGCGCCGCCCGACCGTGCGCGCCGAGCTGTCCAGGACGCGAGCCAGCACGTCGAACGGCGCGCGCGGCGCGTGCTGCAGCGCCGCGACCAGGTCGAGGTCGATGTCGTCCAGCACGCCGTCGTCGGCCACCGGGCGCCTCCTTCAGGTTCGGGCCGGTGAAGCCTATCCAAGCCCACCTTTGACTTAATCAGGCGTATTCTAAGCTCTGAACGCATGGATAAGGCATCAATAGCATTGTTCTCGCCTGAACTAGCCAGAATGGTGGCAGTGACCGCATGACCGACCCGATCGTCCTGGGCGCAGTGACCGCGACCCGCGTCCTGGAGTACGAAGGAACCACCCGTCCGCCCGAAGCGATGTTTCCCGGCCTCGCCGAGGAAACCTGGCGGGCGCACGAACCCCGGCTGCCCGCGGATTCCTGGGACCGCCAGTCCGGGCTGCTGCGCACCTGCGTGCAGACGTGGGTGCTGCGCAGCGGGGGTGCCACGATCCTGGTCGACACCGGGGCAGGCGACGGCAAGGACCGGCCCGGGACCCCGGCGTTTCACCAGCTGCGCACCGGGTTTCTCGACCGGCTGGCCGCGGCGGGCGTCGTGCCGGAAGAGGTCGACTTCGTCGTGAACACGCACCTGCACGCCGATCACGTCGGCTGGAACACCGTGCTCGACGATGGCGAATGGCGTCCGGCGTTCCCGAACGCGACCTACTTGCTGCCGCGCGCCGACCACGACTTCTGGGATCCGGCCGGGCCGCACCGGCCGAAACTGGCCCGGGCGAACGAAAACGTCTTCGCCGACAGCGTCGCTCCGGTAGTCCACAGTGGACAAGCGGTTTTGTGGGAGGACGGCTACGACATCGACGGCGCCCTCGGGCTCGAACCGGCGCCGGGACACACGCCGGGGTCGTGCGTGCTGACCGTGCGTTCCGGCGCCGATCGGGCGCTGTTCGTCGGCGATCTGCTGCACCACCCGCTGCAATTCGCCGAACCCGGCCTCAGCAGTTGTTTCTGCGAGGACCCGGCGCAGGCCGCGGCGACCCGGCACCGGTTGCTCGGCCAGGCCGCCGACGACCACGCCCTGGTTTTCCCCGCGCACGACGGCACCGGACCGGCCGTCGAGATCGTCCGGGACGGTGCGAAGTTCGCCGTTACTCGGTGGGGGTCCGGCGCATGACCGTGGTTTCCACCGCCGCTGGACGAGCACGGGGTGTCGCGGCGAACGGGGTGCACACGTTTCGCGCGATTCCTTACGCCGCACCGATGTCCGGTGCCGCGCGATTCCAAGCACCCGCCCCGGCGCCACGCTGGGACGGCGTTCGCGACGCCACCCGGCCGGGACCGACCGCGCCGGCTGCCCGGCGTGATTTCGGCGGGGTCGACCTGCGGCCAGTACTGGGTTCGGGCTGGGTCCCTGGCGCGGACTACCTGTCGGTCACGATCAGCACGCCCGACCCGGCGACGCGCGGCCTGCCGGTTCTGGTCTTCTTCCACGGCGGCGGGTTCACCGCGGGCACCGGGCAGACCGAGCTCTACGCCGGCGACACCTTCGCCCGCGACGGCGTTGTCCTGGTCACGGTGCAGTACCGCCTCGGGGTCGCCGGGTGGTTGCGGCTGCCGGACGCCCCGGCCAACCGCGGCCTGCTCGACGCGCTCGCGGCACTGCACTGGGTCGCCGAGAACATCGCGGCGTTCGGCGGCGACCCCGGCAATGTCACGGTGGCCGGACAGTCCGCCGGGGCGATGCTGGTCTCGGCCTTGCTCGTCAGCCCGGGTGCCGCGGGCTTGTTCCGCCGGGCGATCAGCCAGAGCGGAAGCGGCGAGTGCGCGTTCCCGGTCGAGAAGGCGGACCTGATCACGCGCGCGACAGCCGACGTGCTCGGGGTGGCACCGACCGCGGCCGGCCTGAGCGAGCTTCCCGACGAGCGACTGGTCGCCGCACCGACCGCGATGCCGCCCGCGGCGATCGCCGGATTCCGCGATACGTCACTGGGCAGCAGCGCGTTCAAACCGGTCCTGGACGAGCAAACCCTGCCGGCCCAACCCGCGTCCGGGAACCCGGCCCGGGTCAGCCTCCTGATCGGCACCAACGCCGACGAGGCGAACCTCTACTCCGCGAACCTCGACGACGCCGCGCTGCAGGCCGCGGCCGCCCGCCGGTTCCCGGACCCCGCCGCGGCCCTCGCCCGCGCCCGGGCACAACTCCCCGGCGCGTCCCCTGCCGAACTGGCCGCGCGCTTAATGACCGAGGCGTACGAAGCCAGCAACCGGCGGCTCGCGGACGCGCACAGCAGGGCCGGGAACCCCACTCATGTCTACGAGTTCGCGTGGCCCCCGCCCGGACCGGACCACCCGCTGGGCGCGTGCCATTGCGCCGAGCTGCCGTTCGTGTTCGACCACACCGCGCTGCCCGGCCTCTACGGCCAGTCCGGCCTGCTCGGCGCGGGACGACCGGACCCCGCGCTGGCCGCTCGCACCCACGCGGCGTGGGTCGGCTACGCCACGAACGGCGACCCGGGCTGGCCGCCCCACCAGCCGGACGCGCCCGCGATCATGCACCTCGCCGAAGATTGGTACCTCAAGACCTGACGCCGGTACTCAGCCTACCGGCACGAGCGGACCCGGAACCTGCCTCCGCGCTAGTTGCCCACAGGCTGGCCAGGTTGTGGACAACTCCGCGGAAAGCGCCCTGACCAGCGGGAAGGAGTTCCCGAACTATCCACAGCCAGCACCGTCACAGATGCGGCCGGACCACCCGCACCAACCATTCCGCGGCAGCCCGCGCCACCGCGTCCAGATCAGCCGACAGCGTGTGGTCCCCCGCCACCACCACGACCTCGTGGTGCGGAGCGGCCGACGGGCGCCCGAACGGATCCCGCTCCCCCTGGATCACCAGCGCGGGCACCTCGACCGCGTCGAGTTCGGCCTGCCTCGACTTCTCCGGCTTTCCCGGCGGATGTTCCGGAAAAGCCAAGCACAGCACCGCGACCGCCTGCCCGGCCGAAGCCGTCCGGCACGCCACCCGGGCGCCGGAAGAACGGCCGCCGAACACCAGCGGCAGGTCGTCGAACCGGGCGGAGATCTCGTCCGCCACCGTCAGCCACGCCGCGTCCAGCTGCTTGGCCGGAGCCGGCGCCCGGCGGCCGGCCACCCGGTACGGCTGTTCCACCAGCGCCACATGCATCCCAGCCGCCCTCGCCGCCTGCGCCACCGCCACGAGATCCTTCGCCCCGATGCCGCCGCCCGCTCCGTGGCCGAGCAGCAGCACCGCGTCGCCGTCCGGCGCGCAATGCAGCTCGGCCCGCGCGAGTCCGTGTTCGGTGTCGATCTCGAGGGTGGTCATGACAGGTCGAACAGCGAATCGACGGGCTGTTCGGTTTCCGCGCGCCGCAGCAGTTCCGGGCCGTTGTTGCGGACGTTGTTCACCAGGGTCGACACCGGCCGCAGCTCCAGCGATTCGACGATCGCGGGCGGCGTCGGCGTCAGCAGTTCGTCCACTTCGGACCGGTCCGGGTCGAGCCAGCCCGCCCAGTTGTCGCGCGGCACGATCAGCGGCATCCGGTGGTGGACGTCGGTGAGCTGGCCCGCGGCGTCCGTCGTCAGGATCGAGAAGGTGATCAGCGGTTCGGCGTCCGCGTCGTCCTTCGGCCGCCAGCTTTCCCAGATTCCGCCGAAGGCGAGCGATTTCCCGGAGGGATCCGTCATGTAGAACGGCTCCTTCTCCTTGCCCGTGCGCCGCCATTCGAACCAGCCGTCGGCGGGAACGAGGCAGCGGCGCGACGCCAGCGCGCGCTTGAACGCGGGCTTTTCCTTCGCGGTTTCCGCGCGGGTGTTGATCATCCGCGAACCCGCCGAAGGATCCTTGGCCCAGAACGGAACCAGGCCCCACCGCATGATCCGCAGCGAGCGCTGCGCCGGCTCGTCCTCGAGGACGAGCCCGTCGGCGTCGCGGGGATGCCGCTGCACGACGGTCACGACGTTCTTGGTCGGCGCGACGTTGTGGTCCACTCGCGCCCGGCCCTCGGTCAGGTCGACCGCGGCGAACTCCTCGACCAGCTTCGCCGGGTCTTTCGTCGCGGCGTAACGGCCGCACATGCCAACCTCCTCGGGGTGCCTCGAGCGCCATCGTCGCACGCAAACCGGGCCCGGCGCGACCGGCATGGGATCATTCGACCAGGCAGAGGGCGACCGGGAGGACGTGGGCGGCTTGGCGCGAGGCGACTGGAGGCGGCTGGACGAATCCGACGTGCGGGTGCGTCCCGGCAAAGGCACCAGGCCACGCAGCAAGCGCAGGCCCGAGCACGCGGACGCGGTCACCGCGATGGTGATCGGCAAGGACCGCGGCCGCTGGAGGTGCGCGGTCAACGCCGACCCGGACCGCGTCGTGACGGCCATGCGGGCCCGCGAGCTGGGCCGCGTCTCGGTGGTCGTCGGGGACCTGGTCGCGCTGGTCGGCGACGTGTCCGGACGGCCGGACACCCTCGCCCGGATCGTCCGCGTCGACGAGCGCACCAGCGTGCTGCGCCGCACCGCCGACGACACCGACCCGTACGAACGCGTGGTCGTCGCCAACGCCGCGCAGCTGCTGATCGTCACCTCGCTGGCCGATCCCCCTCCCCGGCCCGGATTCATCGACCGCTGCCTCGTCGCGTGCTACGCGGGCGGCCTGGAACCCGTGCTGTGCCTGACGAAATCCGACCTCGCGAGCCCGGATTCGCTGCTCGCCGGCTACGCGGGCCTGGACGTCCCGGCCGTCGTCACCCGGCACGACGAGGAGCCCGAGGGCCTGCGCGAACGCCTCGCCGGCCGGATCACCGCCCTCGTCGGCCACTCCGGAGTCGGCAAGTCGACCTTGGTCAACCGGCTGGTGCCCGCCGCCGACCTCGCGACCGGCGACGTCAGTTCGGTCGGCAAGGGACGGCACACGTCGGTCGCCGCGGTGGCGCTGCCGCTGGCCGGCGGCGGCTGGGTGGTCGACACCCCGGGAGTCCGGTCGTTCGGGCTCGCGCACGTGACCGCGGACGACATCGTGAACGCCTTCGAGGAGTTCGCCGAGGCGGCGGAGGAATGCCCGCCGAACTGCGGCCACCTCGGCCCGCCCGAGGACCCGGACTGCGCGCTGGACGACGTGGTCAACGACGGCAACGCCGGAGCGGAACGGCTGGCGTCGCTGCGCAGGCTGCTGGTGTCGCGCGCGGGCGGAGGGGACGTCCGCACCGAATCGTGACCTGGAGGCGGTAACCTCGCGCGGCCGTCGCCGATACGCGGGCAGGCGCCCAGCGGGGGACAAACCGGGGGAAAATTCCTCCGTCCGGAGGGAACCTTTTCCCGCCGGACGGCGTCACAGAAGCGACCTCGCGGAGTCACCCGGGCAGTGACCCGCGCACCGGACCGCAAGGACGCGGCCCCGAGGCCGGCCGGCGACAACGCAGGTGTAGACCGATTCCTTCCTAGGGGGAGAACCATGCGCAAGACCACGACGTTCGCCGTCGCCGCGGGTGCGGCGCTGGCGCTGGTGCTGACGGGCTGCGGCTCGAGCACCGAGAACGGCACCGCGTCCCCGGCCGGGCAGGCCGGCCAGTCCAAGGACGGCGGGTCCGGCCTGGCGTCGCCGTTCAGCGACGCGCTCAAGCTGGCCGACGCGGCGAAGCAGGGTACGGAGAAGGCCAAGTCGGCGAAGATGACCATGGACATGTCCATGGGCGGCCAGTCCGTCAAGGCCGAGGGCTCGATGCGCTTCGACGGCGAGAACTCCGCCATGGCGATGACCATGAACACCCCGCAGGGCGCCACCGAGATGCGCTACGTCGACAAGACCCTCTACATGAAGGTCCCGGCCGCGCAGGCCAAGCAGTTCGGCACCGACAAGCCGTGGCTGAAGATCTCGCCGGACGCCACCGACCCGATGTCGCAGTCGTTCAGCAAGGCCATGGCGCAGTCGACCCAGCAGAGCGACCCGACGCAGATCCTCGATCAGGTCTCGAAGACCGGCCAGATCGTCGGAGCCGACCAGGTCGAGCTGAACGGCGAGAAGGTCAACCACTACAAGGTCGAGCTGGACGTCAGCAAGTCCATCGAGACCTACGCGAAGGGCCAGCCGGCCGAGGTCCAGGAGCAGATGAAGAAGATGCTCGCGGGCAAGAACATCAAGATCCCGGCCGAGATCTGGATCGACAAGGACCAGCTTCCGCTGCAGGTCACGATGGACCAGTCGGAGCTGATGAAGCAGCTCGGCGGCGCGAGCGCGGCAGGAGCCGCCGGCGGCCAGATCACCGTCAAGTACACCGACTGGGGCAAGCCGGTCGACGTGGCCGCGCCGTCCGCCGACCAGGTCACCGACTTCGGCGAGATCATGAAGAAGATGGGGCACTGATCCCCGAGGCTTTCCGCGGGCCCCGAGCCGCTCCGGCTCGGGGCCCGTTTTTGTGCGCTACTGCCAGTAGCACGCGTTCCCCCGAACGGGGCCGCTTCGCCCGTTGTGCTTGGCTGGAGGCACCTTACGGCCGGTCAGAGAGGGTTTTTCGGATGCGCAGGACGGCCGTGGCGGGGGTTGCCGCGCTGCTCGCGATCGTCTCAACGGGTTGTTCCAGCACCCCGCAACCGCAGCGCTTCACCGACGCCCGAGCCCTCGCCGACGCCGCTTCGGCCGCGACGCTGGCCGGCCACACCGCGAAGTTCACCGCTGACGTGACCACCGGCACCCTCGTGTCCCACGGGAAGGGTCAGGCGAAATTCGATCCATCCGGAACGTCGCTGTCGATGACGACGGACTACGTCGGCGAGCCGCTCGAACTGCGCCTGCTCGACAAGACGCTGTACGCGAAGGTCCCGGAAAGCACGCGCGACCAGGTCAGCGACCACAAAGCGTGGGTGAAGGTGTCGCCGGACGGCACCGATCCGCTTTCGCAGGTGCTGGGCGGCAGCCTGGCGCAACTGGCCGAGCAGAACGACCCGACGCGCACGCTCGCGCAGATCCGCACCGCCGGGACGGTGGCCTCCAGCGAGGAAACCACCCTCGACGGAGCCGCCGCCGAGCACTATCACCTGACCGTCGACCTGGCGAAACTCGGCTCCGAACTGCCCGGCGGCCTGCCCGCCGAAGCCCTGACCCGGCTCGGCGACCGCGGCAAGGCCGTCCCGTTCGACCTCTGGCTGGACCCGCAGCACCGGCCGATGCAGCTGGTGCTCGACCTGACGCCGGTCATGCAGGCCACCGGCCAGACCGGCGTCGCCACGGTCAAGGCGCGCTACACGGACTGGAACACCCCGGTCACCGTCGAGGCTCCCGCACCGGCGGACGTCGGCGTCCTCACCGGCGGCTGACCCGCAGGGCCGGGGTGCGGGCGGAGATCCGCGTGCGGTCCGTGAAGGGCTCCTTGAGGGAATCAGATTCCCGCAAGGAGCCCTTCACGGACGGTCAGAGCAGTTCGAGCAGGAACGGCAGCTCCTGCAGCGCGTACCAGGCCAGCTCGTGGTCTTCGGCGTCGCCGAGGGTGAACTCCGCGTCCTCGTCGCCCAGATCAGCCGCGTCGATCACCGCCGCGGCGGCCGCCACGGCCTCCTCGGCTTCGGCCGCGTCGACGTGGATCGCCGCGATCCGCGACTTCGGCACCGGACCGGCGAGGCGTACGACGGCCGCGTCCAGGTCCGGCCGCAGCGTCGCGTCGTCGACGTCCACGGACACCACCGCCCGCCGCGGTTCGGCCTTCTCCTCGGCGGCGATCAGACGCAGCGAAGCCCGGGCCGCGTCCAGCAGAGCCGCGTACTCCAGCTCCTCGTCGGAACCGCTCGCGTACGCCTCGCGCAAGGCGGGCGTCAACGCGAACCCGGTGCCGCTGCGAGCTCGGAACTCGCCGTTCGCCTCCAGGTCTCGCAGCATCGCGATCGTCGCGGGCAGATAAACCCTCACCAGTGCGCACCCTTCAGCTCTTCCAGCGCTTCTTCGATCATCCCGCCGAGCAGGCCGACGTCGAACGCGGCCTTGCGGTCGCCGTTCAGTCCGAAGTAGACACCGCCGTGGTAGGAGGTGACCCCGATCGCCAGCGCCTGCGTGCGCATCAGCGGCATCACCGGGAACATCTCCACCAGTCTCGCCTCTCCGGCATACATCGGCACCTGCGGGCCGGGCGAATTCGTGATCATCAGGTTGAAAATCCGCCCGGACAGCGATCCGCCCGCCCGCGCGCCGAGCGAATGCAGCGTCGCCGGGGCGAATCCGCTCACCTTCAGCAACCCGCGCGCGGCCACCGATCTTCCCGAATTCAGGTGCTCGGCCATCGCGTGGCCCAGGTGCTGCAGCCGAAGGACCGGGCTCGGCTCGCCGACCGGCAGGTCGATCAGATACGCCGCGACCTGGTTGCCGACCAGCGCGGGCGTGGCGAACTCGGCGGTTTCGGCGTCGGTGACCGCCATCGGCACGAGCGCGCGCACGGTCTCGGTCGGTGTGAGGTTCTCCCCGCGCGACAGCAGCCATTCCCGCAGCGCGCCGGTGATCGCGGCCAGGATCACGTCGTTGACCGTGCCGCCGTGGTCCGCACGGATCTTGCGGAAATCCTCCAGCCGCGTGCGCACGACCGAGAACACCCGGCCGCCGGACACCCGGACATTCAACGGCCCCGGCGGCGCGGGCCGGGTGATGGTCGCCGCGACGCCACCGAGCGTTTCGACGGTCTTGCTCACCGTGGTCACCGCGTCCCCGGCGATCGAGCGCACGTTTTCGATCAGCTCGCCGGGCCGTTGCACGGTCTCGCTCATCGCGTCGAGGACCAGTTGCGTGCGGCTGGGTTCGCTTCGCGGCGCCCACAGGTCCTCGAACGGCTCGGGCGGTTCCGGGGTCTCGTCGAGGATCAGCTGGCCGAGGTCGATCGTGCCGACACCGTCCACAACGGACTGATGCGTTTTCGTCACCATCGCGACCCGGTCGCCGGCCAGCCCCTCGACGAAATACGCCTCCCAGAGCGGGCGTTCCGGCGCGAGCCGCCGCGACATCAGCCGCGCGACCAGATCGAACAGCTGGTCGTCGCTGCCCGGCTGGGGCAGTGCGGAGCGGCGGACGTGGTAGTTGAGGTCGAAGTCGACGTCGTCCACCCAGACCGGGCGCGCGAGGTGCCCCGGCACGGCGAGCACGCGCTGGCGGTAGCGGGGCAGGAACGCCAGCCGCGCGCCGACGAGGTCGAGCACCTGCTCGTAGGTGAAGCCGGACGACGGCCGTTCGAAGATCGCCACGCCCCCGACGTGCATCGGCGTCGTCTGGTCCTCGACGTACAGGAACGAGGCGTCCAGCGCGGACAGGCGGTCGGGCATGAGCCGATCCTTACACAATGCGAGACTGACCGGTGTGGGTGATGAGCTGGCGGGTTCGCCGAAAGACCGCTTCCTGACCGTTTACGGGCGCAAGCCCGTGCTGGAAGCGCTGGGCGATCCGGACCTGCGCGTGGACAAGGTGATCCTCGCCGACACCGCGCGCGGCCCGGCCGCCGCGGAGATCCAGCGTGCCGCGAAGGCCGCCGGGGTGCCGGTGCAGCGCGCGAGTGCGCACCGGGTAAAAGTGCTGGCCGGCAACGGAAAACAGGACCAGGGCGTCCTGGCCGACGTCGTCGCGCCGCGGATGCGCGCCCTCGCCGCGGCCCTCGACGACCGCCGCCCGCCCGCCCGGCTGCTGCTCCTCGACGGCATCACCACCCCGGCGAACGTCGGCATGATCCTGCGCACCGCGACGGCCGCCGGGCTCTCCGGCGTGATCGTGCCGCGCCGCGGAGTCGCCGCACTGGATCCGATGGTGGTGAAATCCTCGGCGGGCGTTGCCTTCCGGGCGCCGGTGCTGCGCTGCGGGTCGGCGCGCGAGGCAGCGGAAATGCTGGTGGAAGCCGGATACAGCCTGTTCGCGCTGGGTGCCTCCGCGTCGACGTCGGTGTTCGACGTGGAGCTCCCGCAGCGCTCGGCGTTCGTGCTGGGCGGCGAAACCGGAGGCGTCGGCGAGGCGGTGGCGGAGCTGGTGACGGAGTGGCTGTCGATCCCGATGCCCGGCGACGTCGAATCGCTGAACGTTTCCGCCGCGGCCGCGGTGCTGTCGTTCGAATTGGTGCGGCGCGGGGTCAGCTGAACAACGCCGCCAGCTCGTCGAGAGTTTCGGCGATGGTGTGGTGATGCACGCCGACCATGCCCGCGGCGACGGCCCCGCGCACATTCCGCTCGGCGTCGTCCACGAACACACACCGGGGCGCGGCGAGCCCGATCCGTTCGGCGGCGACCAGGTAGATCTCGCGGTTCGGCTTGGCCACGCCGACCTCGCCGGAGAAGACGAGCGCGTCGAAGTAGGGTGCCAGCTCGGTTTTCACCTCCGGCGCCGCTCCCGGCGCGTTCGAGACGAGCGCGGTGCGCGTACCGTTCGCCCGGGCGTCGCGAAGGTAGTCGTAAAGCAGCGCGGCGTCCTGGTCGGTAAGCACACCGGCGTAGTCGACTAGCAAACCCTTCAGCACTACGTCAGCCTATCCGCTCGTTCGGCCGGTCCGGGCCCATTAGCGCATCAGGAGAATCCTGTCTGCCCCGTTCTGCCCCTTTTCGCCGGATCAGGCACTCCCCGTCCCATCTCTGGCGGCAGAACGCACTAACCACCAGGTGGACGTCCATGTTTCGGGGAGGGAACTCGATGACGAACCACAGCCTCCGGCCGCTGTCTGCCGTCCTGGAGGTGAAGGGCCGGCGCAGGCACCGGCGCGGGCGGTGGCCGTCGCCGTACGACCTGCCGCCTGCCGGGCATCGGCTGGTGCGGCTCACCGACCCGCCCACGGGGCAGCGGCTCAGCCAACGGCTCAACGCCATCCTCGAGGTCCTCGCCGGGCGGCGCGCGGCGGGGCAGATTCGGCCGCTCGTGGACGAGGCGTTGTTCTCCCGGCTCAGCAGCCAGGGGCTGATGCCGGGCATCCGCCATCACGTCGCCGGGGAGCTGCGCGTGTGCCGTCCGGCCGAGACCGCGCTGGAGACCAGCACGATCATCCATTCCGGTCCCCGCGTGCTCGCCCTGGCGGCCCGGTTCGAGCGCACGCGGACGGGGTGGGTGTGCACTCGGTTTCACGTGCTCGCGCCGCGGTCCGAGACGGCGCAGGTCGGTCGCCCCTCCGTAGCCTGAACCCGCGCAGGACACCCGTCCTAACTTTTTGGACACCGGGCCTGCCACTAATCCACTGTGGACCCGCGGAAACAGAAGAACGGCAGCACGAGCGTTCTCGTGCTGCCGTTCTCAGTCGTGCCGTCCACAGTGGACAGCTCAGCGACGCGGTCCCTTCTTGCCCTTCTTCGCCTGCGCCCGTTCCGCGGCCCGCCGCTCGCGACGGGTGCCGCCCGTGGCTCCGGCGTCCGAGTCGTTCGCACTGTCCGAATGGGACTCGACGCCGCCACCCTCGGACGGGCCGGACATGGTCAGTCCGGATTGGACACCGCCGCCGAGTCCCTTGCCGCGCAAGGCGGACGGGACCGAATCGGAGTCGGTGGCCGGGGGCTGCGGCGGGGCCGGGCGGGCGTGCTTGCCCTCGTCCTCGCTCTTGGCGCCGAAGGCTCCGGCCGCCGCGGCGGTCGCGGACGTGACGCCGCCCGGGAGCGCCGACGGTTCCGGCTGCTGCACGGTTTCCGGCTCGGCGCGCTCGACTTGCAGGTTGAACAGGAAGCCGACGGCCTCCTCCTTCAGCGAGTCGAGCATCGCGCGGAACATGTCGAAGCCCTCGCGCTGGTACTCGATCAGCGGGTCGCGCTGCGCGAGCGCCCGCATGCCGATGCCCTCCTTGAGATAGTCCATCTCGTAGAGGTGCTCGCGCCACTTGCGGTCGAGCACGGTCAGCATGACCTGGCGCTCGAGCCGGCGCATCGCGCCTTCCTCGCCGACCAGTTCGTCGATCTCGGCCTCGCGCTTGGCGTACGCCGCGAGCGCGTCGTCGACCAGCGCCTGGCTGAGCGATTCCGCGTCGAGGTCGCCGTCCTCGATCAGGTCGTCCCAGTCGAGGCTCACCGGGTACAGCGTCTTCAGCGCGGTCCACAGCTGCTCGTGGTCCCAGTCCTCGGCGTAGCCCTGGGACGTCGCGCCCGAGACGTACGCCTTCACCACGTCGACGATCATGTGCTCGATCTGCTCGCGCAGGTCCTCGCCCTCGAGCACGCGGTGGCGCTCGGCGTAGATCACCTTGCGCTGCTCGTTCATGACCTCGTCGTACTTGAGGACGTTCTTGCGGGTCTCCATGTTGAGCTGCTCGACCTGGGTCTGCGCGCTCTTGATCGCCTTGGAGACCATCTTGTGCTCGATCGGCACGTCGTCCGGCAGCCGCATGGTGGTCATGATGCGTTCGACCAGCGCCGCGTTGAACCGGCGCATCAGGTCGTCGCCCAGCGACAGGTAGAACCGCGATTCGCCGGGGTCGCCCTGCCGGCCGGAACGACCGCGCAGCTGGTTGTCGATGCGCCGCGACTCGTGCCGCTCGGTGCCGAGCACGTAAAGCCCGCCGGCCTCGCGGACCTCGTCGGCTTCGGCCCGCGCCTCTTCCTTGATCTCCTCGAGCACCTTCGGCCACGCGGCCTCGTACTCCTCGGAGTTCTCGACCGGGTCGAGGCCGCGCTCGCGCAGCACCTCGTCGGCGATGATGTCCGGGTTGCCGCCGAGCACGATGTCGGTACCGCGGCCCGCCATGTTCGTGGCGACGGTGACCGCGCCCTTCCGGCCGGCGCGCGCGACGATCAGCGCTTCCTTGTCGTGGTACTTCGCGTTCAGCACCTCGTGCGGCACGCCCAGCTTGAGCAGCAGCTTCGACAGGTGCTCGGACTTCTCCACGCTCGTGGTGCCGACCAGCACCGGCTGACCCTTTTCGTGCCGCTCGGCGATGTCCTCGGCGACGGCCTCGAACTTGGCCTGCTCGTTCTTGTAGATCAGGTCGGCGCGGTCCGCGCGGATCATCGGCCGGTTCGTCGGGATCGGCACCACGCCGAGCTTGTAGGTCTGGTGGAACTCGGCCGCCTCGGTCTCGGCGGTACCGGTCATGCCGGACAGCTTCTTGTAGAGCCGGAAGTAGTTCTGCAGCGTGATCGTGGCGAGCGTCTGGTTCTCCGCCTTGATCTCGACGCCTTCCTTGGCCTCGATCGCCTGGTGCATGCCCTCGTTGTAACGGCGGCCGACGAGGATGCGCCCGGTGAACTCGTCGACGATCATGACCTCGCCGTCGCGGACGATGTAGTCCTTGTCCTTGTGGTAGAGCTCCTTGACCTTCAAGGCGTTGTTCAAGTAGCCGACCAGCGGGGTGTTCGCCGCCTCGTAGAGGTTCTCGATGCCGAGCTGGTCCTCGACGAACCGGACGCCCTTCTCGGTGACCGCGACGGTGCGCTTGCGGACGTCGACCTCGTAGTGGTACTTCGAGTTGATCAGGTTGGCCTTCTCGACTCGCTCGCGCGTGCCCATCGTGGTGGTGTCGATGCCCTGCATCAGCGGCGCGAGCCGGGCGAACTCGACGTACCACCGCGACGACTGGTCCGCCGGGCCGGAGATGATCAGCGGGGTGCGCGCCTCGTCGATGAGGATCGAGTCGACCTCGTCGACGATCGCGAAGTTGTGCCCGCGCTGCACGCATTCGTCGAGCGACCAGGTCATGTTGTCGCGCAGGTAGTCGAAGCCGAACTCGTTGTTCGTGCCGTAGGTGACGTCGGCGTTGTACTGCTTGCGGCGCTCCTGCGGGTCCTGCTCGGCGACGATGACGCCGACCTCGAGCCCGAGGAAGCGGTGGATGCGGCCCATCCACTCCGCGTCGCGCTTGGCGAGGTAGTCGTTGGTGGTGACGACGTGCACGCCGTCCCCGGGGATGGCGTTCAGGTAGGCCGCGAGGACACAGGTCAGGGTCTTGCCCTCGCCGGTCTTCATCTCGGCGACCTGGCCGAGGTGCAGCGCGGCGCCGCCCATCAGCTGGACGTCGTACGGCCGCTGGCCGAGCACCCGGTGCGCGGCTTCCCTGGCGACGGCGAACGCCTCCGGCAGGAGCTCGTCCAGGGACTCGCCCTTGCCGTACCGCTCGCGGAACTCGTCGGTCTTGGCCCGCAGTTCGGCGTCCGACAGGTCCTTCACGTCGTCTTCGAGGGTGTTGATGTGATCGGCGATGTTGCGCAGCCGCTTCACCATCTTGCCCTCGCCCGCGCGGAGCAGGCGGTTCAGCACCATCCGGTCGACCTCACTAGCTGATCATGATCGCGCCCAGGCCGTTCCCGGGCAGTAAATCGCCGCGGCCGGCGCCCGTGTGCGCCGCCGCCGTCTCCCCCATCGTAGGGAACGCGGACTGGTCCGCGCACGCACGTCGTCGCAGAAGGTCACGGGAGGTTTCCACAGGTCCCGACGAAGGTCGTGCCGAGGGTCGCGCTCCGGGCACGCGGACGGCCCGCACGCGTTCGCGTGCGGGCCGCCGGTGAGGGTGGTTCGGGCCGGATCAGCCCAGCCGGATCACGCCGTAGTCGAAGCCCTTTCGCCGGTAGACGACGCTCGGCCGGCCGGCCTCGGAGTCGTTGAACAGGTAGAAGTCGTGGCCGACCAGCTCCATCTCGTAGAGAGCCTGGTCCACCGTCATGGGGTCCGCGGCGTGCTGCTTCTCGCGGACGACGCGGCCTGGCTGATGGCCGAGGTCCTCGTCTTCCCATCGCCCCTGCCGGGGAATGTCGCCCGCACTCGTCGCCGCGAAACCGTTCGCCATGGATTCGGTCGCGTCGGGTGCGTCCAGGACGGCCGTGCCCATGGCGGGCCCGGCGACCGCGTCGGATCCGCCGGCCATCGACGTCGCCTCGGCGACCGATTCCGGACGGCTGCGCCCGTAGTGCACGCGCCTGCGGTCGTGTGTCCGCCGAAGCCGGTTTTCCAGCTTGGTGACGGCGGAGTCGAGCGCTGCGTAGAAGTCCGCCGCGCACGCTTCGGCGCGAACGGCCGGACCGCGGCCCTTCCCGGTGATCTCGACGCGCTGGCAGCTCTTGGCCTGCCTGCGGTTGGGCTCGTGGAAGAGCTCCACGTCGTAACGGATGACCTTCTTGTCGTAGCGCTCAAGGCGGGCCAGCTTTTCGCTGACGAGCGCCCGGTAATGCTCGGGCACCTCCACGTTGCGGCCCTTAACGACGATGTCCATACACGACCTCCCTCGCTGAGGAAACTGCGAGCTGTTGTGTTCTCACGGCACCGGTACCGCAGCGGCTGCTGCTCGGGTTCGGCGGGCTGAAAAGAATTCGGCGACCGGATCACGACGTCTCGTGGCGGAAGCGCGAACGCGGACTCAGCGGGCCGCCGGCACCAGGGACATGGGCTGCACACCTCCCTGCCTGCGGGTTTTGCTGATAGCGGAGCACGTTAGCTTCATCACGCCGTCCGCAACAGCCCCCGAGCCGGGGGATGTCACGATCCGGGAACTCGTCACGGCGCGCAGTGAATCATGCGTGCGCTGCCCGGAACCGCCGCCCGGACGGCCGAGCGCGCGCGCCCAAGTTTCACGCGTACGGCTCAACCCGGCGACACCTCGGACGCCGAGGGTGACCGCCCCGTCCGGCACAGCCGCCACCTCGGTGGACTGCCCCGCCCCGGGGGTGATTCCGGCCTCGACCCTCATGCCCGGACAACGGGCGGGCCCGGGGTGAGGTTCCCTCTTGACGTCACTCGTGTAGGTGACGCCTGGCAGTAGTGGACATTCGAACGCGAGTTGCCTCCCTGGGGAGAAAGCGGCGGATGTTTTGGGGCGGACGGTTTTTGGAATCGTTCCGTTTTGCGCCGGGAGCGAAACGGAGGATCGGTTTCCGCACAACCGGATTTCGGTTTCGGGACCACCTGGCTCGGTGCTCTCGCGGATCCGCGGAGCGGACTGGACTAGGGCGCGTTCAGGTTTCAGACGACGCCCGGCGGACGCGGCGCGCGACGGATCCGCGGAGCGCACCAGGCCAAGGCAGCCTTTGGACGACCACCACCGGACTCAGCGCTCGCCGGAGCCGCAAAGCACCGCGGACCAAGACACGACCGGGTTGAGGACGACACCGCCTAACTCAGCGCACGCCGGGTTCACCGAGTGGACTGGACCAGAGCGCGCTCAGCTTTCCGACGACACCACCGGACTCGACACAGCCCCGATCCGCGAAGCGCACCAGACAAGGCGCCTCCAGTTCTCGACGACAGCACCGGGCTAGGCACGCCCCGGCCACCCGGAGCACGCCGGACCGGCTTTGCGACGAGACCCCCGGACTCGGCATGTCCCGGAAACCCGAAACGCACCGGACCAGGTCTCCGACCACACCGCCAGACCCGCCGCACCCCGCAACCGCGAAGCACGCCAGACCAAGGCACCTCTCCTTCCCCGACGACAACCAACGAACTCAGCACGCCCCAGACACCCGGAGCACACCGGACCAGGCCTCCGACCACACCGCCGGACCCGGCGCACACCGGAACCGGAGCGGGCCAAGACGAGGGCTGGAGCGGGTTCGGGTTTCCGACCTAGGACTCACCGCCTTCCAAACCTCACACTGTCGCCAGCAGGGCGAGCACCGCCACCACCGGAACCCCCGCGTTTTTCAACGTCGTGACGCATGCGGCGGACGTGGCTCCTGTGGTGATCACGTCGTCCACCACCACGACTCGCGTACCCGGCGGCGGCCGGCCGGCCGCGGCGAAGCGCAGGCGTCCTTCCAGGTTGGCCGCGCGTTCCGCCCGGTTCAGGCCGACCGCGTCCCGTCCGCCCTTCAGTACCAGGGCGGGTGCGACATACGCTCCCGTCAACCGGGCGGCTTCCCGAGCGATCCGCTCGACGTGCGGGCCGCCCCGCACTCGCGAAGCCGTCCGTCGGCTCGGGACCGGGACGAGACACCACGGACTGGCGCGAGGGCCTCCGGACGGCAACGCCATCAGTCCAGCCGCCAGCACCCGGCCCAAAAACGGAGCCACGTCCCGGCGGCGGCGTTCCTTGTACGCGATCAAGGTCCGCTTGCCGACGCCCGCGTAGCGGGCCAGCGCGTAGGCCGGGGCCAACGCGGCCAACGGCGCGCGGAATACCGCGGTGGGGGACCCCCACGTCGTGGAGCAACCGGCGCACACGGGCGCGCCGCGGGTGTCACAGCCGGCGCAGAACGTCGGCAGGAGCAGGTTCACCAACAGTCTCAGCAACATGACTCCGAGTGTGCACCCGACCACCGACAGTTTCGGGCCGCGCGAACGCCGGAGCCGGCGAATCCCCCAGAAAGAACTCACCCGGGAAAGAACTCGCCCGGGAAACAACTCACCCGGGATAGAACGGATCCGCGTTCTGCATCGAGTGCGCCTGCGGCCGCCACACCTCGCCGAGTTCGGTCGCCGTCCACAGTCCGCCGGCGTCGGCGACCACGATCGGCTGGCTCGGCGCCGCCGCGACCGCGCGCACCGGCGCGGTGAGGTTCGAGCTGTTGTAAGCGTCCATCCGCCGTCCGTCGACCGACAGCCGCTGGACCGGCTGCGAGGGCGAAGACGTCGCGGCGACCAGGGTGTCCGGCGTCGAGCCCCAGTCCACGTCCAGCACGTCTGTCAGCACGCCGGGCTGCAGCACCCGTGGCTCGCGCAAGGTGACCGTGTCGCCGTTGCGCACCACCGACGCCACGACCAGCTGGCCGTTCACCGTCGCGGCCACGCGCGCGCCGTCCCGGGAGAGCCGCAGCACGCCGATCGGACCCAGCGCCAGCAGGTCGTTCGCGTTGACGCTCTGCCGCAGCCAATGGCCGTTCGGGTCGAGAACCATCCGCGCGATGATCGAGTGGTCGACAACCGTCCACACCTCGTTCGACGGACCGGCCCCGGCCTGCGCCGGACGCCAGGTCGGACGGCTCAGCGAACCGCCGCCGAGGTCGACCGTCGGGAGGTCGCGGCCGAGGTCGCCGATGCGCAGCCGCACCCGGTCGCCGTCCTGCTCGACCACCGCGAGGCGTTTGTCGTCGATCGACTGGGCCGCGCTGACCACCGCGTACGCGCCATTGCCCGCCGCGCCCGCGATCGGCGCGCCGTCGCTGAGTGAGCGGACGCGGCCGCCGACCGTCATCAGGCCCGGGCCCGGCGACGAGGAAGCGTTGTAGGAGGGCACGTCGCTGCTGCGCCAGTATTCGTGTCCGGGCACGAGCGGCGCGCCGTCGGCGAGCAGCCGGATCCGGGTGGACGTGACGGTCTGCATCGACAGCACGATCTGCGCGGCGATCAGCGACCGCGTGTCCAGTCCGACGCCGGTGAGCCCGCTCAGCTGCACCGTCAGCGAGCCGTCGTCGTTGTTCTTCACGTTGTTTTCGAGCGACACCCCGTCGCCGAACAAGTTCTTCACCGCGCCGGTCAGCCCGGCGGACGGCCCCTGCAGGATCAGGTCCATCACCCGGCCCGGCATGCCCGACTGCGGTTTCGCCGGGACATAACGCAGGTCCGGCACGAACGAGCCGGAGTCGGCCGAGTAGAAGCTCACCGAGACCGGGTTGTAGTTGCCGTCGAACTCGTCGTCGGTCACCAGCAGCACCGGCGGGGGCGGGCTGGAGATCCGCCATTGCCCATCGGCCTGCTTGCGCACCTGGAAGGTCTGCTCGGCCGGACCGCTGCCGGGGATGAACGCGGAATCCGCGCTCAGCGTGCCGAGCACCGAACCGCGCACGGTGACCGTGCGGACGTTCGGATCCGGGGTCGCCGACGACGGAGTGGGCGTCGTGGTGGCGCCGCTGGCGGCTGTGGGGTCGTAGACCGTGCTGAAGGTCTTGTCGATGATCGTGAACGAGCGGTTCGGCCGCCACGCGCCGCGCTGTCTTTCGTCCAGGAACGCCCGCGACGCCGCGTTGCCCGACCGCGGATCGGCGTTGGCTTTGATGAACAGCCGCACGATGTCGAGCGGATCGGCGTTGGCCGGCGGTTCCGGAGCGTCGTTGGCCTGCGGGGGCGCTTTTTCGACCGACACCACGACCGGCAGCGATTCCTGCGGAACGTTCGCGCAGCTCACGAGCACCAGTGCGCAGGCGAGCAGGACGAGCACTCGCCTCACTGACCGACCTCCTCCCGGTCCGAGGCCGGATCGGCCAGGATCGCCTCCGGCGCGGGCTGCAGTTCGGCGACCGACGACGGCTGCAGCGTGATCTCCGAAACGGCGTCCGGCGGCGGCAGCACCAGCGGGCTCTCCGCGATCGGCACGCCTTGCCGGCGCGGCACCACGAGCCGGAAGCAGGCACCGTGTCCCGGCTCGCCCCACGCGTCGAGGACGCCGCCGTGCAGCCGCGCGTCCTCCTGGCTGATCGCCAGGCCGAGGCCGGTGCCGCCGGTGCGCCGGTTGCGCGACGGGTCGGCGCGCCAGAACCGGTTGAACACCAGCTCGGCCTCCCCCGCGCGCAGGCCGACGCCGTAGTCCCGGACGGTGACCGCGACCGCGGACTCGTTCACCGCGACCGTCAGCACCACCGGTTTGCCCTCGCTGTGGTCGACCGCGTTTGCCAGCAGATTGCGCAGGATCCGCTCGATCCGGCGCGCGTCCACCTCGGCGGAGGCGTCCTCGTCCGGCAGCACCAGTTCGACCGCGCTGCCCGCGGTCCCGGCGAGCACGCGCACCTGCTCGACCGCGCGCGTCGCGATCGGCCGCACGTCGATGTACTCGGCGGACAGTTCCTCGACCCCCGCGTCGAGCCGGCTGATCTCCAGCAGGTCGCCGAGCAGCGCCTCGAACCGGTCCAGCTCGTCGACCAGCAGCTCGGTGGAGCGGGCGAGACCGGGTGGGAACTGCTCGCGGGACGCGTGCAGCACGTCGGCGGCCATCCGGACGGTGGTGAGCGGGGTGCGCAGCTCGTGCGACACGTCGGAGGTGAAGCGGCGCTGCAGCCCGCCGAATTCCTCGAGCTGCCGGATCTGGTTCTGGATGCTGGCCGCCATGCTGTTGTAGGACACCGCGAGTTTGGCGAGGTCGTCCTCGCCCACGACGGCGAGCCGCTGGTCGAGGTCGCCGCCGGCGAACTGCTCGGCCGCCGCGACGGCCTGCCGGACCGGCCGCACCACCTGCCGGACCACCAGGTTCGTGATGCCGGCGAGCAGCAGCAGGAGCACGATTCCGGCCACGAACAGCGTGTTCTGCACCGTCGACACGGTGGTCTGCTCGCTGGTGAGCGGGAACAGCAAATACAGCTGCAGCGGAGTGGCCGCGGTCGCCAGCGAGGTGCCGACGATCAGGTAGGTCGTCCGCACGCCGTTCTCGTCGACGGTGTGCTCGACCCGCGCGAGATGATCGGCCTCCACGAACTGGCGCAGCCGCTCCGGCACCGAGTTGAACGGACCGACGAACACCGGGTCCGCGTCCGACTGGCCGCGCCCGACGCTGGCGAGCACCGGCTCGAAGGTGCCCGCGGTGGACCCCGCGCGCGACGACGACGTGGTCGAGATCTTCTTGAGCGCGTTCTGCAGCCGCGTGTGCAGCGCGTCCGGGGACTCGCCGCCGATCCCGACCAGTTCGCGCGCGGCGGTGTCGGCCAGCGCCTGGGTCTGCTCGACCGCGGCGCGGCGCTTGGTGTCCAGCAGCCGTTCGGTGATCTGGTTCTGCAGCACCATGCCCAGCACGAACACCACGGCCGAGGACAGCGCGAGCGTCGAGATCGTGACGCGGAACTGCAGGGAGTGCTTCCACAGCTCGTTGAACGCCACCGCGCGGCGGCGGGCGAAAACCGCGACCCGTCCGGCGAGCCGAGTCGCGGCGCGGGCGGCGGCGCGAAGCCGCCCCGCGAAACCGGTCATCGCACGATCACGGCGGGCCGGCCTTGTACCCGACTCCGCGCACCGTCAGCACCACCTCGGGGTGCTCCGGGTCCTTCTCCACCTTCGAGCGCAGGCGCTGGACGTGCACGTTCACCAGCCGCGTGTCGGCCGCGTGCCGGTAGCCCCACACCTGTTCGAGCAGCACCTCGCGGGTGAACACCTGGCGCGGCTTGCGGGCCAGCGCCACGAGCAGGTCGAACTCGAGCGGCGTCAGCGGGATCGCCTTGCCGTCGCGGGTCACCTCGTGTCCGGGCACGTCGATCGCCAGGTCGCCGATGGTCAGCGATTCGGCGGGCTCGGCCTCGGTGCGGCGCATCCGGGCGCGCACGCGGGCGACGAGTTCCTTCGGCTTGAACGGCTTGACCACGTAGTCGTCGGCGCCGGACTCGAGCCCGAGCACGATGTCCACGGTGTCGCTCTTGGCGGTGAGCATGACGATCGGCACGCCGGACTCGGCGCGGATCGCCTTGCACACGTCGATGCCGTTCATGCCGGGCAGCATGAGGTCGAGCAGGACCAGGTCCGGTTTCAGCTCCCGCAGCGCGGGCAGCGCCCGCGAACCGTCCGCGACCACCGCGGTGTCGAACCCTTCGCCGCGGAGCACGATGGTGAGCATCTCCGCGAGCGCCGGGTCGTCGTCGACCACCAAGACACGTGCCTTCATGACCACATGTTCGCACTACCTCCCGCACCCGTGCGCACGACCCGCGCGTTTGACCACCGGAAAGATCAAGATCACCGCCCCGGTTGGGCCATCCGGACGCCGCGGGCGCCCGGCCGCGGCCGGATTCGCCCGCTCAGCCGAACAGATCGCAGCCGAGCGGTTACTGTTGCGCTATGCGGAACCAGGACTCGGGAAACGCAACGGGGAGCGCGGTGCAGTCCGTCGACCGGGCGATCACGGTCCTGGAACTGCTGGCCCGCAACGGCGAAACGGGCATTACCGAGATCGCCGGCGAGCTGGGCGTGCACAAGTCCACCGCGTCGCGGCTGCTGAGCGTGCTGGAGGCGCACGGGCTGGTCGAGCAGCTGGGCGAACGCGGCAAGTACGCGATCGGCTTCGGCGTGGTCCGGCTGGCCGGGGCCGCGACCGGCCGGATGGACCTGGCGAAGCTCGGCAGGCAGACCTGCCAGGCGCTCGCCGAGGAGCTGGGCGAGACGGTCAACATCGCGATCGCCGACGACGGCGTCGCGATCAACATCAGCCAGGCCCGCGGGTCGGCCGCGATCACCACGCAGAACTGGACCGGGCAGCGCACGCCGCTGCACGCCACCTCCAGCGGCAAGGTGCTGCTGGCCGCGATGGACGAGGCCGAGCGCAAGCGGATGCTCGCGCACGAGCTGGAGCAGTACACGCCGCGCACCACGATCGACCGGGAAGAGCTGGCGGCCGAGCTGGAGCGGGTCGCCGAGGACGGTTACGCGGCTTCCTTCGAGGAGCTGGAACTGGGCATGCACGCGGTCGCGGTGCCGGTGCGCGGCCCCGGCGGCGAGGTCGTCGCGGCGATGAGCGCGTCCGGTCCGTCCTACCGGCTGTCCAAACAGCGGATCCGCCAGATCGTCGCGCCGATGGCCGAGGCGGCCCGGGAGCTTTCCGCTCAGCTCGGCTACTTCTCCGCGTGAACTCCCCGGCCGCGGCGCTCTCTTGACAGCGCGCCCGCGATCCCGCAATTTGTGAGTTGCAGCAGACGGAACATCGATCTCCATCCGCAACGCTTCCTCTCCCCGGCGGGGGCGTTCCGGCATGCCTGTCTCGTCCCGAGCCGGGCCGTCCGCGACGGCCGGCAGGCAGGAGGTACTCGCGATGGCAGTGCGACCGCGGGTGGTTGTGCTCGGCGCCGGGCTCCTCGGCTGCGCGGTCGCCGACGAGCTGACCGAACGGGGCTGGACGGACATCACCGTGCTGGAACCGGAACCGGCGATCGCCTCCGCCGGGCCGGGCCTGCTCTTCCGCGCGCACGCGGACCGCACGGCGTCCGAGTTCGCGAAGTACACCGCGGAGAAATACAGCGGGCTGACCGTCGACGGCGGCTGGTGTTTCCAGCCGGTCGGGAGCCTGGAACTCGCGACCACGCCGGAGGGGCTTTCCCAGCTGCGCCAACGGCTTGGCTGGGCGACCTCGTCCGGCGTGCGCGGCTATCTGCGCGAACCGGGCGAATGCGCCCAGCTGCACCCGCTGCTCGACTCCGCGAAGGTGTTCGGCGGCCTCCATCTCCCCGGAGACGGGCTGCTCAAACCGCTCCGCGCGGCGCTCGCCCAAGCACACCGCGCGAAGGAACGCGGGGCGAAATTCCTTACCGGGCAAGAAATCGTCGAGATCGTGCGCACGGCGGGGCGGGTGACCGCGGTGGCGACGGCGACTGACCGGTTCCGCGCCGACGTGGTCATTTCCTGTGCCGGAGTGCGCGGGCCGCGGTTCGGGCGGCTGGTCGATCTTTCGGTGCCGGTGGTGCCGATCGCGGTCGATCACGCGCGCACCACGCCGCTGGCCCAGCTCGCCGGGGACAACGACCACTTCACCGAGGCGGACAAACCGATTCTGCGCGGAGCCGGGCTGGCGCTGCGCGAGCACGTCGACCGGCTGGGCATCAGCGCGCTGGGTCCGGTCGAAACCGACGCCGCGTTCGCTCCGGCGGTCTTCGAGGAGGCGTGGACGGCCGCGGTCGGCTTGGTGCCCGCGCTCGCCGACGCGAAGGTCGAGGAGGGCACCCGGCACCTGGTCCCGGGAACGCCGGACGGGTTGCCGCTGCTGGGCGAGCATCCGGATCTCGACGGGTTCTGGGTCGCCGAAGCGGTCGACTGCGGGTGGTCCGCCGGGGTCGCGCGAGAGCTGGCGCGCTGGCTCATCGAGGGACAAGCGCACCTCGATCTGCACTCCGTCGACCTCGCCCGGTTCGATCGCCTGCAGCTCGCGCCGGGCCGGGTGCGGGAGCGGAGTTTGGCGGCGGCGGGCCATCCGCGACCGGCGACGGAAGCGCCGCGGACGACGCCCTGCTACGAGCGCGAAGCCGCGCTGGGCGCGGAGTTTCGCGAGGAAGACGGCTGGGCACGGCCTCAGCGGTACACCGGTCCCCGCGCGGAGGCCGTCGCGGCTCGGAGCCGGGTCGCGTTGTTCGACCTGACCCCGCGGCGCCGGCTGGAGATCACCGGCCGCGGCGCGCTGCCGTTCCTGCAGACGATGACCACGAACCAGCTCGACCGTCCGCCCGGCTCGGTCACCAACACGTTGCTGCTCGGCGAAGACGGCGGGGTGCGCAGCGATCTGACCGTCGCCCGGCTCGGCGGGGAGCAGTTCCACGTCGCCGCGCACCACCACCGGGACATCGCCTGGCTGCGCCGTCATCTGCCCGGCGACGGCTCGGTCCAGCTGCGCGAAACCACCGGCGGCACCTGCTGTCTCGGATTGTGGGGGCCGCTCGCCGAGCGGGTGCTGCCCGAGCTGTCCACATCGGACACCCGGGCTTGGCGGACATACGTCGGCGACGTGCCGGTGACCGTGCTGCGCATCTCCGAAGTGGGCGAGCCCGGCTGGGAGCTGCACACCGGCGCGGATCTCGGCCGGTCGCTCTGGGACGCGCTCTGGTCCGCCGGGGAGCCGCACGGGATCGCGGCGGCCGGAGAAGACGCGCTGCGCAGCCTCCGGATGGAGGAAGGCCAGCGAAACTGCGGCGTCGACGTGACCACCGAGCACGATCCGTACGAGGCCGGCCTCGGGTTCGCGGTGCGGATGGACAAGGGCTACTTCCTCGGCCGGGACACGCTTCTCCACCGTTCTCCCGCGACGGTGCGCCGGAAACTGGTGTGCTTGACCGTCGAGCACCCGGATTCGATTCTGCACGGACGGGAACCGGTGTACGTCGACGGCCGTCCGGCGGGATACGTCACGAGCGGCGCGTACGGCTACACCGTTGACAAAAACCTGGCCTACGCCTGGCTGCCCGTCGAGGATTCCCGGCCGCGGACGCCGGTGGAAATCGAGCACTTCGGGAAACGGTTGTCGGCGAAGGTGGCCGCGGAGCCGTTGAGGAGCGGCGAATGACGCATTACGACGTCATCGTGGTCGGTCTCGGCGGAATGGGCAGCGCGGCTGCCTACCGGCTGGCGCGCCGAGGGCAGAAGGTGCTCGGGATCGACCAGTTCGCGCCGGTGCACAACCTCGGGTCGAGCCACGGTGGTTCGCGGATCACGCGGCAGGCCTACCTCGAAGGTCCGGATTACGTACCGCTGCTGCTGCGCGCGCACGAGATGTGGGACGAACTCGAACGCGATTCCGGCCGGTCGCTGTTCACCCGCTGCGGCGCGGTGATGGGCGGACCGCCGGAGTCGCGCACGATTACCGGCAGCACGCTTTCCGCGGAGAAGTTCGACATCCCGCACGAAATCCTGGACGCGGCCGAGATCCGGCGCCGGTTCCCCACCATCACCCCGGCAGAGGACGAGGTAGCCCTGTGCGAGCCGGGCGCCGGATTCGTGTCGCCCGAAGGAAGCGTCGCCGCACACCTGCGGCTCGCCGCGCGCCACGGTGCCGAACTGCACCACGAAGAGCAGGTGTTCACGTGGACCAGCACGGAAACCGGCGTGCGCGTCGGCACCGCTTCGAGCTACTACACCGCCGAACGGCTCGTGCTCTGCCCGGGCGCGTGGGCACCGGTGCTGCTCGCCGACCTAGGCGTCGATTTCGAGGTGCGACGTCAGGTCCAGTACTGGTTCGAACCGGCGGACGTGCGGCCGTTCGTCGATCATCCCGTCTACCTTTGGGAAACCGCTGAAGGCAGCCAATTCTACGGATTCCCCGCGCATACCGCGCAAGGCGTCAAAGTCGCGGCGCACCATGGCGGCGTCCCGTGCACCGCCGACACGATCGACCGGCAGGTCCACGCCGACGAGGTGCGCGCGGTCGCCCGCCTGGTCGGCTCGCGGCTGCCGACGCTCCCGGCGACCTTCCGCCGCGCGGCGGCTTGCCTCTACACGAACACCCCGGACGAGCACTTCGTGCTCGCCCCGCATCCGCAGCATCCGCGAGCGGTAGTGGCCTGCGGATTTTCCGGGCACGGCTTCAAATTCGTGCCGGTAGTCGGGGAAATCCTCGCCGACCTGATCGTCGACGGAGAGACTCGGCACCCGATCTCGCTGTTCGACCCGGCGAGGTTCACGCAGTAGCGAAATAGTGCTCCTCGGCCAGGTCTTCAAGCAGGCCAGGGTGTTCCGGCTTCCAGTCGAGCAGCTCGCGCGTGCGCGCGGCGGACGTCGGGGCGTCGGCCTGCACCATCGGCGCGAGGAACCCGAAGTGCGCGGGGGCTTCCTCCGCCGTGATGGACTTCGCCGGGACCCCGAGCCGCGAGCCGATCGTCTCGGCGATCTGCCGGAGCGAAACGGCTTCGTCGCCGACCGCGTGCAGCATGGATCCGGCCGGGGCCTTCTCCAGCGCCAGCCGGTACAGCCGGGCCGCGTCGAGGGTGTGGCCGGCGGACCAGCGGTTGGCTCCGTCGCCGACGTACGGCGAAACCCCAGCCGCGCGAGCGAACTGGATCATGGTCGGGACGAACCCGTGCTTGTCGAGCGAACTGTGCACCGACGGCGGCAGCCGCACCACTGACGGCCGGACGCCGCGTTCGGCGAGCCCGAGCACGTAGTTTTCCGCGTCGACCCGCGGGCCGCCGGGCAACCGGTCCTCCTCCGTGCCGAGCCTGCCGAGCCCGGCGAACATCAAGGTCCCGGAGGTCGAGACCAGTGGCTTGCCGGTGCCGGCGAGCGTTTCGCCAAGCGCCTTCAGCGCGGCGAAGTCCGCTTCGACGGCGCTGGCGAACTCGCCGCTGGCCATCAGATCGTGCTTGAACGCCAGATGCACGACCCCGTCCGCCTCGGCGGCCGCTTCGCGCAGGCCGTCGAGATCGTCGAGGTCGCCGCGCCGCACTCGCGCACCGCGTTCGGCCAGCGTCGCGGCGGAGGCGTCCGACCGGGCGAGGCCGACCACCTCGTGTCCGGCGGAGAGCAGTTCGGGAACGAGAGCCGAGCCGACGTGGCCGCTGGCCCCGGTGACGAAAACCCGCATGGAATCGTCCTTCCACAGTTGATGACACCTGGTGACATCACCCTACGCCTGATGTCATCCGGTGTCATCACCTAGACTGGACAGCATGGGCCGCTGGGAACCGAACGCACGCCACCGCTTGGCGCAGGCGGCGCTCGACCTGTTCGCCGAACGCGGCTACGACCAGACGACGGTCGCCGAAATCGCCGAACGCGCCAGGCTCACGAAGCGCACTTTCTTCCGCTATTTCGCCGACAAGCGGGAGGTGCTGTTCGGCGGGCAGGACGAACTGGCCCAGCTCTTCTCCGAGGGCATCTCCGGGACGCCAGCGGACGCGACGCCGTTCGAAGCGGTCGGTGGGGCACTGGCAGCCCTGGGAGCGATTTTCACCAGCGAGCGGCTGGCTCAGGCCCGTGCCCGGCAGGCGGTCGTGGCGGCGAACAGCGAACTGCTCGAACGCGAATTGCTCAAGCGCGCCAAGCTGGTCCAGGCCATGCACGACGCGCTCGCCGAGCACGGGATCAAAGAGCCAGCCGCACGCGTCGCGGCGGAATTGGGCTGCCTCGCCTTCACAACGGCCTTCCACCGCTGGGTCGAAGCAGACAACCGGCGGGAGTTCACCGCGCTGGCCGCCGAAGTGCTAGCCGAGCTGCGCACCGCCACCGCAGCCCTGGGCTAAGCGAGCAGAGACTTCGCCAACATCGGCAAATCGACACCCGCCACGCCGTCCAGCACATGCCACGGCGCGAGCCACGAAAGCGCAGCCAATTCGTCGTACACCGCGGCACAACGCTGCTGCAGCGAATCATCCGACTCGAAAGCGTCCCGAGTGCGAGCCGCGTCCGACTCCGCCCGGCGCACTGCCCGCTCGGCAGCGACCTCCGAGCTTACCCGCAGCAGCAGGTGCGCGTCCGGCCGGGGCAGGCCGAACCGCGTCACCTCGAGGTCCCAAACCCACTGCACCACAGCGCCATCCGCGTGTTCGCGCAGCCGCGCAGCGGCGTACGCGGCGTTCGAAGCCACGTAGCGATCCAGCAGGACCACGTCGTTGGCCGCGAGCAACTCGCGGATCTCGTCGGCCGCACCCGCGCGGTCGAGGGCGTACAGCATCGCCATTCCGTACACCGAATCGGCGAGGTCGCCGTGCCCGCGATGCAGTGCTTCGCGCACCAGATCGGCGTGCACGCTGCGGCCGTAACGCGGGAAGGCGAGACTGCCGACGCTCGCGCCGGCGTCTTCCAGCGCGGCAGTCAGCCCCTCGGACAGCGTGCGCTTGCCCGCGCCGTCCAGACCTTCGATTACGACCAGTCGCCCCACGCCGTCGAAGATACTTGGTGGCGTGCTCAGGCTGCCTCGCGGCGCGCTCGGACGTAGCCGAAGTAACCCACCGGCACCGCGACCAGCAGCCCGGCGAGGCAGAGCAGCGGAATCCAGTCGTCGCCGTGCGGCTCCGCGGGCGTGCTCTGCCCGTCCCTCGGCACCACCTCGCCGCGCGGCAGGGCCGTGAGGTGGGCGTTGCCGGTGTCGGCGGGCTGCGCCGCGCCCGCGCCCGGAGCCGACACCGGCAACGCCAGGCCCGTGAACGCCGCGAGCAGCAGCAAGCGTCCGACGTGCCTTCGGCAAGGGGTCGAGGACCGCCGGACCCGCCCGGCAGTGCTCTCCCCGTGATTCGGTTTCCCCAGACCCACGACGCACCTCCCGCCTAGACGTGCCAGTGGTGGTCACAACGGTGAACTGGTCGATCACTCCGAGCAAGACGCCCGTCCGGCAACGAGGGTGTTCCGGGTCCGCGGTGGAACACGGAACGGTTACCCTTCCGTGGCCAAGCACACCAAACGGGGGCCGGACCCGTGACCGCGCGCTGCTAACGTGAACGTTCCGCGGCATTCACGCCCAGCGCACGGGCGGCGTTGAAGGGACAGCGGTGGCACGAGACGGGGATGGCCCACTGATCATGGAACCTGGCCGGCGCGGCGCGGGTGAACTGCCGCCCGAGCTCGGCGACGCACTGCGATCCGGAGAATTCCACCAGGCGCTGCGGCTCGCGATCGCGCATCGCGGCCTGTCGCTCGCCCGGCTGCGGGCGCACCTCGCGCTCCGCGGGGTCCACATCGGACAGTCGACGCTGAGCTACTGGCAGCGCGGGCTCCGCCAGCCGGAGGTGCCGAAGGCGCTGCCCGCGGTCCGCGCGCTCGAGTCGGTGCTGCAGCTGCCCGCGGACTCGCTCGTGGTGCTGATCGGCCCGCGCACCGCCCGGGCGCGCGGGCACCAGGCCGCGGCGTCGTTCCACGACCTGCGCTCGGGTGAGATGGGCGCGATCGTCGAGCAGCTGATGAGCGACCTCGGCGCACCGCCGACGTCCCGGCAGTCGAACTCCGATCTGGAAATGCTGTCGGTGCACGACCAGATCACCATCGACGAGCACAAGCACCAGGTGAAATTCCGCACCCGGCTGGTGACCCGCGCGCGGCGGCACGGACCGGACCGGTACGTGGCCGTCTACAACGGCGATCCCGGCTGCCGGATCGACGACGTCGAGCTGATCACCGCGGAAGGCTGCCGCGTCGGCCGGATCCGCAGGCATCCGGCGCGCGAGACGATGGCGACCGAGCTGCTTTTCGACCGGAAGCTCGCCGAGGGCGAAATCCACGTTTTCTGCTTCGAAATCCACGACAATTCCGCCGTCACGTTCCCCGGGTACTACCGGATGCTGCGCGACCAGTGCGCGAGTTATCTGCTGCAATTGCAGTTCGCGCCCACCGCGATGCCCGCCCGGATCACCCGGGAAGTCCGCGCCCGCGACGACGCGCTGCCGGTCGAGGCGGAGGAATTGCCGTGCGACACCGGCGGCGTGACGAGCGGGTATTTCCGCGACACCGGCCCGGGACTGGCCGGCATCGCGGTGGAATGGAACTGAGTCAACCGTCGGCGGACGCCCCCGGCCCGGCCACGGCGTACCGGGCGGCGATGGTACGGACGGCCTCGTCCACCACCTGAGCGACGCGTTCGGCGCTCACCTCCCAGCCCGGCACGAGGAGCGTCGGCCAGAAGACGTAGTTGGAGATCATGCCCAGGAACTGGGTGGCCGCCAGG
This sequence comes from Amycolatopsis orientalis DSM 43388, assembly GCF_000411975.1. GTDB lineage: Bacteria > Actinomycetota > Actinomycetes > Mycobacteriales > Pseudonocardiaceae > Amycolatopsis > Amycolatopsis orientalis_D. Next base: position 59,695 of record NZ_ASXG01000030.1, read on the forward strand.
TCCGCGTCCTCGATCCGCACCGTTCCCGCCTCGTGCTCGGCCAGAAGGTAGCTGCGCACGGACTCGAAGTAGGGCATCTTTCCGCGCGAGAACTGCGCATGGGCCAGCTCGGGAAACCGCGGCAGCTCGGCGATGACGATCCGGAACAAGTCGGTCATCTGGGCCCGGCCCAGCAGCTGGGCGTAACGACGGCCGAGGACGGCGAGCCCGGCCACGACGTCGCCCGCCGGCGGCGGGTCTTCCTCGTCGGCGGTCGCCCATGACTCGGTCACGATGGCGTCGAACAAGTCGGCCTTGCTCGGGAACTGCTTGAACAAGGTGGCTCGCGAAACGCCCGAGCACTCCGCGATCCGCGCCAGCGACGTCCGGTCGTAGCCCAGCTCGAGAAACAGCGCGGTCGCGGCCTTCACGATCAGCGCACGCTTCTCCTGGGCGACGCGCTGGTGATAGGTCGGCACAGCCTTGCTCATGGGCCGAGCATACGAGGTGAGTGGCTTGACTCACCACTGTCGCCGATCTAGCGTCAGAGATGGCGAGTCGACCGGCTCACCATCGCGGACCGAAGGACCGTTCGATGCCCCGCTTCGAAAATCAGACCGTGCTCGTGACCGGCGGAGCCGGCGGCCAAGGCGCAAGCCACGTGCGTGCGTTTCACGCGGAAGGAGCGAACGTGGTGATCGGCGGCATCGACGCGCGACGCGGCGCCGCTCTGGCCGACGAACTTGGGCCCCGCGCTCGCTTCGTCCGGCTTGACGTCACTGACGAGAGTTCGTGGTCCGCCGCGGTGCGCGCCACCGAAAGCGTCTTCGGCGCCTTGAACGTGCTCGTCAACAACGCGGGCGTCCAGAATCCGCCAGCCACCATCGAAAACACGGACCAGGCCACGTGGGCGCGCATCCTCGAGACCAACCTCACCGGGACTTTCCTCGACATCAAGGCCGCCGCCCCCGCTCTGCGCCGGGCCCAAGGCGGAGCCATCGTCAACATCGCCTCGACCATGGGGCTGGGCGGCACGGCGCACTACGCGCCGTACGTCGCCAGCAAGTGGGCCGTGCGCGGCCTCACCCAGACGGCGGCGCTCGAACTCGGTCGCGACCGCATCCGCGTGAACACCATCCACCCGGGCGTGATCGCGACCCCTTTCATCCACGAACCCGCAGCCGGCGCTGCCGCGCCCATCGCCGACTTCTACTCACCCGAGCCGTTCGCGATCCCCCGGCTCGGAGAGCCAGCCGACGTCACCCGCCTTCTCCTGTTCCTCACGTCAGCAGAGGCGTCGTTCGTCACGGGGGCGGAGTACGTCATCGACGGCGGGCTTCTCCTCGGCCCCGCCCTTCAGGCCGACGCCGCATGAGCGCTCCAGACCCGACCTCGTCTTTGGCGCACCTGCCCAGCCACGTCCGACGGGCGATAGAGATCACCCCCGCCGCACGCACCAGCGAACGGATCATCGACATCACGACGCTGGGGCGCCGCACCGGCCGGGCACGCCGCATCGAGATTTTCTTCTACCGGGCCGCTGGCGCCACTTACCTGTGCAGCGGCGCCGGTGGTGCCGCGACCGACTGGCATGCGAACCTGCTCGCCAATCCCGCGTTCACCTTCCACCTCAAGAACGGGGTCCGGGCGGATCTGCCCGCGCAGGCCACGCCGGTCACCGACCCAGCCGAACGGCAGGCCGTGCTGGCGGAGATCGTCGCCGATCTCAATCAGCCCCATGACCCGGGCACCATCCGGCCGACTCGGCTCGAAGACTGGGCGGACAGCCGGCTGATGCGCATCAGCTTCCGCCATCGGTGAGGCACCGGTGCGCTCGCCCCCTCAACCGCGCAGAGCCGCTTACCCGTGCACCCGCATCGGCGTTCCCTTGGTGATCCGCACGAGTTCGTCGAACGTCGTCGGGAAGACGGCGTTCGGCGTCCCGGCCGCGGCCCACACCTGCGAATACTGCCGCAATGCCTCGTCGACCACCGTCTCCAGCGGAGCCGGATGCCCGACCGGCGACACCCCGCCGATCACCTGCCCGGTAGCCGCGCGCACCTCGTCCGGCTTGGCCCGGCGGATCCGGTCGCGCCCGAGCCGCGCGGCGAGCGCCTCGACGTCTACGCGGTGCGCGCCACTGGTCAAGACCAGCAACGGGGCGTCGTCGGCCTGGAAGACCAGGCTGTTCGCGATCGCGCCGACCGGACAGCCGAGCGCGTCCGCCGCCTCGGCCGCCGTCCGGGTGGACTGCGGGAGAGTCCGCGCCTGGCCTTCGACGCCCGCCGCGTAGAGCGCGTCCTGCACGTTTTGCACTGCCGACATCTGCACACCTCCAGCTGTTCTGTAAACAGAACACTAGACTAGGCCGCGTGTCGACGTCATCCGCCCCGGACGGCCGCGCGCTCGCCGCGGCGGTCGGTACCCGCATCCGGACGCTGCGCACCCGCGCGGGCGTCGGCCTGACCACGCTCGCCGCCGACAGCGGTCTCGGCAAGGGAACGCTGTCCGAACTGGAAAACGGCCGCCGCAACCCGACGCTGGACACGCTGTTCGCCATCGCCACCGCGTTGTCGATCCCGTTGAGCGACTTGCTTTTCGGCGACGACGGCGTGGCCGAAGCCCACGGCGACAGCGTGGCGGCGACCTTGCTCGGCCGATGGGAGGACCCGGAGGGCGTGACGGAGGTGTACCGGCTGACGATCCACGAGCGAGTTCAGGTGTCGCAGCCGCACAGCCCCGGGGTGCGGGAGGTGCTGACCGTCGTGACCGGAACGGCGGAGGTAGGACCGGCGGATGCGCCGGTGACGGTTTCCGCGGCCGGGACGCATACGTTTATCGCGGAAACGGAGCATGTTTACCGCGGAGTTGGCGGATCGGCTACTGCGGTGCTGACGATGCGGTATCCGCGTTAGCGGACGAGAAGGCCATTGGCTTTTGCGGGTCAACTCGCTGGCGAGCACTCGCGTCCGACCGCTCGCAAGCAAGTCGCGCAACTCGGTGTGATCAGGCTCGTCAGCAAAGAAGACCCGCACGACCGCAGACAAAAGCCGCCCCGAAATGAAATTCCGGGGCGGCTTTTCTGTCCGCGATCAGTAACGGTAATGCTCCGACTTGAACGGGCCCTCGACGTCCACGTCGATGTATTCCGCCTGTTCCTTCGTCAGCTTGGTCAGCTCGCCGCCCAGGGCCTCCAGGTGGATGCGGGCGACCTTTTCGTCCAGCTTCTTCGGAAGCCGGTAGACCTCCTTGTCGTACTCCTCGGTCTTGGTGAAGAGTTCGACCTGCGCGATGACCTGGTTGGCGAAGCTGTTCGACATCACGAAGCTCGGGTGCCCGGTCGCGTTGCCGAGGTTCAGCAGCCGGCCCTCGGACAGCACCAGGATGCTCTTGCCGTCCGGGAAGACCCATTCGTCGACCTGCGGCTTGATGTTCACGCGCCGCACTCCGGGGTAGCGGGCGAGGCCCGCCATGTCCAGCTCGTTGTCGAAGTGGCCGATGTTGCCGACGATGGCCTGGTGCTTCATCCGCGCCATGTGCTCGACCATCACCACGTTCTTGTTGCCGGTGGTGGTCACGTAGATGTCGCCCTCGTCCAGCACCGACTCGAGGCGCTTGACCTCGTAGCCGTCCATCATCGCCTGCAGCGCGCAGATCGGGTCGATCTCGGTGATGATCACCCGGGCGCCCTGGCCGCGCAGCGATTCCGCCGCGCCCTTGCCGACGTCGCCGTAGCCGCAGACCACCGCGACCTTGCCGCCGATCAGCACGTCGGTGCCGCGGTTGATGCCGTCGATCAGCGAGTGCCGGATGCCGTAGCGGTTGTCGAACTTCGACTTCGTCACCGAGTCGTTGACGTTGATCGCCGGGAACAGCAGCTCGCCCGCGGCCGCCAGCTGGTACAGCCGCAGCACGCCGGTGGTGGTTTCCTCGGTGACCCCCTTCACGCCCTGGCCGATGGCGGTCCACTTGCCCGGGTGCTCCGCGACCGACGCGCGCAGCAGTTCCAGGAAGACCTTCCACTCCTCGGGGTCCTCGTCGTCGGCCGGCGGAACCACGCCCGCCTTCTCGTACTCGGTGCCCTTGTGCACCAGCATGGTGGCGTCGCCGCCGTCGTCGAGGATCATGTTCGGGCCTTCGCCCTCCCACGTGAGCATCCTCTCAGTGCACCACCAGTACTCCTCGAGCGTTTCGCCCTTCCACGCGAACACCGGGACGCCCTTGGGCTCCTCGGGCGTGCCGTGCGGTCCGACGACGACCGCGGCCGCGGCGTGGTCCTGGGTGGAGAAAATGTTGCACGAGGCCCAGCGCACCTCCGCGCCGAGCGCCACCAGCGTCTCGATCAGCACCGCGGTCTGCACGGTCATGTGCAGGGAACCGGCGATCCGCGCCCCGCGCAGCGGGTAGACCTCAGCGTATTCGCGACGCAGCGCCATCAGCCCGGGCATCTCGTGCTCGGCGAGCCGGATCTCCTTCCGGCCGAACTCGGCGGCGTCGAGATCGGCGACAGCGAATTCGATGCCGCCCCGGGTGTCGTGCCGCTTGACAACGCTTTCGGGGGTCATAGTGCGGTTCCTCCAAGGTTTGATGGCACCTGAACAGTACCGTTGTCGGCTCGACCCTGACTCGGACGGATGAGGAGAGAATCGCCGTGCCCGCCCCGCTCCCCGGCCCTGACACCCGCATCGTCGAAATGAGGGTGTCCGGACTCGTGGGCACGAGCGGCGAGACGCTCCTCGACACGGTCCAGACCGTCGACGTCGCCGGCGACGGACTCGGCCGCGTGGTGCGCCCGGCCGACCGGCTGCGGCGCCCGGCTCCCGGGCCGGTGGTGCCCGCGCTCGGCCGGTCGATCCCGCGCACTGTCGAAGGCTACCTGTGGAGCGGCATGACGTCCGGCGGCGTCGCGAAGGCCGCTTGGGCGCTGCTGTTCCCGTTCTCGCTGGCGAACGTCGCGTTCTGGATGCTGCCGCCGGTGCACCGCGGCCGCTGGCTCGGCGGCCTGTGCCGCGGCCTGCTCCGGATCGCCGCGGTGCTGCTCACCATGCTGCTGGTCAGCCAGGTCGCGGTGGCCGTGCTGGACCTGGTCGCGACGCAATGCCTTGCCCCCGGACGCGCCTGCCTCACCTGGGTGGCCCCGGATCTGCGCAAGGGCCCGCTGCGGATCGGGGTCGGCGTGGCGGTGCTGCTGGCGCTGGTCTACGCCCTGCACCGGATCTCGTCGACGAACTGGCGAGTCCGCCCGCCCGAGCGCCCCGGACGCAAAGGCGTCCCGATGCGGTTGCGCGCCGACCCGGAAGCGCCCGGAATGTCCGCGACGCACGCCGTTGCCGCGCTCGCCTGCGTCTCGTTGCTTTTGCTGGGCGGCCCCTTCCACGTGCCCACGAAAATCCCGCAACTGATCGCGTGGATCTGCACCCTCGCGCTGGTCCTCGCGGTGCTGGTCGCCGGCGCGATCGGCAGCGACACCGGCACCGTCGCGCGCCGCACTTTGCTCACCTTCGCGACGCTGCTGGTCGTCTTCGCCACTGTGCTGGCCGCCCCAGTCGACAACCGGTTGCCCGGCGTCGACAACACCGTCGAGGGCCTCGGCGGCGCTCTGCTGGTGGTGACCCTGTTGTTCGCGCTCGCGCTGATCCCGTCGGCGCTGCTGGCCCGCCGAGACTGGCGCGACCGCCCACGCCGGCTCCGCCCGTGGCTGGGCGGGTGGGCAGCGGCCCCGGTGCTCGCCCTCGCCGGACTCCTCGGCGGCGGTTTCGGCGCCGGACTGGCCATCGCCATCCGAAAACTGCTCCGCGCCGACAAGCTCGCCCTGCCCACGACGTACGACCTGGTCACCGTGCTGTGGGGCGGCGGATTGGGCCTGATGGCCCTGTGCGCCATCGCGGGCTACGCCATCGCCGTCCCCCTGCGCCGCCGCCGACGCGGCATTCCGCCCATCGTCGAACTGATGGAACACGACGAACACCAGGAACAAGACGCCGCGCGAGCTTGGGCGCGCTCCGCCTGGGAACGCCGTCACCTGCACCACTTGGCCGTGATCGTCACCCTCGGCCTCTGCGTCGGTGCCATCGCACTGCTGGTCGTGCGATTCGGTTTCCACCTGCAGCCAGGCTGGTTCACGACGGTGTCGGCGATCGGCGTGTTCGCGCTGGGCGCGTTGGCTGCCGGTTTGCTGCGGGTGGTCTACTCCGCCGCCCGCTCCCCGCAGCGAAGCCGCCATCTGGGCGCGCTGTCCGACCTCGTCTCGTTCTGGCCACGCGCCGCGCACCCCGGCGTACCGCCTTGCTACGCACTGAAAGTCGTCCCCGAACTGGCCGCGCGGGTCAAGGAACACCTCGCCGAACCCGGTACCCGAGTCGTGCTGTCCGGCCTGAACCTGGGCAGCATCCTCACCGTCCTCACGGCAGCTCAGCTGTGCGCCGAACTCCCGCCGGACGAACGAGACCGAGTCGGTCTCCTCACCGCCGGATCGCCCCTGCAGTGGGGCTATCAACGGGCTTTCCCCGCGGTTCTGCCCCAAGACTCGCTGGCGGAGTTGTTCTCCTCGCTGGACGGCCGCTGGCGGGCCCTGTGCCGAGGCACGGACATCTTCGGCGGCGGCGTAACCACCTGGCGCCACCAGACGAGCAACGGCCACCTGCTGGGCGAGGGCTACCTCCCGGAGGGCAAGTGGGGAGCCCTGGAAACGACCCCAGACGACGCGGGAGTCTTAGTCCTGGGCGGCGACCACTGGGTGCCCGACCCCCTGCGCGCCCCCGACGGCCGCCACCGGTGGGCCCCCGGGGTCCTCAAACACACCGAGTATCTCGCCGACCCCGAGTGGGACAACGCGGTCGCGATGGCCGCAGGCCTAGGCCGCCCCAACGGCCGCGCGAAACCCCTTGGCGAACAAGGCTCCCTCTTCGGCGATCTCCCCCGCCCCCGCTAAGCCCCAGGCCCGTTCCCGTCGGGGACCCTCGCACCCTCTGCCGTCCGCCCACCGCCGCCGATGCCCCCGCGCGCCGCAAACCCCCACGCACCCCGCTCCCGAAACCGCAGCCCCCGGCACCCAATCACCCAGGCACCCACACCACCCCCGCACCCCGATACGAAGCCAAAACTGCGGTCCGGGGGTGCTTGTCAAGGCATCTTTCCCGCCTTGACAAGCACCCCCGGACCGTCAGCACAATCAGCTTCGGGGTGCCCCGCCACGCAGCCAGGGCGCAATGTCGCCGCCAGGCGACGAGCCGCCCAAACCTACGGCAACAATCAGTTAGCCCCACGACGACGCAGCTTCAACAACCCAAGCAACGCGCCACCGCCAACAATCAACGCCCCAGCAACCCAGAACAGCCAAGCGTTGTCGAACCCGGTGTTGGCCAGCCCGCCACCCCCGGTCCCGTTCTGATTCCCCGCGGGAACCGCGGCCGGGGCACTCGTCGTAGCGGGCGCGGAGGTCGCGCCAACCGGGGCCGAGGAGGTCGCGGCGGAAGTCACCGGGGCACCAGGCGTAGTGGTCGGCGCTCCCGAAGCCGGCTGCGACGGAGTCGTGGTCGGCGTCTCCGAAACCGGCGGCTTGGTCGGCGCGGTCTTGGTTCCGCAGGCGAACCACCGGTCAATCGCGGGCTGCGACCCGTCGTAGTTGTGCGGCGGGACCAAATCCTTCCAAGGTGCCACCTTGGGCAGTTTCTTCTTGCCCGGCACATAAACCGAGTGCCCGTCATCGCCGCCCACGACGACGATCGCCTCGACCGTCACGCCCTCGGCGGTCTCGGTGATCGTCAGCGTCTTCTCGCCGACCCCACCGGTGAACTTGACATCAGCCTCGTCCAGCTTGCCGCCGGTGACGCCTTCGACCTTGCTGCAGTCAGTGATCTTCGTGCCCGGAATCGGGTGCCCTCGGTCGTCGCCGGTGGTGCAAGCGGACGCCGACGTCGCCGTGCCTAGAAGGGCCAGCCCGGCGACCGCGGCGATCGCGAATCCGGCACGAAGTCTGGTGGGGATAGGCATGGAGTTACTCCTCGAAGGGAAATCCGAACGGGGGACAGCACATGCGAGAAACTACGACCCTCCGTAGGAACCCCGACCACTGTTCGTGTGAATTACCCGAGAGTGATTAACCCGTCAGAGGGAATACGACGCGGAGGGTATCGCACCGAGCCGAGTCCGTTCCCGGGTGGACCGGGTAGCCGCCCGAACCGAGATCCGCGAGTTGCGCATCCGTGACCACCGGCTCGCCGACCGCGCGAAACGGCCCGCCGTCCAAGGTGGACGGCGGGCCGTGGGCACGACGGCGAACAGGTCAGTCGGCGGGCGGCGGCGCGGATTCGGAAACCGCTCCGCCCTGCGCGACGCCCGACTGCCGCTTCCCGAGCAGCGAATGCCGGCGGCTGTAGGCGAAGTAGATGACCACGCCGACCACCATCCAGACGACGAACCGCAGCCAGGTCAGCACGGTCAGGTTCAGCATCAGCCACAGGCAGGCCAGGATCGCCAGCGGCGCGATGATCCAGACCGCCGGGACGCGGAACGCGCGCGTCAGGTCCGGGCGGGTCTTGCGCAGCACCAGCACGCCCGCGGACACGAGGATGAACGCGAACAGCGTGCCGACGTTGACCATTTCCTCGAGCTTGTCGGCCGGGAAGAACGTCGCACCGGCCGCGACCAGTGCGCCGACCACGAGCGTCGCGCGCTTCGGCGTCCCGCGCTCGCTCGTCTTGGCCAGCGAACGCGGCATGAGGCCGTCGCGGGACATCGCGAAGATGATCCGCACCTGTCCGAGCATCAGCACCATGACGACGGTGGTCAGACCGGCCAGCGCGCCGACGGAAATGACGTTCGCGGCCCAGTCGACGCCGTTCGCGGAGAACGCGGTGGCAAGCGTCTTGTGGCTGCCGTCGCCCGCCGAGGTCGACAGGTCGGTGTAGGGCACCATGCCGACGACCACCAGCGACACCGCGACGTACAGCACGGTCACGATCGCCAGCGAGCCGAAAATGCCGCGCGGCACGGACTTCTGCGGATTGCGGGTCTCCTCCGCGGTGGTCGCGACGATGTCGAACCCGATGAAGGCGAAGAACACGATCGACGCGCCGGCCAGCAGGCCGAAGATGCCGAACGAGCTGCTGCCGCCGCCCGCGATGAGCGAGAACAGCGACTGGTCGACGCCGCTTTCGCCGGCTCCGGCCGGCTTGCCCTCCGGAACGAACGGCGTGTAGTTGCTGGCCTTGATGTAGAAGAAGCCGAGGATGACCACGAACAGCACGACCGCGACCTTGATGCCGGTGATCACCATCGAGAACCGCGACGACAGCTTCGTGCCGAGCACCAGCAGCGTCACGAGCACGACCACGACGATGAACGCGCCCCAGTCGACGCCGAAGCCGCCGCCGAGGTCGATCGACGTCTTGGTGCCCTTGCCGAAGATGTACTCCAGCACCGTCTGCAGATAGGACGACCAGCCCTTGGCCACCGCGGCGGCGCCGACGGCCAGCTCCAGGATCAGGTCCCAGCCGATGATCCACGCCATGAACTCGCCGAAAGTGGCGTAGGAGAACGTGTACGCGCTGCCCGCGACCGGGACGGTGGAAGCGAATTCGGCGTAGCACAACGCGGCGAGCGCACAGGCGATCGCCGCGATCACGAACGCGACGGACACCGACGGCCCGGCGAAATCGCCCGCCGTGCGCGCGGTCAGCGTGAAGATGCCGGCGCCGATGACCACCGCGACGCCGAAGACCGTGAGGTCCCACGCGCTCAGGTTCCTGCGGAGTTTCGTCTCCGGTTCATCGGTGTCCGAAATGGACTGCTCGATTGACTTGGTGCGCCACAACCCAGTGCCGGGCAACGTTGACCTCCTGCGGTGACCTTCGTGGGGACCGGGCGCCACCCTAGCGCGTCAGTTGGGTGCCAGCTGTCCGGACAGTCAGCGCGTCTCGCGGTCGAGGTCGGGCTCCAGGTAAATCAACGTCGCGACGGGGACCTTCGCGCGCACGCGGGCCTCGGCGTCGTCGATCGCGGTGGCGATCGCGGCGGTGTCGAGACCGGGCACGAGCGCGAGCTTCGCGGCGACGAGCAGCTCGTCCGGGCCGAGGTACTGCGTGCGGATGTGGATGACTCGCTCGACCTTGCCCGCGGCCAGCTCGTCCACGATGGTCGCGAGATCGGTGTCGGTCGCGCCCTCGCCGATCAGCAGGCTCTTCATCTCGACGATCAGGATGATCGCGATGACTCCGAGCAGCACGCCGATCAGGACGGTGCCGATGCCGTCGAACACCGGGTCGCCGGTCAGCACCGAAAGCCCGACGCCGAGCAACGCGAACACGAGACCGAGCAACGCGCCGGAGTCCTCCAGCAGCACGACCGGCAGCTCGGGTTCCTTGGCCTGGCGGATGAACCGCCACCAGCTCGCGTTGCCCTTGATCTTGCGCGACTCGCCCATCGCGGTGAAGAAGCTGTAGCCCTCGAGGCAGATCGCGACGAGCAGAATGACCACCGCGACGACCGGCGTCTCCAGCGGCTGCGGCTCGATGATCTTGTGAATGCCCTCGTAGAGCGCGAACGCCGCGCCGAGCGTGAAGAGCATGAGCGCGACGATGAACGAGTAGAAGTACCGGTCCCGGCCGTAGCCGAACGGATGCTCCTTGGTGGCGCGCCGCTTGGAGGTCTTCTGCCCGAGCAGCAGCAGCCCCTGGTTCGACGTGTCGGCCAGCGAGTGCACCGCCTCCGCGAGCATCGACGACGAGCCGGTGACCAGGAAGCCGACGAACTTGGCCACCGCGATCCCGGCGTTGGCGGCGAGCGCCGCGATGATCGCCTTGGTTCCCCCGCCAGCTGACACTGCCCGCTCCCCTGCTCCGCGCCCGAATTGCCCGGTGGGAGCCTAGAGGAGCCTTTGCGGCGGGAAGCGCCGGGTCTGACAATCAGCTGGTCAGCTCACAACTCGCACGACCCAGCGGTAGCCCGGAACAGCTGCGACTTCTCCCCGCCCAGCGGCCGCACCCGCACCGCCGGATCCGAGGCCGGCAGCCACACCGACTGGCCCCTCCGCAATTCCACCTGCTCGCCGTCCGAAGCGAGCACCAGAAGGTCACCCTCGGTGCACAGCAGGATCTGCGGCCCAGCCGAGTCCACCTCGATCTCGGCGTTGTCCCCGGCCGCCCATTCCATTCGCGACAGTTCGAATTCCGGGGCGTCCGTGTGGTACACCGCCATCCGCTGGCCGGAGCATTCTCCGTGCTGCACCGGCATTTCTCCGCACGCGAAGTCGACCACGCGCAGCAGCTCGGGCACGTCCACGTGCTTCGGGGTGAGACCGCAGCGCAGGATGTTGTCCGAGTTCGCCAGGATCTCCACCGCGGTGCCGTGCAGGTAGAGGTGCAGGTTGCCGGCAGGCAGGTAGATCGCCTCGCCAGCGCGCAGGGTCAGGCGGTTGAGCAGGAGCGCGGCCAGCACGCCGGCGTCGCGCGGGTGGGTTTCGCCCAGTTCCAGGATCGTGCGGCATTCGGCGGCGAACTCGCCGTGGTCCTGGACGTGCCGGACGCACGCGTCGAGCACCTCGGGCAGCAGTTCGTCCAGCGCGGACTGCGGCAGCGTGATCCACGTGGTGAACAGAGCACGCAGGCCGGCCGGGTCCGGTTGGGCTTCCAGCAGGCCGGTGTACTTGCCCAGGCCGGGCGTCTCGATCGCCTTCAGCAGCTTGACCGTGCGGTTCGGGTCGCGGAACCCGGCCAGCGCGTGAAACTCCGTCAGCGCGCAGACCAGCTCCGGCTTCGCCGTCGGGTCCGGGTAGTTGCGGTTCGCGGCGTCGCGCGGGATGCCGAGCTTCTCCTCGCGGGCGTGTCCCTCCGCGGCCTGCGCCGCCGACGGATGCGCCTGCATCGACAGCGGCTCTTCCGCGGCGAGGATCTTCAGCAGGAACGGCAGCCGGTTGCCCCAGCGCCGCGCGCAGTCCTCGCCGAGCTGGCCGATCGGATCGGCGTCGACGAGTTCGAGCAGGCTCAGTTCGGTGCCGTCCGGGCCGAGCACGTGCGACGGGTCCCCCGGGTGCGCTCCCATCCACAGCTCGGCTTCGGGGTGCGGCGCCGGCACCGGACGTCCCTGCAGCTGCGGGATAGCCGTTCGCGATCCCCAGGCGTAGGGCCGTACGGCGTTGCGCAACAGCTCCACTGTCAACTCCCAATCCTTCCCGTCGGCGCTGGGCCGACGCACGCGGCGGCGGAACCGCCTGCCGCGTTCCCCCCTGCTCCCTCAGGCGGAGGCCGGTTCGTATCTCCCGGCCCCGCCGATGCTGCCCGCCGCCAGCCCCAGGTACACCGCGGCCAGCTCGAACCGCAGCGCCAGCACCGCGGCGCGGACGACCTCGTCGGCCTCGATCTCCTCGGCAGGCGCGATCAGGTCCGCCCCGGGCAGGAACTCCTCGGCTTGGTACCGGGCCGCCTCGGTGGCCGGACCGGTCCGCACCGACAGCAGCAGCACCCGTGTTGCGACTCCATGGGGAGAGTCGTCTGGATCAGCGAAAATGTCTCGCTCCGCGCCGCCGGATTGCGCGGCCCGGCGCAAGGCCGGGCGGGCCAGCGCCTGCCGGTAGTCCTCCACGTCGCACACCAGCGCGGCGTGCGCGGCGAACGCGTGCGCCGCGTGCTCGCCGACCGCCACCGCGACCGGATCGAGACCCCACAGCAGCGGCACCCGGTCCGCGACCCGCAGCGCGAGCGCCTTCGCCGGGTTGGCGAACGACTCGCGTGCCAGGTAGTCCTTCTCCGCTTCGAGGTCGAGCTGGTCGGCGAGCGCCTGTACGTCCGCGACCAGCAGGCCGAGCGCGTTCGCGGTGAGCAGCCCGGCGGCCAGCCCGCGCGGGAACGCCAGCTCCGGCGGCACCGGCACGCGCGGCGCGAGCAGCACGCCCTTGCCCGCCACCGACGCCGCGACCGGTCCCTCCGCCGGCGCGGACAACACCACCGACGCGCCGAACCGGGCGGCGCGTTCCAGCGAAGCGGCCAGCTCGCGGTCTCCCGCGTCGTCGGTGTGCGCGAACACCACGTCCAGCGCGCCGATCCAGGCCGGCACCGATTCGGCCACCACGACCGGCACCGGGCACGACGGCGCGAGCAGCGCGGCCAGCAGCCGGGTGAGCGTGCGGCTCACCCCGGGCCGGTCGATGAGCACCAGCGAACGCGGACGGCCGACGTCCAGCCGTTCGCTCAGCTCCAGTTCAGCCGCCGCTTCGGCGGTGGCCCGCACCTGCGCGCCGGCCATCGCGGCGGCGCGCAGCAACCCCGCGCGGTCGGCGTCGGCCAGCCGCGCGGAGTCGTCGAGCAGGGAATCGTCAAGCATGGTCAAGCACTGTCGCCGTGATCAGCGTCGGGCCCGGGCGAACCGGGCAGCGTCGCCTCGTCGAGCAGCAGCACCGGGATCCCGTCGCGGACCGGGTACACCCGGCCGCATTCGGTGCAGGTCAGCGCGTCGGCCTCGGCATCGTCCGGCGTGCCGGGACGCAGCGGCGCGTGATCCGGCGACGGGCACGCGAGGATCTCCAGCAGCTGTGCGTCAAGCGTGATGGCCATAGTTCCTCCATACCACGCGTCGTTGGGGTGTTGAGGGCGCCTTCCGGACACAATCCGGCGCCAGCCGGTCAGGCCCGGACAATGGCCAGCACCTCGGCGGTGAGCGCCTCGACCGCGGCCCGGTCGGCGGCCTCCACGTTGAGCCGCAGCAGCGGTTCGGTGTTGGAGGGGCGGAGGTTGAACCACGCGCCGCCCGGCAGCTGCACGGTGAGGCCGTCCAGTTCGTCGATCTGGACGCCGGACTTGCCCGCGTACGCGTCCTTCACCGCGAGCATCCGCGCGACCTGGTCGCTGACCGTCGAGTTGATCTCGCCGGACGCGGCGTAGCGCGAGAAGTCCTGGGTGAGCGCGGACAGCGGGCCGCTCTGCTCGCCGAGCGCGGCGAGCACGTGCAGCGCGGCCAGCATGCCGGTGTCGGCGCGCCAGAAGTCGCGGAAGTAGTAGTGCGCGGAGTGCTCGCCGCCGAAAATCGCCCCGGTACGGGCCATCTCGGCCTTGATGAACGAGTGTCCGACCCGCGTGCGCACCGGCTTGCCGCCGTGCTCGGAGACGATCTCCGGCACGCCCTTCGACGTGATCAGGTTGTGGATGATCGTGCCGCCCGGCTCCTTGGCCAGCTCGCGCACCGCGACCAGCGCGGTGATCGCGCTCGGGGACACCGGCTCGCCGCGCTCGTCCACGACGAAGCAGCGGTCCGCGTCGCCGTCGAACGCCAGCCCGGCGTCCGCGCCGACCTCGCGCACCTTGGCCTGCAGGTCGACGATGTTGGCCGGGTCGAGCGGGTTGGCCTCGTGGTTCGGGAAGGTGCCGTCGAGCTCGAAGTACATCGGCACGATCTCGATCGGCAGGCCCTCGAAGACGGTCGGAACGGTGTGCCCGCCCATGCCGTTGCCCGCGTCGACCACGATCTTGAGCGGGCGCGAGCCGGAGAGGTCGACGAGGTTGCGCAGGTAGGCCGCGTAGTCGCCGAGGACGTCGCGCTCGGAGACGGTGCCGCGCTGCCCGTCGAAGGCGGGAACACCCTGCTCGACGGTGTCGCGGATCTCGGCGAGGCCGGTGTCCTGCCCGACCGGCGAGGCTCCGGCGCGGCACATCTTGATGCCGTTGTACTTCGCGGGGTTGTGGCTCGCGGTGAACATCGCGCCCGGCAGGTTGAGCGAACCGGAGGCGAAGTAGAGCTGGTCGGTGCTGGCCAGGCCGATCGACACCACGTCGAGGCCCTGCGAGGTCACCCCGTCGGCGAACGCCTCAGCCAGACCCGGCGACGAGTCGCGCATGTCGTGGCCGATCACCACAGCCGGTGCCTCGGGTTTGATGAGCAGCGCGAACGCGGCCCCGAAGTCCCGGACGAGGGCGGCGTCGAGCTGGTCGCCGACCACGCCGCGAATGTCGTAGGCCTTCACGATGCCCGAAAGGTCTGGCACGCCTTCTCCCCGCCGTTAGTTCCGTGGCGACGCCACTCGCGCCGCGGGCGAAAGCCTACCGGTCGGGAGGACAGCTCAGGCGCGCCCCGGGAGGACGCGCAGATGGCCGCGCCTGCCGGAGGGCCCTTCGGGCTCGGGCGGCGCGGCCGGGACGTCGGAGCGACCGGCCTCGCGGACCGCCTCGGCCAGCGCGGTCAGCTCGTCGGCGGACTGCTCCGGAGCGGCGAAGGCCCCCTCGTGCCGGACGACTTCCCAGCCCTTCGGGACGGTCAGCCGCAGCGCGTGGGCCTCGCAGAGATCGTAGGAGTGCGGTTCGGAAGCGGTGGCCAGCGGTCCGACGACCGCGGTCGAGTCCTGGTAGGCATACGTGAGCGTGGCGACAGCGGGTTCGAGGCAACCCGTTCGCGAACATTTCCGTACGCTCCGCACGATCCGAAACGATAGCGCGTCGCCGCAAGCGAGTACCGGCGACACGCGCGTTCCCCTGGCGACCGCATAGACTTGGCCGGTGGCGACGGCTCGTGACTACCGACAACGGCAGCGGCTGCGACGGGACCGGCACGGCCGGGGCCTGCGCGGAACGCTCTATCCGGCGTCCCTGCCCGCGGCCGCGAGCCGGGCGGAACGCTTCGACGCACTGGTCCTGGACGCTCTGGAACCGATCGAAGCCCGCTGGCGGCACGAGCTGACAAAACTCGACGTAGCGGTAGACGACGTCCCGGAAGTCCGCATGGACGGCCGAGCCCCCGCAGACGGCGTGCTGCACGACGGCGCAGTGCCGCTGTCCAGGCTGGTCCCAGCAGGAGTAGACCGCACCGGCCTGCCCACCCGCGCACGCATCGTCCTCTACCGACGCCCACTGGAAGCACGCGCGAAAGACCCGTCAGAACTAGCAGACCTGGTCCACGACGTACTGGTAGAGCAAGTCGCAGGCTACCTAGGCGTAGAACCAGACGTCATCGAGGGCGACTGACCCAGACCGTCCGTGACGGGAACGCTCACAGACCCAGATTCCCCCCCAGGGGTCCCCACCCCCACGAGCCGCAGCCGCCGCACCCAACCATCGAGGCACCCAGCCCTGGCCCTGCACCCCGATACGAAGCCTCCCTGCGGTTCGGGGGTGCTTGTCAAGGCATCTTTCCCGCCTTGACAAGCACCCCCGAACCGTCAGCACAATCAAGCTTCGGGGTGCCCCACGCCACTCACCACCTGCAATGTCGCCGCCAGGCGACGAGCAGCTCTCACCCCACCCTCCCCCGCGAAGGAATCGCCGTCAGCGCCGTAAACAACACCGCCGCCAACTGCACCAACAGCAACAACCCCCGCTCAGTCCCGGGAAAGGTCACCGAAACCTCCGAAGGCCGCGGCGGCACCGACACGGCGACCTGATGCCCCCAAGCAGGCACGATCGGCACGGCCTTCCCGTTGACGCTGGCCTGCCACCCGGCCTCCTGCTCAGCCGCCAGCACCAGCAACCGCCCGGTCGGCCCCTCCGACGCCCGCACCCGCACGTCCGGCAACCGCGCCGCCACCGGCGAGATCCCCGGATTGGTCCCCGGCGTACCCCCGCCGGTCACGGCCTGCTTGGCCAGCTCCGGCGAGATCAACGCCACCTCGCCGGACTTGGGCAGCAACCGCAACGTCGGCCGCCCGTCCGAAGTCGGCGCCGCCACCGCGACAAGATCGCTGGCCGCCGCGGCGAACGCCCGAGCGTCCGTCCCCACCGGCAACACCACGTACTGCACCCCAGAAGCCGCTGCCGCCGCGAACACCCGCTTCAGCGCCGCGACATCCCCTTGGCCCAGCCCGCTCCGCCAGTCAGCCAACCGCTCCGGCGTCCCCTTGACCGGCGCGAGCTCATCGTCGCCGAAAAGCGCCAGCCGGCCGCCGGTCTGCCGCACCTGCGCGGCACTCACATCGAGCACCGACCGCCCCGTCGCAGCGACATCCGCCGCCACCTCGGGCGCGAGCTGCGGACGCGCCGCCGCCGTCAACGGCCCTTCGGACCCGGTCGCGACCGCCCCGGCCGCCAACGCGGCCACCACCACAACGCCAGCCACCGCCAGCACCTTCGGCAACCACGCCGCGGGCATCGCCGGGCCGCCCCGCTGCCAGGTGGCCAGCACCGCCCACAACAGTCCGGCACCGATCACCAGCAACGGCACCCCGGCATATCCCGGCGCGGGCGCCCCGCCCTGCATCGGCGTCAGCTGCACCTGCCGGACCAGCACCACGCCGATCAGCCCCAGCACCGCCAGCGCCAGCCCGCCGACGACCTGTTTCCGCGGCCGGACGACCAGCGCGACGAGCGTCGCCGCGAGCACCACCACTCCGGTCGGCCACGCTCCCGGACCGCCCGGCGTCAGGCCGGCAAGATCCGTGGCCGACGCGGGAGCGGCTGGACCGCCGAGCCCCTGCAGCAACAATTCGGGATGCCGCAACAGGACAGTCGGCCACGGCAGCAACAGCACGAGCGGCAACAGCACCACGATCCCGACCGACGCCACCCGCCGAGCCAGCCCGGACGGCGCGGGCAGCACCACGAACCCGACCAGCAGTCCGACTAGCGCGAGCCCGTGCGCGAGCGGCGAGAACGCGCCAAGCAACGCAACGCCGAACGCGGACAACGCCGAGACGTGCAACCACCGCGTACCCGGCCGGGTCAGCAACCGAACGATGCCCGCGACCACCAGCGGCAGCACGAGATGGACCACGACCACATCGAGCCGCCCCTGCGCCACCGACGCCGTCGCGGCGGGCAGCAAGGCGTACGTGGCGGCGACAGCGGCGCGCACCCAGCGGCGCACGGCGAGCTTGCGAGTCGCGACGTACGCGCTGAGCGCGGCGAGCGGGATATCGCCGATGAGCAGGATCGCCACCAGAGCAGCCGGTCCGCCGATCGGAGCGAAGATCGCGCCGAGCGTGCCGAGCACCGGCAGCGTCGCGGGAGCGGGCGCACCGGTGCCGCCGGCGATCGGGTGCCACGGCGACAGATACGTCGACCAGATCTCGCCCAGTCCGCCGACCGGCAGCAACTGGCCGCCCCACAGATCGAGACCGAGCCGCCCGCGGTTGAGCACCAACGCCAGCGCGGTGAGCAGAACGACCAGCACGACCGGCGGCGCGAAAACCGTCGCGGCGAGCACCCGGCGCCGGTTGACCTCCACGAACACCAGATCCGGTTCCGGCGCGGCCGGTTCCGGGCGGGGCGCGGGCGACGGATGGGCGGCGGTCTCCTCGGCCGGTTCAGTGTCCTCTTCGGACACCGGCGTTTCCGGCAGCGTGACCGCGACGACCGTGCCGGGCCGGCGCAGCCCCCGGCCGCGAGTGCTCAAGCCGCGCAGCGCACCGGCGGGCAAGGCGTCCGGACCGACCGGACGCGCGCCGGACGCGGCGAGCGCCTCCGGCGGAATCCACGCCGACTCCTGCTCGACGCTCTCCGGCACCGTCCCGAGTGCTACCTCGCTCTGTACCCCGCGCCGGACAAGTCCAACCACTCCGGCGCTGATCGCGTTGCGCAGCCTCGTCATCCGGCTCGTGAAAAGCCCTCGGACCGTGCCCGGCCGCGGCTGCTCCTTCCGCCACGCCCGGGCCGCGCGAAGATTTCCCTTGCCCCCGCACAGGTATCCGAGCGCGGCCAGTTCCGCGCCGGCTTCGGTGGTGCGCCGCAGCACGAAGAACACGAACGCGCGCAGGACGAGCAGGACCGGCAGCCGGACGAGCCCGAACCAGAACGACGGGGTCGAGCAGTTCACGAGAAAGACGCGTACGCCGTGCGACCGGTTGAGCGCGGCGAGCGGACGTCCGCCGGCGTCCGGCGTGCGCTGGCCGGTGGACAGTGCGCGGGCGTGCCGGACGCGCGCGGCGGGCACCGACAGCACGAGCGAGCCGGCCGCGTTGGCGCGCCAGCCGAAGTCGAGATCCTCGCGCAGCAACGAGAAGTCCTCGTCGTAGCCGCCGAGGGCGTCCCAGAGTTCCCGCCGCACCAACGATCCGGCACTCGGCACGGCGAGGACCTCGCTGGGTTCGCCGTCCGGCGCGGCCATCTGCTGGCGGTGCCCGGAGGCGTCGGTGGACAGCCCGGCCTCGACGATCAGCCGCGGATCAGTCCAGTCGGTGCCGAGCGGGCCGAGCACTTTCGCGGACGGGTTTTCTTCCGCGGCGCGCACGAGCTGATCGAGGCAGTCCGGTTCGGGAGCGCAGTCGTCGTGCAAAAGCCACAGCCACGTTCCCGGGTCGCCCCACCGTTCCACCGCGTGCGCGACAGCCGCGGCGACCGCCTCCGCGAACCCAGTTTCACTCGGCAGAGTGACAACGGAAGAGAGCACCGGTTCCTCGGCGGCCGCGCCCGGCTGCGCTGCGTCGGCGAGCAGTTTCGGGGTACGGTCGGTTGATCCGGTGTCCACGGCGACCACGTGCCGCGGGCGGACTGTGCTGCGCCGCAACGCGGAAAGCGCTAACGGCAGCCATTCTTCGCCGTCGTGACAGACCACAATGGCCAGAACGGGCAACGTCCGCACGGCGGGCGGAACGACGGTGCGAGGCAAGAACGGCTCCTGCTCGGACGGGACGACGGGTGCGGTCACCCTACGGCCTGCGCCGACGCGCGGGCACCGGCCCACGCCGTGCGTCCGGCGGATCCCACCGCGTGGACGAACCGCGGCGGGGAACAAGAAGAATTCCGCGGCCTCGGTTGCCAGCGGTCTCCGGGGCGCGCACGGGAACGGGCAGTGGCCCGTCCCCGGCGGCGTTCTCCGGTACGCCAAGGTTTCCGAGGCAGAAGACGAAGATCACATCGAGAACCACGGCACACCAACCGGTTTCACCGCGTTTTGTGCACCGCGTTCTCGCGAACGCCTGTGCCGGTTCTCACCACAACAGACGGTCGCCAAACCCGCCGCGAGTGGACGACCCGACCCGCGCACAGCGGGGGTCCGGGGGCGAGCCCCCGGGCGGGGTCTGGGGGCCGCACCCCCAGAAGACACCTGACCGGCCCGTGGTCCGCGCTTTCCGCGGACCCACGTCTCGCCTGAAACGCCGGTCAGACAGCCCGTTTCTTCAGCTTGCGACGTTCCCGTTCGGACAGTCCGCCCCAGATGCCGAAGCGCTCGTCGTGCGCCAGCGCATACTCGAGACAGTCGTCCTTGACCTCGCAGCCAAGGCAAATCCGCTTGGCTTCCCGGGTCGAGCCGCCCTTCTCGGGGAAGAACGCCTCCGGGTCGGTCTGCGCGCACAGGGCGCGCTCCTGCCAGTCCTGCTCCTCGGGGACGTCGAAAAGGTCGGTCAGATCCCCGAGCTGCTGCTCCGGGTTCTCTCCCCAACCCACGACGTGCCCCCATTCCCTGTTGTCCGCTTCCAACCGCACGTCCGCCTCCTCGCTCCTACGCACTCCCCAGGCTGGCGGTGGTGAAACGACACCCGCTGCCCCCTCCGACAGCGAATGACATCACTGTGATTACACCTGTGTAGGTCGGCCAGGTCAAGCCGAGTAGCGAGTTCGGGGGATCCCTGTGCCCGGGTGCGCAAGGGGACACGCCGAAGACTTCACACCGGGCATACGGAAGACTGGTGGGGTGCAGAGATCAGCAGTGCGCCCGAGCCCGATCTTCCTCGGCATCGTCGCCGTCGCCGTCGCCGGTGGTTTCCTGGCCGCATACGGTGACTTCACAAATCTCCACGACCCGATGTTGATCGCCGGCGTCGTGCTGCTCGTCCTGGGCGGCTGGATGGCTTCGCTGGCGCTCCACGAGTTCGGCCACGCCTTCGTCGCCTTCCGCGGCGGCGATCACGAGATCGCTCACAAGGGGTACCTCTCGCTGGACGTCCGGCGCTACGCCGACCCCGTCCTGTCCTTCGTGCTGCCGCTGATCTTCTTGCTGATCGGCGGCATCCCGCTGCCCGGCGGCGCGGTGTGGATCAACCGCGGCGCGCTGCGCAACCGCGCGACCGCGTCGTGGACCTCGCTGGCCGGCCCGCTCAGCAACCTCGCCGTCGGCGCGGCGCTGTGCCTCGCGACGATGCTGATCCCGATGGCGGCCGGCCTCTTCTACGCGATGTCGTACCTCGCGCTGCTGCAGGTGATGACGTTCCTGATCAACATCCTGCCGGTGCCGGGGCTGGACGGCTGGGGCGCGCTGGAGCCGTACCTCTCGCCGCAGGCCCGTGCGTTCGGCGCGCGCGTCCGGCCGTGGGCGCCGCTGGTGCTGTTCGCGCTGTTCTTTCTTTTCCGGCCGCTGTCGGATCTGCTCTGGACGATCGCCGGGCACATCTACGAGCCGCTCGGCGGCAACGCGGGCGCCTCCTACCTCGGGCAGGTCGCGTTCCTCTTCTGGCGGTGAGGGCTCAGGCCCACTGCCGGTGGGCCATGAGCCACGCGTGCCCGCGCTTGTACACCTTTTTGAGCCCGGAGCGCTCGCCGAGATAGTCGCCCGCCGCGCCGACCACCGGCAGCATCCCGAGCACCCGGTGGATCCAGCGGCCGCGCGGGCGCTTCTCGAGTTCGCCGGTGATCCCCCACAGCGACTTGCCGAGGTGCCAGAGCGTGCTGGCGACGGCTTTCGCCGTGACCTTGCCGTGTTTGCGGTGGGATTCGTCGAGTTCCTCGGTGAGCCGCGCGGTCTCACTGTCCTCTGCGGACTTCGCGGACTTGTCGTGGCCCGCGCCCGCCGCGAGGTCCGGGTCGATGTCGCGCTGGAACAGCACCGAGGCGATCAGCCGGACGCGGCTGCCGACGTCGGTCACTCCGTACTCCCCCGCGATCGCGCAGAGCACCAATCCCTGCGACGCGGCGCCGAGGGTGTCCTGCACCGGCAGCCGGTCGGCGAGCGCCCCGCCGAGACCGGGGATCGACGTCAGCAGCGAGGTGAGCCTGCCGACGCGGTTGACCCACCAGCTCGCCCGCTGGTCGATGTCCATCGCCGCCCACCCCGCGGTGCCCGGCAGCTTCACCGTCGTCAGCGCGCGGAGCAGTTTCTTCTTGAGCCCGGCGTCGGCGAACTCGTCCTCCCCGCGGCGGGCGCGCGCCTGCAGGCCGAACGGGTCCGCCTCGCGCAGCGCGTCGATCACCGGTCCGCAGGCGCGGACGAACGGCCGCAGAATCGCGACGACCTGACGGTCCGAAATGGCCTCAGACACGGACGCCTCCCTTCGCCGCGGCCCGGCCGAGCCCGCCGCCGAGGACCAGTGCGGCGGGCAGTGCGCTCGCGCCGAGCAGCAGCAGCGCGCGCCAGTCCTGGACGAGCACGACGTCGCCGCCCGGACCGAACAGGCCGACCCCGAACACGACGAGTACCCACACCAGCAGCGGCACGAACGACAACCCGGGCCGGACGAGCTTCGCCGCGGTCAGCACCAGCCACGGCGTCGTGATCGCCCCGACCACCGCGGTGATCGGGAACGGCACCTCGCCGAGCGGACCGAGCCGCAGCGGAAGGAAGAACAGTTCGAGCAGCGCCAGCACGACCGCGTCGGCCGCCAGCAGCACCAGCATCAGCCGCTGGTCGCGAGTGAGCGGGGCGGACACCGTCACCACCCGCCGAACAGATCGGTCTCGGCGCCGCTGCCGTCGCCGTGGGCGAGCACGAAGTACTCGGCGGACGGGATCGGCTGGGCGATGCTGTTGGTCAGCGCGAAGTGCGGGACCGCGCCGTCGACCACGGTCAGCTGGGTTTCGTGCGCGCGCAGCGCGGCCAGTTTCGCCTGCCGGTGCGCGGAGATGTCGACCACAGTGGTGATCTTGCCGTCCGGAGTGGACGGAAGCTCGCCGTCGGCGGCCACCCGGAACGGTGAAGTTCCGTCGGCACGCAGTTCGGCGAGCCCGACGGCGAGCGCGGCCTCGGACTGGACCACGTGGAAGACCCGCTGGACCGACGGCGCGTCCGGGGCCGCCGCCATGGTGATCTCGTGCGCGCGGATGTGGTCGGGGTGGCCGTAGCCGCCGAAGGAGTCGTAGGTGACGACGACCTGCGGGGCGAAATCGTCGATGAGCTCGCGCAGCTGAGCGGTCTGCTCCTCGGCCGAGCCGCCGGTGAACGCCCGCGGATGCTCGGCGGACGGCGTGCCGGCCATGCCCGAATCGCGCCACCGGCCGATGCCGCCGAGGTACTCGTGCCGGGCGAGGCCGAGCGCGGCGGCCGCGGCGGCCATTTCCCCGGACCGGTACCCGCCGAGCTGGTCGGCCTCCGCTGCGACGAGCTGGGCGAGCCGAGGCGGGACGATCTCGCCCTCTTCGCCGAGAGTGCAGGTCACGACGCAGACCTCGGCGCCTTCGGCCGCGTACCGGGCGATGACTCCGCCGGTGGCGATGCTTTCGTCGTCCGGGTGCGCGTGGACCAGCAGCAGCTTCCGCTTCACGCCCTCAGGTTAATGACCGTCGCCGCGGCGCCCGGGACGCCGACCCCCGGCGCGGCGTTCCGGAACCGGAAAACCGCAGCGTGCACGGGAAAATGCATTCGCATCCCACAAAGCCGGACCAGCGTCCCGCAGCGTGGGCGTTCCCTTCCGCGGAACGTTCCGCGGTTCGGAATGCGCGGACGAAGACGCAAGATGCTCGGAACACCCACCGAGTACCTGTCGTCGTGCGGGCAGCCGTGCCCGCGTCCGGCGGTGGGCGCATTGTTTCGCTTCACGAGATCGGACCAATTTCTTGTCACTCCGGGTTCGTCGCGGCCGCGCGACTGCTCCATTAGCTGGGGTACCGCATACGGAACGGGATGGTTATTGTCCGCCGGGCCGGCCGGCCCACCGGGCTGGGCAGCCACCCAAACCGGGCGAAAATTGCGGTGATCAACTACTTAACGTAGTCGATCAAGTGCGGAAACCGCGGTGCAACCAGGGGGCACGAGATATCTGTTCCGCAACGATCTCACTGAGAGTGTCCGGATCGATAGGTTTGGCGTCTGTCCAATGCCTAAGTTTCACGGCTACGGTGAGCAACGCGATACAGATCGGTGCTTGCGCGTCAGGAAGAGCCGCCTCGCAAACCCGCGAAGGCGTCGAGCAAGGAGAATGAATGTTAGTGACGACTAGGTCGCGTGCCGCGAAACTCGGCGCGTTCGTCGCGGGCGCGGCCCTTCTGCTCTCCGCATGCGGTGGTGGCGGAGGCGGCAACAGCGCGGTGCAGACCGGGCAGGCATTCGCCGACTGCGACAAGAACCCGAACACCTGCAACTCGGCGCAGCCCGATCAGCTCCAGCAGGGCGGCGACGTCACCTACGCCATCGAGAAGAACGTCCCGAACTGGAACGTCATCTCGGCCGAGGGCAACGTCTTCGAAACCGGCGAGGTCACCAAGGGCCTGCTGCCCTACACCTTCTACGCGACGCCGGACCTCAAGCCGGTCCTGAACAAGGACTTCGTCGAGTCGGCCGACGTCACCAGCACCAGCCCGCAGACGGTGGTCTACAAGCTCAACCCGAAGGCGCAGTGGTCGGACGGCACGCCGTTCTCCGCCGACGACTTCATCTACAACTACAAGGTCCAGAACGGCAAGGACTGCCCTGACTGCGCCGCGGCCAGCACCGCGGGCTACGACCAGGTCAAGTCCGTCACCGGCTCCGACGGCGGCAAGACCGTCACCGTCGTGTTCGACAAGCCGTTCACCGACTGGAAGCTGCTCTGGAGCTCCGGCGGCGCGATGTACCCGGCGCACCTGGCCAAGCAGCACGGCGACATCAACACCCCGGCCGGCCTCGCGCAGTCGTTCAAGTGGTTCGGCACGACCGTCCCGACCTGGTCGGGCGGCCCGTGGAAGATCTCGAAGTTCGTCAACAACCAGTCGGTCACCGAGGTCCCGAACGAGAAGTACTGGGGCACGAAGCCGCGGCTGAACAGCGTCATCTTCCGCGTCATCACCGACGCGACGCAGGAGCCGACCGCGCTGCAGAACAACGAGGTGCAGGTCATCTACCCGCAGCCGCAGGTCGACCTGATCAACCAGGTCAAGCAGATGCCGAACATCTCCTCGTTCATCGGCCTCGGCCTCACCTGGGAGCACTTCGACTTCAACCTGAAGAACCCGGCGCTGTCCCAGAAGCCGCTGCGCCAGGCGCTGTTCACCGCGATCAACCGCAAGGACATGATCGCCAAGACCGTCGGCCAGTTCACCAACAAGGTCGAGCCGCTCAACAACCACAACTTCGTGCCGCAGCAGACCGGCTACAAGGACACGGTGAGCTCGACCGGCCAGGGTTCCGGTGACATCGAGAAGGCCAAGAAGATCCTGACCGACGCCGGGTACAAGCTGAACAACAACCAGCTGTCCGACCCGAGCGGCAAGCCGATCCCCGAGCTGCGCATCCGCTACACCGTCGGCAACCAGATCCGGCAGAACGAGTGCGAGCTGTTCGCGCAGACCGCGGCCCAGCTGGGCGTCAAGGTGAAGGTCCAGTCCACCGACGACCTCGGCCAGACCACCACCAGCGGCGACTACGACGTCATCGTGTTCGCCTGGGTCGCCTCGCCGTTCCCGTTCGGCGGCGCCATCCAGAACTGGGGCACCGGGCAGGGCAACAACTACGGCAAGTACAGCAACCCGCAGGTCGACAGCCTGATGGCGCAGGCCAACGCCGAGACCGACCAGACCAAGGCGGCGGACCTGCTCAACCAGGCCGACCAGCTGATGTCCGAGGACGCGTACGTGCTTCCGCTGTACCAGAAGCCGACCTTCATCGCCTCGTCGGACAAGATCGCGAACATCCGCAACAACTCGACCCTCGACGGGCCGGTGTACAACATGGCGGAGTGGGGCATCCGGAAGTGATCAACGACCGGTAGATTCCCGCGGGACACCCGGTGAAGGGCCGGCCGAAGCTGCCGGCCCTTCACCGTATCCGCCCTCTAGTGCCGTTTTAGTTCCCGAACACCACGATTGCCCCGTTACGTCGCCTAAGGCCCTGCCACCACGAGCGGCGGGCGATGGCAGAACACCGTCCAGAGCAGGAAGACCTCCATGCTTGCCTTCGCACTGCGCCGGCTATTCGTCTCGGTGCCGATCCTCATCTTGTCGACGTTCGTCGTCTTCGTGATGGTGTCGCTCTCGGCCAACCCGTTGACCCCGCTGATCGCGAGAAACCCGCCGCCGCCCCCTCGCACCATCGAGCTCGAACGCATCCGGCTGCACCTCGACCAGCCGATTCTCGAGCGTTACTGGCACTGGATCACCGGCGTGCTGCACGGTGATTTCGGTCCCTCGGTCCAGTCCACCATGAACATCGGCAGCGAGGTGTTCGGCCGCTTCGGCGTGACGCTGCGGCTGATCGTGCTCGCCATGGTGGTGGCGTTGATCCTCGCCATCCTGATCGGCGTGATCAGCGCGTCGCGGCAGTACTCCAAGTTCGACTACACCGCGACCTTCTTCGGCTTCCTGTTCCTGTCGATGCCCTCGTTCTGGTTCGCGCTGGTGCTCAAGCAGGTCGGCATCGGGATCAACGAATCCGTGGGCGACCAGGTCTTCTACACCATCGGTTCCTCGTCGGTGGTCGCCTCGGGCGGGTTCTGGGCCCAGTTCGGCGACGTGCTCGGCCACCTGATCCTGCCGACGATCTCGCTCGCGCTGACCAGTTACGCGGCCTGGAGCCGCTACCAGCGCGCGTCGATGCTCGAGGTGCTCAACAGCGATTACGTCCGGCTCGCGAGGGCCAAGGGCCTGCCGCGCTGGACGGTGACGCGCAAGCACGCGCTGCGCAACGCGCTGATCCCGCTGACCACGGTGACCGCACTCGACATCGGCTCGATCCTCGGCGGTGCCGTGGTGACCGAAACCGTGTTCCAATGGCAGGGTGCGGGCGCTTTCCTGCTGGAAGCGATCAAGCGCAGCGACGTGTACGCGGTGGAGGCGTGGCTGCTCATCGCGGCGACGTTCATCATCCTGCTCAACCTGATCGCCGACCTGCTCTACGGCCTGCTCGACCCGAGGATCCGCTATGCCTAACGACGTATTCGACACCCCGCCCACGACCCTGGGCGGCGCTCGGTTCGCTCCGGACGACCCGCAGACCCCGCAGGGCGCGCCGGAACGCGAGTTCACCGTCAAGGAGCGCAGCCAGGCCCAGCTGGTGTTCCGGCGGTTCCTGCAGCACCGGCTCGCGATGATCAGCCTCGTCGTGTTCGTGCTGATCATCCTGTTCGCCTACCTGGGCGCGGCGATCTGGAAGTACAACGCGGCCGACATCACCGACCAGAACTCGGCCCCGCCGTCGGGCGACCACCCGTTCGGCACCGACGCCGTCGGCCACGACACCCTCGCGCAGGTGATGCGCGGGACGCAGATCTCGCTGCAGATCTCGATCCTGGTCGCGATCTTCGCGACCGTCGTGGGCACCGTGTGGGGCGCGGTCGCCGGTTATTACCGCGGCTGGCTCGACACGGTCCTGATGCGCATCGCCGACCTCGTGCTCACGCTGCCGCTGCTCGCGGTGGCCGCGGTGCTCGGCCACCAGTCCGGCGGCACGTGGTGGCTGATCGCGGTCGTCATCGGCGGGCTCTACTGGGCGTACGTGTCCCGGGTGGCCCGCGGCGTGGTGCTTTCCTTGCGCGAGAAGGAGTTCGTCGAGGCGTCGAAGGCGCTCGGCGCGAGCGACAGCCGGATCATCTTCCGGCACCTGGTGCCCAACGCGCTCGGCGCGATCATCGTCAACCTGACGATCCTCGTGTCGATCGCCATCCTGCTCGAGACGGCGCTGTCGTTCCTCGGCTTCGGCGTGCAGCCGCCGGACACCTCGCTCGGGCTGCTCGTGAGCAGCGCGCAGACCGCGATCGACACGCGGCCGTGGCTGTTCTACTTCCCGGGTATTTTCATCATCCTGATCGCGCTGACGATCAACTTCATCGGGGACGGCCTGCGGGACGCGTTCGACCCCCAGCAGACGAAGGTGCGCGCATGACCCAGAACGTCTCCGACGGACGCGGCGGCGATCCCGTCCTCGTCGTTGAGGACCTGACCGTGCAGTTCCCGACCAGCGAGGGCGTGGTCAGCGCCGTGCGCGGGGTGAACTACCAGCTTCGCCGCGGCGAGGTGCTCGGCATCGTCGGCGAATCGGGCTCCGGCAAATCGGTGACCTCGCTCGCGGTGATGGGCCTGCTGCCGAAGACCGCGAAGGTGTCCGGCTCGATCCGGTTCGGCGGGCAGGACCTGCTGAAGGCGAGCGAGAAGGGCCTGAACAAGGTCCGCGGCAAGGGCATCGCGATGGTCTTCCAGGACCCGATGACCTCGCTGAACCCGGTGTACACCGTGGGCGACCAGATCGCCGAGGCGATCACCGCGCACCACGACGTGCGCAAGGACGTCGCGAAGAAGCAGGCCGTCGAACTGCTCGACCTGGTCCGCATCCCGAACCCGAAGCAGCGCGCGGACGAATACCCGCACCAGCTGTCCGGCGGCATGCGCCAGCGCGTGGTGATCGCGATCGCGATGGCCAACAACCCGGACGTGATCATCGCGGACGAGCCGACCACCGCGCTCGACGTGACGGTGCAGGCGCAGATCCTCGAAGCGCTGCAGGCCGCGCAGAAGGAAACCGGCGCGGCGATGGTGCTGATCACCCACGACCTCGGCGTGATCGCCGGGCAGGCCGACCGGGTGCACGTGATGTACGCGGGCAAGGTCGTCGAATCCGGCACGGTCGACGACATCTTCTACAACCCGCGGATGCCGTACACGCTGGGCCTGCTCGGCAGCCTGCCGCGGCTGGACGTGAAGACCGACCGGCTCACGCCGATCACCGGTTCGCCGCCTGCCACGCAGAACATGCCGCCGGGCTGTCCGTTCAGCCCGCGCTGCCCGCTGTCGCAGCCGATTTGCGACGAGGAGGAGCCCGAGCTCGTCGCCGGGCCGAACGGCCAGCACGCGGCGTGCCACTTCACCGAGCAGGTCGTCGGGAAGGACCCGGCCGAGCTGTTCAGCGCCACCTCGGCCGACGCGGCAGCCGTCCCGGTCGCCGTGGACGCCATCGCGACCGACACGGAGACGAACCAATGAGCGAGGCCACGGCGGGACAGGCCCCCGTCCTCTCCGCGCAGAACCTGGTCAAGCACTTCCCGATCCGCGGCGGCGGCATCCTGCGCCGCGTTTCCGGGGCGGTGCAGGCAGTGTCGGACGTGTCGTTCGACATCTACCCGCACGAGACGCTCGCGCTGGTCGGCGAATCCGGGTGCGGCAAGTCGACCACCGCCCGGGTGGCGCTGGCGCTGCAGCCGCTCACCGGCGGCAAGGTGACCTACGAGGGCAAAGACCTCGCGACGATGGGCAAACGCGAACTGCAGCGGCTGCGGCGCAGCATGCAGATCGTGTTCCAGGACCCGTACGCCTCGGTCGACCCGCGGCTGCCGGTGAACGAGATCATCGCCGAACCGCTGCGCATCCACGGGCTGTACGAGAAGGGCGGCAAGCAGCAGGTCCGCGACCTGATGAAGACCGTCGGGCTGCGCCCGGAGCACGGCAACCGGTTCCCGCACGAGTTCTCCGGCGGGCAGCGGCAGCGCATCGGCATCGCCCGGGCGCTCGCGTTGAAGCCGAAGGTGCTGGTGCTGGACGAACCGGTGTCCGCGCTGGACGTCTCGATCCAGGCCGGCGTGCTGAACCTGCTGAAGGACCTGCAGGCGGAACTCGGGCTGTCGTACCTGTTCGTGTCGCACGACCTTTCCGTGGTGCGGCACGTGGCGGACCGGATCGCGGTGATGTACCTCGGCAAGATCGTGGAGACCGCGCCGTCGGAGGAGCTGTTCGAGAATCCGGCGCATCCGTACACGCAGGCGCTGATCTCGGCGATTCCGGTGCCGGACCCGCGCAAGGAGCGGACGCGGCAGCGGATCGTGATCACCGGTGACGTGCCCAGCCCGGCCAACCCGCCGTCGGGCTGCCGGTTCCGCACGCGGTGCCCGAAGTTCGCCAACCAACTGGACGACGCCGGGCGCGAGAAGTGCAAGACGGAAGAGCCCGCGTTGGTGGACCGCGGACAGGCGCACCCGGTGGCGTGCCACTTCGCGGAAAGCCTGCAGCTGATCTGACGCGGCAGTCGAAAAAGGGCCTCGCACTTGATCGTGCGGGGCCCCTTTTTCGCGTGCGGGATCAGGTCGCGCCGCGGGTCCAGTTCACCGCGGAGCCGAACGGGCCCTGCATCGGCGGACCGGGCGTCAAGCCGGAGATTCCCTTGCCCACCGCCAACGTATCGGCTTCCTGGAACAGCGGGATCACGACGTTTTGGGACCACAGCTGCGGTTCCAGCGTCTTGAGCGAATCGGCGACCGTCGCGGATCCGGTGAGGGCCGAGTCGATCGTCGCTTGCAGGCCCTGGTCGCACAGTCCGGCGGGATTGGCCGGGATCACCGGTTTCGTCTTGTCCACGGGCGTGGGCTCGGGGGCACAGCCGTAGCTGGACGCCAGAACCGTCGCCGGGTCGCCGCCGACGGGCTGGCCCACGACGGCGATGTCGGCGCCGACGGTGCTGTTCGAATCCGGGCTCGCCTGCTGTTTCCCGTTCACCACCGGCATCGCCAGCAGGGACGAATACAGATCACGCGGCTGCGGTTTGATCTGGTTGACCTCGATGCCGCCCGCGACCAGCTCCGACGCCAGTTCCTTCGCGATCGACGCGTACGGTTCCTGTTCCCCGGGCGACGCCAGCACTATCGACAGCGTCTTGTTTCCCTTGCGCCAGACGCCAGCTTCCTTTTTGTACCCGGCGGCGGTGAAGTACTGCTCGGCCTTGGTCGCGTCCGGCGCGGCGGGCGGGCCGGCCGGAATGGTCGGCGTGTACCCCTTCGCCGACGGCGGCAAGACCTGTGCGTCCGCCTTCAGCGCGGCGGACGGGCCGCCCTTCGCTCCGGCGGAGATCAGTTTGCCGCGGTCCAGCAACGCGGCGACGCCCGCGCGGACCTGGGGATCGGAAAGCGTCGCGCTCACCGGACGCAGCAGCACCGACGCGGTCAGCGGACGCGGCAGCGTGTGCAGTTTGACCGCCGAGCCCAGGTCGTTCAGCAACTGCAGGCCGGTGGAATCGGTGCGGGTCAAGGAAAACTGGTCGTTGCCGCTGCGCAGGGCGGTCGCGATGCCGGACGCGTCCGAGCGGCGCAGGATCAGGGTGTCGACCGCGGCCGGCTTTTCCCAGTACCGGTCGTTGCGCTGGAGCGTCGCTTCGCCGCGGGCGGTGTCGATGGTTTTGATCGCGAACGGACCGGCGACCGCGGGGAAGCTCGTCGCGAGGGCGTTCGCCCAGCCGCCGGGCGAATCCTTGAGCAGGTGCTGCGGCAGCAGGTTGTCGAACAGCGTCTGCCAGGCCGGATACGGTTTGCTGAAGGTGACCTCGACGCCTTTGCCCCCGTCGCGGGATTCGATGTCCGAGATCAGCCGGTAGCCCGCCGGTTCGATCACGCCGGGGTTCGTCTTCATCGCGTTGGCGAGGTAGATGAAGTCCTCGGTGGCGATCGGGGCCCCGTCGGACCAGGAGGCGTCCGGGCGGATCACGTACTTCACGGTGAACGGCACCTGGGAGATGACGTCCGCCGAGACCATCAGCGTCTTGTCGAGCGTGCGCGTGCCGTCGTCGGACTGCCGGAACACCGAGGGCAGCAGCAGCTGGGACAGGGCCGTGGTGATCGTCGACGCGTCGGCGATGCTGTGCGGGTTGTACCCGCCGACCACGTCGTCCACGCCGACCACGATCTGCGACTGCGCCGCCGCGCTGGTCGTGCTCGACGGCGGGGCCGACGTGACCACCGGGGGCGGCGGGGTGTTCGAACACGCGGCGAGAAGCACTCCCGCCAGCGCCAGCACCGGCCCCAGCCGGCGTCCGAATCGCACGCTCGTCCTCCTGAAAGTTCCCGCCGCGCTCCGTGGTCCGAGCGGACATGCTGCCATGCCAGGGCGGGGGCCGGCATCGAGATTCCCACATCGGCCGCCACCCCGTGACATCGGAGTGGATACCGCCATCAGAGTGGACGCGCGAGCCACCGTCGCGGTTCACGCGAAAGGGCGCCTCCCGGGAACGGGAGGCGCCCTTTTTTCACCTGCGCGAGGTTCAGCTGTTTTCGCGGCTCTTGGCGCGCGAGCGCTCCTTGGCGCGGGTCGCGATGTCGAGCGTGACCTTGCGGACCCGCACGACCTCCGGCGCGACCTCGACGCATTCGTCGCTGGCGCAGAACTCCAGCGCCTCCTCGAGGCTCAGCTTGCGCGGCCGGGCGAGGCGCTCCAGCTCGTCCCCGGTGGACGAGCGCATGTTGGTGAGCTTCTTCTCCTTGGTGATGTTGATGTCGAGGTCCTCGAGCCGCGGGTTCTCGCCCACGACCATGCCCTCGTACACCTCGGCTCCCGGCTCGACGAAGAAGCTGCCGCGGTCCTGGAGCTGGATCATCGCGTACGCGGTGATCGGGCCGGACCGGTCGGCCACCAGGGAACCGGTGTGCCGGGTGCGGATCTCGCCCGCCCACGGGAAGTAGCCCTCGAACACGTGGTTCGCGATGCCGGTGCCGCGGGTTTCGGTGAGGAAGTCGGTGCGGAAGCCGATCAGGCCGCGCGAGGGCAGCACGTAGATCAGCTTGATCCGGCCGGTGCCGTTGCCGCTCATGTCCTCCATGCGGCCCTTGCGGGCGGCGAGCAGCTGCGTGATCGCGCCGAGGTGCTCCTCCGGCGAGTCGATGTACAGCCGCTCGAACGGCTCGTGCAGCTTGCCGTCGATCGTGCGGAGCACCACCTGCGGCTTGCCGACGGTCAGCTCGAAGCCCTCGCGGCGCATCTGCTCGACCAGGATGGCCAGCGCCAGCTCGCCGCGGCCCTGCACCTCCCAGGTGTCCGGACGCTCGGTGGGCAGCACGCGGATCGAGACGTTGCCGATCAGCTCCTGGTCGAGGCGGGCCTTCACCAGCCGCGCGGTGACCTTGTCGCCGCCGTTGCGCCCGGCCAGCGGCGAGGTGTTGACGCCGATGGTCATCGAGATGGCGGGCTCGTCGACGGTGATCCGCGGCAACGCGACCGGCTCCTCGGGGTCGGCCAGGGTGTCGCCGATCGTGATGTCCGGGATGCCGGCGATCGCGACGAGGTCGCCCGCGCTGGCCTCGGTGGCCGGCACGCGGGTGAGCGCCTCGGTGACGAGCAGTTCGGAGATGCGGACGTTCTGGACCGAACCGTCCTCGCGCATCCAGGCCACGGTCTGGCCCTTGCGGAGCTTGCCCGCGTGAATGCGGATCAGCGCGATGCGGCCGAGGAAGTTCGACGCGTCGAGGTTGGTGACCAGCGCCTGCAGCGGCGCGTCCGGGTCCGCGACGGGCGGCGGGACGTGCGTGAGCAGCGTCTCGAACAGCGGGTCGAGGGACTCGCTGTCCGGAAGGCCGCCGTCGGCCGGCTGCTCCAGCGACGCTTTGCCCGCGCGCGCGGACGCGTAGACGACCGGCAGGTCGAGGATCGCGTCGTGGTCGGCGTCCTCGATGTCGCTCGCCAGGTCGAGCAGCAGGTCGTGGGTTTCCTCGACGACCTCGGAGATCCGGGCGTCCGGACGGTCGACCTTGTTGACCACGAGGATCACCGGCAGCTTCGCCTCGAGCGTCTTGCGCAGCACGAAGCGGGTCTGCGGCAGCGGTCCCTCGCTCGCGTCGACCAGCAGCACGACGCCGTCGACCATGGACAGGCCGCGCTCGACCTCGCCGCCGAAGTCGGCGTGGCCCGGGGTGTCGATCACGTTGATGGTGACCGTGCCCTCGGGGGTCTGGCGGTGGATGGAGGTGTTCTTGGCGAGAATGGTGATGCCCTTTTCCCGCTCGAGCTCACCGGAGTCCATCACGCGGTCGACCACCTCGGCGCGTTCGGCGAAGGCGCCGGACTGCCGGAGCATGGCGTCGACCAGGGTCGTCTTGCCGTGGTCGACGTGGGCGACGATCGCGACGTTGCGCAGGTCGGGCCGGGTCTTGCCGGACGCGCGGCCGGTTTCGACCGCGGTGGCGCTGGCTGCGGGCACGCGAAGACTCCTGAACTCGAAAGAAAGGCGGGTGGCACCGCGCGGCGAACGAAGATCACGGGCACCGGGAAATGCGACCGGCTCTCGCTGACCGGCTTTGGCCACACGCGGACTCCCATCAGGATACCTGCTGGGTTGGTGTGAGGAGCGCCACGCCCTATGATCGGTTAGGCTCACCTAACCTTAGGGTGTCCTGGCTGCCGGATTGAGGAGAGTGCGCGGTGGGGAAGAAGCACGCGGATGATCCTCGGGCTGTGGTGCGGAAGCTGATGAAGGCCGGGAAGGTCAAGAAGAAGTGCTGCCGGTCGAAGGATCGGTGCAAAAAGTGTCCGGTGCTGGCGTTGAAGAAGGCGCAGAAGCAGGTGGCTCGGGCTGCTTGAGGTCTTTCCGGGGCGGCT
Source organism: Amycolatopsis orientalis DSM 43388 (assembly GCF_000411975.1). Classification (GTDB taxonomy): domain Bacteria; phylum Actinomycetota; class Actinomycetes; order Mycobacteriales; family Pseudonocardiaceae; genus Amycolatopsis; species Amycolatopsis orientalis_D. The sequence goes on from NZ_ASXG01000030.1 coordinate 93,984, forward strand.
CGTCGCCTGGCGGCGACATTGCGCCTCGTCCGGCGTGGGGCACCCCGAAGCTTGATTGTGCTGACGGTCTGAGGGTGGTTGTCAAGGCGGGAAAGCGTGCCTTGACAACCACCCTCAGACCGCAGGGACGCTTCGTATCGGGGTGCAGGGCCAGGGCCGGGTGCCTCGATGAGTTGGGTGCGGCGGTTCCGGATCGTCGGGGGGCGGGGCTATCGCCCCACTGTGGCATTGGGTGCGCGGGGGACGCACCCAATGCCGCGCTGGGGGGCGCATCTCGGTGGGCGGCGGGCGTGAAGGGCCCCTTGAGGGAATCCAAGTCCGTGAAGGAGCCCCTCACGGACAGCAGCGGGTCGTGAGGGAACCCCGAGGGAATCAGCGTCCGTGAAGGTCGCCTCACGCGCCGGCTAGTTGTCCAGCAGTTCGTTCACCAGGGTCAGTTCCGGGGCCGTTCTGGTGGGCTGGAACTGGATGATTTCGTAGGTGGCCAGCTGGTCGACCGCGAAGGGGTCGGTGGCCAGGATCGCGTCCAGCTGCGCGCGGTCCATGGGGCGGGTGATGATGACGCCGCCGGTGCGGGGTTTTTGGCCTCCCGAGGCCAGGAAGTGGCCGTCTTCGTACTGCTTCGTGAGCCACTCTTGGTGGGCCGGGAGGGCGCGGTCGATTTCCTCTAGCGGCACGGTGTACGTGAGCACGACGACGAACATGGTTCGAACCGTAGTCCGGTGCTAGGCTCGCCGCATGCGTTTCCAGAGCACCCAGTGGTGGCCGCCCGTTGGCGGCCCCGATGCTCTGCGCTGAAAAAGAACCAGCGAAGGCCGCCCCGGTGGGCGGCTTTTTCGTGCCCGCTCCCGGGGCCTGGCAACCCAGGGAGAGGAAAACCCATGGTCCAGCTGTCCGGCATCACCCCGTCCGGTCACGTTCAGCTCGGCAACCACCTCGGCGCGTTGCGTCGGTGGGCGGCCGACGGCGGGCCGGACGATCTGTACTTCGTTTCCGACCTGCATGCGATGACCACCGCGCACAATCCGGCGAAGTTGCGGTCGCTGGCGACCGAGCAGCTGGCCGTGCTGGTGGCGGCCGGGATCGCGCCGGAGCGGGTGTTCGTGCAATCTGATCTTGCCCGGGAGCTGGGGGCGCTCACGTGGGTGCTGGAGTGCACCTGCTCCTACGGCGAGGCGGCGCGGATGATCCAGTTCAAGGAGAAATCCAAGGGCCAGGCCGGAGTGCGGCTCAGTTTGCTTACCTATCCGGTGCTGATGGCGGCCGACATCCTGTTGCAGGGGGCGGACGAGGTGCCGGTCGGCGAGGATCAACGGCAGCATGTCGAGTTGGCTCGCACGCTTGCCCGGCGGTTCAACTCCACCTACGGCGAGGTGTTCGTCATTCCGGAGGCGACGTTGCCGCCCGCCGGAGCGCGGGTGAAGGACCTGGCCGAGCCGACGCGGAAGATGTCCAAGTCCGCGCAGGATTCCGCGGGTGTGGTGTTCGTGCTGGACGAGCCGGATCAGATTCGGCGCAAGATCCGCAAGGCGCGTACCGACGGGGATTCGGTGCCGGGGTACGACCCGGAGAATCGGCCGGGGATCTCGAATCTGCTGGAAATACTGGCGGCCTGTGTGGGCGGCGACCCAGCGGAGCTGGCCGACAAGTACTCCTCGTACGGTGTGCTCAAGGATGCCGTCGCGGAGGCGGTGATCGAGGAGTTGCGTCCGGTTCGCGAGGGCACGCGTGCGTTGCTGGACGACGTCGCTGAGCTGGAGCGGGTGCGCAAGGCGGGTGCGGAGCGGGCGATCGATCGCAGCGCGCACCGGGTGTCGGCGGCGCTGCGGATGGTCGGCGCTGCTTGAAAGGCCTCGTGAGTGCTGGTTCTTACGCGGAATCAGCACTCACGAGAGCGTGCAGTGCGGGCAGCAGGTCCCGGTCCGCGGGCAGCCAGTCCAGCTCGTCCAGTTCGTCTTCGCCGACCCAGCGCAGTGCGGTGTGCTCGACCGCGCGCGGCTCGTCGCCGGGAGACACGAGCGCGGCGGAATACACGCGCAGCACTTTTCCGCCCGGCAGCGGGATTTCCGGGCCGACCCGCTCGCCGACGGTGACCGCCACGTCCAGTTCCTCGTGGCATTCCCGGGCCAGCGCGAAGGCCTCGGTCTCGCCCTCCTCGACGCGCCCTCCGGGCAGTTCCCACTGGCCCGCGTGATGCGGCGGCCAAGCCCGTTGCTGGGCAAGTAGCTTGCCGTCGCGCACCAGTGCCGCCCCGACGATGACCGCGTCCATGCGCTCAGTCTCCCCCACCGGATTCACCGGTCCGCGCCCGCCAGGTGACCTCGAACCGCGCGCCGCCGTCCGGCGATTCCCCGACGCGTACCCTGCCGCCTCTCCGGCGCACCGTTTCGGCGACCATCGCCAGGCCCAGGCCCGTTCCGCCGGACGAGCGCGCCCGGTCGTCGGACACGCGATAAAACCGGTCGAACACCTTGCTCCAGTGCTCAGGCGCGATGCCCGGACCGTCGTCGTCCACCACGACCCGCACCTTCGAACGCGAGGCCAGCACGGACACCACGATCTGGCCGGACGCGTACCGGCAGGCATTGCGCAGCAGGTTGTCCAGCACCAGCTCGACCTCCTGGTGCGCGGCCAACGCCCACGCCTGCGCGACCGCACTGCTCACCCGCGTGTCCGGTGCCCCGGACGGCAGCCTCCGCACCGCGGCACGGACCTCGGACACCACCTCGACCGGTTCCGCGGGCGGCACTTCGCCCGCGTCGGAGCGAGCAAGCGCGAGGAGGCCGTCGAGCAGGCCGGACAGCCGTTCGGACTCTTCGAGGATGTCGGAGAGCGTCTCCTGCGCCAGTTCCGGATCAGGGTTCGTGACAGCCACCTCGGCCTGCACTCGGATCGACGCGACCGGGGAACGCAACTCGTGCGCCGCGTCGCCGGTGAACCGGCGCAACCGCTGGCTGACTTCTTCCTGGCGTTCGAGCAGCGCGTTGAATTCCTCGGCCAGCGCGCGCATTTCGTCGTGCGACGTCGGCAACGGCAGGCGCGAACCCGGCGGCAACGTGCGCACCAGCCCGCGCATCCGCGCCACCGGCCGCAGCGCGAGCCGCACGACCAGCCAGGTCGCCAGCCCCGCGACCAGCGCTCCCACCAGCGCGACCACGACCAGCCACAGCCCGCCGTAGTGCACCGCGGCGGCGAACCCGACCAGCCCGGCCCCGGCGACGACCAGCCGCTGGCTGCCGTCCGGCGCACTGACCACCTGACCGCGCCAGCGCGATCCGTCCGACTGCACCGGCAAGCCCGCCTTGAGCTGCGAAACCTCGGGCTCGGTCAGTTTCGGCCGAGCCTGGCCGTCCGCCGGATTCCCGGCGATGTCGAGCACGCGCACCGTGACCGGGTCCGCCGAGGCGAGCGGCTTCCCGGCGGAAACCGCGCCGGTCGCCGGGCCGAGCGCGGCGGTCAGCTCCTTGTCGACCGAATCGGTGAGCAGCGGGTCGAGCTTGTTCGCCGCCAGCGCGGCGAGCCCGAGCAGGCAGCCGAGCGTGATCGCCGCGGCCAGCACGGTGATCCGGACTTGCAGCGAACGGCGGCTCCACCACGACGACGGCGAGCCGGTCACATGACCTCGTCGAGCTGGTCGTCCGAGGCGAGATAACCGTGCCCGCGCACCGTCCGCAGGATCGAGCCCGCGCCGACCGCGTCGAGCTTGCGCCGCACGTAGCCCACGTACACCTCAACGAGATTCCGCGTGACGGCCTGCTCCTCGCCCCACACCGCGCGCAGCAGCTCGTCCTTCGTCACGACCGTCCCCGCCCGGCTGACGAGCACCTCCAGCAGTCCGAATTCGCGTGGGCTCAACGGCACTTCCCGGCCGTCCCAGCGCACCTGCCGCAGCGCCCGGTCGACCTCTAGCGCGCCGAGTCTCAGCGCACCGCGCGACGCGTCCGGCCCGGCCCGGCGCAACACCGCCCGCACCTGCGCGACCAGCACGACGAACGAGAACGGCTTCACGAGATAACCGTCCGCGCCGAGGTCGAGACCGTCGGCCTGGTCGATCTCGCCGTCTTTCGCGGACACCAGCAGCACCGGGGTGGTCACGTTCTCCGCGCGCAGCCGTTCCAGCACGCGGTAGCCGGACAAACCGGGCAGCATGATGTCGAGCAGCACGACGTCGAACGAACCGGTGCGCGCGAGCTGCAGCCCGGTCGGCCCGTCCGCGGCGGTGACCACGTCCATGTCCTCCGCGCGCAGGCCGCGTTGCAGCGCCTTGCGCACACCAGGTTCGTCGTCGACGGGCCTGTCCGTGATCTTGTGGGTGGTGGGTGATCTTGACCATGCTGGGGCGGGTGCTCCGGT
>NZ_ASXG01000031.1 GCF_000411975.1 Amycolatopsis orientalis DSM 43388
CGCGGCGGGCAGCGGCGACGCTCCCGAAGGCGCGGGCGCGGCGGGCGGCGGCGCCGCGGGGGGCTGTGCCGGGACTTGTCCGGACCACGGGGCGCCCTGCGGTGCGGGCGGGTAGCCGGGCTGCGGCGGCCGGTAGCCCTGCGGAGCGGAAGGCGGGCCGTACCCGCCGGGATTGCCTTGCGGCGCGGGAGGTCCGGCATATCCGCCGGGATTGCCCTGCGGTGCGGGATAGCCGCCCGGGGCGCCCTGCGGTCCCGGGTAGCCGCCGGGGCTGCCTTGCGGCCCGGGGAATCCGGCCGGGTTGCTCGGCGGACCGGGATACGGCTGGCGAGGTCCGCCCGGGTAGCCCGGCTGCCCGCCCGGGTACTGCTGCGGCGCGCCGAAGCCCGGCGCGGGAGTTCCGGGCGGCGGCACGAGACGCGCGGCCGCGCGGTAGCCGGGATCCGCGGGCGGCTGCGTGTACTGCCAGTTCCCGTCCGGCAGCCTCCGCTGCCACGCCTGGCCGGGGACGAGCAGCCAGCCGACGCCGTCCGGGCCGGCCAGCGCGGCCGTCCGGCCCGCCGCCGCCTCGGACTGTGCGGCCTGGAATGCGTCCCACCCTGCGCGCGTCAAAGAGACCAGCTCCCCCTCCCGTACCCGTGCGGCGAACCCGCCGCCGCCCCATTGTGCCCAACCCGGGACGCTCCGCGACGGCTAGTCGCCAAAGTCGCCGGTCCGCCCCTCGCCCGCGGTCACCATTGCAGGGCTTGTTTGAGCTGTTTGACCGCAATGGGCGCGAGTGTCGTGTTGAAGGTCGCCGAGGGATGGTTGTCGTCCATGTAGACCAGCACGTTCCCGACGACCGCGCGGCAGCGCTGGTCGTCGCAGTAGTAGTCGGTGAAGTCCAGGAACGACACGTTGTCCGGGACGTTCTGGACCTGCTCCCACGACGGCGTGGCGGCGACCGCGGCGGGCCTCGGCACCGAGCACGCCGGGTCCGTCGGGCTCTTCCGCGCGACGCAGCTGGCCATGTTGAACGTGTAGCGCGGGTTGTCGCGCACGGCCACGACCGGGATGCCCGCTCCGTCCAAAGTGGACCACACGTCGACGAAGCCCTGCGGTGTCGTCTCGTGCGGGCCGGGCTTGGAGTTGACCGTGCCGAGCATGATCACCGCGTCCGGGCGGGTGTCGAGCAGTTCGTCGGTGACGGCCTTGTTCCACTCGATGCAGTTGCGGTCGCCGGGCATCAGCTCGGAGCCGGACGAATACGGGCACGCGCCCTTCAGCATGGTCGAGACCTCCCAGCCGTCGGAGACGACCGCGGGCTGGAAGGCGGCGAGGAACTGCTGGATGTGCGAATCCCCGACGAGCACGACCCGCTTGGTCGGCGGGCCGTCCGGAGACTCCGTGCAGATCTGCAGTTCCGCGTTGCGCGGCGAGATCGAGCACTGGTCCGGGCGCGTGCGGGCCCAGTCGTCGGCGAGCTTCACCGTGGGCGGCACGATCGCCGGGGACGGCGCGCCGCGGTAGACGAAGCCCTGCGCGTGCGCGACCGCGCCCGGATGGTCCGGGTCGCCGATGGCGATCTCGTAGTTCGCCCGCGCGCTGCTCACGCCCTGCCAGACGCCGCTCGCGACGAGCACCGGGGCCAGCGCGAGCACGCCGAACCGGTAGGCGCCCCACTGGTTCGCGGTGCCGATCTTCGACAGCCGGATCGGGTTCTCGATCAGGTGGTAGGTCAGGATCGCGAGCAGGAACGACACGCCGACCACGAACGTGCCGCCGAGCGGGCCGACCGCCACCCGGTCCCGGGCGACCAGGTAGAACACCAGCACCGGCCAGTGCCACAGGTACAGCGAGAAGCTCAGGTTGCCGACGTAGCCGAGGAATTTCGAGCTGAGCCAGCGGTCCGCACCGAGCACGCTGCCGGTCTGCCCGGCGACCAGCACCAGGCCCGCCGAGACGGTCGGCCACAGCGCGATCCAGCCGGGGAACACGCTGTCGACCTCCAGCAGCACGCCGCACAGCACCAGCCCGGCGACGCCGATCCAGCCGAGCGCGACGCGCAGCAGCCGCGGCAGCGTGACCTGGTCGAGGAACATCGCCATCAGGCCGCCGAGGGCGAATTCCCAGACCCGGGTGAGACCGTGGAAGTAGGCCAGCGGCTGGTCGGCCGCGGTGAGGTACACCGAGTACGCGAGCGAGGCGGCGAACAGGACGACCAGCAGCAGGTTCACCGTGTGCCGCAGCGACCAGCCCAGCCGGCGCACGAGCAGGCCGAGCCCGACGAACAGCAGCGGCCACAGCACGTAGAACTGGCCCTGGATGGACAGCGACCAGAAGTGCTGCACCAGGCTCGCGCTGTTGTGCTGGGCGAAGTAGTCCACCGAATCGGCCGCGAGCTGCCAGTTCTCGTAGAACAGCGCGGACGCGACGACCTCGCGGATGGTCTGGAACCAGCGGTCCTGCGGCAGCAGCAGCTGCGACACGACCACGACCGTCAGCAGCACGGTCATCGCGGCCGGGAACAGCCGCTTGATCATCCGGCCCCAGGTGGCGCGCAGTTCGATCCGGCCGCGCAGCAGCGCCCGGTAGAGCTGGCCGGTGATCAGGAACCCGGACACGAGGAAGAACACGTCGACGCCGCCGGAGATCCGGTCGAACCACACGTGGTAGACGACGACCAGCACCGAGGCCAGCGCCCGCACGCCCTGCAGCTCCGGCCGGAACCGGGCCTGCGCGCCCGGTCCGGCGGGAGGTTTGCCGGGCCGTTCCGGGGCGGCCACCGTGGTGCCGGACATGCAGGTTCCTCCCGAGGGCCGGTAGCCGGCCGGGAGCCGCCGACTACTGGTCATGTGCGCTCACTAGCTATACGTGACAGCTCGCGCCGTCACGCATCCGGGGTCCCCCGATGGAGCCGCTCGGAGCCGCCGGTCCTCGCGGTCGTTATCTTGACCGGGTGCCCGACTCCCGCCCTCCGTCCGTCCGCCGCGCGCGGATCGCCGACGTCCGCAAGATCAAGGCCCTCGTCGATTCCGACGCCGGCCGCGTGCTCCTCGAGAAAGATCTGGTCACGCTTTACGAGGCGGTGCAGGAGTTCTGGGTCGCGACCGACGAGCGGGACGGCGCCGAGGACGTGCTGGGCGCGGCCGCGCTGCACGTGCTGTGGGAGGACATCGGCGAACTGCGCACGGTGGTGGTCGACAAAGCCGCGCGCGGCCGCGGGATCGGCCGCGCGCTGGTCGGCAGGCTCGTCGAAGAAGCCCGCGAACTGGGGCTGAAACGGCTGTTCGTGCTGACCTTCGAGACCTCGTTCTTCGCCGGGCACGGGTTCGTCGAGATCGACGGCGCCCCGGTGTCGCAGGAGGTGTACGAGGAAATGCGCCGTTCGCTCGACCCGGGCGTGGCGGAGTTTCTCGACCTGCCCTACGTCAAGCCGAACACGCTGGGGAACTCGCGGATGCTGCTCGAGTTCTGAGCGTTCAGGAGAACCGGACGAGGATGTGGTTGCCCGACCCGTCCACGGCGGCGAGCTTCACGGTCGTGCCGGCGAAGGTCGTCGAGTCCGGGCCCTGGCGGCCGGTGTGCAGCTGGACGGACGTGTGCTCGCCGCGGCCCGGCTCGGTGAGGACGAGCGCCACGACCGCCTCCCCGGCGACGAAGCACTGGCGGCCCGGCTTGCACCGCGAATCCGAGACCAGCTGGCGGTAGCGCACGGTGAGGTCGCGGCCGGCGATCTGCACCTCCTGGCCGGGCGCGAGCGCCACGTTCCCGCCCGGCTCGGCGGCCGGCGGGCGCGACGGTGTCTGCGCGAGCGCGGCCGGCCCGCCCGCGCACCCGGCCAGCGCGGCGGCCGTCCCGATTCCCAGTGCGAGCTTCTTGAGGTCCATGTCCGGGGGACGGACCGGACGCGCCGGCGGGTTGCACGCGCCGGTCAGAAGTCCTCGTCCTCGCCGCCGGCCGGCGCGCCGCCCGCGTCGGAGCCGCCGCGGATCATGAACAGCACGGACTCCAGCTCGTCGGGCTTGATCAGCACGTCGCGGGCCTTCGAGCCCTCCGACGGGCCGACCACGCCGCGGCTTTCCAGCAGGTCCATCAGCCGCCCGGCCTTGGCGAAGCCGACGCGGAGCTTGCGCTGCAGCATCGACGTGGAGCCGAACTGGGACGTGACGATCAGCTCGGCGGCCTGCAGCAGGACGTCGAGGTCGTCGCCGATGTCCGGGTCGATCTCCTTCTTCTCGCCCGCCTTGGCGCTGGTGACGCCCTCGTTGTAGTCCGGCTGCGCCTGTTCCTTGGCGAAGTTGACGACCGCGGCGATCTCCTCGTCGCCGACGAACGCGCCCTGGATGCGGACCGGTTTCCCGGCGCCCATCGGGAGGTAGAGCGCGTCGCCCATGCCGATCAGCTTCTCCGCGCCCGGCTGGTCGAGGATGACCCGCGAGTCGGTGAGCGACGAGGTGGCGAACGCGAGCCGCGACGGCACGTTCGTCTTGATCAGGCCGGTGACGACGTCGACGCTCGGCCGCTGGGTGGCCAGCACCAGGTGGATGCCGGCGGCGCGGGCCTTCTGGGTGATCCGCACGATCGCGTCCTCGACGTCGCGCGGGGCGGTCATCATCAGGTCGGCCAGCTCGTCGACGATCGCCATGATGTACGGGTAGGGCTGGTACTCGCGTTCGCTGCCCGGCGGCGCGGTGATGTCGCCGGAGCGCACCTTGGCGTTGAAGTCGTCGATGTGCCGGACCCGGTTGGCCTGCATGTCCTGATAGCGCTGCTCCATCTCCTCGACGAGCCAGGCCAGCGCGGCGGCGGCCTTCTTCGGCTGCGTGATGATGGGCGTGATCAGGTGCGGGATGCCCTCGTACGGCGTCAGCTCGACCATCTTCGGGTCGATCAGGATCATCCGGCATTCCGCGGGCGTCGCCCGGGCCAGCAGCGAAACCAGCATCGAGTTCACGAAGCTCGACTTGCCGGAACCCGTGGAACCGGCCACCAGCAGGTGCGGCATCTTCGTCAGGTTCGCGGTGACGAACTCGCCCTCGATGTCCTTGCCGAGCCCGATCAGCATCGGGTGGTTGTCCTTGACCGTGGACGGCGCGCGCAGCACGTCGCCGAGGCGCACCATCTCGCGGTCGGAGTTGGGCACCTCGATGCCGACCGCGGACTTGCCCGGTATCGGCGCGAGCAGGCGGACGTTGTCGGTGGCCACCGCGTAGGCGATGTTCTTGGTCAGCGCGGTGATCTTCTCGACCTTCACGCCCGGGCCGAGCTCGACCTCGTACCGGGTCACTGTCGGGCCTCGGGTGAAGCCGGTGACCTGAGCGTCGACGTTGAACTGGTCGAGGACGCCGGTGATCGCCTCGATCATCTGGTCGTTGGCCTTGCTGCGGGACTTCGGCGCGTCGCCGAGCTTCAGCAGGTCGGGCGGCGGGAGCGCGTAGTCGCCCTCGACGGTCCGGGTGACCGACAGCGCGGGTTCCGGCGCCTTCTTCGGCTTCTTCTCCGGCACCTCGGCCGGGGGCGCGACCGGCTTCGGCGGCCGGATCGGAGTGGCCGGCTCGGCGAGCGCCGCGTCGAGGTCGAGCTGCTCGCCGTCCTTGTCGGCGCTGGCCTGGCGACGGCGCGACGGCTTCCGCAGCCGCACGGACTTCGGGTCGGCCTCGGGTTCTGGTTCGGCGGGTTCGTCGTCGTGCTGGGCGGCCTCGTATTCGGCCAGTTCGTGCTCGTCGAGACCCCAGGTGCGCAGCCGGTGCGGGATTTCGCGGACCGGGGTGCCGGTGAACACCAGGACGCCGAACAGCAGCGCAAGGATCAGCAGCGGCACCGCGACCCACGTGGTGACGCCCTTGGTGAGCAGCCCGCCGGAAAACGCGCCGAGAATGCCGCCCGCGTACATCCGGCCGTCGTTGGTGTCCGGGAGCGCGGTGAAGATGTGCAGCATCCCGAGCACGGACAGCACGACGAGCAGCGTGCCGATCACCATCCTCGGCCGCGTCTCCGGCTTCGGCTCGGACCGCATCAGCGCGACCGCGACCACGAGCAGCACCAGCGGCAACGTCACCGCTCCGGCGCCGAGGATCGTCCGGGTGGCGATTTCGACGCCCGCCCCGATCGGCCCGGCAGCCCGCCACCACACGCCGACCGCGGCGACGATGGCCAGCGCGATCAACCCGAGGGCCAGCCCGTCACGGCGGTGCTCGGCCTCGAGCTCCCGCGTGCGCCCGACTGTGCGGGCCAGCGAGCCGACGCCCTTGGCGACGAGGTTCCAGGTGCTGCGCACACCGCGCCCGAACGCTCCGGAACTCTTGCGGCCGGCCGGACGCCGCGCAGGCGAAGTCCGGGGCCGGGAGCTGCTCCTGCCCCTGGTCGAGCCGCCTTTCGACCTGCTCGACGCGCCGCGCGCCGGCGTACGCGAACTCCGCGCCGGTGCCTTCCCGCCGCTTCCCGCCGTGCTCCGCTTTCTCGTCGCCGACCCAGCCATGCCTCCACGGTAACGGGCGAGGACCGATAGTCACATGTGCCACTCGCAGCGCAGGGGAAACAATCGTCTCCAGATCACAGTGGATCTTGTGGGGCATCGGCGGTACCCATGAAAGCCGAGGCCGCTCATGCCGAGTCCCGCCGAGATCGTGCGCGCGCTGGCTGACCGGACCTCTCACGCCCCGGTGCCGCGGAGTACTGGGCGGTTCCGTTCCCTCCGCAAGTCCAGATGTAACCGGCACACCGACCAGACCACCACTGGGCTGGTCCTGTCGGCCAGCACGGAGTTCTTCGACCGCGAAGGCTGGCGGACGGGTCTACGCGGTTGCTGGCGGCGCAGGGCGCGGCGGTTGTCCGGCCGTCAGTGGGTATTGCGCCGCTGGGACGGTCAAGGCTTTCAGCACCGTTTGGCTAACCCAGGTGGTGACGCCAGAGCTGCGGGGGTTGTTGCTCTTGTGGTGCGGCCCAGCACCCGGCAGCTCGTGCTCGACGCGGAACCCGGATGTTGCTGATGCCCCGGGATGTCGAGGATGACAGGGAGACGATCGGCACCTGGACTCGCTGGTTGGACACTGGGTACACGGGTTCCGCCGAGACACGACCGGGGGTGGCTTCCTGACCAGCGTCGACCGCTTGCTCCGTCCACCGCTGGCCCCACGGATTCGTGGCCTTCGTGGCCGCTCTTTCCGGACATTCGCGTCGTAACGGCTCGCGGGATCAGCGCGATCCATCGAAGCAACCTCGACCGGACTTGGAGCAAGCATGAACATCCGGAGCATCTTCGGCGTCGCCATCGGCATTGCGACGCTGACCGGCCTCCTCAGCGCGTGCGGCAACAACGCGCCCGCGCCCGCAGCTCCCGCTCCAGTGACCGCGCGCCCGGCGTCCCCGATGACTGGCTCGCCCGCGCCCGCGAGCGTCGCTGCGGCACCGACCACCAGCGAGATCTCGGCCGACACCTATCGGAAAAAGTCCGTCGGTCAGGCATGGGGCACCCTGGACCCCTCCACCGGTGAAACCAGGATCACCGCGTGGCTGACCAAAATCACCGTCGACCCGCCGTGCGACCGGCCCGGAACGCGCAAGCCCGGCATGCACACACTGGTCCTCGACTTCACCGTCCAGATGCCCGCCGCCGGCGGCGACCCGTCGGACATTCAGGCTTTCGGCAACGACGTTCTCAACGAGACCCGCTTCTCGACGCGCGGCGCGGACGGCATCACCAACCAGGCCGAGTACAACAGCCCGTGCAAGTGGCAGGTCAAGAAACTCCCGTTCCAGTTCGCGCCCAGCAGCAAGTACACCGGCCAGCTCGTGATCGATACTCCCGACCCGCACGGCACGCTTCTGCTCACCGCAGGCAACGGGTTCTTGAACGGCAGCATGGGCTGGGAGTGGGACTACTGATCGCTGACCCGTCGGGCACCGCCCATCGGCCGAGCGCTCCAGACGCGCCCTGAGCAGCTATGACGACCGGCGAAGCGCCGCCCCCGCCGGCTCAGCGAGAACCGCGTTGTCCCAGGTGCTCTCCCCCGTGAAATGCTCTGCTCATGTTCGCGCTCCAACAGGACGAGGCTCCGCGCCGTGCCCCCGCGATCTGGCGGACGATGCTCAATCTCGACCGAGGGCTGGTGAATCTCGTCGGGCGGCTCACGGTCACCGGGTCGGTGCCGCGGGAGCTTCGGGGCAAGCCGCTGCTCATGGCGGCCAATCACATCGGCGTGTTCGACGCCTTCGTGCTCATGGCGGCGTGCAAGCGGATCGGCATCAATCCGCGGTTCATGCTCGCCGGCGGGATTCTCGACGCTCCGGTGATCGGCCCGGCGCTCAAAGTCAGCGGGCATCTGCGCGTGGACCGGGCGAAGGCGGCGACCGCGGTCGGGCAGTTCGCCGAGGCGGCGGAGGCGTTGCGGACCACGCGCGAGCCGATCGTCGTGTACCCCGAGGGGCGGATCAGCCACGACCCGGGGCTGTGGCCGGAGCGCGGCAAGACGGGGGCGGCCCGGCTCGCGCTCGCCGCGGGCGTGCCGGTGATCCCGATCAGCCAGTGGGGCGCGCACGAAGCCGTGTACTGGGGCACGGAGACCGTCAACGGCCCGGCGGATCTGCTGCCGCTGGCCAAATCCGGGTTGAGCGCGCCGTTGCGGCGGCCGCGGTTCAAGGTGCATTTCGGGACGCCGGTGGACCTGTCCGACGTCGAGCCGGAGCGGCCGGGCGCGGGCGTCCGCGCGCACGCGAAGATCATGCAGGCCATCACCGACGGCCTGGTTCCGTTGCGCCGCCACGAACCCGTCCGGCCGCGCTTCTACGACCCCACCCGGCCGACCGACACCGTCAGCCCCTGGAAGCCGCAGCGCTGAGGCCGTCCGGATCGTGAGACATACCAGCGGACCCGGCTAGGGTCACGTGGTGTGAGCACGCGCATTCTGGTCGTCTATTACAGCGCTACCGGCAACACCGCCGCCCTCGCCGGCGCGCTCGCCGAGGGGGCGGGCGAAAGCGGTGCGGAGGTACGCGTCCGCACCGTGGCCGAGACCGCGCCGCCGGAGGCGATCGCGAGCAATCGGCGCTGGCAGGCCTGGGTCGATTCCGGGCCGCACCACGAGCTCGCCACGCTGGCCGATCTCGAGTGGGCGGACGGGCTCGCGCTCGGCAGCCCGACCCGGTTCGGCGGCCCTGCCGCACAGCTGAAGTCCTTTGTGGACACCACGGGCGGCCTGTGGGCGCAAGGAAAACTGGCCGACAAGGTGGCCACGTCGTTCACGTCGGCGTCCACCGCGCACGGCGGGCTCGAGGCGACCGTGCTGGCCATCAACAACATGTTCTACCACTGGGGCGCGATCGTCCTCCCCCTCGGCTACGCCGACCCGCACCTGCTGGAGTCCGGCAACCCGTACGGCGGCTCGTTCGTCTCGCGCAAATCCGCGGCGCCGGACGACACCGCGCTGCACGCGCTGCGGCTCCAGGGACAGCGGCTGGCGACGATCGCGACTCACGTCGCGACGGGGCTGAAAACCCTGGAATAACTCGGTTTCCTCCGGTCGCCCCGCTCCGTAAGGTCGCGCGCGTGACCACCGAACTCCCCGTCCTCGAACCACCCCGGGTGCTCCACCGGGGCCGCGGCCTCTCGCTCGTCCTGCTCGCCGCGGTCTTCTTCAGCACGTCCGGCACGCTCGCGAAACCGGTCATGGGCGCGGGCATGACGCCGGAACAAGTGGCAGTGCTGCGGATCGGGACGGCGGGAGTGCTGCTGCTGATCGGCACCGCGCTCTTCGCCCCGCGCACGCTGCGGGTCCGGCGCGGCGAATGGCCGATGCTGCTCGCGTACGGCGCGCTCGGCGTGGCCGGCACCCAGCTGCTGTATTTCATTGCCGCCGAACGGATTCCGGTCGGCATCGCGATCCTGCTGGAATTCCTGTCGCCGGTCCTGATCGCGCTGTGGGTGCGGGTGGTCCGGCGGAAGCGGCTGCCGCGCATGCTGTGGTTCGGGATCGCCGTCGCGATGATCGGACTGGCGCTGGTCGCCCAGGTCTGGCAGGGGCTGCGGCTCGACGCGATCGGGCTGCTCGCCGGGCTCGGCGCGGCGCTCTGCTCGGCCGGGTACTTCCTGCTCGGCGAACGCGCGGTCGCCGACCGCGAGCCGCTCGGGCTGGTCACCTGGGGCATGGTGATCGGCGGGCTGCTCGTGAGCGTCGCCGCGCCGCCGTGGACGCTTCCGCTGGGCATGGCGGGCCAGACCGTCCCCTTCGGACCGTGGACCCCGCCGCTGTGGCTGCTGCTGCTCGGCCTGGTGGTGCTGTCGACCGCGATCCCGTACGTCGCGGGGATCTCCGCGCTGCGGCACCTGCCCGCGTCGGTGGCGAGCGTCGTCGGGCTGCTGGAACCCGTCACGGCGGCGGCGTTCGCGTGGGCGCTGCTCGGCGAAGCGCTCGCCTGGCCGCAAGCAGTCGGTGCCGCGCTGCTGCTCGGCGGCGCGTACCTGGTCCAACGACAGACCGCCGAGGTCGCCTGACTCCGTCTCCGGAGGGAGCCGGGAACCAGCCTCGAGCGGGATGTGTCCCATCCGCGGACCCGCCACACTGGACGGCGCCGCACAAAAACACCTGGGGGATCTCATGCACCACCGACCGAGCCGGGCCGAACAGCGCAGAGCCCGCAACGCGCTCGCCCGCCAGGCCGCGATCGTGCTGATCGCGTTGCTGCTGGCGGGCGCGCGGCGCTGACTCAGACCGGGATGACCGTCGGCACGATCATCGGACGGCGGCGGTAGGTGTCGGCGACCCACCGGCCGACGACCCGGCGCACCGCCTGCGCGATGCGGTGGGTGTCGGTGATGCCCTCGGCTTCCGTGCGCGCCAGCTCCATTTCCACGAGCGGCACGACGGCGTCGAGGGCCTTCGGGTCGTCGGAGAAGCCGCGGCCGGAGATCGTCGGGCTGCTCACCGCGCGGCCGGTGTTCGAATCGACCGCCACGGTGATCGCGATGAACCCGCCCTCGCCGAGCACGAGCCGGTCGGACAGGGTCGATTCGCCGACGTCGCCGACGGACAGCCCGTCCACGTACACGTGCCCGACCTCGACGCGGCCGGTGCGCGAGGCCTTGCCGTCGACCAGGTCCACGACCACGCCGTCCTCGGCGATCACCACGTTGTCCGGCGCGACGCCGGTGCGGATGGCGAGTTCTCCGTTGGCGCGCAAGTGTTTCCACTCGCCGTGCACCGGCATCACGTTGCTCGGCCGGACCGCGTTGTACAGGTAGAGCAGCTCGCCCGCGGACGCGTGCCCGGACACGTGCACCTTCGCGTTGCCCTGGTGCACCACGTTCGCGCCGAGCCGGGTGAGGCCGTTGACGACGCCGAACACCGCGGTCTCGTTGCCCGGGATCATCGAGCTGGCCAGCACGACGGTGTCGCCCGCGCGGATGGAGATCTGCCGGTGCTCGCCGCGCGCCATCCGCGACAGCGCCGAAAGCGGCTCGCCCTGCGAACCGGTCGACACGAACAGCACCTTGCTTTCCGGCAGGTTGCTGGCCTGGTCCAGGTCCACGAGCAGGCCCTCGGGCACGTTCAGCAAACCCAGTTCGGCCGCGATGCCCATGTTCCGGACCATCGACCGGCCCACGAACGCCACCCGGCGGCCGTGCCGCACCGCGGCGTCCAGCACCTGCTGCACGCGGTGCACGTGACTGGCGAAGCACGCGACGATCACGCGCTGGTCCACGCGCCGGATGACGTCGTCGAGCACCGGCCCGATGTCGCGCTCGGGCATGACGAACCCGGGCACCTCGGCGTTGGTCGAGTCCACGCAGAACAGGTCCACGCCCTCGTCGCCCAGCCGCGAGAAGCCCGCGAGGTCGGTCAGCCGCCCGTCGAGCGGCAGCTGGTCGAGCTTGATGTCGCCGGTGTGCAGCACGACGCCGGCCGGCGTGCGGATGGCGACCGCGAGCGCGTCCGGGATCGAGTGGTTCACCGCGAAGAACTCGAGGTCGAACGCGCCGACCTTGCGCTTCTCCCCTTCGCGCACTTCGATCAGCTTCGGCCGCTGCCGGTGCTCCTTGGCCTTGGCCGCGAGCAGCGCGTTGGTGAACCGCGAACCGTAGATCGGGACGTCCGGGCGCAGCCGGAGCAGGAACGGGACGGCGCCGATGTGGTCCTCGTGCCCGTGGGTGAGCACGAGTCCGTCGATGTCGTCGAGCCGGTCCTCGATCGCGCGGAAGTCCGGCAGGATCAGGTCGACGCCGGGCTGGTCGTCCTCGGGGAAGAGGACGCCGCAGTCGACGATCAGCAGCCTGCCGTCGTACTCGAAGACGGTCATGTTGCGCCCGACCTCGCCGATGCCGCCGAGCGCGACGACGCGCAGGGCTCCCTCGGGAAGGGCGGGCGGGAGGTGCGTCGGGCCGGGTCCGGCGGGAAGTGAAGTCACCGGGGCATTGTCCCAACGCTGGTGTGCGAGGTGGGGGCGGTGTAGGCCGCCTGCGAATCTGCTTGTGCCACCCGTGCACCATGCCAGTCCGAGGCCGCGCTGTCCTCGAGCGGCACGCCGCCCTGGGCGAGATCGGCCGCGATCTGCTCCAGCTGGTCGTCGAACGGGGCCACGATCGGCAGCCGCGGGTCGCCGATGTCGAACCCGCGCAGGCGCAGCGACGCCTTGCTGAACGCGACGCCGCCGACGCGCGACATCGCCCGCAGCACCGGCAGCATGCCGCGGTGGTTCGTGCGCGCGGTGGACGTGTCGCCCGCCTCGTAGGCCTCGATCATCGCGCGGATCCGGCCCGCCACGACGTGCCCGATCACGCTGACCACGCCGACCGCGCCGACCGACAGCCACGGCAGGTTCAGCCCGTCGTCGCCGGAGTAGTAGGCGAGGTGGGTGTTCGCGATGACCTCGGACCCGGCGATCAGGTCGCCCTTGGCGTCCTTCACCGCGAGGATCCGCGGGTGCTCGGCCAGCCGCTGCAGCGTGTCGACCTCGATCGGCACGATGGAGCGCGGCGGGATGTCATAGAGCATCACCGGCAGCTCGGTCGAGTCCGCGACGGTGGTGAAGTGCGCGTACAGCCCGGCCTGGCTCGGCCGCGAGTAGTAGGGCGTGACGACGAGCAGGCCGTGCGCGCCCGCTTCGGCGGAGGCGTGGGCCTGCTCGATGCTGTGCGCGGTGTTGTTGGTGCCCGCCCCCGCGACGACGGTGGCGCGGTCGCCGACCGCCTCGACGACCGCGCGGACCAGCGTGGCCTTCTCCTGGTCGGTGGTGGTCGGGCTCTCGCCGGTGGTGCCGTTGACGACGAGGCCGTCGTTGCCGAGGTCCACGAGGTACTCGGCCAGTTCCTGGGCCCGCTTCACGTCCAGCGCCCCGGCTCGGTCGAAGGGGGTCGCCATCGCGGTGAGCACGCGGCCGAACGGACGTCCGGGCGCGGCGGCAGGTGAGGTGGACATGGCCACGACGGTACCTCCTCAGGCCGCCGAACCCGGGCCCGACCTGGTGTGCCACCGGCAACTTCGGAGAATTTCCGCCGCCGCGGGCGTCGCGGCGGAACTTCTCGCGCGGCTACTTGACCTTGGCGGTGATCTGCGCCGGGATCTGGTCGTTGTTCGCCCGCGAGAGCAGGCAGTAGATCTTGCGGTTCGGGCCGCTGCTGCTGTCGCTGTCCGGCTGCACCTGCCAGGCCTGCTGGGTCGGCACGAGCGCCCGGTACGCCAGTCCGGCGCGCTGCTGCGGCGGCACCACCGCGGAGTGGAACGCCGCCGCGCAGCGCGCCTCGGCCGCCCGGCTCAGATCCTCCAGACCGGGATACGGGGCGACCGCCGCGTCGCTGTCGCTCCAGCTCTCCAGCGGCAGCGGGTCGGCGGTGTCGAAGACCTCGAGCGTGTGGTTCTTCTTGCAGTCGACGTTGTTGTCCGAGCTGATCACCACGCCCGGCTGGACCACCGCGTTGTAGCAGAGCTCGTACGAGGAGAACTTGGCTTTGAGGTAACCGTCCGGACCGTAGGTGACGGTCTCGGCCTGCTGCTCGTCCTTTTTCGGCGACCACACCGGTTTGCCCAGGAAGAACCCGCCGGCCAGCGCCGCGAGGACCAGCGCCGCGACGGCGCCGGCCCACAGGCCGCGCCGGCTCTTGCCTTCCGGCTTCGCGGCCGTCCGCGTCGGCTGCCCGCCCACGCGGGTCTCCTGGTGCGGCAGCGCCGCGCTGGCCGGACGCTGGGTCGGGCCGGTGGCGTGGGCGAGCTGCGCCCGCGCCTGCGTCGCGGTGAGCCGGGCTTCCGGGTTCGCCACCAGCAGGCCGAGGATGACCGCGCCGAGCGGACCCCGCGCCCGGGTCAGGTACGGCACCTCGGTCATGATCGCGTGCAGGGTGGCGGCCGTGGTGGGCCGTTCGAACGCGACGATGGGTTCGACCGCGAAGTAGAGCGTCGCGCCGAGCGACCACAGGTCCGATTCCGGCATCGCCTCGCGGCCCTCGACCCGTTCCGGGGCCATGAACGCGGGCGAGCCGACGATCATCCCGCTCGTGGTGAGCCGCGGGTCGTCGATGGCGTGCGCGATGCCGAAGTCGGTGAGCTTCACCCGGCCGTCCGGGGCGACCATGATGTTGGCCGGTTTGACGTCCCGGTGCACGATCCCCGCGGCGTGCGCGGCCTGCAGCGCCGACAGCACCCGCTCCCCGATCACCGCCGCCTGCTGCTCGGGCATCGGGCCGTGCGTGCGCACCAGGTCGGCGAGCGTGGGCGCCTCGACCAGTTCCATCACGATCCAGGTGGTGCCCTGGTCGGTGACCACGTCGTAGACCGTGACGACGGCCGGGTCGTTGAGCCGCCCGCCCGCGCGCACCTCGCGGAGAATCCGTTCGGAGAACACCGCGGCGCCTTCCGCGGTGTTCTCGGTGGACAGCCGGAGCTCTTTGATCGCGACCTGCCGCCCGATCACCTGGTCCTGCGCGCGCCACACGATGCCCATGCCGCCGCGGCCCAGTTCGCCGAGCAGCAGGTAGCGGCCGGCCACCACGCGGCCGGCGGGGGCCGTGCGGTTCGGGTCGTGCGGACGGGTCTGTTCGTCGGTCACGGGGTCGGGCTCCTCGGTCGGCTTCGCGCAGATGCTAGTCCGACCGTCCGGGCGCCCCGCCGGTTCCGTCCGGTGCGGACTGTGTCAGCCGGTGAAGGTGAGCGCGATCAGCACGACGTTGAGCAGGACGACGACCGCGGCGATGACGGCGGCGAGCACGGTGGTGGTCCGGCGGTTGACGTCCGCGCCCATGAGCCCGCGGTCGGCGGTGAGCCGGATCAGCGGCACGAGCGCGAACGGGATGCCGAACGACAGCACCACCTGCGACACCACCAGCGCCGCGCTCGGATCGGCGCCCAGCGCCAGCACGACGATCGCGGGCGCGAGCGTGACGAGCCGGCGCACCGCGATCGGAATCCTCTTGCGCAGCAAGCCTTGCATGATCATCGCGCCCGCGTAGGCGCCCACCGACGTCGAAGCCAGCCCGGACGCCAGCAGCCCGATCGCGAACAGCAGCGCGACCCCCGGCCCGAGCGCGGCGGCGACCGCGTGGTGCGCGCCCTCGATGGTGTCGACGCCTTGCCGGCCTTGAAGATTCGTCGCCGCGACGAGCAGCATGCCGAGATTCACCGCGCCAGCGAGCAGCATCGCGAACCCGACGTCGTAGCGCGTGGCCCGCAGCAGCCGCCGGCGGCCTTCGGGTTCCGGCGTGCCGTGCCGGTCGCGGACCAGCCCGGAGTGGAGGTACACTGCGTGCGGCATCACCGTCGCGCCGAGCATCGCGGCCGCGATCAGCACGCTGTCGCCGCCGCTGAAGCGAGGGATCAGGCCGTTCGCGATCCCGGCGGCCGACGGCGACTCGACGAACAGGCTCGCCAGGAACCCGACCGCGATCACCACGAGCAGGCCGGTCACGACGCGTTCGAACGGGCGCTGGCCGCCGCGGTCCTGCACCGCGAGCAGCACCAGCGACACGAACCCGGTGATCAGCCCGCCGGCGACCAGCGGGAGCCGGAAAAGCAGGTTCAGCGCGATCGCGCCGCCGACGACCTCGGCCAGGTCGGTGGCGATCGCGACGATCTCGGCCTGTGCCCAGTAGCCGAGCCGGGCGCCGCGGGAGAGCCGGTCGCGCAGCGCCTCGGGCAGCGACTGGCCGGTGACGAGACCGAGCTTCGCCGACAGGTACTGCACCATCACGGCCATCAGGTTCGCCACGACGATCACCCACACCAGCAGATAGCCGTAGCGCGCGCCGGCGCTGACGTTGGCCGCCACGTTGCCCGGGTCGACGTACGCGATCGCGGCGACGAACGCCGGTCCGAGCAGCGCCCAGCCGGCGCGCAGCCGGGCCACGCCGCGCGGACGTGCCGCCTCCGCCACCGCCATGTGCGCCACTCCCTGGTATCGGTCGCCCCAACTCGAAGTTTAGGCATGCCGAACTTTGCTCGGCAAGGGTGTGCTGTGCCACGCCGCGGGGAGGTTCAGCCGGGCAGGACCACTTCGTGGCCGGCTTCGCGGAACGCCGCCACGGCCCGGTCGAGGTCGTCCGAGCGCACCAGGATGTGGTCGGTGTCGAACGTGGACAGGGAGAACAGCGCCACGCCCGCCGCCGCCAGCTCCGACGCGAGCGCGGAAATGATGCCGGTGAGGGTGAATCCCAGCGGGCCGCGCACGGTGAACAACCGCCAGCCGGCCTCGACCGTGCCGCCCTCGGGTTCGCGGCCGGCCGGGCAGATCACCGACAGCTCGTCGGGCGTGCGGGTGACCGACACGAGCGCGGGCTCGCCGGACGCCAGCAGCTCGGCGGGAACGGCGGCGTCGGCGGGCAGCCGCACGACCGAGTACGGGCCGGGGCGGAGGTCGATCGTCAGGTGTTTCATCAGGACGTGGTCAGCCTTCCAGCACTTTGGGGCTCGAGGCGATTTCGGTGCCGTCGGGCAGGGTCGAAATCGTGAAGTCGGCGAACACGTTGGCCGCCGCCTTGTGCAGCTGCCGCAGGCATTCGATGGCGAGCGAGCGGATCTCGACGTCCGCGTGTTCGGTGGCCCGCATCGCGATGAAATGCCGCCACGCGCGGTAGTTCCCGGTGACGACGATGCGGGTTTCGGTCGCGTTCGGCAGCACCGCGCGGGCCGCCTGGCGCGCTTGCTTGCGGCGCAGGGTGGCGCTCGGCGTGTCCGCGAACTTCTCCTCCAGCCCGGCGAGCAGCTCGTCGTACGCGGCCGCGCTGGCCCGCGTGGCCTGGACGAATTTCTCGTGCAGCACCGGGTCTTGCGCGATGACGTCCGGCTCGACGAACTCGGCGGCGGCCTCGGGCAGGTAGCGCCGCGACAGCTGGGAGTAGGAGAAATGCCGGTGCCGGATCAGCTCGTGGGTGAGCGAACGGGAGATCCCGGACAGGTAGAAGGTGACCGATCCGTGCTCCAGCACGGCCAGGTGGCCGACGTCGATGACGTGCTCGAGGTACCCGGCGTTGGTCGCGGTCGCGGGATTCGGCTTCTCCCAGGACTGGTAGCAGGCGCGCCCGGCGAACTCCGCGAGCGCTTCGCCTCCGTCGGCGTCGGTGGACCAGGGCACGTCCTCGGGCGGGAAGAACTCGGTTTTCGCGATCAGCTCCACCTTGGGCGGCACCGGTCTCGCTCCCCTCATGTCGGCTCCGCCAGCCTAACCCGGCAGCACGGGTGACATCACCGCGCCTTGACGTGACGTCACTCGTGACGCCATAGTGGTGTCATGGACTTGACGCCGTATATCGCGAACCTTCGCGAAGACCTCGCGAACACGGCCTCCGCCGGGGACGAGCAGACCCGGCGGGCGGCCGCGCTGCTGTCCTCTGCTCTGGAGCCGGCGGTCCGGCTGACGCTGATGAACGCGCTGGCCGACCTGGCGGCCGAGGTGACCGCCGCACTGCCCGGCCAGGTCGTGGACGTCCGGCTCGACGGCCGGGACGTGCGCGTGGTCGTCACCGGCGGGGAGGACAGCTCCGCTTCCGCTCCTCCCCCGCCGCCTCCGCCCCCGCCGCCGGTCGACGGCGGCGACATCTCGCGGATCACGCTGCGGCTGGTCGAGCAGATCAAGGGCCAGGCCGAACAAGCCGCGGCCGCGCAGGGGGTTTCGCTGAACACGTTCGTGGCGCAGGCCGTGCAGGGGGCGCTCGGCCACGCGCAGCAGCACCAGCAACGGCACCAGCGCTGGCAGGACAGCAGCGGCGGGGGCCGCACCGAGACCAAGCTGCACGGCTGGGTCGAAGGCTAGAAGGGGGCAGCACCATGGGCGAGAACCGGGAAGACCAGGGGAAGCACGCTGAGGACCGGGTTGGGGAACCTGGTTTCGGGAGCGCGGGCTCGGAGGCCGGGTCCGGCCACGCTGGCGAGGCCGAGGCGAGCGACGAAGCCGTTTCGAAGGCATCGGCCGCTTCGGGCGACGCCGGATCCGCGGCGGCCGGCTCCGGCGCTGCCGCCGACGCCGCGCTGGGGGAAGAAGCCGTCTCGGACGAGGCGGGTGCCGCCGGATCCGCGACGAGCGGGGCGGAGCCGGCGAGCGCTGAGTCCGCTTCGGACAGTTCAGCGGCCGAGGCGTCGGCGGGAAGCGGTGCCGCGGGATCGGATTCCGGGCAGCCGGGTCCGTACGTGCGGCTGCAGGATTTCGAGGCGGACGGTCCGGTCGAATTGGATCTCGGGGTCACGATCGGGCGGGTCGAGGTCGTGCTCGGGCGGGAGTCCGGGGTGACCGTGCGGCTGCAGCACGACGCGGGCGAGCAGCCGTCGTGGGTGAACGGGGTCAGCAGCCTGCTGTCGTGGGTCGGGGAGAAAATCGGGGACCAGTTCGGCAGCTTGCCGGAGTTTTCCGTGGCCGACGCGGTGCGGCAGGCGCGGATCGAGAAGACCGGCAACCGGGTCGTCGTGCGGGCCGCGAAGGCGTGGCAGCTGCGGAACGTTCCGGTGGCGGTGACGGTTCACGCGCCGGCCGGGTCGCACCTGGAAGTGCGCGCGGGTTCGGCGGACGTCACCGTGACGGGCGCCGCGGGCCGCGCGGACATCCTCACCGGGTCCGGCGAGGTCTCGCTGGAACGCGCGGACGGCGCGGCGACCATCCGGACCGGCACCGGAGCGGTGAAACTCGGCCCGACCCTGGCCGGACTGCAGCTGCGCAGCGGAAGCGGCTCGGTCGAGGCGGCGTCGATCGCCGGACCGGCGACGCTCGGCACCGGCACCGGAAACGTCTGGCTTGGCGCGGTCGAGGGCGACGTGATGGCCCGCACCGGCAGCGGAGACCTGTCCGTGGCCGACGCGGCCTCCGGATCGCTCGAACTGATCACCGGTTCGGGAGAGGTGCGAGTCGGCATCCGCGGCGGGGTGCGCGCGGAAGTGGAACTGGCGTCGGCGGCCGGCCGGGTTTCGAGCGAGCTGGAGGTCTCGGACACGCCGCCGGAAGGCGCGGTGACGCTGAAAGTCCGCGCCCGCACCGGAACCGGCAACGCGGTGGTGACCCGCGCGGCCGGCTGAACATCCCGTCCGCTCCGGCCGGCACTCCACGACCCTGGGTGCGCCGAGCAGACGGACGCAAGGGGGAGGCGGCGGGCCGCAGCGGAGGAATTCCGGGTGGCCCGCCGCTTCGTGCTGCGCGGGATTTTCCGGCTTGCCAAGGAATTCCCTCCGGCGGAGAGCCGAACACGAGATGCCGCAACGGTTTCGTGGTGCGCGACTTGGGAATTGCCTGCGAGCGCACTGCCTGTCGACTGCACCGCCCGGCAAGCTCCGCGCGGGCCGCCGCCCCGCCTAGCGTTCCCCGCAGCTGTCTGCGCCTGACACGGTTCCCGGCGACTGCCCGCGAGCCTCCCGCCCCATCGAACGAAGCCTGGCGCCGGTCCACAGCAACAGCGGCAAGCCTCATTCACCAGCAGAGCACACTCCCCCGCACCGCCCAGCGAAACACCGAACGACGCCCAGCACCCGCCCGCGAGCCAAGCCCTCCCCAACAAACCGCGCAAGCCACTTTCACCAGCCGCGCACGCTTTCCCGCACCCGCCCGCGGGACTCCCACCGAACCCGTTGCCCAGACCGAACCGGGCCGAATCCGCTGGCACTCCTCCCGGCAAACCCGCCGCCCGAAGGCCCGCCGCTCACTTCACCGCGCGCCGCAATGCCCGCGCGAGATCACCCCGTTCCCCGACCACGACGCCGTCCAGTCCTTGCCATTCCGCCATCGTCCGCAGTTCCCCGGCCAGCTCCGCGGCCACTCGCGCCTCGTCGACGCCGGGCTCGGCGAACGCGCCCTGCACGCGGAGCACCCCGGCCGCCCGGTCGGATTTCAGGTCCACCCTCGCCGACAGCGCCCCGTCCAGCAGGAACGGGAACACGTAATACCCGTGCACCCGCTTCGGCTCCGGCACGTAAATCTCGATGCGGTACCGGAATCCGAACAACCGCTCGGTCCGCGCGCGTTCCCAGATCAGCGGGTCGAACGGGCACAGCAATGCCCGTCCGGGCACTGCCCTCGGCGTGCGCGCATCGACGTGCCGGTATGCGGCCGCGCGCCAATCGGCGACCTGGACCGGCTCCAGCACGCCCTCCTCGACCAGCTCCTCAACGGCTTGCCGCGACACGTCCGGGCCTAGGCGGTAGTAGTCGCGCAGATCGGTTTCCGTTGCCACGCCCAAAGCCCGCGCCGAGCGCTCGACCAGGCCGCGCGCGCCTTCCTCCGCGGAAACCTTGCGCGCCAAGATCTCCGGCGGCACCACGCGCTCAGTCAGGTCGTACAGCCGCTCGAAAGAGCGCCGGGTGCCGGTGCTGAGCTGGCCGACGCCGAACAGGTACTCGCACGCCTTCTTCACCACTGAGCGTTCCCACCACGCACCCGGCCCGCGCCGGACCGCCTCGGTTTCCAGCTCTTTCTCGATCGCTCCGGCGCCGATCGGGCCGTGTTCCTTCACCACCGCCAGGACGTCGTCGAGCAGGCCGGGCATCGTGTCGACCACGCGCGTGTAGTTCCGCCACCAGCCGTCCCGTTTGGCCCCGGACCGCAGCAGCGGCCAGTCTTCGATCGGCAGCAGGCTCGCCTCGTGCGCCCACGACTCGACCAGCAGCCGCGGCCGTCTCGCGCGGTGGCTCCACGCGGCGTCGTCGACCAGCGCCGGGCCGTACGGGCCCAGGCGCGAGAACAGCGGCATGTAGTGCGCGCGCACGGCGACGTTGACCGAGTCCAGCTGCAGCAGCTGCACCCGGGACAGCACCTTGGCGAGGTGCCGCCGGGTCGGGGCCGAGGCGGGCCGGGGATCGGCGAACCCCTGCGCGGCCAGAGCGGTGCGGCGGGCGGCGGAAAGGCTGATCGTCTGCATGATCCCGCCATGGTGCCAGCCACCCCCGACAGTTTCGGTACATTGCCCGCGTGAGTGCCGCCGAAGTCCGCCCCGCGAACCCGTCCGACGCCGCGGAGATCGCCCGCATCCAGCGGCTGACCTGGCGGGCCGCCTACGCCGGCCTTCTGGGCGAGCAAGCCATCGACGAACTCGACCAGGCCGATCTCGAGGGCACTTGGACCGAGACGATCGAATACCCCGGTTCCCGCGTCTACCTGGCCGCCGAAGGCTCGTTCACGGTCGGCTACTGCGTCGCGGGTCCGGCTCCGCACGACGAAGCCGCGGCGGCCGACGGGTCCGCCCCCGAGGACGCTCCCGGCCTGATCGCGTCGCTGGTGGTCGAACCGCGGTGGGGCCGTCGCGGGCACGGCGGGCGGCTGCTCGCGACCGCCGCCGCCGGCCTGCGCGCGGACGGCCTGAACCGCGGCATCACCTGGGTCGCCCAGTCCGACCACGCGACGCTCGGCTTCTACCGCCGCGCCGGCTGGTCCCCCGACGGCACCGTCCGCACCCTCGACACCGGCCGCGGCACGTTGCGCGAGGTCCGGATCACCGGGACCCTCGAACTGGAACTCACACCCTGACCGGCTCTTCGCGCTTCGCGAAGACCACCCAGCGCATCACCGAGTACATGAAAACGCCCTCGCACGCCCCGGCGATCAGCCGCGACACGTGGTATTCCACGCCCAGCGCGGCCAATCCGGCTCCCAGCCCGAGCAGAAACGCCGCGTAGTTCACCGCGATCGCCACCGCGTACCGCACCGCCTGGCGGCCCACCGGCGCGTGCGAACGGAAGTTCAGCGCGCGGTTCAGCACGAAACTCAGCCCGAACGCGACCACGTACGCGACGCTGATCGACAGCCACACCGGCCACTTCAGCCCGCCGTGAAACAGGGTCAGCAGCGCCAGATCGACGCCGAACGTGCAGCCGTTGATCACCGCGAAACCGAGGAAACTCGGCGCGACGACCCGGGACAGCCCGAACGGCAGGACGCGCACGACGGCGGCGCACAGTCCGGCGAACCGGTCGGCGATGGGCACCTCAGGCACCTGTCCGAGAGTGGCAGCACAAGGTGGCCGAGAGCGGTCGGCCAGGTGATCTTCTGGGGTTGGCTCCCGGGGAAAGAGTGGGGTTAGCCCCCGTGATCTTTTCGTGATGGCTGCTAGCTTGGAGTGAGCAGGGACACGGACGGGGGTGACACGATGGGATGGGTGCTCCTGACCCTCGGCGTCGCCTTCGGCTCGGCGATCGTGCCGCTGGTCAACGCCGAGCTCTTCGTCATCGGCCTCTGCGCGAGCCAGCACAACGTGCACTGGCTGTGGCTGGGCGGCGCGGTCGCGGTCGGGCAGATCGCCGGGAAACTGCTGTACTACCTGGCCGCGCGCGGTTCGATCCGGCTCCCGAAATTCCTCCACGACCGGCTGCACCGCGAACGCCCGCTGACCCCGCGGCGAGTCCGCTGGCAGCTGCGCACCAAGGCGATCCGCGGCAAGATCGAGGCGCTGCGCGAACGCTGCCAGCGCCATCCGCACTGGATGACCGGCACCTACGGGGTCAGCTCGCTCGTCGGGCTGCCGCCGTTCATGGCGACGAGCGTGCTCGCCGGGATGGTCCGGATGCGGCTGTCGACGTTCCTCGCGGCGGGCCTCGCGGGGCGATGGGTGCGGTTCAGCCTGCTGGCGGCTTCGCCGGCGATGTTCGCGGGTTGGCTGCAGTAAGCCAGGCTCGGCAAGAACTGCCCTTCAGCGCAGCACGATCTCACCTCGATCGGGCGCGATCCCCACGGGCGCAAGGCTTGGTGCATCCCGCGAGCGGTAATCCGGCGGCCCGGCGAGCCACCACAGGCGCACTGGGCCAGGTCAACTCAGCGGAGGCCGGGTCACCGCTCGTGCAGCCGCTGACGCCACCACGCAGCGGCATGCCACGAGCTGATCGAGCTCGCCGTCGGGTCGGGCAAGGTCCTCCGCCGGAACTCCTCGTCAAGCGGGGCAACGACTTCGCGCAGTTCGGCACGGGCGGCACTCGGCAGCGCTCGCAGGGCGGCTTCCAACTCGTCGCGAGCATCGACTGGATCGCAGCACGGGCATTCGGGCCACGGCAGATACAACCAGCGGCCAGGCTGGCGGAGAAAGTCTCGATACCGGTCAAGCGCTCGGGAGACGCTTCCGGCCCCCAGTCGGCGAGCCTCTGCGACCTCGACAGCGGTCTGCGTTCTCCGCGTGACGCCGGGAATCGAGCGTGCCGATGGGCGGTCGCGGACCTCAGCTCGACGGGCGCGCATCGCGCCGGGCCTTCTACGCGGCATTGGCCTTTCGGGTCAGCATCATCTCGACAGCATGGCACACCTGCTGCCGAGAGGAACCCGATCCGTCGAACGCGGCACCGAGCTATTTGCTTTCCGCGGCTTCCAGCTCGATCGCCTTGCGCATCGTCGCGCGGGCCCGCCGCCGGTCGCCGGCGATGTCGTACGCGTACGCCAGCCGGTACCAGGCCCGCCAATCCTCTTGGCTCGCCTCGACTTCCGCCCGGCGTTGCTCGAACCACGCGTCCGCGGCGTCGCGGTCCACCCGGCCGGACGGGCGGCGCGGCAGGTCCGACACGTCCGGCAGGCCGCCCTCGGCGTCCAGCCGCCGCGACAGCCGCTGGATCTGCACGCCGGACCGCCAGGTCGCCACGACGATCCACACGCCCAGCAGCGGCAGCACGAACACCCCGATGCCCAGCGCGATCCCGGCCGGCGTCCCGGTGCCGAGCAGCGCCACGGCCCGGTCCGCCAGCAGGACCAGGTACACCACGAGCGCCGCCGTCATCAGCAGCGCGAAATTGCGGGCTTTCACAGCTCGAGCACGTTCTCCAGGCCGACCGTCAGGCCGGGACGCGACACCACCGAGCGCACGCCGAGCAGCACGCCCGGCATGAACGACGTCCGGTCCAGCGAATCGTGCCGGATGGTCAGGGTCTCGCCCTCGCCGCCGAACAGGATCTCCTCGTGCGCCACCAAACCCGGCAGCCGCACCGAGTGCACGTGGACGTCCTCGACCGAAGCGCCGCGGGCACCGTCCAATTCGGACGTCGTGGCGTCCGAGCCCGGCGTGACCCCGGCCTCGGCCCGGGCGGCGGCGATCGTCCGCGCGGTGTGCGCGGCGGTGCCGGACGGGGCGTCGGCCTTGCGGTTGTGGTGCAGCTCGATGATCTCGGCCGAGGCGTAGAACTTCGCCGCCTGCGCCGCGAACCGCATCGCCAGCACCGCGCCCAGCGCGAAGTTCGGCGCGATCAGCACGCCCACCGACGGCTTGTCCGCCAGCAGCCCGCGCAGTTCGGCCAGCCGCTCCTCGCTGAACCCGGTCGTGCCGACGACCGCGTGCAGGTCGTGCGCGATCAGCCAGCGCAGGTTGTCCATCACCGCGTCCGGATGCGTGAAGTCCACGACCACCTGGGCTTTTTCCAACGCGGCGAAATCGTCGCCCGCGTCCAGGGCGGCCACCAGTTCCTGGTCCGCGGCGCCTTCCACGGCTTTCACCACGGTGGCGCCCATGCGGCCGCGCGCGCCCAGCACGCCGACGCGGATCGGGGACTCGGTCATGACGCGATCACCTCGTGCAGATCGTCGGGAAGGTCGTCGGCGTGAGCGTACGGCCCCACCACCGCCGCGGACGACACCCCGCCGGGACGGCGCAGCAGAGTGCGAGCGAGCGCACACACGTCTTCGGTCGTGACCGCGTCGATCCGCGCGATCGTGTCGTCCACGCCCAGGTAGCGGGCATAGTTCAGCTCGTTCTTGCCGATCCGGGACATCCGCGAGGACGTGTCCTCCAGGCCCAGCACCAGCCCGCCGCGCAGCTGCCCCTTGGCGCGCGCGACCTCGGCGTCGGACAGCCCGTCCGCGGCGACCGAGTCGAGCACCTCGCGGATCACGCCGGCGACCTGGCCCAGCCGCTCCGGCTGGCAGCCCGCGTACACCGACATGTGCCCGAGGTCGGCGTAGCTCGCCACCGACGAATACACCTGGTACGCCAGGCCTCGCCGCTCGCGGATCTCCTGGAACAGCCGCGAGCTCATGCCGCCGCCGAGCGCCGCGTTCAGCACCGACAGCGTGAACCGCCGCTCGTCGTGCCGCGGCAGCGCCCGGAAACCGAGCATCACGTGCGCCTGCTCGGTGTCGTCCGGGTGCAGCGCCAGCTTCGGCACCGTCTTCAGCCGCGCCCGGCCGGACCGCGGCGCGACCGGCGTCGCCGTGCCGCCGAGCCGGTCCTTCAACGCACGCTTGACCAGCCGCAGCACCTGGCCGTGTTCGACGTTCCCGGCCACCGCGAGCACCATCCGCGGCAGGGTGTAGCGGCGCCGGTAGAAACCGCGCAGCGCGACCGGCGACATCTCGGTGATGGACTTTTCCGTGCCCAGCACCGGACGGCCCAGCGGATGGTCGCCGAGGATCGCGCTGACGAACTCCTCGTGCAGCAGGTCTTCCGGGTCGTCGTCGCGCATCGCGATCTCTTCGAGGACGACGCTGCGTTCCATGTCCATGTCGCGGTCGCTGCACTGCGCTTCGAAAACCACGTCGGTGACGAGATCGAGCGCCAGCGGCAGGTCCGCGTCGAGCACCTGGGCGTAGTAGCAGGTGTGCTCTTTCGCGGTGAAGGCGTTGAACTCGCCGCCGACCGCGTCGATTTCCTCGGCGATCTGGGTGGCGTCGCGGTGGCTGGTTCCCTTGAACAGCAAGTGTTCCAGGTAGTGCGCGGCACCCGCGACCGGAGCCGGTTCGTCCCGCGAACCCACGCCGACCCAGAGGCCGACAGTCGCGGACCGGGAAGCCGGGACGTGCTCGGTGACCACCCGGAGACCGCCGGGGAGCACGCTTCGTCTGACGACCGCACCGTCCGAAGTGGACTCGAGCGTACGGGTGGTGCCGACGGGCTGCTCGTGCCCGGAGACCTGCGGTGCCAATGCAATCCTTTGCTCACCATGCGAGGAAGGCCCCCTCCCCGGCCGGAGAGGGGGCCTTCACGGACCAAGTTTGCGGGAAGAGCCTTACTTGGCTTCGGCCTTCTCCGCCTCGGCGTCGCCCTCGGCCGGCTTCGCGGCGTCCTCGTCCTTGACGACGATCAGGCTGATCTTGCCGCGGTTGTCGATGTCGGCGATCTCGACGCGGATCTTGTCGCCGACGTTCACCACGTCCTCGACCTTCGCGATCCGCTTGCCGTTGCCCAGCTTCGAGATGTGCACGAGGCCGTCCTTGCCCGGCAGCAGCGAGACGAACGCGCCGAACGCGGCCGTCTTCACCACGGTGCCCAGGAAGCGCTCGCCGACCTTCGGCAGCTGCGGGTTGGCGATGGCGTTGATCTTGCCGATCGCCGCCTCCGCCGACGGGCCGTCGGCCGCGCCCACGTAGATCGTGCCGTCGTCCTCGATCGAGATGTCGGCGCCGGTCTCCTCGGTGATCGAGTTGATCATCTTGCCCTTCGGCCCGATGACCTCGCCGATCTTGTCGACCGGGATCTTCACCGACGTGACGCGCGGGGCGTACGGGCTCATCTCGTCCGGGCCGTCGATCGCCTCGGCGATGACGTCCAGGATGGTGAGGCGAGCGTCCTTCGCCTGCTTCAGCGCGGCCGCGAGCACCTCGGACGGGATGCCGTCCAGCTTGGTGTCCAGCTGCAGCGCGGTGATGATGTCCTTCGTGCCGGCGACCTTGAAGTCCATGTCGCCCAGCGCGTCCTCGGCGCCCAGGATGTCGGTGAGGGCGACGTAGCGGGTCTCCCCGTCGACCTCGTCGGACACCAGGCCCATCGCGATGCCCGCGACCGGGGCCTTCAGCGGCACGCCGGCGTTGAGCAGGCCCATGGTGGACGCGCAGACCGAGCCCATCGAGGTCGAGCCGTTGGAGCCCAGCGCCTCGGAGACCTGGCGGATCGCGTACGGGAACTCGTCCCGCTTCGGCAGCACCGGGACCAGGGCGCGCTCGGCGAGCATGCCGTGGCCGATCTCGCGCCGCTTCGGCGAACCGACGCGGCCGGTCTCGCCGGTGGAGAACGGCGGGAAGTTGTAGTGGTGCAGGTAGCGCTTCGTCGTCTCCGGCGACAGCGAGTCGATCTGCTGCTCCATGCGGAGCATGTTCAGCGTGGTGATGCCCAGGATCTGGGTCTCGCCGCGCTCGAACAGCGCCGAGCCGTGCGCCCGCGGGACCACGGCGACCTCGGCCGAGAGCTGGCGGATGTCGGTCAGGCCGCGGCCGTCCATCCGGATCTTCTCGGTGAGCACGCGGGTGCGCATGATCTTCTTGGTCAGCGCCTTGAACGCGCCGCCGACCTCCTTCTCGCGGCCCTCGAAGGCCTCGCCCTCGCCGAGCCCGAGCTTCTCCAGCACGGCCGCCTTGACCTCGTCGGTCGCCGCGTCGCGCTCCTGCTTGCCGGGGATCTGCAGGGCCTTGGCCAGCTCGTCGGACGCGATCGCGGCGACGGCCTCGTAGATGTCCGGCTGGTAGGCCGGGTACAGCGGGAACTCGCCGGTCGGCTTCGCGGCGTCGGCGGCCAGGCGCTGCTGCGCCTCGCACAGCACGCGGATGAACGGCTTCGCGGCCTCGAGGCCCTCGGCCACCGCGGCCTCGTCCGGGGCCTTGCCGCCGGCGGCGATCAGGTCGAGCGTGTGCTCGGTGCCCTCGGCCTCGACCATCATGATCGCGACGTCGTCTCCGACGATGCGGCCCGCGACCACCATGTTGAAGGTGGCCTTCTCGAGCTGCGGCCAGGTCGGGAACGCGACCCACTGGCCCTCGATCAGCGCGACGCGCACGCCGCCGACCGGGCCGGAGAAGGGCAGGCCGGCGATCTGGGTGGAGGCCGACGCGGCGTTGATCGCCAGCACGTCGTACGGGTCGTCCGGGTTGAGGCTCTGGACGGTGATGACGACCTGGATCTCGTTGCGGAGGCCGTCGGCGAAGGACGGGCGCAGCGGGCGGTCGATCAGGCGGGCGGTGAGGATCGCGTCGGTCGACGGGCGGCCCTCGCGGCGGAAGAACGCGCCCGGGATGCGGCCGGCGGCGTACATCCGCTCCTCGACGTCCACGGTCAGCGGGAAGAAGTCGAAGTGCTCCTTCGGGTGCTTCGACGCCGTGGTCGCCGACAGCAGCATGGTCTCTTCGTCCAGGTACGCGACGACGGCGCCGGCGGCCTGCTTGGCGAGCCGGCCGGTCTCGAACCGGACGGTGCGGGTGCCGAACCGGCCGTTGTCCAGAACGGCCTCGGTCTCGAACACGGTGACTCCGGTGGAGTCGGTCATATGGTCAATCTCCTCTTTGGTTCCTTCGTACGACGCGAGTCTCCCACTGTGGGACCCGGTTCGCCCGAGAACGCTCGAGGAGGGGTGCGGCCGGTCTTCGATCGAAGCCCCCGGGTCCGTTGCCCGGGAACCACTACCGAGGACCGGCGAGATCGTTCCTCCAGCGCGCTCGCGCCGTGTGGGGGTGTGCTTGCGGCGAGGGGGAGCGGCCGGAGCCGCTCCCCCTCGTCAGCACGCTATCGACGCAGGCCGAGACGCTTGATCAGGTCGCGGTACCGCGCCACGTCCACCTTTTCCGTGTAGTTCAGCAGCCGGCGGCGACGGCCGACCAGCAGCAGGAGACCGCGACGGGAGTGGTGGTCGTGCTTGTGGGTCTTCAGGTGTTCGGTGAGGCCGATGATCCGCTTGGTCAGCAGCGCGACCTGGGCCTCGGGGGATCCGGTGTCCGAGTCGTGCAGCCCGTACTCGGCGAGGATCGTCTTCTTCTCTTCGGTGGACAGCGCCACTGGTGGTGCTCCTTGTGCATCTCGTGCCGTGAGGCCCGCACCGCGCTTCGCGGCCGGGTGAGACGGTCGCGGCCGCCACGGACTGCAGCCGGACCCGGTTTCCGAGGTTACCAGCCGGTTGAACTGCGGCTTCCGGCGCGTGCGGCTAGCGGGCAGCACGCCCTCGCTCGCGCCGCAGCTGCCAGGTCCGCAACGTGCGGTACGGGCTGCCGCCGCCCATCAGCTCGACGCGGTCCGCGGTCCACGCGCGGCTGCGGAAACCGGCCAGCCGATCCGTCCACCCCGTCGGCGGCCGCGTGCGCGAGCAACGCGCCAGCGTCAGGTGCGGCCGGTAGGGACGGTCTTCGCCGGGGCCGATGGTCGCGGCCGCGGCAAGGTCGGCGAGATCCTCCCCCGCCACTCCCAACCACAGCACTCCCGGAAATGTTCCCGAACCGGACAGCTGGACGTCAACGGATTTCCGGCCCTCAAGCGCCCGGTCGAGGAAGGCGGCGCAGTCCGCCGGGTCCGCTTCGCCGTAAAAGGCCAGCGTGACGTGCCAGCCGGAGGGATCCGCCCAGCGCAACGACCGGTCGCGGGCGCCGAGCGCGTCGGCCACTTCCGCCGCGACGTCGGCGGGCGGGCGCAGCGCGGAGAACAGCCGCATCGGCTACTGGCCCGAGGCGCCCGCGCGGCGGAGCAGGTCGGCGATCGCCGGGAAGTCCTCGTCGAGCAGCTTGGCCGCCTCGGCGAGGTTCTCGTCCTCGGCGACGTCGCGGATGCCCGCGAGCAGGAGCTTCTCGTCCGAGCTGACCGGGATGCTGTCGCGGCCGACCGTGGGCCGCGAATCGCGCACGTCCTCCAGCGCGGCCTGCATGGCGTCGCGGTCGCCCGCGGCGACCTCGGGCACCAGGATCTTGCGCTCGAGCATGATCATCCGGGCCAGCACGACCGGATTGCCGATCTTCGCCCGCCGCCCGCTCATCACCTGGCTGAGCATCGGCGCGCTGATCCCCAGCACCTCGGCCAGGAACGCCTGCGACACGTCGAAGGCCACGACCAGTCTGCGCACCCGATCGCCCAGCGGCTCCCCGTACCACTCCCGCTGCAGCGCGATGTTCCGCTGGACGATCTTGTGGTCCTCCACCTGGCTCCGCTCCCCTAGCGTGTGTCGTCCCCGCGGCCCGGTGCTGCCCGGCCACGGTGTTCTCCGGCCCGGCGCCGCCGGCCCATCTTGCCACCCCGAACGCCCCCGCCGGGCCGGAACGCCCGATTCGCCCCGGGGCCGGCCCGCCCCGGTCCGGGCCCGCTCAGCCGTCCGAGCCGAGCGCTTCCCTGGTCCGGGCCACGTCCTCGTCGATCTTCTTCACCAGATCGGCCGGGGCCCCGAACCGCGCTTGATCCCGCAACCGGGTGACGAAGTCCAGCGCGACGTGCTGGCCGTAGAAGTCCTCGTCGACGTCCAGGACGAACGCCTCGACGGTGCGCTCGCGGCCGGAGAAGGTCGGATTCGTGCCCACCGACACCGCCGCGCGCAGCCGCCGGTCCGGGTCGGACAGCCGGCTGAACCAGGCCGTGTAGACGCCGTCGGCGGGCACGGCGGCGAACCGCGCGGTGGACAGGTTGGCCGTCGGGTAGCCGAGGTCGTGGCCCCGGCCGTCGCCGCGCACGACGATGCCCTCCAGCCGGTGCGGGCGGCCGAGCGCGTCGGCCGCGGCCTCCACGTCGCCGGCGTCGATGCACGAGCGCACGTAGGTCGAGGAGAAGGTGATGTCGTTGGCGCCGCGGTCGTCGTCGAGCGAACGGCCCTGCAGTTCCGCGCCGTAGGCGACGAACCCGAACCGGCGGCCGAGTTCGCGCAGCAGCGCGACGTTGCCCGCGGCCTTGGCCCCGAAGGTGAAGTTGTCGCCCACCAGCACCGCCGCCGCGTGCAGCCGGTCGACCAGGACCTCGTGCACGAACTCGTGCGGGCTGAGCCGCGACAGCTCCAGGGTGAACGGCAGCACGCAGAACACGTCCACGCCGAGCCCCTCGACCAGTTCGGCCTTGCGCCGTAACGTGGTCAGCTGCGCGGGATGGCTGCCCGGGCGCAGCACCTCGGACGGATGCGGGTCGAAGGTGAGCACCACGCTGGGCACGCCGCGTTCGGCCGCCGCCGCCACGGTGCGCTTGATCAGTTCCTGGTGCCCTCGGTGCACGCCGTCGAACACGCCGATGGTGACCACGCACCGTCCCCAGCCGCCCGGAAGGTCCCCGAGCCCACGCCACCGCTGCACTGTTGCCAACTCTCCCCGAGCAAGGTCCCTTTGCCCCCACCCTATGCGGGCAGGAGGACCACCACCGAACGGGTCACTCCTTCCGCGTCGGAGGCCAGCGCGAGCACGTGGCCGTCCGGAGCGAACAGGCCATACGTGCCGTCGATCCCCGCCGCCGGGATGCGCCTTCCGTACTGGACGGCCTTCGCGGTGGCGGCGTCGAGATCGCGGCGCGGGAACGCGGCGGCGACGGCGGCGTCGAGGTCCAGCGACAGTTCGGGTTTTTCTTCGAGCTGGTCGAGCGTGCGCGCGCGGGCGAGCGTGAACGGCCCGACTGTGGTGCGGCGCAAGGCTTTCAGGTGCCCGCCGACGCCGAGCCCGGCGCCGAGGTCGCGGGCGAGCGCGCGGACGTAGGTGCCGGACGAGCATTCGACGACCGCGTCCAGCTCGATCCGGTCGTCCTCCCGGCGGAGGCCGAGCACGTCGAACCGGTGCACGGTCACCGGCCGCGGCGGGAGGACGACGTCTTCCCCCGCGCGCACCCGGGCGTAGGCGCGCTTGCCGTCGATCTTGACCGCGGAGACGGCGCTGGGCACCTGCTGGATGTCGCCGGTCAACTGCGCGACGCCCTCGGCGATCTGCTCGTCGGTGACGGCGGCGAGGGTTTCCGGCGCGGCGTCGGCGAGCGGTTCGCCTTCGGCGTCGTCGGTGGTGGTGGACCGGCCGAGCGACAGCGTGGCGAGGTAGGTCTTGCGGTCGAGCGCGAGGTGGCCGAGCAGTTTGGTGGCGCGTTCGATGCCGAGCACGAGCACGCCGGTCGCCATCGGGTCGAGCGTGCCGGCGTGGCCGACCTTGCGAGTGCCCATGATCCGCCGCGCCCGCGCGACCACGTCGTGCGACGTCATCCCCGCCGACTTGTCGACGATGAGCAGTCCGGGCGGCGGAGCGGGGCGACGCGGTTCTTTCGGGCGAGACACGGCGGAAACCCTACCTAGGCTGGGTTTCGCGGGCGGAGGCTGGTGCGCGGGGCGAGCGCGGGGGCGTGGGTGGAGCGCGCGGGTATGGGTGGAGCGCCTGAGGGTGGGCTGGGCGCGCGGGCGCGAGGCGGAGCGGCGAAGCGCGCATGCGGGGCGAAGCGCGGCGCAGGTGCCAGTGGAGCGCGCGGGTGCGAGGCGGGGCGGGCGGAGCCCGCGGGCGAGCGCGCGTGC
>NZ_ASXG01000032.1 GCF_000411975.1 Amycolatopsis orientalis DSM 43388
GGAGAAGCCCTTGCCCTCGCCGCGCAGCAGAACGGCTTTCACCGCCGGGTCGCGGTCGAATTCCCGCCAGATGTCGGCGAGTTCGGCGTGCGCGGCTTCGCTGACCGCGTTGAGATTCGGGGCGTCGAGGACCAGTTCGATGACGCCGTCCTCGTCCGGCCCGTCGACCCGCAAGTTCTCGAATTGTGCGTAGCGGCTCATGCCGTTCCTTTCCTGCCGTCGCCGAGGAACAAGCCCTCGCGGTCGTATTTCCGCAGCTGCTGGACGTCGTCCGCGGTCACCTCGGGCAGTTCGCGCAGATCGTCCGCCACCGCGAGATCCCAGCCGCACCGCGACCGGACGTGCTCGACGCGTTCGGCCAGCGGCTCCGGCCCGGGCGCGATCGCGGTGAGCACCAGTTCCCCGTCCCGCCGGGTCAGGACGCCCAGGTCGGTCACGACGGCCCGGACCCGCGCGCCGGGGCTGGTGACGTAGCTGCATTTTTCGATGAACCTCCGCGGGCTCATCGTGCCGACGACGTACGTCTCGTCAGCCCCGGTCACCACGTCGTTGCCGCCGCCCGAACCCACGAGGTACGGGCCGCCTTCGATGCGCGTGGTGTTGATGTTGCCCTCGCGGTCGATCTCCGCCGCGCCGACGCAGGCGATCGACCGGGTCGCCGGGCCGTTCACCAGGTTCCCGAGCGCCTGCTCGGTGTCGAGCAGCACAGAGGACGACGGGAAGTTGGCGAAGCTGAAGATGAACGGGTCGCCGGGCGTCGGCGTGTAGTCCCAGAGGCCGAGTTCGGCCGCCAGCGCGACCTCGTGCCCGTCCGCCTTCGCCTGTTCGACGGCCACCCAGGCGGCGAGGTTCGCGAGCCCGGCGCCGGCCAGCACCCCGTCGGCGCCGGTTTCGGCGATCCGGGACCGGACGAGCGCGGCGAGCCAGGTCGCCGCGCGTTCCGGACGCGTCACCGGCCCGGTGTGCTCCCCGCGGCCGGTGGGCGGCGTCGGCCGGCCCAGCGTGCGGGTCAGCTCGGTGAGCCGTGCTTCGCCGAGCTTGGCCAGGTAAGCGTCGTGGTCCACGAGGATCCACTCGCGGATCCAGTCGTCGAAGTCCGCCGAACGGCTGGCCTCCCGCGCCGCGATCCAGAACTCGACGTCCTCGGCGTAGCCGTCCACCGGCAGCCGCGCGCCCTCGGTGCCGGGGAAGACCCCGCCCGGATGGGCGCCGAAGGGCGCCTCAACGACGGCCAGCACCCGGTGCGCCGGAACGCGGACGAAGGACGCCCACGGCCGCAGGTCGTCGACCACCTTCTCCACCGTCGCCAGCACCCCGCGCCGCGCGGCGAACGCGCCGATCGAACCCTCGAACATCGGCGGCGCGATGGCCAGATTGCCCTGCCGGTCGGCGACCGCGGCGTGCACGATCGCGACGTCCGGCGTGAGCGGGGCGACGAGACCGACGCGCCCGAACGGCGTGTCGACCTCGGCGTAACCGGGGTTCTCGGCCATCGAAGAATCGCGCACCGAGCCGGTGACCACCGCGGGCACGCCGGTCGCGGCGGCGCGCAAACCCTGGATGTAGCTCAGGAACGACCAGTTCTCGACCTCGACCGAACCGTCCGCATAGGACTGCTGGAACACCGGATTGGGCGTGAACACGGGAAACGAGTCTCCCGAGTAGACAGTCACGACCTTTTCCAGGCACCCGGCGCGGAACAGCACCGCGCCGAGCGACGACAGACTGGCCATGATCAGCGTGAACCGCGACGGCCGCTGCCAGTGCTGCCGCGCGATCTCGCGCACCAGCGCGCTCCAGCGGCTGTGTCCGAGGATGACGTGCAGCGCGTCGCCCTCGCGAACATGGCGGGCGACAGCTTCGTCCAGGCGGCAGAACTCGGTCATCCGGCCACGACCACCAAAGTTTCGGCGACACACGCCGGTTTCTCCGCGCCTTCGAGTTCCACCGTGTACCGCGTGGTGACGGTGACGCCGGCGGCGCCCTCTTTCACCTCGGCGAAGGTCGCGCGGGCGCGCAGCCGCGAGCCGACCGGAACCGGGGCCGGGAAGCGGACCTTGCCCAGCCCGTAGTTGATCCGCGCGGACCCGAAGTCGAGCCGGACCAGCTGCGCGCTGAAATACGGGATCAGCGACAGGGTGAGGAAACCGTGCGCGATCGTCGTCCCGAACGGTCCGTTCGCGGCCCGCTCGGGGTCGGTGTGGATCCACTGGCGGTCTTCGGTGGCTTCGGCGAACGCGTCGATCCGCGCCTGGTCGACGGCGAACCACTCGGTCGGCCCGATTTCCTCGCCGATCGCCGCCCGGACTTCGTCGGCCGAAGCGAAGACGCGGCTCATTCCGACACCCGCTCGAAGACCGCGGCCAGGCCCTGCCCGCCGCCGATGCACATGGTTTCCAGCCCGTAGCGGGCCTCGCGGCGCTGCATTTCCCGTGCCATGGTGGCGAGGATGCGGGTGCCGGTCGCGCCGACCGGATGGCCCAGCGAGATCCCGGAACCGTGCACGTTGAGCCGGTCGAAGTCGGACTCGCCGAAGCCCCATTCGCGGGTGCAGGCCAGCGCCTGCGCGGCGAACGCCTCGTTGAGTTCGATCAGGTCGATGTCGGAGATCTTGAGCCCGGCGCGTTCCAGAGCGAGCGCCGTGGCGGGCACCGGACCGATGCCCATCACCTTCGGCTCGACCCCGGCCACACCGTGCGAGACCAGCCGCACCAGCGGGCGAAGGCCCAGTTCGGCGGCGCGTTCGCGGGTGGTCACGATGCACACGGCGGCGGCGTCGTTCTGGCCACTCGCGTTCCCCGCGGTGACCGTCGCCTCCGGATCCTGCTTGCCCAGCACCGGCTTCAGCTTCGCGAGCGTTTCGACGGTCGTGTCCGGCCGCGGGTGCTCGTCGGTGTCCACGACGATGGTGCCCTTCCGCGTCTCCACCGGGACCGGAACGATCTCCTCGGCGAACACCCCGGACTGCTGCGCGGCGACGGCCCGCCGGTGCGATTCGGCGGCGAGCCGGTCCTGCTCCTCGCGCGTGATGCCGTACTGCCGTCGCAGGTTCTCCGCGGTCTCCAGCATTCCGCCGGGCACCGGGTAGTGCTTGCCGCCGGGGGTCTGGCGGCCGCGGGTGAGCGAGTCGTGCAGGTGGACGCCCGCGCCGCCGGCGCCCCAGCGCAGGTCGTTGGCGTAGAAGACGGTGTTGGACATGCTTTCCGCGCCGCCCGCGACGATCAGGTCGCTCGCACCCGCCTGCACCTGCAGCGCGGCCAGCAGCACCGACTGCAGCCCGGAGCCGCAGCGGCGGTCGACCTGCATGCCGGGGACGGTGACCGGCAGTCCCGCGTCGAGCGCGACGACGCGGCCGATGGCGGGGGCTTCGGCGCTGGGGTAGCAGTGGCCGAGGATCACGTCGTCGATCGCGTCGGCGGGCAGGCCGGTGCGCTCCAGCAGGCCCTTGAGCGCGATGGTGCCGAGGTCGGCGGCGGGCACGCTCTTGAGCGAACCGCCGAAGCGGCCGATCGGGGTGCGGACAGGTTCGCAGATGACGGCGTCACGCATGGGGAGTGCCTTCCTCGTGATAGTCGGCTTCGAGGCTGGTGCGCGGCCCGGCGTCCCCGACGAGGGTCAGGGTCGCGCCGCCGGGCCGCGGCTCGGTGCGCAGGTGCGCGGGCTGGCCGCAGAACAGCGGGGCCAGGTTGCGGTGCGCCAGCCGGGTGACCCGCGCGCCGGGGGAGTCCAGGCGCAACACCTCGGCCAAAGCCAGCGACATCAGCGGCCCGTGCACGACCAGGCCGGGATAGCCCTCGACCCTGGTCGCGTACGGCCAGTCGTAGTGGATGCGGTGCGCGTTCGCGGTGGCGGCGGAGAAGCGCATCAGCAAGGCGGGGTCGGTGGCGAACTCCCAGCCGTCCTCGCCGCGCCGGAACGGTGCGCCCGCCAGCGCGGCGGGTTCGACCGGTGCTTCGGACGCGGTCGCGCCGGCTTCGCGGTAAATCAGGTCCTGCCGTTCCTCGACGAGCGGCGAGCCGTCCACTCCGGACAGCACGGTCCGCACGACGACGATCACCAGCTGTCCGGAGCGGCCGGATTTCTCCGTCACCGAGTCCACAACGGACCGGCGGGTCACCGTCTCGCCGATCTTCGGCGGCCGGTGCACGGTCACCTCGCCGCCGGCGAACATCCGCCGCGGCAGGTCGACCGGCGGCAGGAACGTCCCGCGCGCCGGATGCCCGTCCGAGCCGAGTTCCGAGGAAACCGGCCAGCGGGGGAGCGCGACCCAGTGCCACAGCGGCGGCAGGTCGTCGCCCGGCCGCGGCGCGGGCAGCCCGTTGTCGAACAGCGCGGCCAGCGCCGCGACCGGGGCCGGGTCGACCAGCTCCGCGGTCGTGACCGCGTGCGGTTCCCAGCCGGTCACATGAACCGCCCGCCGGTCACCTCGAGCACCGTGCCGGTCATGTACGACGACAGATCGGAGGCGAGAAACAGTGCCACCGAAGCGA
This sequence comes from Amycolatopsis orientalis DSM 43388, assembly GCF_000411975.1. Classification (GTDB taxonomy): domain Bacteria; phylum Actinomycetota; class Actinomycetes; order Mycobacteriales; family Pseudonocardiaceae; genus Amycolatopsis; species Amycolatopsis orientalis_D. The sequence goes on from NZ_ASXG01000032.1 coordinate 4,491, forward strand.
TTTCGCCGACCTCGCCGGCGCGGCGCATCGGGATCTCGGCCATCTTCTGGTCCCACGCCTTCTGCGGCATGGCCTCGGTCATCGCGGTGCGGATCAGGCCGGGCTGGATCGCGTTGACCCGGACGCCGTGGTGCGCCATCTCCTTCGCCGCGGCCTTGGTCAGGCCGACGATCCCGGCCTTGGCCGCGGAGTAGTTCGTCTGGCCGACCATGCCGACCTTGCCCGACAGCGACGACAGGTTCACGATCGCGCCGCTCTTGCGTTCCCGCATGATCGCCGCGGCCTTGCGGGTGCCGTTCCAGGTTCCCTTGAGGTGCACGGAAATGACCTGGTCGAAGTCTTCCTCGGTCATGGTCCGCATGGTCGCGTCGCGGGTGATGCCCGCGTTGTTGACGAACACGTCGACCGGGGAGAACGCCTCGTCCGCAGCGGCGAGCAGAGCGTCCACATCGGCCGCTTTGGTGACGTCGCACGCGACGCCGACAGCTTCCCCGTCCAGGCTTTCGGCGGCTTTCGCGGCCGCTTCGCCGTTGAGGTCGCCGAGCACGACGCGGGCGCCCTGGGCGACGAAAAGCTGGGCGATGGCGAGTCCGATGCCTTGTGCGCCGCCGGTGACGACAGCGGTCCGGCCGTTGAGCAGAGTCATGGCGTTCCCTCAGATCTTGTTGCGGGCGACGAGCTGGGCGGCGATGACGTTGCGCTGGATTTCGTTGGTGCCTTCGCCGACGATCATCAGCGGCGCGTCGCGGAAATAGCGTTCGACGTCGTATTCCCGGGAGTAGCCGTAGCCGCCGTGGACGCGGATGGCGTCGAGCGCGACCTGCATCGCGGTTTCCGAAGCGAACAGCTTGGCCATCCCGGCTTCCATGTCCGCGCGCACGCCCGCGTCGAGCTTCTCCGCGGCGTCCAAAGTGAGCAGCCGGGCCGCGCGCATCTTCGTGGCCATGTCGGCGAGCAGGTTGCCGACGGACTGGTGCTTCCAGATCGGCTTGCCGAAGGATTCGCGTTCCTGGGCGTAGCGGACGGCGTCGTTCAACGCGGCCTGCCCGACGCCCAGCGCCCGCGAGGCGACCTGGATCCGGCCGACTTCCAGCCCGCGCATCATGTGCGACCAGCCCTGGTTCGGCTCGCCGCCGAGCACCGCGTCCTTGCGCACCCGCTGTCCGTCGAACACCAGCTCGCAGGCCTCGACGCCGCGGTAGCCGAGTTTCGGCAGTTTCTTGGAGATGGTGAGACCGTCGCCGGGTTCGACGAGGAGCACGCTCATGCCGCGGTGCGCGGGTTTCGCGTCGCGGTCGGTGATGCACAGCAGGCCGATCAGGCCGGAGTGCGCGGCGTTGGAGATCCAGGTCTTCGAGCCGGTGATCGTGTACCCGTCGTCGGTCGGCACCGCCTGGGTGCGCATCGCTTGCAGGTCGCTGCCGCCGCCCGGTTCGGTCAGCGCCATCGTCGCGCGGATGCGGCCTTCGGCCATCGCGGGCAGGTACTTCTCGCGCTGCTCCGGAGTGCCGAACGTCTTGATCAGGTAGGTGATGACGGAGTGCCCGCCGATCGCGCCGGCGAGGCTCATCCAGCCGCGCGCGAGTTCCTCGGTGACCCGGGCGAAACAGGCGGTGCTGACGTCCACGCCGCCGTATTCGGCCGGCGCGAGCAGGCCGAAGAAGCCGAGTTTCTTCATCTCGTCGATGAACTCGGCCGGATAGATGTCGTCGGCTTCGAATTCGCGGACCCGGGGCCGGACCCGTTCGTCCACGAACTCCGCGACCAGGGCGACCATCTGCTGTTCGTCGTCGGTGAGCGTCATCGCCCGTTCCCTTCTCGTGCCTGCCGGAGGACGCGCTGGGCGCGCTCCAGCACCGGCTTGTCGACCATCTGCCCGCCCACCGCGACCGCGCCGCCCGTTTCGGCGGCGTCGAGGACCGACCGCGCCCAGCGGACTTCTTCGCGTGACGGCCGCAGTGCCGCGGCGGCGACGGGTACCTGTTTCGGGTGCACGCACAGCTTTCCGGCGAACCCGAGTCGCCGTGCGTAGTGGACTTCGTCGGTGAGGTGTGCCTCGTTGTCCAGATCCGCGGTGACGCCGTCGATCGGCCCCGGCAGTCCGGCGGCGGCGGAGGCGAGCACGAGCGCGCCCCGCGCCGCGACGAACGCGTCCCGGTCGGCCGGGTCGGCGCCCAGTTCCGCGGCGAGATCGAAGCTGCCGAACGCGAGGCGCTGCACGTTCGGGACGGTCGCGGTCTCCCGCGCGTCCAGCACGCCGCGCGCGGTTTCGACCAGCGCGATCACGACCGGCAGCACGCCGAGCTGTTCGCCCGCCGCGCGGGTCGTCGCGGGTTCGGCCTTCGGCAGCATCACGGTGCACCGGCGCCGCCTGAGCACGGCGAGATCTTCGTCGTGCCAGGCGGTGCCGGCGGCGTTGACCCGCACCGCGCACTCGGGGTTCTCCTCGAGCCACGCGACGACTTGTTCCCGCGCGTACTCCTTGCGGTCCGGGGCGACGGCGTCCTCCAGATCGAGCACGACCAGGCTCGGTCCGGCGGCCATCGCCTTGCCGAAGCGTTCCGGCCGGTCGCCCGGGACGAACAGGAGGGTCGCCGCTTCCCGGGCCCGGGCAGCCGCGCGGCTGGTCATTTCTGCGCCTTCTTCGCCTGGCGGACCAGGCCGCCGCCGATGATCAGGCGCTGGATCTCGCTGGTGCCTTCGTAAAGCCGCAGCAGCCGGATGTCGCGGTAGATCCGCTCGACCGGCACCTCGCGCATGTACCCGGTGCCGCCGTGGATCTGCACCGCGAGGTCGGCGACCTTGCCCGCCATCTCCGTGCAGTACAGCTTCGCCGCGGACGGCCCGATCCGGCGGTCCTCGCCGGAGACGTAGCGCGCCGCGGTCTCGCGCACCAGCGCACGCCCGGCCATCACGCCGGTCTGCTGGTCGGCCAGCATTGCTTGCACCAGCTGGAAATCGCCGATCGGCTGACCGCCCTGCGTCGCCGACGCGGCGTACGCGACGGACTCGTCCAACGCCCGCTGCGCGGAACCGACCGCGAGCGCGGCGATGTGGACACGGCCGCGAGCCAGCGACGTCATCGCGGCGCGGTATCCGGCGTCCTCGTTCCCGCCGACGAGCGCGGAGGCCGGCACGCGAACGTTGTTGAAGGTGACGTCCGCGGTCCAGGCGCCTTCCTGGCCCATCTTCTTGTCCTTCGGCCCGACCTCCAGGCCCGGCGTGTCCGCCGGGACGAGGAACACCGCGATGCCGGGCCCGGAGTCGTCCGCGGGGCGGGTGCGCGCGAAGACGACGAACAGGTCCGCGATGGGCGCGTTGGTGATGAACCGCTTCTGCCCGTCGAGCACCCAGTCGTCGCCGTCGCGCACCGCCTTGGTGCGCAGCCCGGCGGGATTGGACCCGGCGCCCGGCTCGGTCAGCGCGAACGACGCGACGACCTCGCCCGAGGCGATGCGCTCGAGCCACTGCTTTTTCTGGTCCTCGGTGCCGAAGCCGACCAGCACCTGCCCGGCGATGCCGTTGTTCGTGCCGAACATCGACCGCAGCGCGAGCGAGGTGTAGCCGAATTCCATCGCCAGCTCGACGTCCTGGGTCAGGTCGAGCCCGAGCCCGCCCCATTCCTGGGGGATCGCGTAGCCGAACAGGCCCATCTCCGCCGCCTGCGCGCGCAGATCGTCGGGGATGGCGTTGCCGTCCATGATCTCCTGCTCGCGCGGAACGACCTTCGCCCGGACGAAGTCGCGCACCAGCTCCAGGATCGGCCGGAAGTCCTCGGGGGTAACCGCTGCTGCCATGCCCCCACTATGACGCAGACCGCCCGCTGAGAAAATACTTTATCAGAAATCATCGAATGCCTCACACTGCCGGATGATCTCCGCGGCTATCATCACCGCAGGTCAGAGCGATATTGCGCGCGCGGCGAGCGCTCCTCCGGGAGACCGGAGCGGCCGCTGCGGGTGCCACGGTCGTGTAATACTTCATCCGATACCGCCGCCGAGGCAGGATGGGAGAAGGTCGTGGCGATGCCCGAAACCGCGAGCGCCGGACCGCGCCGCACCGGTCCGGCGAACCTCAAGGCGATGGCCGCGCAGGAGATCCGCCGCCGCGTCTTCTCCGGTCAGCTGCGCGCCGGGGCGAAGATCGACCAGGAGGCGCTCGCCGACGAACTCGGCATCAGCAAGCTGCCCATCCGCGAAGCGCTGATCACGCTCGACCACGAGGGCGTGGTGGAGCACATCGCCCGGCGCGGCGCGTTCGTCGCGCAGATGACGAGGGACGACATCCGGGACCACTTCCGCGTGTTCGGCGTCGTGTCCGGCTTGGCCGCGGAGCGGGCGGCGAAGAACCTGTCCCCGGAAAGCCTGCAAGCGCTGCACGACCTGGCGGACCGGATGGAGTCCGCGGCGGACCGGGCCGAACAGGAACGGCTGAACTACGAGTTCCACCGGCGGATCAACTACGCCGCCGACTCGCGCCGGCTCCTCTCCCTGCTCGGCATCCTGGTCAAAACCGTGTCGCACGGGTTCTACGAGGCACACGAAGACTGGCCGGACAAGGCGCGCGACGACCACCGGCTGATCCTGGCCGCGCTGTCGGCCCGCTCGGCCGCCAAGGCGCGCACGCTGGTGGAGAAGCACCTCGCCGACGCGGGCGAACGCGCGGTGGCGTTGCTGGAGCGGCAAGGCTTCTGGGACCGCTGAGCGAGGCCGCCGCACGGTTGTGCGAAGTGAGGTTTTATGGCTCCGCCCGGCCCCCGTTACGGTCGATTTCATGGAGCGGAACTTTCAGTCGGCCGAAGACCTCGCGGCCGCCTTGCGGGCCGGTGAAGTGTCCTCAGTGGACTTGACCGACGCGGCGATCGCCCGCATCGAGCGGGAAGACAAGGCGCTCAACGCGATCTGCGTGCCGGACTTCGCCCGGGCCCGCGCCGCCGCGCGGGAGGCCGACCAGGCGCGCGCCCGCGGCGAAGACCGGCCGCTGCTCGGCATCCCGGTCACGGTCAAGGAGTGCTACAACGTCGCCGGACTTCCCACGACCTGGGGCCTGCCCGAGCACCGGGACTTCCGCCCCGCCGAAGACGCACTGCAGGTCTCGCGGCTCAAATCCGCCGGCGCGGTCCTTCTCGGCAAGACCAACGTGCCCCGAGGCTTGCAGGGTCTGCAGAGTGCCAATCCGGTCTACGGCACCACCAACAACCCGTGGGACCACGACCGCACGCCGGGCGGCTCCTCCGGCGGATCGGCCGCGGCTCTGGCGGCCGGCTTCGGCGCGCTGTCCATCGGCTCCGACATCGGCGGTTCGCTGCGCACCCCCGCGCATTTCTGCGGGGTCTACGGGCACAAGCCGTCGCTCGGCCTGGTGCCGAACCGCGGCATGGTCCTGCCGGACACGCCCGCGTTGCCGGTCGACCTGGACCTCGCCGTCGTCGGCCCGATGGCCCGCACCGCCCGCGACCTCGCGCTCCTGCTCGACGTCATGGCCGGACCGGACCCGCTGACCTACGGCGTGGCCCACGAACTGGCCCTTCCGCCCGCGCGCCACGAGAAGCTGAGCGACTTCCGGGTCCTGGTGCTCGACGACCACCCGTTCCTGCCGACCGGAGCCGCCGTGCGCGCCGGAGTGCAGCGGGTAGCCGACGCCCTGGCCGACGCCGGCGCCCAAGTCGAACGTCACAGCCCCTTGCTGCCCGATCTGGAGGAAGCCGCGACGCTCTACACCCAATTGCTGTTCTCCGGCTCGGTCGCGCGGTTCCCCGTCGACGCCTACGAGCACTTGCAGACCCGCGCCGCCGCACTGAGCGACAACGACCAGGGCCTGGACGCGGCGCGGCTGCGGGGAATGGTGCTCACCCACCGCGACTGGCTCGCGGCGGACCACCGCCGCGAACTCCACCGGCACGCCTGGCGGCAGTTCTTCGCCGAGTTCGACGCGGTGGTGTGCCCGGTGACGCCGACCCCCGCGTTCCCGCACGACCCCGATCCCGATCTGCTGGCCTGCCGGATCGACATCGACGGCGTCCAGTACCCGTTCTTCGACCAGCTGGTCTGGGCCGGTCTGGCCACCATGCCCGGACTGCCCGCCACCGCCGTGCCCGCGGGCCTTTCCCCGGAGGGCTTGCCGGTGGGGGTGCAGATCGTCGGCCCGATGTTCGAGGACCGGACACCGCTGCGGCTGGCTGAGCTGCTGGAGCAGAAGATCGGCGGGTTCCGGGAGCCGCATTGACACTCCGCTCCGTCATTCATACATTATCTCCAACTTTGCATGAATGACGGAGCGGAGCTGGTTCGGATGAAGCTCGGCAAGACCGCTGTCGTCCTCGGCGGAAGCGTCGCGGGCCTGTGCACGGCCGGGGCGCTGGCCCCGCACTTCGACCAGGTGCTCGTGCTGGAGCGCGACGAGCTTCCGGAGGGAGCCGAGCATCGGCGCGGCGTGCCGCAGAGCAAGCACCCGCACTTCCTGCTGAACTCCGGCCGCCGGGCGATCACCGAGCTCTTTCCCGGGTTCGAGGACGACCTCGTCGCGGCGGGCGGACTGCATCTGATGCCGTCGATGGACGCCGCCTACCTGGACCGCGAGGGCTGGTCGGCGCGCAAGCGCAGTGCGATGACGATGGTCTACAGCTCGCGCGTCCTGATCGAACGCGTGCTGCGGGACAAGGTGCGCGAACTGTCCAATGTGGAGATCCGGGAGCACGTCTCGGTGCGCGGCCTGGCCACTGCGGGCGGAGCGGTCACCGGCGTGGACCTCACCGCGCCCGGCGGCGAGGAGCATGTGGACGCCGACTTCGTCGTGGACGCGATGGGCCGCGGCTCGCCGGTCGCGAAGTGGCTGGTGGCGGCGGGTTGGCCGGAGCCGGAGGTGCGGACGCTCGACGCCAAGGTCACCTACACGTCGCGCTGGTACGAACTGCCCCCGCCCGAGCGCCGTCCGGCGTCCTGGTGGTGGCGGCATCTGGTGCTGATGCCGACGCAGGACCGCGGCCGGCACCCCGCCGAGCACGAGTACCTGGTCAACTTCTTTCCGATCGAAGGCGACCGGGTCATCGCCTGCATGGGCTCATGGGGGCTGGAAATGCCGCGGACGGCCGACGCTTTCGTCGAATCCGCGCGCCGGACGCGGACGCCGTTGTTCGCGGCCGCGATGGACCGGTGCACGCCGGCCTCGGAGGTGCATCTGACGCGGTCCACCGGCAACCGCTGGCGGCGCTACGACCGCTGGGCGAGCCCGCCGCGCGGCCTCGTGTTCGTCGGCGACTCGATCTGCGCGTTCAATCCGTTCTACGCACAGGGCATCAGTTCCGCTTCGGGTTCGGCGCTGCTGCTGCGCGCACATCTGGCCCGCGCCGCCAGTCTCGACCCCGGTTTCAGCGCGCGATTCCTGCGGGCGCAACGCAAACTGCTCCAGGTGCCGTGGACGCTGGCGATGGCCCGCGATCGGGGTTACGAGTGCGCGGAGGGCACCGAACGGCTGCCCGCGTGGCAACGCCGTCTGCTCGCGGCTGTCTCCGCTCCCGCGTTCAGCCTCATCGTCGGCGCCGCCCGGGAGGACGACGTCGTCGACGAGCACTTCGCCAAGGTGTTCAACCTGGACGAGTCGCTGGGCGACATGATGCGCAGCCCGCGTGTGCTCGCCGGACTGGCTCGCTACTGCGTCCGCTCCGCGCTCGGCAGGCACCGCGTGCCCTTCGGCTTCGATCCGCAAGCGGAGCCGCCCGCCACCGACTATTCGCCGGTCGCGGTCGCGGGATGAGCGCCGCCTGCGGGCCGGAGGCGGAGGAGGTCACCCGGCAGCTCGGCTTCGACTGCCACCAGGTCAGCCCGGTGGTCTCGGTCCGGGCGCCGTGGGAGTTGGCGCACTGGACGATGCCGCTGCTGGAGCTGCTGATCATCAGCGGCGCGGTTTTCGCGCTCTGGCACGCCATCCGCCGCTACCGCGCGGGCGACCCGGTCAACCTGGCGCTGTGGTGGGCTTCGCTGGTCTATCTCGTCGTCACCGAACCGCCGCTGTATTTCCCCGAATGGTTCGGCCTGGACCGGCTGTACGGATTCATCTTCGCGCACAACCGGTTCACCGTGCAGTTCATGGGGGACCGGCTGCCGCTCTACATCGTGGCGTTCTATCCGGTGATCAGCCAGCTCGCCTACGAACTCGTGCGGTCGCTGGGGATTTTCCGCAGCCGCGGCCCGCTGGCCGGGTCCGTCGCGGTGGCGCTCGCCTGCCAGATCTTCTACGAGGTTTTCGACCAGGTGGGCCCGCAGCTGAAGTGGTGGGCCTGGAACCCGGCCAACCGCATCGTCAACCAGCCCGCGCTGGCTTCCGTGCCGATGACCAGCATGCTGCTGTTCGCCTCGGTTTCGATGGCGGCGATGACTTACCTGGTCGTGCGTTTCACCGGCAGCCCGACGCGCCGCGGCTGGCGATTGGTTCCGCGCGTTCTCGCCGCGGGCGTCCTCACTCCGTTCACCATGGCGGTCGCCGGGCTCCCGGCGAGCCTGTTCGACGGCAACCGCCCGGTGCAGACGTGGGTGCTGGGCGCGGAATTGGCCCTCGTCTGGCTCGGCGGCGCATGGATCGTCGGGGCGCAGGTGCGTTCCGGCGAGCGCCGGAACGAGCCGCTGTCGGCCTTCGGCCGGTACTACCCCTGGATCTACCTGGGCGGGATGGCGGTGTTCTGGCTCGGCGCGCTGCCTGCTTACCTCGGCGCCCGGAACGGCGTCACCAGCGCCGGTTCTCCGATCGGAAGCGGCCCGTACGCGCTCGCGTGTTTCGTCGGCGCCGGCCTGCTGCTGGCCGCGCAACGCGCCGTCCGTCGTTGAGCCGAGGTTTCGTCTGGGACGATAGCCGCCATGGGGTACCACGGATGGCAGGGCCACCCGCCCGGCGCCGAGGACGAGGCACGCCGCCGGATCGTGCAGGCGGCGATCGCGTGCATCGACCGCGCCGGGCTGGCGAAGACCAACCTCTCCCACATCGCCGCGGAAGCCGGGGTCACCCGGCAGACCGTCTACCGCTATTTCCCCGGCCTGGCCGAGATCCTGCGGGCCGTCGCGCACGCGGGCGCCGACGAGTTCGCCGAACGGATGCGGCAGCACCTGTCCACGTTCGACAGCCCGGTCGAGGTCGCCGTCGAATCCGTCGTCTTCGCCGTCCGCAGCCTGCCCGACGAGCCTTACCTCGGTCTCCTCCTGCAGGCCGGGGAAGCCGACTACTTCACCGCCGGAACCGCCACGCCGCCGTCGTTTTCCCTGGGCGCGCGGATCCTGCGGGACACCGAGGTCGACTGGGCCGCCGCCGGGGTGCGCACCGACGCCGAACTCCAGGAACTCGCCGAGATCTTGATGCGGCTGTTCATGTCGTTCCTGCAATACCCTTCGACGCCCCCGGCGACCGACGACGAACTCCGCGGGATGGTGCGCCGCTGGATCGGACCGGCCCTGCGCGGGTGATCCGCCCGCCCGGTCAGGACCAGGCGACCGGAAGCTGGTGCAACCCGTAGATGTTCATGTTGGTCCGCAACGGCACCTCCTCCGCCGGAACCGCCAGCCGCAGGCCGGGGAAGCGGCGCAACAACCCCTCGAACCCGGCGCGCATCTCGATCCGGGCCAGCTGCTGTCCCAGGCACTGGTGGATGCCGTGCCCGAACGCGACCTGCCCGCGGACCTTGCGGCGCAGGTCGATGGTGTCGGGGTGCTCGAAGTGCCGCGGGTCGCGGTTGGCCGCGAGCAGGGACACGACGACGGTCGAGCCGGCCGGGATCGTCTCGCCGAAGAGTTCGACGTCCTCGGTCGCGTAGCGGTAGAAGATGTCCGCCACCGACAGGTAGCGCAGCAGCTCTTCCACTGCGTTCGGGAACAGCGTCGGGTCGGCGCGCAGCTCAGCGAGCTGCGCGGGGTTCTCCAGCAACGCGAACGCGCCCAGCGACAGCATGTTCGCGGTGGTCTCGTGTCCGGCGAGCAACAGCAGGAACGCCATGCCGGTCAGCTCTTCGACGCTGAGGTCCTCGTCGCGGGCGAGGTCGGAAAGGATGTCCTCGCCGGGGTCGGCGCGCTTGTCCGCGCACAGCTGGCCGAGGTAGCCCATCATCGCGCCGAACGCGGCCATCTTGTCTTCGAGGTTCACGTCCCGTTCCATGAACTTCGACGAGTTCGCCTGGAAGGTCTCGCGGTCGGCGTAGGGAACCCCGAGCAGCTCGCAGATCACCAGCGACGGCACCGGAAGCGCGAACTCCCGCACGAGATCGACCGGCTGGGGGAGCTGCGCGAGCGCGTCCAGCTGCTGTTCGGTGATCTTGATGATGCCGTCTTCGAGCTGCTTCATCCGCTTGACAGTGAAGGCCCCGGTGAGCTTGCGCCGCAACCGGGTGTGGTCGGGCGCGTCCATGCTGATGAACAGGCCGGGGATCTGCGGCGACGGCTCGGTGGCGACCGGCATTCCCGGCGTTTCGTAGGGCACGTGGAGCGCGCCGAGGTCCTGGCGGCTGCTGAAGCGCGCGTCGGACATGACCTGCCGCACCGCGTCGTAGCCGGTGACCAGCCAGCCCTCGTGGCCGTCCGGGAACAGCATCGGGCTGACCGGACGGGTTTCGCGCAGCGCGGTGATCGCGGCGGGCGGGTCGAACGGGCCGGCGTCGCGGTCCATCGGCAGGCCGTTGACCGGGGAAAGCTGCTGGCTCATCGGGAATCCTTTCGTGGTGGCTTGGTGTCCCCACGATCTCCGGGAGGCCAGACACGGAGCCGTCACGGCGCTGACACGAGCTCAGGCCCGCGTCAGCGGCACCGCGACCAGTTCGGTCCACGCCGTCGCGGCACCCTCCCGAGCGGCCTGGTCGAACGCTTCGTCTCCGAGCTGGTTTCGCGCCTCCTGCTCGATTCGCGCTACGTCCGGGTCCGACAAGTCCTTCTGGCCGAGGACCTGCGCGCTCGCCGCGAGCAGCCGCGCGGCGTGGTCGTGCTGGGCGCGGCGAAGCGCCAGGTCAGCGACCCCGACGAGCGCGTGTGCGATCTCTGGCGCGCGTCCGGTCTCCGCGGCCGCGGCGCAGGCGGCGGCACGGTGTTCGCGCGCTTCGTCGAGATCGGCGGCGAACCAGGCGTGCAGGTCGTGGCTCGCCGCTCGCAGGTGCGGTTGCTGAGCCTCTTCGCCCAGCAGGCTCATCGCGTGGCCGAACTGCTCGAAGGCCTCCGGCGCGTTGCCCTCCCACCGGGCCAGCTCTGCCCGGACCAGTGCGAGCGAGGCCAGCGTCCCGGGCCAGGTGACGCCTTCCGCGAGCCTCTCCGCCTCAGCGACCGCGGCGGCGCAGGCGTCCTTGTCTCCGGCGAGCCAGTGCAGCCGGGCTTGCCGCATGCGCATCTGGACCACGTCGTCGAGCGCGGCCAGTTCTTCGACGACCGCGATCGCCTGTTCGAAGTGCTCGCCCCAGATCCAGTCGATCAGCGTGGCCTTCGGAACGACCTGGCCCGGCCGGAGCGCGAGGGCGGCGAGGAGCCCGCGCAACCGCGCGCCGGGAACGTCGGCCACGTCGCGGTCGCGGACCTCGAACGGACCCAGGAGCTTGATCTGCACCCGCCCGATCCTGCCATCCGATCGGGTGGTCAGGCAGCGGAATAGAGCACGATGTCGTCGAGCCGCGTGCGAGCGTGGACCTTGAGCGCGCCGCTGCCGCCGCCGGGCGTGCTCAGGCTGTTGCGCACGGCGCCCTTCGTGCTCTTCGCGTCCACGTCGGCGGCGATGCCCGCGCTGACCCCGACCTCGATCCCGCCGGCCGCGTTCGAAAGCTCCACCTGACCGCGCGTGACCCGCCCGATCCGGATCGGGCAGTGCGCGGCCTTGGCGACGACGCTGCCGTCCGCCGTGCCGATGTCGAAGCTGCCGTTCGCGCCGCCGAGCGCGACGTCGGACCGGGCGTGGCCGATCCAGACCTCGCCGTTGGCGCCCTGGCAGCGGATCTCGCCTTCGACCTCGCCCAGCCGCAGACCCGCCGCGCTGCCCTCGATCACCGCGTCGCCGCCGACGTGCGCGACCACGAGGCCGCCCGCGCCGAGGTTGCCGCGCAGCCCCGCGACCCGGTCGAGCCGCACCTGGCCGGAGCCGATGTTGACCTCGCAGTCGCCGAGCGTGCCGTCCGCCCGCACCTCGGTCCAGGCCGTGTTCAGGACCAGCGTGGACCCGGCGGGGAGTTCGATCGCGATGTCGACGGAACCGGTCTGGCGGCCGGACTTGGTCGTCTTGACGGCCAGCACGCCGTCGGCGAACTCGACCTTGGTCTTCTCGGCGACCTTCACGTCGGTGGGATCGGCCGCGTCGACGGGCCGCACCCGCACGGCGGTCTCGGCACGCTCTCCTGCGGTGATCCGGACCTTCGCCCCGGCGGTGGTGAGGGCGGCGGTGATGGGGTTGGGGGTGGTGAACGTGGACATTTGGAGTCTCCCTGCGTGGCTTGGTGGTTCGTGGTGACCACATTCGCCCGCTGGGCAGACACGCGGCTGTCACGGTGCAGACGCGGGAAGGCACCCGGGCAGTGCCGGTGTCAGCCTCGGGGCGGTTCGCTGTCGGGCAAGGAAAGCGCGCCCATGCCGTTGCGTCCCAGCGGTATGGGCGGCCGGGAATCCGTTTGAAGTTCCCGTGAATGTCGGCCGTCGTGGCGGATTTCTCCTCAGCGTGAGCGGCGCGCAGGGGGAACGTCGTGAAGGGGCGGGCCGGCGACCACCGTGTTGTGGATGGTTCCGATCCCCTGCACCGTCATCCGGACGTCGTCGCCGACGCGCAACGGCGGTGGCTGCCGCTCGCCGCGCCAGCCCCACAGTTCGGCGAGGCAGCCGCCTCCGCAGGTGCCCGAGCCGAGCACGTCGCCGGGCCGGACCCAGGTGCCCCGGCTGGCGTAGGCGATCAGTTCGGCGAACGTCCAGGCCATGTTCGCGAGCGTGTCGCCGCCGATGCGGGTGTCGTTGACGAAGCCCTCCATGGCGAGGTCGTACCGGCCGCCGCTTTCGCAGTCGGCCAGTTCGTCCGGGGTGACGAGCACGGGGCCGAGGGTGGTGGCGGTGTCCTTGCCCTTCGCCGGTCCGAGGCCGACGCGCATTTCCCGGCTCTGCAGATCGCGCGCGGACCAGTCGTTGAGGACGGTGAACCCGGCGATGTGGTCCACGGCCTCGGCCACGGAAAGGTTGAAGCCCGCTTTCCCGACCACGACCGCGACTTCGAGCTCGAAATCCAGCACCTCGCATCCGGGCGGCATCGGGACCGGCGTGCCGGAGCCGATCGCCGCGTGCGGGTTGGTGAAGTAGAACGCGGGAGCTTCGTACCAGGCGTCCGGGACCTCGCTGCTTCCGGTGATCGCGCGGAGCGAGCCGGCGGTGTGCTGTTCGAAGGTGATGAAGTCCCGGATGCTGGCGACCGGCACCGGGACCGCGATCGATCCGGTTTCGTCCCAGACCGCCTGCTGCCCGGCCGCGGCGGGACGGCCGGCAGCGAGCACTTCGAACACGTCCGCGGTCGCGGGGAGCAGCTCGATGCGATCGCCGTCGACGACACCGTAGCGCCGCACGCCGTCGACGAGTACGGAACCGATTCTCATGCCGTCTCCTCGTCGAAGATCGCCACCGCGCGGGTCCATCCGGCCGAGGCCGCGTGGATCTTGACCGGGAAGCAGGCGATCTGGAATCCGGTCGCCGGGAGGCTTTCCAGGTTGTGCAGCTTCTCGAGATGGCAGTAGCCGATCTCGCGCCCGGCTCGGTGGCCCTCCCAGATGACGGAGGGGTCGTGGTCGCGGGCGTAGCGTTCGGCGGTGTACCGGAACGGGGCGTCCCAGCTCCAAGCGTCGGTCCCGGTCACCCGCACCCCGTGCTCGAGCAGGTGCAGGGTGGCGGCGCGGCCGACTCCGCAACCGGAGTCGACGTAGTCGTCCTGCCCGTAGCGGGCGCCGGCCCGGGTGTTGACCACCACGATGTCGAGCGGGCGCAGCCGATGGCCGATCCGGTCGAGCTCGGCGTCGAGCTCGGCCGGGGTGACGACGTGGCCGTCGGGCAGATGGCGGAAGTCCAGCTTGACCCCCTGCTGGAAGCACCAGTGCAGGGGCACTTCGTCGATCGTCGTCGCCCGGCGTCCTCCGTCCATAGTGGACGCGTAGTGGTAGGGGGCGTCGAGATGGGTCCCGGTGTGGGTGGTGGCCTCGATCCGCTCGATCGCCCAGCCTTCGCCGTCGGGCAGGTCCGCGGCCGTCGCGCCGGGGAAGAAGCGGAGCAGGTCCGGGACGGACTGCTGGTGGTCGACGTAGGTGATCGAGGGCCGGTGGCCGGGCGGGTCGGAGGCGATCCCGCCGCGCAGCGGGACCGAGATGTCCACGAGCTTTCGCATGGCGCTCCTTATCGCGGGATGACCGGGACGAGCAGATGCGACGCGTGGTCGCCGCCGACGTGGACGGCGGCGCCGGTCGCCGGGCGGTGCAGATCGGGATGGTCGTGGGTCATGAAGCCGAGATCGCTGTCCCCGGCGACCAATTCGAGCCGCAGCCGCTCGCCCGGGGCGAGAGTGATGCTGGTGGGCCAGATCTCGACCTCGAGCAGGGCCGGCTCGCCGGGCACGAGCGGGATCTCCCGGGTGTGCGGGTGCCACGGCCGGTGCGGCAGCGACCGCTCCGGGTCGGTCTCGCGATGGGAAGCCTTGAGCCAGCCCATGGCCATCGGGATCGGGCCGCCTTGCGGGCCGACCGCCGGGATCGGCTCGCCGTCGGCACCGAGGTGCTGCACCCGCGCGAAGACGTCGAGGTCGTCCTGGTCGGCGCTGAGCCACAGACGGAGTGCGATCGGACCGGTCAGCTCAAGCGGTTCGGACACCGGGGCGGTGTCGAAGCGGGCGGGATAGCGCACCGTCGCGGCGTCCGCGGGCGGGTCCCAGTCGAGGACGCCGTCGCCGAGGTGAAGTTCCCGCCACTGGGTTTGCGGGAGCGGGAAGTCCGTGGCGTCGCGCCATTCGATCTCCCGTCCGTGCCGGATCGCCAGCCGCACCGGGGCCACGCCGTCCATGCGGCCGGGCTGGTCTTTGAGGAACTGGTCGAGGAAGCGCTGCTGCAGGTCCAGCGCCCACTCGGCGTAGTAGGGATCGATGTGGGTGCCGGTGTGCACCACGAGCCACTTGTCCCGCGACGCCGCGCGGGCCCAGCCTTCGATGTTGCCGCGAAGGTGCACGTGGAGGGCGCCCCAGTTGCCGGCCGAGAGCACCGGCACGGTGACGCGGTCGAGATCGACGAGGTGCGCTCGGTGGTAGTCGTCGAGCACGGGATGCTGGGGGAGCACCTCGCGCCAATCGTCGCCGTCGTCGCTGTTGCGCTGCGGGGTGATCTGACGGTTCCACCAGAACTCGAGGAACCCGTGGGCGTACAGGCCGCCCTGGTAGACGAAGTCGCGGTAGAAGTCGGTCGCGCCTTCCCAAGCCACGATCGCGGCGAGGTGCGGCGGCTGGAGTTCCGCCACCCGCCAGCCCATCATCGCGAGCCAGGAGATTCCGCTGGAAGCCACTTTGCCGTTGGACCACGGTTGTTCGCCCGCCCATTCGACGACGTCGTAGAAGTCCTCGGAGTCGCCCGGGCTCATCAGGTCCATCGGGCCGGGCGACTTGCCGGTGCCCCGGGTGTCCGCGCGCAGCACCGCGTAACCGCGGGCGGTCCACCACTCGGGATCCGGGGTCTCCCAGACCATGTGCTCGTTCTGCGGCACCAGCTCGTAGAGCGGATAGCGGTCCGGCCAGTGCACGTCCTTGCCGTAGGGGCTGATCGACGCCAGCGCGGGAAACGCGCCTTCGTCGTCGGGAAGGAACACGTCGGCCAGGATCGGCGAGCCGGTGCGGGTAGGGACCTCGACGTCCCGTTCGATGCGCATCTCAGAACTCCTGTGGGGTGGGCAGCCGCTGTTAAAGCCAGTCGACTTGCGTCAGGAGTATGCGGTCGTCCGGCGCTAAAAGCAAGCGGACTTGTATTAGAGTGGCGTCCCGTGAGCGATACGGAGGTCCGGCGACGGCCCGGGGGACGAGCGGCACGCGTCCGAGCCGCGGTCTTCGAGGCCACCAGCCAGCTGCTGCAGGAGCAGGGGCTGGCTGACCTGAAGGTGTCCGAGGTGGCCCGGCGCGCGCAGGTGAACGAGACGACGATTTTCCGCCGGTGGGGCACCCGCGAGAACCTGATCATCGACGCCCTCCTCGCCGACGCCGCCGAACAACTCCCGGTGCCCGACACCGGGAGCCTGCGGGACGATCTGATCGGCTACGCCACCTCGCTCGCGAAATACCTGACCTCGCCCGCCGGCAACGCCCTGGATCGAACCCTGGCCTCGGCCGGGGACGACCCGGCCACCCGGCGCCTGCGCGACGAGTACTGGAACACCCGCTACTCCCACTCCGGCCAGATGGCCGCCCGGGCGATCCAGCGCGGAGAACTGCCCGACGGCACCGACCCCCGCTTCGTGCTCCAGATGCTCGTCGCGCCGTTGCACTTCCGAATCGTGCTGACCCGCGAGCCGCTCGACCCGGAGTTGCCCGCTCGCATCGTCGACACGCTTCTCAGCGGGCTCGGCACCGCCGACTCACCGCAGCCGGGACGGCAATCCTCCTGACCCGCGGGAGCCGCCGAGAATCAAGTTCCCCCATCCGTCCTTTGTGGACGGAACGGGTATTTCCGAACCGGTTTCGGGGACGGCCTCAAGTCGACGCACTGGCCGCCCTGGGCCCTTGCGGTCAGCGGCCGTAGCGGCGGTTCCGGCGCGCGTAGCTGCGCAGTGCCCGGAGGAAGTCGACTTCGCGGAAGGCCGGCCAGAAGGTGTCGCAGAAGTACAATTCGGAGTAGGCGCTCTGCCAGACCAGGAAGTTGGAGAGGCGTTGTTCCCCGCTGGTGCGGATGACCAGGTCGGGATCGGGTTGCCCGGCGGTGTAAAGGTGCCGGGAGACGTCTTCCATGGTGATGGTGTCGGCGAGTTCGTGCAGTGTCCCCGCGGCGGCGTGTTCGGTCAGCAGGGAGCGGAGCGCGTCGACGACCTCCTGACGGCCGCCGTAGCCGATGGCTAGCGTGATGTGGTAGCCGCTGTCGCTGTCGCGGGTGACTTCGACCGCGTTCTTCAGCGCGTGCGCCGTGGTGTCCGGCAGCGTGTCGAGACTGCCGGCGACGTGGACCTGCCAGCCCGCGTCGGGCTGAGCGAGCTTATCGGTGATGACCTGCTCGATCAGCTGCATCAGGTAGGAGACTTCGGCGTCGTCGCGGCGCGCGAGGTTCTCGGTCGAGCACAGGTAGATCGTCACGTGCTTCACGCCCGCGCGTTCGCACCAGGACAACACGGTTTCGACGTGTTCGGCGCCGTGCTTGTGCCCGAGGCTGAGGTCGGTCATGCCCATCTGGCGAGCCCAGCGGCGGTTGCCGTCCATGATGATCCCGATGTGTCCCGGCAATTCGGCGCCGACGAGCTGCTTTCGCAACCGGTGCGTGTAAATCCCGTAGACGATTCGCTGGACCAGATCGGGAAGCACGATGCGCACTCCGTTCGCCGTGGGGTCGCGCGGGTTCCGGCTGATCGTAGCCAACCTTGTTTCGTTTCCGCGGCCACGGTTGCCTACTGCGGAATCGGTGGTGGAGCCGCTGCGGACCGCCGATTCTTGTCGCGCGATGAGCCGTCCAGCGGCGTGTTCGTGTGGTGCGCGAATTGCCCTGTTTCCGGCAATGGGCCGAATTGCGCTGCCGGAGAATCAGTCGGCGTCTGCGGCGTGGAGCAGAGCCGGACAGTGTGAACGGGGGCGTTTCCCGATCGGTCAGCCGTGTTCCGGGCGGACCGCGCCCTTCGGCGTCACAGGTCGAGGACCGTGACCGTTACCCGGGCCACGTCGCCGGGGTCGAGGTTTTCGGCTTTGCGTACCGCGCGTTTGACCGGGAGCACGTAGCCGCGCGAGCTGTCCGCGAAGATCGACGTCCGCCAGGTCGTCGCCCCGACCCGGACCTGCACGCGCCGCGAGCCGAACCCGCGGCGCGGTCCGCCCAGTTCGCGGATTTCGTCCGAGATGTCGCCGGGCAGGGTCACGAAGGTCCAGGTTTCGCTCCGTCGGGCGTCCCAGATCCACAGTTCAGCGTCGAAGTGCACTTCCACCAGAGCAGCTTCGCACGCGACACCGACAGTTTCCGGGGCGGCTACGTCGTGATCGTCGTCCGTGCCTGCGCGCGCGGTCCGCCGCCGCAGGTGACGGTGGTGCCCTCGTAGATCAAGCTGGTCGAGCAGCCTTCGTCATCGGTGACGGTCACCGTGACGGCCCAGGTGCCGGGCTTGGCGTACGTATGCGAGACATCAGGGGTGGTGGTCACCAGCCGTTGGCCGTCACCGAAATCCCACGCGTACCGCGTGACCGTTCCGTCCGGGTCGGAGGAACCCGCCGCGGAGAACGCGCGGGTTTTGCCGGACGTGGGTCCTGATGGGCTCAGTACGGCCAGCGGGCCCTGGTTCGGGGTGAGGAACGCGTTCGAGCCGTCGTGCCAGACCAGGCCGGTGTCGGCGGGCGGGAGGCCGCTGGCGACTGGCTGACCGTCTGGCTGGAGCACATAGCTGTACACCTGGCTGTGCAACGCGGGGTTGTTCACCGCGATCGCCTGGATGACGAACAAGTACTTGCCGTCCGCGCTGAGCGTGACGCGTCCCGGCATGACCGGCATCGGGTAGGGCGAACCGGGCAGCGGAGTCAGCTGGCCGTCGGGGCCGATGTTCCACCCGGTGACAGTGTTCGCGGTCGTGTTCGGCACGTAGAGCCGGTGCGAGTCGGCGGTGATCACGGCACCGTGCGTGGTGCCGCCGCTGGGGTACGGCGTCCCGGGGATAGCGGTCAGTGCACCGTCTTGGCCGACCGTGTAACCGGAGAGGTCGCCGCTGCCTTCGTTGCTGACATACAGGAATTTCCCGTCCGGCGTGAACGCGGGGATGACCGGCTTGTTCCCGGCGGCAACCGGTGCGCCGACCTGGGTCAGCGTCGTGTCGGGAGCGATCGCGAAGGACGTCACGCTGTTCGCGAGGTAGTTCGTGACGATGAGGTGGCTGGCGTCCGGCGAGATCGCGACCTGGCTGATCGCGCTGTCGATCGGTGCGTCGGGCGCGCCGGTGCGGCTGAGCGTGCCGGACGGGGAGATCGCGTACGAGCGCACCGACCCCCCGCCGGCGGTGCCGCCGCCGAGCGTGACGAATAACCGCGAACCGTCCGGAGTGATGGCGGCCCCGACGACCGGCAGGCCGACCAGGACCGTGTCGATCGGACTCAGGGTGCCGTCCGCGCCGATGCGGTAGCCGATGATGGTGCCCGATCCGCTGTCGACGGAGTACACCTTCTGCGCGTCGGGCGTGATCGCCATGCCGAGCGAACCGAGACCGCCGGCGAACGGGGAGCCGGGCACGGTGGTCAGCGCGCTGTCCCGGGTGACGCTGACCGAACTGATGCCGGGCGAGGCGAATCCGCCGACCAGCAGGTAATGGTGCAACGGGAGCGGGGTGTCCGCTCGCGACGGCGGCGCCGAGAGCGCGAGCGCCGAGGTCACCGCGACACAGCCAGCGGTGGCCAGTGCGGTGGCGGTGCGCTTGCGCCGCCCTGCTGACCGGGTTTTGTCCGTCGACATCGCTCGTTTCCTTCCGCCAGACCGGATTTGCCCCCCGCACCGGCAATCTAGGGCGGTTCCGGGAGCCGGACTGTCCAGCTTCTCGGACAGTCCGGCTACCCGAGGCCGGTCAAACGGCCTGCGGGGCGGAATCGGACGGGGCCGGTGCCGTTTTCGCGCTCAGCCGGGGGAGTTCCCGCAGCAGCAGCCCGGCCACCACGGAAATCAGCGCCGCGCCGCCGTTGTAGATCGCGACCGCCGTCCAACTGCCGCTGGACTTGAACAGGGCCGCCGAGATCAGCGGGGCGAACGAACCGCCGAGCACCGCACCCAAGCCGTAGGACACCGCCAGCCCGCTGTACCGGATCGACGGCGGGAAAGACAGCGCGAAGAACGTCGGCTCCGCGGCGGAGTTCGCGCTGACTGCCAGGAACAGCAGCACGAAGCCGGCCGCCATCGGCAGGTATCGACGCGGTCGTCTCGCACATCGAGGCGCGCGAGGGGCTGGAAGCGGGCAGCGTCGGGCTGATCGTGAGCTTCGAGACCGCGGTGTCGATGGCGCACTGCGAGGAAATCGCCGCCGCGACGCCGCGGGTGTCCAGCCTGCTGGGCGCGACCGGGCCGAGCGCCGACGTCGGCCGCGAGCTGGGCTTCGAGTTCACGCCGGCCGGGCTGGAGACGCTGTACCTGCGCAGCCGCTTGGTGCTCGCCGCCCGCGCGGCCGGGCTGCACCATCCGGTGGCCGGAGTGTGGCAGGACATCCGCGATCTGGACGGCGCGCGCCAGTTCTGCCTGGACAACAAGCAGCTGGGCTACCGCGGCATGGTGTGCATCCACCCGTCGCACGTGGCGATCGCCAACGAGGTGTTCACGCCGACGCCCGAGGCGGTCGACCACTCGCGCCGACTGATCGAGGCGTTCCGCGCGGCGGAGGCGGCGGGCAGCGCCGCGGTGGACTTCGAGGGCCAGCACATCGACATCGCGCACGTGAAGACGGCGGAAGGAATCGTCGCGCAGGCGGACGCGATCGCGGCCAACGCCTGACCGGTTCTCCTCGGACGCGAAAATGCCCGGGCGCCCTTCGGGGGCCCGGGCACTGTCCTGTTCGGACCTATTCGGATTCTTCGGCGTCCGCCCAGAGACCGCGTTCCTCGAGCATCCGCACGACGTTGTCCGCGCCGTCGAGGATGTGCCGTTCGGCGATCGTGCGCGCCTTGCGGACGTGCCTGCCGCGCAACGCCTGCAGCAGCTCCGCGTGGTCGGCCAGCGTGTGCTCCACGTGGCCTTCGATCGAGGCGTAGAAACGGTTCGGCAGGTGCTTGACCACGGACCTGAGCAGCAGCGTCAGCCGGTGGGAGTCGGCGGCCAGGTTGAGCTGGCGGTGGAACTCGTGGCCCACCCGGGTGATGGCTTCCTGGTCGCCGGCGTCCGCGGCCTTCTCGAAGTCCTCGTTGATCCCTTCGAGCACGGCGATTTGCTCAGGGGTGATCTTCTTGGCGGCGCGCGCGGCGAGCTCGGCGGAGAACTGGGCCTGCGCCCAGAACAGGTCGCGCACGTCCTGGCGGGAGACCGGCGCCACCACGAAGCCCCGGCGGGGGACCAGTTCCACGAACCCCTCGCTGCGCAGCGAGAGGAGCCCTTCGCGCACCGGCGTGTTGCTCACCCCGACCGCCTCGGCGATCGGTTCGGTCCGCAGGAACTCGCCCGGTTTGACCTGGCCGGACATGATCAGCTCGCGGACGTAGGTCGCGACTTCCTCGGGCAGCTGCTGGCGACGGTCGCCGCTGCGCAGCCGGGCCAGTTCGTCGGCCACGGGCCACCTCCCCAACGCCTCGAAGCAGCTTCGAGGATCCGATGTTTAACAGAGAACATGATATATGAACGGCAGGTGATTATGGCACGGCCGGCACGCTCTCCGGGGCGCTGACCCGCCGCGGATCCACCGGCGCGGACGCGAGCAGCGCGGTGCCGCTGACCGTGCCGAGCGGCCCTTCGCGGTCGAAGACGGTCGCGGCGGTCACCGCCACGCCGTCGTGCTCGACGCGGTGCTCGGCGGTCAGGCCCAGTTCGAGGTCCGCCGCCGGAGCGCGGCCGAGGGTGAGCGTCAGGTCCGCGTTGATGAACTCCAAACCGGCGTCGCCCCAGTTGGTCACGAGGTTCACCAGGTCCGCCGCGGTGGCCGCGTGCTGGAACGGCGTCGGCCGCTCGCCGCGCACGATCTCCTGCGGGAACACCCACAGCGTCTTGCGCGCCGAGTTCTGGTGCGGCTCCGGCGAGCCGGTCCAGCCGACGCCCTCGCTGTGGAAGACGCGCGGTTCCTCGGTCGCGGGAAGCACGTCCAGCGGCGGCGCCGGGTGGCCGGACGGAGCCCACACGCTGCCCGCCGCGGACGAACCGGCGGCGAGGAACAGGCCGGACGCCTTCCCGACGAGGATTTCCCCCTGCCACAACGTCGCTTCGACCAGGCACAGGCGACGTCCTCGCCGCACGACCTCGGTCCGCGCCGCGGAGGGGGCGAACCCGGCCGGGCGCAGCAGGTCGACGGTCCAGCGAGCCGGCTGGAGCACCCCCGGCCCCGCAGCGCGTTCCGCCGCGCGGGCGAGGGCCCCGCTGGTCGCCATCCCGCGCAGCTGGGCCCCGTCGCCCCAGCTTGCGCGCGCGTCGGGCAGCGGATGCAGCAGCTCGCCGTCCGGGGTCGGTTCCGCGGTGAAGAACGCCATAGTCACCGCGCAAATATAACATTTTATATGTGATCTGTGCAGGCGATCCGGCGGCCCTGTCCGGCGAGCCCGCGAGCACCTCGAACAACCGTGCCATACTGGCCTCGGCGGGGTTGACACGGGGCCGACGCGTGATCGATCCCCGGAGCGGCAAAGGATTCCGGGCGCGCGGACCGGATCCGCGCCGCGGGGGAGCGTCCTTGCTATCTCCCGCCGACAATACATAATATGAAATCATGCCCGCTGACTTCGCCCGGACCGCCGAGGAGCGCCGATGACGACCGAGACGACCCGGACCGGACCGCTGGCGGGAGTACGGGCGGTGGCGCTCGCCGGGATGGGCCCGACGCCGTTCGCGAGCATGCTGCTGGCCGACCTCGGCGCGGAAGTGGTGCGGGTGGCGCGGCCGGCGAGCCGTCGGGCGCGCGCCCTCGGCCAGACCGAGGGCATGGCCGCCGAACACGACCTCGCCAACCGGGGCGTCGCGACCGTCCAGGCCGACCTCAAATCCGCGGACGGCGTCCGTGCGGTGCGGCGGCTCGCCGATGCCGCGGAGGTGTTCATCGAGGGGTACCGGCCCGGGGTCGCCGAGCGGCTCGGGCTGGGGCCGGACGTGCTGCTGGCGAGCAATCCCGCGCTGGTCTACGCGCGGCTGACCGGCTACGGCCAGTCCGGTCCGCTCTCGCGGCAGGCCGGACACGACATCAACTACGTCGCTCAGACCGGCGCGTTGCACGCGATGGCGCGCGCGGGGGAGGCCCCGCGGCCGCCGATCAACCTGCTGGGCGACTACGCGGGCGGGGCGCTGGTGGCGGCCTACGGCATCGTGAGCGCGCTGCTGTCGGCCCGGTCGACCGGACGGGGCCAGGTGCTCGACGCGGCGATGATCGACGGCGTCGCTCTGCTGACCGCGAAGATCCAGGGCCTGCGCGCGGCGGGCCGCTACCGCGACGAACCCGGCACGAACTATCTCGATTCGGGCGCGCCGTTCTACGACACGTACCGCTGCGCGGACGGCCGGTATGTGGCGGTCGGCGCGCTGGAGCCCGATTTCTACCGGGAGTTCGTGACCCGGCTCGGCGCCGACCTGAGCGACTGGCCAGACCAGGACGACCGGGCGAATTGGCCTCGCCTGCGCGCCCTCATCGCCGAGGCGTTCGCCGCGAAGGACCGCGACGAATGGGCGCGGATCTACGCGGGCACCGATGCCTGCGTCACTCCGGTGCTCACGTTCGACGAGGCGGCCGAGCATCCGCACAACGTCGAACGAGCGGTGTACGAGCGGGTCGACGGCGTGCTCCACCCGCGACCGGCTCCGCGCTTCAGCCGTACTCCAGGCGTCGAGCCGTCCGCGCCGGACGCGAGCGTGCTCGACCTGGACGAGTTGCTGGCCGAATGGACCTCGCCGGCGGCACGCGCGCAGTCGGCCTGAGCGGCTCGCTCAGCCGCGCCGGCGGGCGGATTCCGAGGGCAGCACGCCGAACCGCTCGCGGTATTGGCGGGCGAACCGGCCCGGGTGATAGAAGCCCCAGCGGGCCGCGATGTCGGTGACCGAGCCCGGGCCGCCGGCGAGCAGTTCCCGGTGCACCCGGTCCAGCCGTACCGCGCGCAGGTAGGCCATCGGGGACTTGCCGACCACCTCCTGGAAGCCGGCTTGCAGGGCACGCGGGCTGATCGACGCCATCGCGGCCAGGTCGGCGGTGGTCACGGTGCCTTCGGGGCACTGGTCGAGGTAGTCGACGATCTCGCGGGTGCGGGAGCCGCGGGTGTGCGCGGGCCGGCTGTGCAGCTGGGCGCTGAGCCGGCTGGGCACCGTCATGAGCAGCTGGGTCATCAGCGCCGATTCGAACTCGTGGCACGCCGCCGGGACCGCGGCCAGGCCGCCCTCGCGGTTGAGCTCGGCGTACAGGAAGCTCACCGTCGCGAGGAACGCCTGCGCGGTGCTCGACCGGAGCGGGAAGGTAAGGTCGAAGTCGATTTCCTCGCGGATCGGCTGCCCGGTGAGCTTCGCCGCGTGCGCTTCGAGCAGGTCCTTGGGCAGCTTGACGTGGTACTGCCAGGAATCGGCGCTCCACTGCACCAGGACCGGGGACTGCGGCACGAACGCCACGCCCGCTTCGCCGGCCGAAAACGCCCGGCGGACGCCGTGCTGCTCGACCGTGCTGGTGCCGGTGGCGGGCAGGTTCACGTGGTAGCACAGCCGCATCGGCGGTCCGACGATCGTGGTGTCCGCGCCGTAGGCCATCCGGCCGATGGTGAGGTTCGGCGACGGCGCGATGTCGAGCCGGAACCGCATCCCGGCCCGGTCGGCGACGCGCACCTCGTGGCTGGCGAAGGTCCGGGTCACCTGCTCGCGGGCGGTTTCGAGGTCCGCGGTGCGGAACCGGACCGGGCCGGACGGCCGCTGGTGGTCAGGCATCGGTGCCTCCTCGTCTCCGATGACGCGGAATGGACGTCCAGAATATATGATGCGCGGATCGACGCTGGACGCGCCTCCAGCAGATAGTATATTTTATATTCACCGGGTGGGCAGAGCTCGCGGAAGAACCGCCGCGCCTCCCGGCGACGAGGATCGATCACGCGCCGCGCCGAGCGCGCGGCGGGGAGAGGACACCCGATGGCAGGCTTGTATTTCGAGGAGTTCGAACCGGGGATGGTGATCGACCACCCGACGCGGCGCACGGTCACCGAGGCGGACAACACGCTGTTCAGCGTGATGACGCTCAACCTGGCTCCGCTGCACCTGGACGCGGAGTACAGCAAGGGCACCATCTACGGCCAGCGGCTGGTGAACAGCCTGTTCATCCTCGGGCTGGTGTCCGGGGTGACGGTGCCGGAGACGACGCAGGGCACCACGCTGGGCAACCTGGGCTTCGAGAAGATCACCTTCCCCAAGCCGGTGTTCCACGGCGACACCATCCACGTGCGGACCGAGATCGTCAGCAAGCGCGAGTCCAAGAGCCGGGGCGACTCGGGGATCGTCATGTTCCGGCACCTCGGGATCAACCAGCGCGACGAGATCGTGTGCGACGCGCTGCGCGCGGGCCTGATGCTGAAGCGGTCCGCCGCCGAGGCGCCCGCCGCGCAGAGCTGAGCGGGAAAGGAGCGGACATGGCCGAGGACGAGACGGGTTTCGCCTGGGCGCCGCCGCGCGAGGTGCTGGACCGCAGCCGGTACCTCGCCGCGCTGCGCAAGTGGGGGCTGCCCGGCGACGCGGACGGCGTGACCGCGGCGAACCGGCGGGCGATCGCCGATCCGGAGTGGTTCTGGCGCGCGGTGGTCGAGGACCTGGACGTCGCCTTCGCCGAGCCGTTCGCGCGGGTGCTCGACGAGTCCGAGGGCAAGCCGTTCCCGCGCTGGTTCCCCGGGGGCCGGATCAACGTCGCCGAACTGTGCGCGCACCGGCACGCCCGCGGCGAACTCGCGGGCAAGACCGCGGTCGTCTACGAAGGCGATTCCGGCCAGCGCCGCACGCTGACCTTCGGCGAGCTGGACGAGCAGGTGCGGCGGTTCGCCGCGAACCTCGCCGCGCTCGGCGTCGAGCGCGGCGACCGGGTCGTGCTGTTCATGCCGGTGGTCCCGGAAGCGGTGGTGGCGTTCCTCGCGATCGCCATGCTCGGTGCGATCGCGGTGCCGACGTTCAGCGGCTATGCAGCGGACGCCCTCGCCACCCGGCTGCAGGATTCGGAAGCGGTCGTGCTGATCACCGCGGACGGGACGACCCGGCGGGGCAAGCAGGTTCCGTTGAAGGAGACCGCGGACGCGGCCTTGCGGGACGTGCCCTCGGTGAAGCGCGTCGTCGTGGTCCGCCACCTCGGCGCCGACGTGCCGATGACGGACCGCCGGGACGTCTACTTCGACGAGCTGGACCCGTCGCCCGCGCCGGTCGAAACCGCGGCGACCGAGGCGAACGATCCGCTCACGATCGTGTACACCTCGGGCACCACGGGACGGCCGAAGGGGATCGTGCATTCCCACGGCGGGTTCGCGGTGAAGACCGCGGTCGATTTCGCCTACGGCTTCGATGTGCACGAGGACGACGTCGTCTGCTGGATCACCGACCTCGGCTGGCTCGTCGGCCCCATGCTGATGACCGGCCCGCTGCAGCTCGGCGCGACGATCGTGATGATCGAGGGCCTGCCGACGCATCCCACGCCGGACCGGATGTGGGAGGTCGTCGAGCGCAACGGCGTGACCGTGCAAGGGATCGCGCCGACCGCGGCCCGCGCGTTGCGGGCGGCGCAGGATAAGCCGGAGCACGCGCTGGCGAGCTTGCGCGCGTTCGTCTCCACCGGCGAAGCGTGGGACGAGCCGACCTGGTGGTGGCTGTTCGAGCAGGTCGGGAAGCGCCGGGTGCCGATCGTCAACTACAGCGGCGGAACCGAGGTCGGCGGCGGGCTGCTCGTCGGCTACCCGTTCCTGCCGGGCGAGGCGGCCGCGTTCACCGGCCCGCTGCCCGGAGTGGACGCGACGGTGCTCGACGACGCCGGGCAGCCGGTCGTCGGCGCGATCGGCGAATTGGCCGTGCGCAACACTTTCCCGGGCATGACGCACGCGTTCTGGCACGACCGCGAGCGCTACCTCGAGACGTACTGGTCGCGCTTCGAGGGCATCTGGGTGCACGGCGATCTGTCCAGTGTGGACGAGCGCGGGCAATGGCGGATCCACGGCCGCTCCGACGACACGCTCAAGCTGGCCGGCCGCCGGGTCGGCCCGGCCGAGATCGAGGCGGCGCTGCTGCGCGACGAGCGGATCGCCGAGGTGGCCGTGATCGGCGCTCCGGACGAGCTGCGCGGGCAGCGCGCGGTGGCGTTCGCGGTGCTGCGCACGCCCGGCGCCGACCGCGCGGATCTGGCGGCCGCCGCGCTGGAAAACGCGGGGAAGTCGTTCGCCCCCGAGGTGTACGTCGTGCCGACGCTGCCCAAGACCAAGAACGGCAAGATCATGCGGCGCGCGATCCGGGCCCGGTTCGTCGGCGCGCCGGTCGGCGACCTGTCGTCGCTCGACCCGGCCACGCCGCTGGAAGACATCCCCGTACTCGCTGAGGAGAACGCGAAATGACCGATCCGGAAAGCAACGTCGAGATCGTCCGGAAGGCGACCAGGGAACTGGCCCGCAAGTTCGACCACGAGTACTGGCTCGACAAGGACCGCAACCACCAGTACCCGTGGGAGTTCGTGAAGGCGTTCGGGGCGGGCGGCTGGCTCGGCGCGATGATCCCGGAGGAGTACGGCGGCATCGGCCTCGGCCTGGAAGAGGCCGCGGTGATGATGGGGGAGATCTCCGCCTCGGGCGCCGGGATGGCCGGCGGTTCGGCGATCCACTTCTACGTGTTCCCGCCCGCGCCGCTGGTGAAGTACGCCTCGGAGGAGCTCAAGCGCGAGTTCCTGCCGAAGCTGGCGACAGGCGAGCTGCTGATGGCGTTCGGCGTCACCGAGCCGGATGCCGGCGTGGACACGTCGCGGATCAAGACCAAGGCGACCAAGGTCGACGGCGGCTGGAAGATCAACGGCAAGAAGGTCTTCATCACCAACGCCCAGAACGCGCAGAAGATCCTGCTGCTGGCCCGGACCTCGCCGCGGCGCGACGACAAACCGCTGTACGGGATGTCGCTGTTCTTCGCCGACATGGACCGCGACCGCATCACGGTCCGCGAGATCGAGAAGCTCGGCCGGGCGGCGATCGACACCAACGAGCTGTTCATCGACGACCTGTTCGTGCCGGAGGACCGGCTGGTGGGAGAGGTCGACAAGGGCTTCTACTACCTGCTGGACGGGCTGAACCCGGAACGCATCGTGGTCGGCATGGAGGGCATCGGCCTCGGCCGGGCCGCGCTGGACATCGCGGCGGAGTACGCGAAGAACCGGGTGGTGTTCGACCGGCCGATCGGGCAGAACCAGGCCGTGGCCCACCCGCTGGCGGATTCGTGGATCCGGCTGGAAGCCGCCGAGGGCATGGTGATGCGGGCGGCCCGGCTGTTCGACGAAGGCAAACCGTGCGGCCCGGAAGCGGCGGCGGCGAAGTACCTGGGCGCCGAGGCCGGGTTCGAGGCGTGCGACCGGGCGTTCTCGACGCTGGGCGGCTACGCGTACGCGAAGGAGTACCACGTCGAGCGGCTCTGGCGGGAGGTTCGGTTGCTGCGCAACGCGCCGTTCTCGCAGGAGATGGTGCGGAACTACATCTCGCAGCAGGTTCTGGGGCTGCCGCGCTCCTACTGAGGCGAGCGAAAAGGGCGGGCTCCCGGCGGATTGCCGGGGGCCCGCCCTTTTCGCTCGCAGGGCGAGTTCCGGGCGCACGGCAAACTGGCCGGGCATCTGCCGTCGCGGCAGGCGCCCGGCCAGCGGCCTGATGACTCATCCGGCGACGAGTTCTCCCCGGTCCATCTCGTAGTGGCGGGTTTCCTTGAGCCCGAGGGTGCACACCGCGCTGAGCAGCGCCAGCACCGCCAGGAATCCGCCCAGCGCGAGCGATCCGGCGGCGCCGATGATCGGTGCGGCCACGAGCGGCGGAACGGCGCCGCCCAGGATGCCGGCGACGTTGTAGCAGAATCCGGCCGCGGTGTAGCGGTAGCGGGTGATGAACAGCTCCGGCATGAAGGCGCTGACCGGGCCGAAGACGAGTCCGGCGAAGACCAGCGTCAGGCACACGCCCACGCCGTAGGAGACGGCGGTGCCGAGGTCCAGCACCGGGAACAGGGCCAGCGCCCAGGCCACCGAGACGAAGGTGGAGACGAGGATGACCCGCCGGCGGCCGAACCGGTCGGACAGCACCGCGCCGGCGATCATCGAGATGCACCACACGACGCCGGCGAGCACGCCGATCGAGAGCACCGTGGTCTTCGCCAGATGCAGGTGAGCGGTCCCGTAGGAGGCGAGGAAGCTGCCGCTGAGGTAGAAGAAGGCGAACACCATGACCAGCACGCCGGAGCCGAACAGCATCTGGCGCGGCTGCTTGCGGAACGCTTCGGCGAGCGGCGCGGACGCGGTTCCGGACCGGACGGCTTCGCGGCGGAACACCGGGGACTCCTCGATCTTCAGCCGCACGACGAGGCCGACGGCGATCAGCACCACGCTGGCCACGAACGGGATGCGCCAGCCGTAGCTGAGGAAGTCCTCGTTGCTCATGGTGAGGCCGGCGATCAGGAACGTCAGGTTGGCCAGCACGACCGCGACCGCGCCGCCGAGCGAGCCGAACATCGAGTAGAAACCGCGCTTGGCCTTGGGCGCGCTTTCCGCCGCGAGCAGGGTCGCGCCGGCCCATTCGCCGCCGACCGCGAGGCCTTGCAGCACGCGCAGCAGCAGCACCAGCAGGGGAGCGGCCACGCCGATCTGGGCCGCGGTCGGCATCAGTCCGATGAGGACGGTCGAGAGACCCATCAGGAACAGCGTGGTGATCAAGGTCTTCTTGCGGCCGACCCGGTCGCCGAAGTGTCCGAAGAGGATCGCGCCGAGCGGCCGCCCGAGAAAAGCGACGCCCTGGGTCGCGAACGCGGCGACGGTGCCCGCGGCCGGTCCCAGGGCGGGGAAGAACACGTGCGGGAACACCAGCGCGGAGGCAGTTCCGTAGATCAGGAAGTCGTAGTACTCGATCACCGTCCCGGTGGCGCTGGCGATCGCGATGCGCCGCATGTCCTTTTTCGACGGTGCGAGGGTGCTGGGCGGCTGGACGCCGGCGGTCTGCTGAGGCTGGTCCATGACTCTTCCTTGAGGGGACGGGGTCCGGCAGAAGTAAAATATAAAATGCAGGGTCACACTGTCCGTGGCGGAAGCGCGGGTGTCAACCGGTCGGCCGCGAGCGGGCGGGATTCGGGCGGGAAGCGTTATCTGGGGAATTTTTCGCGACGTGCGCGCCGGTGCGGAAAAGCCTGCCCGGCCGCGCCGCGGCGGTGCCGGGGTATCCAGGGATAAATCCTTCCCAGGAAAGAACCCGAACTGGTACCGGCGCGAGCGGGAGACGATGGTGGAAGACGAGCCGGGGAAACGCCCCGAGCACGACTGAGGAGGCAGGATGGCCACCGGCACCGTCGAGCACGTGAAGTTCCGCAACCGCGACATGTACTGGGACATCGCGGCGGATCTGCACTTCCCGCCGGACTTCGACAACTCCAAGACCTATCCGGCGATCGTGGTCGCGCACCCGATCGGCAGCTGCAAGGAACAGACCTCCGGCAACGTGTACGCCCCGGCGCTGGCCGAGGCCGGAAACGTGGTCATCGCGTTCGACGCCAGCTTCCAGGGCGCGAGCGGCGGCGAACCGCGGTTCCTGGAGGACCCAGCGCAGCGCGTCCAGGACTTCAGCCGCGTTGTCGACTACCTGGTGACCCTTCCGTACGTCGACGCCGACCGTATCGGTGTGCTCGGCATCTGCGGAGGCGGCGGGTACACCCTCGCGGCCGCGAAGACCGAGAAGCGCTTCAAGGCGGTGGTGTCGGTCACCGGCGCCAACTTCGGCCGGCTCCAGCGGGAGACGGCGGGCCAGAACGGCGGCGTTCTCCAGGCGCTCGCCGCGATCGGCCAGCAGCGCACGACGGAGGCGCGCGGCGAGAAGAGCGCGGTCAACGGGTTCCTGCCCGACACGGCTGAGGCCGCGAAGCAGACCGGCGACATCGACATCATCGAGGCCTTCGAGTACTACCGCACCGACCGCGGCCAGGCGGACCACGGCTGCGTCCTGTTCGAGGCCGCGCACGGCTCGGCGGTGCTGGGCTGGGACGCGTTCCACCTGGCCGAGGAGCTGCTCGACCAGCCGCTGCTGATCGTGATCGGCGACAAGGACAAGCAGGGCGCGTTCGGCGCGTACCGCGACGGCCACGAGATCTACGAGCGGGCCGCGTCCACCGACAAGAAGCTCCTGGAGATCGACACGGCTTCGCACTACGACCTCTACGACCGGCCGAACGGGGCGGGCGAGGCGCTGAAGACGATCGTGCCCTTCTTCACCGAGAAGCTCTGATCCTCGGCCGACGACCGCTGCCCGGCCGACCACGATCCGGTCGGCCGGGCAATGTTCGGTCGTCCCCGAGACCAGTAGAACCAACCCGGGAAGATTCTTCCCCGGATACGCGAGAGGCAGGGCCGTAGGATGGCGACCATGGCCGAGGCGACGACGGAGCTGCGCGAGCTGGGACAGTTCTTCCAGCATCGCCGCGCCGAACTGCAGCCGCACCAGGTCGGCCTCGACGTCCCGGCCGCCGACCGCCGTCGCGTCCCCGGGCTGCGCCGCGAGGAAGTGGCGCAGCTGGTTTCGATCAGCACGGACTACTACACGCGGATCGAGCAGGGCCGCCTCGCCCCGTCCGAACCGGTGCTGGCCGCGCTGGAACGCACGCTGGGACTGGACGACGAGCAGCGCGACTACGTCCGCACCCTGCTGCCCCGGGCCGGTTCGGCGCCGGCGCCGCGGGAACCCGCGCGGCGCCGCCGGGCGATCCGGCCGCAGCTGGAGCGGCTGCTCGGGCAGCTGGACCGCGTTCCGGCGCTGGTGTTCAGCCGGTATCTGGACATCCTGGCGTGGAACGACCTCGCCGCGGCGCTGCTGCTCGATTTCGCCGAGATCCCCGAGCGCGACCGCAACTACATCCGCTTGGTGTTCACGAACTCCCGGATGCGGGCCCTCTACCCGGAATGGGAGCAGGTCGCGCGGACGTGCGTGGCGGTGCTGCGGATGAACGCGGCGGGCAACCCGACCGATCCGGCGTTGTCGCGGCTGGTCGGCGACCTGTCCCTGACGAGCGCGGATTTCGGCCGGTGGTGGGCCGAGCGCCGGGTGGCGCACCAGAATTTCGGCACGAAGACGGTCGCGCATCCGCGGGTGGGGGAGATGTCGCTGGACTGGGACAGCTTCCAGCAGGCCGGGAACGGCGAGCAGCAGCTGGTGATCTGGTCGGCCGAACCCGGCTCGGAGTCGGCGGAACGGCTGGACCGGCTGCGGGACTCGGTCGCGCGGAAGGGCTGACGCGGACCGGCGCTTCGGTTTTCCCGAAACACCGCTTCGGGAAAGGGAAATTGACCTGCTCCGGCGGCCCCGTTTACCGTCGCGGTCTGTTTCGACCTCGGACCGCGGCGGAAGGACTCCCCGGTGACCGGCAGAGCGCGCACCCCTGAAGAACGAATCCAGTGGGCGATCGACGTCGAAGAGATCAAGGCGGTGCTGGCCAAGTACTGCCACGGGATCGACAAGCAGGACGAAGAGACGTTCCTGAGCATCTGGGCCGAAGACGCCGACTACGTGCTGCCCCGCGGCGAGGGCCACGGCATCGCCGGAGTCCGCGCGCTGGTGCGGAAAGTGTGGGAGCAGGTGCCCCGCTGTCACCACCACATCACCAACGCGGTGATCGAAGTGGACGGCGACACCGCGGCGGCGAAGACCGACGTGTTCTACTTCCGGCTGACCGACGACGGCGTCCGCCAGCTGCTGTCGGGCGGATACGAGCTGGAGTTCGTCCGCCGCGACGGAGAATGGAAGACGCGCCGGATGGAGTTCCGCCCGTTCGTCTCGACCAGTCCGGTGTTCGCCGCGGATCCGGCCTAGCCGGTCAGAGCTGCGGCGGAGAGAACACCGGCGACAGCGCGGCGGCCGGAGCGGCGACCGCGGGCGGGGCCGCCGCGGAGCCCGGTCCGGTCAGGGCGTTGCGGATCAGGCGCTGCGCGGTCGCGAGGATCTCGTCGAGGCTCCCGCGGGCGGGGTTCCACCATTCGGTGGCCCAGTTGACCGCACCCAGCAGGAACATCCGGGCGGCACGAGGGTCGAGGCCCGGGTCGATTTCCCCTTCGTCGACGCCGGCCTGGATGAGGTCGCGCCACAGCTGCCCGGTGGCGCGCTGGTGCTCCAGCTGCCGGGCCCGGATGTCGGGGGGCAGCTGGCCGAGGGTGCGCATCGCGGCCGCGGTGTAGGCCGATTCCTTCAGCACCATCTCCAGATGCGCGGCGTAGGCGGCGCAGATCCGGTCCATCGCCGTCGCGTCCGGGGGGAGCGCGGCCAGCCGCGCCCGGACGTTGTCCCCGGCCATCCGGTCGCCGATGTTGACGACCTCCTCGAGGATCGCCTCCCGCGATTCGAAGTAGTAGTAGACCGCGGGCACCCGCAGCTGCGCGAGCGTCGCGATCTCCGACAGCCGGGTGCCGTCGAAACCCTTGCGGCTCAACAGGTCTGCCGCCGCGTCGAGGATCCGCCGCCGGGTCCTGTCGGACTTCCGCTCCCGGTCGCCGCCGTCCGCCTTCGTCACCTGACCACCTCTCCGTCCGGGAAAAATCTACCGGTTTCTCGAAGAACGGGGCAAGCGAGGCCAGGGCTTGCCAGCTTTTCGAAAGGATGCTAGAAAAATCCCCGTCCCCGGCGAGCGAGTCGGCCGCCGCGATGAAATGTGAAATATATTAAATACTTTCGAGTATCCCCGGACCCCGCGGCAGCACCGGCCGCCGGGACGGCACGGAGGAGGAGCCCATGTCGCCCACCCTGCGGACCCCCGTCTGCGAGTTGCTGGAGATCGACGTGCCGATCCTGCAGGCGGGCATGGGCAACGTCGCCTACGGGCGGCTGGCCGCCGCGGTGTCGAACGCGGGCGGGCTCGGCTCGATCGGCGGCATCGACATCACTCCCGAGCAGGTGGACGAGGAGATCCGGCTGTTCCGGAAGCTCAGCGACCGGCCGTTGTGCGTCGACCTGGGCTTCCCGGCGAACGCGCCGAAGGGGCTTTCCGACGTGGCGGTGCCGGAGCTGCCCGGGCCGCTCAAGCAGCTGAAGTCCGAACTGGCCGAGCGCGGCGTCGAGGTCGTGCCGACCACGGACCAGGCGATCAGCCTGGCGGACAACAAGAAAAAGCTGGAGATCTCCCTCGGCCACGGCGTCGAGGTGATCGCCTGCGCGCTGGGCACCCCGACCTGGGTGGTGGAGGCCTGCCACGCGGCCGGCGCGAAGGTGCTCAGCATCGTGGGGCAGGCGAAGCACGCCCGCAGCGCCATCCGCAACGGCACCGACCTGGTGGTCGTGCAGGGCACCGAGGGCGGCGGGCACACCGGCGACGTCGGGCTGATCACGCTGCTGGCCGAGGTGCTGGAGTTCGCGACGGTGCCGGTGATCGCGGCGGGCGGGCTGGTGAAGGGCTCGCAGATCGCCGCGTGCCTGACCATGGGCGCGCAGGGCGCGTGGGTCGGGACGCGGTTCCTCGCCAGCGAGGAGTCGGGTTCGGAGGACGTGTTCAAGCAGGCGGTCGTGGAGGCGGAGTACGACTCGACGCTGCGTTCGCTGCTGTTCGACGGCCTGCACGTGCGGATGCTGCGCAACCGGTTCACCGAGGTGTGGGAGGGGCACGAGGACGAGCTGTCGCCGTATCCGGTGCAGCGAGTGCTGACCATGCCGTTCAAGTACGCCGCGATGAAGGCGCATCTCAAGACGCACATGAGCATGCCCTCGGGCGCGGGGGCGGGCATGATCACCGACCTGCCCGGCGCCGCGGACATCCTCGAGCGGCTGGTCGAGGAGACCGTCGAAGCGCTGCGCGGCGTCGAGAAGACCGTCGAGTTCAGCTGATGGCCGGGCCGCTGGCGGGGGTGAAGGTCGTCGAGATCGGCTCGATCGGCCCGGGCCCGTGGTGCGCGATGCTGCTCTCGGACATGGGCGCGGACGTGCTGCGGGTGGACCGGGCCGGCCACGTGCGCGACCACGTTCCGGGCGAGCGGTCCTACGAGTTCGCCACGCTGCGGGGCCGCCGCTCGGCCGGCGTCGACCTGAAACGTCCCGGCGGCGCGGAGGTGGTGCTGCGCCTGGCCGAACAGGCCGACGCGCTGATCGAGGGCAGCCGCCCGGGCGTCGCCGAGCGGCTCGGGATCGGCCCGGACGCATGCCTGGCCCGCAATCCGCGGCTGGTCTACGGGCGGATGACCGGATGGGGCCAGGACGGGCCGCTGGCGCGGGCGCCCGGGCACGACCTGAACTACCTCGCGCTCAGCGGGCTGCTGCACGCGATCGGACCGGCCGGCGGGCGGCCGGTCCCGCCGCTCAACCTCGTCGGCGACTACGGCGGCGGCGGGATGCTGCTCGCGTTCGGGATCGTCGCCGGGCTGTTCGAAGCGGCGCGGTCCGGCCGGGGGCAGGTGCTCGACGCCGCCATGCTCGACGGCTCGTTGCTGCTCGGTTCGCTGTTCCACGGGCTCCGCCAGACCGGGCGGTGGCGCGACGAACGGGAAGCGAACCGTCTCGACGGCGGCGCGCCGTATTACGGCACCTACGAGACCGCCGACGGCCGGTGGGTCGCGATCGCGGCCAACGAACCGAAGTTCTACGCGGTCCTGCTCGAGACGCTCGCGCTCGCGGACGAGGACTTGCCCGCACAGCAGGACGAACGCGGCTGGCCGGAGCTGCGCGGCCGGCTCGCCGCGGTTTTCCGGACCCGGACGAGGGACGACTGGGTCGAGGTCTTCCGGGGGAAGGAAACCTGTTTCGCCCCGGTGCTGACCCTCGACGAGGCGCCGCACCACGAGCACAGCGTCTCCCGGGGCGCGTTCGTGCCGGTGGACGGGGTGCTGCAGCCCGCGCCCGCGCCGCGCTTCGGCCGCACCCCGGGCGCGGTGGCCGGCCCGGCGGCCGTGCCCGGCGAGCACACCGAGAAGGCGTTGCAGGACTGGGGATTCAGCCACGAAGAAGTGACCGGCCTCCTCGCCGCGGGGACCGTCGTGCAGCAGAACTGACCGGACACCGAACTACCGCCAGAGAGGAGAGCGAGAGCCGATGAGTGTGGTGGACAGCCGCGAGGAACTCGTGCTCGAGACAGACCTGAAGGTCCCGCGGCCGGATGCGTTGCTGATCGGCGGCGAATGGCGGCGGTCTGCCGGAAACGAGGTCACGACTGTCGTGTCGCCGACGACCGAGGAAGCGGTGGCCGAGGTCGCCGCGCCGACCGCGGATGACGCCGACGCGGCGGCCGAGGCGGCCGCGGAAGCCTTCGCCAGCCCGTGGCCGCGGCTGCCGGTGGCCGAGCGGATCGCGGTGTGCCAGCGGTTCTGCGCTCTGCTCGAGGAACGGGCGGACGAGATCGGCCTGGTGTGGGCGGTCGAGGCGGGCATTCCGGTCCGCTGGAGCCGGACCCTGCACCGGTTCGCGGCGAAAGCCGCGTGGCGCACCGCGCTCGCGGCGGCCGAGGAGGCGCTGGCGCCGGAGACCCGCTCCACCCCGGTCGGCGAAGTGCGGATCGAGCGGGAACCGGTCGGCCCGGTGCTGGCGGTGATGCCCTACAACGGCCCGCTCACGACGGTGGGCAGCAAGGTGGTGCCGGCCCTGCTGGCCGGCGCGCCGGTGGTGGTGAAGGCGGCGCCGGAGTCGGCGCTCATGATGCGGCTGGTCGCCGACTGCGCCGCGGCGGCCGGATTCCCGCCGGGGGTGCTGAGCGTGCTGGCCGCGGGCGTCGAGGTGTCCCAGCGGCTGGCCTCCGATCCGCGGTTCGAGATGATCTCGTTCACCGGCGGTCCGGCGACCGCGTCGGCCATCCTGCGGCAGAGCGCGGATCTGTTGCCGCGCACGGTTTTCGAGCTGGGTGGGAAGTCGCCGGCGGTGCTGCTCGAAGACGTGGACCTGGACCAGGCGCTGCGGCCGTTGGTGGCCGGCGCGATGAGCGGGTCGGGCCAAGTGTGCGCGGCGCTGTCGCGGGTGCTGGTCCCGGCTTCGCGGCACGACGAGATCGTCGAGGCTCTCGCCGGCGCGTACCGCGCGCTGCGGATCGGCGACCCGCGGTCGAAGGACACCGACCACGGCCCACTGGCGACGCGGGCGGCGTTCGACCGGACGCGCCGCGTCGTGGAACGGGCCCGCCAGCAGGGCGCGAACGTGGTGACCGGCGGCGGCCGGCCGGAAGGGTTCGACACCGGGTGGTTCTACGAGCCGACGCTGCTGACCGGCGTTGCCGAGGACCACGACGTCGCCCAGAACGAGGTGTTCGGCCCGGTCACCGCGGTGCTGCCGTACGAGGACGTCGACGACGCGGTGCGGATCGCGAACGGCACCCAATACGGCCTGGCGGCGAGCGTGTTCTCCGCGGACCGCGACCGCGCGTTGGGCGTGGCGCGCCGGATCCGGGCGGGATCGGTGGCGCTCAACACCTTCGGGCCGACCATGGCCGCGCCGTTCGGCGGGGTGAAGAAGTCCGGCTGGGGCCGGGAGTGCGGCCCCGAGGGCCTCCGCGAATTCACCGACGTGAAGCAGATTCTGGTCGGTTGAGGCGAAAGGGACAGGACATGGGCAACGAAGTGGCGCTGGTGACCGGCGGGGCGAGCGGGATGGGCCGCGCGTCGGTGGCACGGTTCCTCGACCGCGGCTTCGACGTCGTGATCGCGGACCTCAACCGCGAGGTCGCCGAACGCACGCTCGCGGAACTGGACGCGGGCGACCGGGTGCGGTTCGCCCACACCGACGTCAGCGACGAGGCGCAGTTCGAAGCGGCGATCGCGCAGACGGTCGAGAGTTTCGGCCGGCTCGACGTGCTGGTGAACGCGGCCGGCGTCGGCGGGGCGTTCGGCCCGCTGACCGAACTCGAGGTCGACGACTGGGACTACACCTTCGACGTGGTGCTGCGCAGCGTGTTCCTCGGCGTCAAGCACGCCGGGCGGGTGATGCGGGCGCAGGGCACCGGCGGGGCGATCGTGAACTTCGGCTCGGTCGGCGCGTTCGCGGCCGGAGCCGGGGTGCAGGCGTACTCGGTGGCCAAGGCGGGCGTGCAGCATCTGACCAAGATCGCCGCGTTCGAGTACGCCGCGGACCGGATCCGGGTCAACGCGGTCGCGCCCGGCATCATCACGACGCCGTTGATCGGGCTCACCGCCGAGGACCTGAAACCGGTGCTGGGCACCGTGCAGCCGCTGCCGTATGCCGGGGAACCGGATTTCGTCGCGGGCGTGGTGTCGTTCCTGGCCAGCGACGACGCGAAGTTCATCACCGGCGAGGTGATCACCGTCGACGGCGGCATGATCGCCGCGGGACCGCAGCTGGGGAACCTGGTCAACAACAACCCGGCGCTCAACGGGCTGGTCGGGGTCAACCGCGGCAGCACCGGCCAGAAGTCGAAGGTGCACCGCACGGTCGAGGTGGCGGGGAGCCCGCGGTGACCGCGGACGGGCCGTCGATCGCGCAGCGGCGCGCCGACTTGGAGCGCGAATTCGCCCCGTGGCGGCCGCGCACGCTCGACGAGCACTTCGAGCACGTGGCGGCCCGGTTCGCCGACCGTCCGTACGTGATCGCCGGCGACCGGGTGTTCACCTACGACGACGTGTTGCGGCGGGCGCACCGGTACGCGGACGGGCTGGCCGCGCTCGGCGTGCGCGCGGGCGACCACGTGGGCCTGCTGATGGCGAACTATCCGGAGTACGAGCCGCTGAAACTGGCGATCGCGCGGGCCGGCGCGGTGGCGGTCCCGCTGAATTACCTGTACCGCACTCAGGAACTCGGATTCGTGCTGCGGCAGTCGTGCAGCCGGGTGCTGATCACGATGACGTCCTTCCGGAACCAGGACTACCTCGCGATGCTGGACGAGCTGGCTCCGGGGTGGGAGCGGGCCGGGGCGATCGGCTTCGGCGACTTGGAACGCGTGCTCACGCTGGATCCGGAGGGGAACGGCGAAGGCCGGGAAGGCGTACTCGATGTCGCGGAGCTGGAGCGGATCGGCAGCGCGAGCCCGGGGGCGGCGCCGGGCGGATTGCGCGGCCCGCTGGAGATGTCGGACATCATGTACACCTCCGGCACCACCGGCGAGCCCAAGGGCGTGCAGCTGAGCCACGACGCGCTGCTGCGCCAGGTGTACGGCTCGGCCTACTGCCGGGCGCTGCCGGACGGCAACCGGTCGGTATTCGCCCTGCCCTGCTACCACATGTTCGCCTACGAGCAAGGCGTGCAGGCAGCGACCTTCGTCGGCGGCACGATCCTGCCGCAGCCGAAGTTCGACGCCGGCGAGTACCTGCGGGCGATCGAGCAGCACCGGGTGAACGACGTGCTCGCGGTGCCGACGATGAGCGTCGCCCTGGTCGAACACCCGGCGCGGCGCGACACCGATCTGTCCTCTTTGGAACGGATGCTGTCGGCGGCCGCGGTCGCGCCGACCTGGCTGTGGGAGCGGATCCGCACCGATCTCGGCGTCCGCGAACTGACCACCGCCTACGGGATGACCGAGGTCGGCGGCGCGACCGTGATGACCCAGCCGGACGATCCGCTGGAGGTGACCGCGTCCACGGTCGGCCGGCCGAAACCCAGCGGCGCGGCGAGCCTCGCCGGCGGCCCGATCGCGGAGTACCGGATCCTCGACCCGGCGACCGGGGAGCCGGTTCCGCGCGGCGAGTCCGGCGAACTCGTCGCGCGCGGTCCGACGACCATGCTCGGCTACTGGAACCGGCCCGAGGAGACGGCGGCGGCGTTGCGGGACGGCTGGCTGTACTCCGGCGACCTCGGCCGCGTGTTGCCCGACGGGTCGCTGGTGATCACCGGCCGTTCGAAGGATCTGTTCAAAAGCGGCGGCGAACTCGTGATGCCCAAGGAGGTCGAGGACTTCCTCTCCGGGCAGCCCGGGGTCAGCCAGGCGTTCGTCGTCGGGGTGCCGGACGACCGCTGGGGCGAGGCTGGCTGCGCGTTCGTCGTCCCGGAGCCGGGAGCCGCTCCCGATCCGGCGGCCCTGGTCGAGGCCTGCCGGGCGAACCTGGCCCGGTTCAAGGTTCCCCGGCACGTGTTCGTGCTCGGCGCCGACGAGGTGCCGCAGACCCCCACCGGAAAAGTGCAGAAGTTCAAGCTCGTGCCGATCGCGCGGGAGCGGCTCGGGGCGGACGTGTCCGTCCGCGCGCTGAGCCCGGCCGATTCCGCTTAGCACGAATCCTTTTCATCGAGGCGAAACAGGAGCGATCAATGGCGATCACCAATCCCCGCCCGACCGAGCCGACCCTGTCGGTGGTCCGGGAGGACGTCGAGGGAACCTGTCCGGGCTGCGGGCAGCGCCGGCTGCAGGCCTATCCGGTGCTGTCCGAGGCGGGCTGGTTCGACGTGGTCAAATGCGCCGCCTGCCTGACCGACGTGCGGCGCGTCCCGGGGCCGAAGCTCGGCCCGATCGAACTGCTGGCCGACCGGATCTGAGGAGCGCGGACATGGCTGAGCGCAAGAACATGATCGGGGTCGACGTGGGCGGCACGTTCACCGACATCGTCTCGATCTCCGGCGGCCGGATCGAAACGGTCAAGGTCGCCACCAACGTCGCCGAAAGCTACCGGGCCGTGCTGGAAGGCGCGTCCGAAGTGGACGTCGCCGCCGCGGCCGCGTTCAACCACGCGAGCACGCACGGCCTCA
The DNA here is from genome assembly GCF_000411975.1 of Amycolatopsis orientalis DSM 43388. GTDB lineage: Bacteria > Actinomycetota > Actinomycetes > Mycobacteriales > Pseudonocardiaceae > Amycolatopsis > Amycolatopsis orientalis_D. Next base: position 45,117 of record NZ_ASXG01000032.1, read on the forward strand.
ACGCGGTCATCACCCGGCGGCTGCCGAAGATCGCGTTCCTGACCACCGAGGGCCACCGGGACATTCTCGACATGGCCCGCGCGATGCGGCCGCCGGAGGCCAACACCGACCCGCGCTGGCACCGCAGCTTCGGCGACGTGACCGCGCCGATCGTGCCGCGCTATCTGCGCCGCGGAATCCGGGAACGCTTCGGCGCGGACGGGACGGTGGTGATCCCGCTGGACGAGGAGCAGGCCCGCGAGGAGCTGCGGATCCTGGCCCGCTGCGGCGTCGAAGGCGTCGCGATCTGCCTGCTCAATTCCTATGTGGACGGAAGCCACGAGCGCCGGCTGCGCGAACTGGTCGCCGAGGAGATCGGCGACGTCGCGTGCTCGATCTCCAGCGAGGTCTCCCCGCTGGCGCGGGAGTACCCGCGCGCCTCGACCACGGTGATCGACGTGCTGATGAAGCGGATTTACGGCCCCTACACGCGGGAGCTGGCCGCCGGGCTCACCCGGCTCGGCTTCGCCGGCGACCTCAACTTCGCCGACTGCGCGGCCATGCTGGCCCCGGTCGAGGTCGCGATGGAACGTCCCTCGCGCATCGTGTTCTCCGGGCCCGCGGCCGGGACCGTGGCGTGCGCGCACCTGGGCGAGCTGATCGGCGAGCCGAACCTGATCTGTACCGACATCGGCGGCACCTCCAGCGACATCAGCGTGGTCACCGGCGGGAAACCGTTCGTGAACACGACGTTCGAGCTGGAACACGACCTGATCGTGAACACGCTGTCGAACGAGATCGTCAGCGTCGGCGCGGGCGGCGGCAGCATCGTCAGCATCACGCCGACCGGCGAGGTGAAGGTCGGCCCGGAGAGCGCGGGCGCGGACCCCGGCCCGGCCTGCTACGGGCGCGGCGGCCAGGCGCCGACTACGACCGACACTTTCCTGATGATGGGGATCCTCGATCCGGACCGGTTCGCCGCCGGGCGGTCCCGGCTCGACCCCGCCCTCGCACAGGCCGCGTTCGAGGCCCTCGACACCCAGGCGACGCTGTCCGAGCGGGTCCGGTTCGCCTACCGGATGGCGCTCAACAACGTGGCCGAGGGCATCGTCGACGTCCTGGTCAAGAACGGCGTCGACCCGCGCGACCACGCGCTGGTCGCCTACGGCGCGGCGGGCCCGATGATGCTGCCGGGCCTGCTGGAGCAGATGCACGTCAAGAGCGTGCTGGTGCCGCCGCATCCGGGGTTGTTCTCCGCCCTCGGTTTGGTCAGCGCCGACCAGGTGTACGCCGACAGCCGGACCGCCTACGCGGTGCTGACCCCGGACGCGGCGGAGGAGATCGACGCGGTCTACGCGGGCATGGAAGAGGCGATGACGCGGTCGCTGGGCAAGGACGCCGAACGCGTCACGTTCACCCGCTCCTTCGACGGGCAGCTGATGGGCCAGGTGTGGGAGACGCCGTTCGTGCAGGTGCCGAACGGGAAGATCACCCCGGAGGCGGTCGAGACGATGATCGCCAACTTCCACGACGGGTACGAGCAGCGGTCCGGCAACCGGTTCGAGGGCATGCCGGTGCAGGGCGTCACCTACCGGCTCACCGCGGTGGTGCCCACCCCGAAGGTCGAGTACCCCGAGCCGCCGCGACGGCCGGCGGGCGAATCGCCCCAGCCGGTCGGCACGATCGCCATCCGGCATCTGGAGGACACCGACCTGAAGGCCGGCGAGTACGAGCGCGACCAGCTCATGCGCGGCGACGTCATCGAGGGCCCGGCGGTGATCCGGGAACCGATGTCGACCACGTTCGTGCCGCCCGGCCTGATCGCCACCGTCGGCCGGATCGGCGAAATCGTCATCACCCGGGGGACCGGCGAGGACAGGAGCGAGGGCAATGACTGAGACCACCACCGAGACGCTGCTTCGCGACCTCACCGACGAACAGTTCCTCGAGCGCTACGACTGCGACCGGTTCACCGCGTCGGTGCTCGCCAACCGCCTCCGGTACTCCGCGCAGCACGTCACCACCGGCTTGCTGCACCGGGCGTTCTCACCGATCATCGCGCTCTGCTACGACTTCGCGGCCTGCGTCTGCGCGCCGCCGGAGCAGGACTACGCGATGAGCGCGGTCACGAACGGGCTGTCCATCTTCCTGGGCACGATGTCCGCCGGCGTGCGCGTCGCGGTCGAGGAGTTCGGGCCGGAGAAGCTGGTCCCGGGCGACCTGCTGATCTGCAACGACGTGTACCGGATGGGCAACCACTACAACGACGTCTGCTTCATCCGCCCGGTGTTCCACAACGGACGGATCGCGAGCTTCATCGCGCTGCGGGCGCACCAGCTCGACGTCGGCGGCATCGCGCCCGGCGGGTTCTCCGCGGCGAAGCACAACATCTACGAGGACGGCATCTCGATCAGCCCGCGGCTGCTGTACCACGCGGGCGAGCCGGTCAAGGAGACGTTCTCGCTGATCTTCGACAACGTCCGGATGGCCGAGCTGATGCTGCCGGACTTCCACACCATGCAGAGCTGCTGCGCGCTCGGCGAGGGGCTGATCCAGGAGATCATCGAGCGGTACGGCATCGAGGCGTACCTCGGCAGCCTCCGCTACGCCTGCGACGCGTCGGCGGAAAGCATGCGGCTGGCGTTCGCCGAGATGCCGGACGGCGACTACTCGGCGACCGGGTCGCTGGACGCCGACGGCGTCGACGACAGCGAGGAGTACGTCGTCGCGCTGACTCTGCGCAAGCGGGGCGCGAAGCTGGAAGCCGACTTCAGCGGCTCGTCCCGGCAGGCGCGCACCTGCATCAACGCCGGTGCGCTCGACGCCAAGACCGCGGTCGGCGTCGGGCTGAAAATGCTGCTGTCGCCGGAAAGCGAGTTCACCTCCGGCACCTTCCGCGACATCGACCTGGTGATCCCGGCCGGGTCGATGGTCAGCGCCTTGCCGCCGGACGGCGCGGTCTTCTGCTACTACGAGGTGTCCGCGCTCATCAACACGGTGCTGTGCCGGGCATTGGGCTCGGTGCTCGGGGAGGCCGCGCTCGGCGGCGACTTCGGCTCGGCCTACGTGCACAACGCCTACGGCGTCGGCCCGGACGGCACCCCGTGGATGTGCTCGGCGATGGCGGGCGGCGAACACGGCCCGCGCGGCGGTTCGTCGGCCGGCGACGGCGACGGGTTCTCCTGCAGCTACATCTTCAACCTGATGTCGCCGTCGACGGAATCGCTGGAAGCGGATTTCCCGCTGCGGATCATGCGGCGCGAGTTCCTGCCGGACACGGCCGGGCCGGGTTCGTTCCGCGGCGGCGCTTCGGTCGCGAAGGACGTCCTCTACACCCAGCCGGGCCAGCACCAGACCATTCCGCTGCGGTTCCGCAACGCCAGCGGGGTCGGGGTGCGCGGCGGCAGCGACGGCGCGCTCGGCGGCGTGTGGATCTTCGGCCGGGACGGAGCGGCGACCACCGGGCCGGAAACCTTGCTGCCGACGGGGGAGGCGTCCTACGCGAAGGCGGTGGCCGTCGCGGGCACGCTGGACCCGAAGACGCAGGCTCCGCGCCCGGACGGCGAGTACTTCTACTACGGCCGGGACCCGGGCTGGGCCACCGGGGCCGGGGCGACCTGGCGGTACGTGACCAACGGGGGCGGCGGCTGGGGCGACCCGCTCGACCGCGATCCCCAGCACGTGTTGCGCGACGTCCGGGACGAGTACGTGACCATCGCCGCGGCCGAACGCGACTTCGGCGTGGTGATCACCGGCGACCCGCACGCCGACCCGGAAGGCCTCGTGCTCGACCTGCCCGCCACCGAGAAGATCCGCGCCGCCCGGCGCTGAGGGCGCACAGCCGCGGCTCCGGCCGTCCGCTCGACGCGGCAGCCGGAGCCCGGTCGCGCTTTCCGGCGCTCTGGGCGGGCGGCGGCGCGGGCGGCTCTTCTCCGGGGCTCCGGAGGCGCGCAGTTCGCCGCTCTCCGGGACGACGCGCGGGCGCCGGATTCCGTGCTGCGCGCCCGGCCCGGCGATGATGTCCTGTGCACCCGCGGACCGGACCGCCATCCGGCCCGCCGGAACCGGAATCGCCGGGTCGAGGAGGCAGCAGTGCACGTCCCCCGCGCGGAAGGGATCCATCGCGAGGTCGCCCCGCTCGAGCTGTTGTTCGACCTGGTCTTCGTGCTGGCCATCGGCCAGCTGACGCACCACCTCGTCGAGCACCTGACCTGGCGCGCCGGCGCCGAGACCCTCGCCATGCTCGTCGGGGTGTGCGGAGTCTGGGCGTTCACCTCGTTCGAAGTGACCTTGCTCGACGTCGAGCGCAGCGGCACGAAGGCGGTCACCGTCGCAGTGATGGGGCTCGGCCTGTTCATGAACGCGGGCATCGCGCACGCCTTCGAGGCCGGGCCGTGGCTGTTCGTCGTGCCGATGGTGCTCGCCCTCGTCGGCGCCGGCGGCTACGCGGCGGCGACCTCGCCGACGCCTCAGCTCCGGGAGCATTTCGTCCGGGTGCTGGCCTGGACCGGCGCCTCGGCTCCGCTGTGGATCGCCGGCGCCGCGCTCGGTCCGCACTCGCGGATCTGGTTCTGGGCGGCCGCCGCGCTGATCGACCTGGCCGGAACGTGGACCGCGCATCCCGCGCCCGGCCGCACGACGCGGACGGCGCGCCTTCCGTTCGACGCCGCGCACATGGTGGAGCGGATGCGGCTGTTTCTCATCATCCTGCTCGGCGAAACCGTCCTCACCCTGGGCCGGGCGATCTCGGAGCACTACTCCGACGCGCTCACCCTGGTGCTGGCGCTGGGCGGGTTCGCCGCGGTCGTCCTCCTGTGGCAAGTCTATTTCGGACGGTCCGAGCAGCAGGTCGTCCGGCACACCTCGGCGACCGAGAACCCGATCCGCTCGGTGCACGTCGGGATCAACGCGATCTACGGGGTGGTGGCGGGCCTGGTCGTGCTGGCGTCCGGGCTCGAGATCGTCCTCGCGCACGCGCACGACGGCCGCTCCGGCGCGGCCGGGGTGCTGGTGCTGGCCGGCCCCATGGTCTATCTGGCGGCGCAGACGGTCTACTTCCGCGTCGAGACCGGGACGGGCTGGCGGCCGCGGGCGATCGGCGCGATGGCGCTGGGGCTCGCGGCCGCGGCGGCGTACTGGCTGCCGGCGTACGCAGTGATCGCGCTGCTGGTGGTCATTCTGGCCGGCTTGGTCGTCCACCTGTCCCGGGAAGCGGGCGCCGCCACGGCCGCGTAGGCCCCGGACGCCTCCGCGACAGACCATCCGTCTTAGCGAACCGGCTCGGTCGGAGCTTGTTCGCGGATCGGGACGAGGAGCAGGACGCCCAGCAGCGGGCCCACCGCCAAGACTCCGAAGGCGAGGGTCAGCGAGCCGGTCGCGCTGAAGACCGCGCCGACCGCCACCGGGGCGAAGACGCCGCCGAGCTGCCAGGCGGTGTTGGCGAGGCCGAACGCGCCGCCGACGAAACGCGGGTCGGCGTATTGCGGGACAGTCGAGTTGGTCAGCACTGTGTAGCCGTACACGCCCAGCCCGAGCAGCGGAGCGAGGATCAGCAGGAGATGGTAGTCGCGGATCAGGCCGAAGACGACCAGGATGAGCACGAAATATCCGCTGAGGATCATCAGGTGTGTCTTGCGGGTGCCGCGCACGCGGTCGGACAGGAAGCCCACCAGGGGTTTGACGCCGATCGCCGTCGTGCTGACGATGACCATGACGAGCGCGGCCTTCCCCGCCGAGAGGCCGAGCGACTTCACCATCAGGGAATTGCCCCAGGCAAGGAATCCCAGGGTGGCCCACTGCATGCCGAGTCCGGCCGCCGCGAGCGACATCAGGTTGCGGTTTCTCAGCATCGCCGCGAAGCCGAGGCGTCCGCCCGGTTCCGTCTTCGCGGCGGGTTCGGCGGGCTCGACCGGAACGGGCGGATCGTTGCGGAGCAGCGCCCAGCAGACCACGCCGACCACGACCGTGAGCACGCCGAACAGGTAGTAGACCCCGCTCCAGTCCAGCCGTGCCATGAGCGCCGGGATGGACGCGTTGGCGAGCACGCTGCCGAACGCGGTCGCGGTGATGTACAGGCCGAACGCGGTGCCGCGTTCGCGCGGCGGGAACCAGCGGCTGAGCAGCTTGGTGAAGGACGCGACGTCGGCGCCGCTGACCAGCCCGATGAGGATCTGGATCGCGATCCCCACGCCGAGATGGCGCACCGTGCCGAAGGCGAAGGTCAGCACTCCCGCCAGGACCAGGGAAATCCCGACCGCGAGACGGCCGCCGATCAGGTCCGCGAAGATGCCGCCGGGGATGTTGGTGACCACGTAGCCGATGGACATCGCGGTGGCGAAGATCCCGAGCTGGGCCACGGACAGCCCGATGCTGTGCGAGGCGTCGACCGCGACCACCGACCAGGCGGTGCGGTTGAGGTAGACGAGGGTGTAGGCCAGCCAGCACAGGGCGAGGATCACCCATCGGTAGCGGGAAGTTGTCGCGGCCACGCGCACCGCGGTCTCCGGCGACGGCTTTGTAACGTCCATTGTGGACCTCCTTGTCCAGTGGCGGGGGGAAGCTCAGCGCAGGAGGCCCCACTCGCGCAGCTGAGCCGCGTTGTGGTGCAGGGCCGCGACGGGCCGGCGGTCCAGGCTCATGTCCTCGACCGAGACCCAGCCGGCGTAGCCGCGTCGCTCGATGAGGCCGAGCACCTGGGGGACGTCGACTTCGCCGTCCTCGAGCGGTGTCCAGCCCGCTCGCCATCCGCCGCCTGGCGAGCGGAAGTGCGCGGCGTTCTTCAGGTGCACGTGCCCGAGGTAGTCGCCGAGCAGGTCGAGCGCGATCTCGTGCGCCTCGTAGCCTTCGAAGACCAGATTGCCGAGGTCGTAGATCACCCCGACGTGCGCGGGGTCGAAGCGCGAGACCACCCGGTGCGCGAGCGAGGCGCTGGGGCAGATGGTGTTGTGGTGGATCTCCAGCAGCGCGCGGATTCCGGCCGCGCGGGCGGCGGCCTCGATTTCCGCGAAGAACGCGACGGTCCGTTCGAAAAGCTCCGAATAGGACAGTCGGGTCCGGGAGATTCTCGGCGCCTGCACGCGAAATTGCGGAGCACCCGCGGCTTGCGCCAGCTCGCACACGAGCCGGAGCATCGCGCTGTCGCCCACCTCGAGGTAGGGGGCCAGGCCGATCACGTCGAGTCCGGCCGCGCGCGTTTCGCGCGCGGCCGCCTCCGTCGCCGGCACGTCCAGCGGGAGGGTGGCGCGGTGGCCGACCAGGTACGGGTGCGCGGGTCGGGGGTCGCGGACGCTGCCGGGGCGCGGCTCGACCCGCCATTCGATCCCGCCGAACCCCGCGGCGCGGACCTGGTCGATGCATTCGCGGGGGTCCACGGTGGGCAGGCAGATGGTGGCGACGCCGAACTTCACGGCCGGCCCGCGTGTGCGACGGCGAGCGGGGTCTGCGGGAGCGGGGCGAGCTGCGCGCCGCCGCAGACGTGCAGGACCTCGCCGGTGATGAACGACGCCGCGGGCGAGGCCAGGAAAGCGACGGCCTCGGCGACGTCCCGGGGTTCGGCCATCCGCGGCATCGGCGTGATGGCCCGGTACTCCGCGGTCAGGCGGCGGATCTGCTCTTCGTCGCGGTCGTAGGCGGTGAAGTCGGACAGGATGAAGCTGGGCGCGACCGCGTTCGCGGTGACGTTGTGCTTCCCGAGCTCGGGGGCGAGGGAGCGGGTCAGGCCGACGATCCCGGCTTTCATGGTGGTGTAGGCGACCGGTCCGCCGGAGACCCAATTGCGCGAGGCGATGTTCACCACCGCCCCGCTGTGCTGCTCCTTGAAGAACTCCAGCGCCCTGCTGACGAGGAACGCCGGGCCGCGCAGGTTCACGTCGCTCATCAGGTCCCAGTCCCGCGGGGACAGTTCGGCGAGCGTGGAGCGGCGGTTCACGGCCGCGTTGTTGACGATGACGTCGATCCGGCCGAAGCGCCTGCCGACGTAGGCGATCAGCTCCTCGATCGACTCGACGGACCCGAGGTCCGCGCCGACGCCGACCGCGGGCGGGGCGAACCTGGCGCGCAGATCGGCGGCGGTCGCGTCCGCCGCGTCCGCTTTGACGTCGGCGAGCACGACGGCGACGCCGTCTTCGAGCAGGCGTTCGGCGATCGCGGCGCCCAGTTTTCCCGCTGCTCCGGTGACAATGGCGACCCGGTCGGGTTCAGGCATGGGGTGCTTCCTTTTCTTCCGGACAGGACAGGAATTCGGCGATCGCGGCCACGACGTCTCCCGGGTGCTCGTGGTGCGTCCAATGCCCGCCGGGCAGCACGGTGATCGTGGCGGCGGGGAGGAGGTCGCGGGCCAGTCGGGCGCGTTCGTCGTTGCGGTAGATCGCGAGCAGCGGGACGGCAAAGCCGGCGAAGAATTCCTTCGCCTGAGATTGGAAGTGCAGCGCCCCGGGGCCGAAAGCGAAGTCGATGAACAGGTCGCGGACGGCCGCCGGGGCAGCGGCGACCAGGTCGCCGGTGTCGGGGAGCAGGGGACTGGGTCCGTGGTCCGCGAAGTGTTCGCGGGCGACCGCAGCCGGGTCCTCGCGCCGGAGCCGCTCGGCGATCCCCTCGATGCGGGCCCGGTCCTCGTCTGGAAGCCCGAACGCCGGATCGATCGCGACCAGCGCGGCCACCGATTCCGGTTCGCGGCGGGCGAGGAAGGCGGCGACCTCGCTGCCCGCGGAATGGGCGACCAGCACCACCCGGCCGAGACCGAGCCGGTGCACCAGTGCGCGCACGTCCGCCGCCACGTCCGGCAGCCGCATGCCCGGCCCGGGCCGGGACTCGCCGTGCCCGCGCAGGTCCACGAGCACGACCGGCGCGATCCGTCGCAGGCCGGGCAGCACGGGACGCCAGTCCGAGCGGGAACGCGCCCAGCCGTGGACGAGCACGAACGTGAACGGCGCCCCTTCCGGTCCGGGCACCCGCTCGAAAGCAGGCTCGATGATCGCGGTCATGCCGTCCTTCCCGCTCGTCTGTGCGTGGGGACGATCCTGCGTGGCCAGCAGCTATAGATCAAATGCCTATCTGCCGCCCTGGGCATGCCTTGGAGGCATATGCTCGGCTCATGCTGGAGCTGCGCCACCTCGACTATTTCCGCGCTGTCGCCGAGTACGGGTCGATCTCGCGCGCCGCGGCGGCCCTGCACGTCACTCAGCCGACCCTGAGCAGGCAGATCGCGCAGCTGGAGAAGGCGCTCGGGCATCAGCTGCTGCGGCGCACCGCGACCGGCACCGAGCTGACCGCGGCCGGCGAGGGCCTGCGCGAGCACCTGCTGTCCATTTTCGAGCTGGTCGACCGGGTCCCCGAGGTCCTCCAGGCCGCGGCCGGCGCACGGCGCCTCGTCCACCTGGGAGTCCCGTCGGGGATCCCGGCCGGCTGGATCGAGTCCTACCTGAACGCGGTGCGCGAGGCCGCGCCGGAGATCCATTTCGCGATCGTCGAAGCCACGAGCGAGGAACAGCGCCGGCTGCTGCTGAACGGATTGCTGGACCTGAGCCTCGTGCACAGCCAGCCGCCCGAGCTCCACAAGGAACTTCTTTTCCGGCAGCGACTCGGCTGCGTCTTCCGCGAGGGCTCCGGGCCCCGCGACCGGGACCAGCTCGATGTCACCGACCTGGACGGGCTGCGCGTCATGGCCCACTCCGCCAAGAGCGAGGAGGCCAGCCTGCGCGCGGCGGCGACCGCGGCCGGAATCGAAGTCGACTGGCTGTTCCGCGCTTTCTCCGAGCACAGCGAACTGATCGCCACCAGCTCAGGGGCCGACACGGTGCTGATAGCGGTACCTTCTTTCATGGCTGGGACCTCCGGGGAACGCTTCTGGTGCTTGT